>JACPVJ010000015.1 GCA_016191785.1 Myxococcales bacterium | reverse complement strand
CGGGGGCACCGGCGGCGCATCCGGCGGCACCGGCGGCGCATCCGGCGGCACCGGCGGCGCGACCGGCGGCACCGGCGGCGCGACCGGCGGCACCGGCGGCACCGGCGGCACCGGCGGCACCACGTGCGGCAACACGCCGCCCGCCCTCAAGCTCACCAACGTCGGCGCCAGCATCGGTGGCTCGGCGGTGTTCATGACCTCACCGCCCGGCGACACGGCGCGGCTGTTCGTGGTGCGCCAGTCCGGCGTGATCCGCATCATCAAGAGCGGCACGCTGGTGACCACGCCCTTCCTCGACATCACCAGCATCGTGGCGTCGGGCGGCGAGCGCGGCCTCTTGGGCATGGCCTTCCACCCGCAATACGCCACCAACGGGCGCTTCTTCGTCTACTACACCCAGAACGCCAGCCCCGTGGGCGACATCGTGATCGCCGAGTACAAGGTGTCGAGCGGCAACGCCGACGTCGCGGGCACCGCTCAGGTGCAGAAGCTGGTGCAAGTCGGGCACGCGGTGAACGGCAACCACAACGGCGGCATGTTGGCCTTCGGGCCCGACGGCTACCTGTACGCCGGCATCGGCGACGGCGGTGGCGGCGGCGATCCCTTCAAGGCCGGCCAAGATCTGAACACCAACCTCGGGAAGATCCTGCGTCTCAACCCGGACAACCCTTCCCAGTCGGTGCCCGGCAACCAGCAAGGTCTGATCTGGGACTGGGGCCTGCGCAACCCGTGGCGCTTCAGCTTCGATCGCACCCTGGGCGATCTGTACATCGCCGACGTCGGTCAGAACGCATGGGAAGAGATCGACTTCGAGCCCAAGGGCAGTGGGAAGAAGAACTACGGCTGGAGCGTGATGGAGGGCAACCACTGCTACGGCAGCAGCACCTGCAACCAGACCGGGCTGGTCAAGCCGGTGCACGAGTACTCGCACAACGACGGTTGCTCGATCACCGGCGGGTACGTCTACCGCGGCAACGCCATCCCCTGCCTCAAGGGCTGGTACCTGTACGGCGACTACTGCACCGGCACGATGTGGGGGCTGCGAGTGGTGGGCGGCGTCGCCCAGAACAACACGAAGCTGAACATCACCCAGGGCAGCTTGACGTCGTTCGGCGAAGATCAGAACGGCGAGCTCTACGTGACGACCGGCGGTCAGCTGAAGCGGATCGACGCGCAGTAGGGAGCGGCGGCCCCAACTCGCCTCGGCTCGCGCACTTTGGGGCGCGAAAGTGAGGAGGCCCCCGCCGGCCGCGCCGGAAGTTCTCGTGGGTTCTCGCCACTCATGCCGATCGCGATCTGATCATGGCAAGACTGCCCAGGTCGAGCCTAGCCCTCCCGCGCGTACGGCTCGCCCTTGGCGATGCTGAGCCCGCGGTAGATCTGCTCGATCAGCACGACCCGGGCGAGCCGATGCGGCAAGGTCATGCTCGACAGGCTGAGTCGCACTCGCGCCGTCCGCGACAGCTCGGCGGGGATCCCTTCGGCCCCGCCGATCAAGAACGCGACGTTGCCTTTGCCCTGGCTGCCCCACAGCTCGAGCTTCTTCGAGAAGGCCTCGCTGGTCAGCCGCTCGCCGTCGACCTCGAGCGCGACGACGAGGTGGTCGGGGGGGACGGCGCGGGCCAGGGCCGCGTCGTCCTTCACCTCGACCTCGTCCACGCGGACCCAGCGCCGGATGCGCCCCAGGTAGTCGTCGGCCAAGGCGCGGTAGGCCGGGTCCTTCAGCTTGCCGACCGCGACGACGGCGAGCTTCACGGCATCGGGACCCGGCGCGCGTCGAGCCACAGCCCGTCGAGGTCGTACAGGCTGCGCGCGCTCTCTTCGAACACGTGCACCACCACGTCCACGAAGTCGATCAGCACCCAGCGCGCCGCGGGCAAGCCCTCGACGCTGATGGCCGGGAAGCCGTTCTTGCCCAGCATCTCGTCCACACCGCCGGCGATGGCCGCCACGTGGCGATCGCTGTGCCCGCTCATCAGCACCAAGAAGTCGGCGTAGTCGACCTTCCCGGTCACGTCGATGATCTCGACCGCGGCCGCCTTCTTGTCGAGCCCGGCCTGGGCCGCCAAGAGCGCGACCTTGCGCGCGCCCTCGGACGGAGCAGGCGGAGGAACGCTGGGCGCCCGGGGGGGCCTCTGGGACTTGACGGCCTTCTCGCGATCGGGGCGCGGCACCGGGGCGCGCGCGCGAGGGGCGGTCTTCTTGGGTTTACCGGTCTTCTTCCTGGTCGGGGTCTTCTTGGCGCTCAACTGCGAACCTGTCCTTGCCCGAGCACGATCCACTTCTCGCTCGTCAAACTCTCGAGGCCCATCGGCCCATAGGCGTGGAGCTTCGAGGTCGAGATCCCCATCTCGGCCCCCAGCCCCAGCTCACCGCCGTCGTTGAACCGCGTGGACGCATTGACCACCACGCAGCTCGCGTCCACCTCGGCCAGCCAGCGCTCGGCGTGATCGTGCTGGTTGGTGCAGATCGCCTCGGTGTGGTTCGAGCCGTAGCGCTCGACGTGGAGCAGCGCCGCGTCGAGGTCGTCCACCACGCGAATCGCCAGGATCTTGTCGAGGAACTCGGCCCCGAAGTCCTCGGCGGTCGCGGCGTGGGCCGTGGGCACGAGCGCCCGCGCGCGCTCGCACGCCCGAAGCTCGACGCCCTCGGCCGAGAGTGCCCGAGCGATCTCGGGCAAGAGGCGCGGCGCCGCCAGGTGGTGCACCAGCAGGCACTCGAGCGCGTTGCACACCCCGGGGCGATGCACCTTGGCGTTCAGCGTGAGCGGCAGCGCCATCTCGAGCTCGGCGCTCTCGTCCAGGTACAGGTGACACACACCCTTGTAGTGCTTTATCACCGGCACCCGGGCGACCTCGGTCACGAAGCGGATCAGGCCCTCGCCGCCGCGCGGGATGGCCAGATCGACGAGATCGGTCAGGCCGCAGAGCTCTCGGATCTCTTCCCGATCTCCGGGCGGCACGAAGCTGACGGAGGCTTCGGGCAGGTCCCGATCGCCGAGCGCCCGGCGCATGATGTCCACCAGAACGGCGTTGGTGCTGGCCGCTTCCTTGCCGCCACGGAGCAAGACCGCGTTGCCGCTCTTGAGCGTGAGCGCCGCCGCGTCGACCGTCACGTTGGGCCGCGACTCGTAGACGATGGCGATCAGCCCGAGCGGCAGGCGTTGTTTGCCAACCAGCAGCCCGTTCTGCAGCCGCTGCATCGGGCCACGGCTGCCGACCGGATCGGGCAGGCCTGCCACGTGCAACACGGCCTGGGCGAGCGCCGCGACGCGGTCGCCGCTCAGCACCAGCCGCTCGACCAGAGCGGACGAGAGGCCGGCCTGCCGCGCGCGCCGCACGTCGTCGTCGTTCGCGCTCTCGATGCTGGCCCGCTCGGCGAGCAGCCCGCGGGCGATGGCATCGAGCGCCGCGTCCTTCCGGGCCCGGCTCTGGCGCGCCAGGATGCGAGCCGCCGCCTTGGCCTCGAGTGCACGCTGTCGAACGTTCAACGCGGCTCAGCCTAGACCACGAGCTGGCGGTCTGCCACTAGCCCCCGTCTGCAGGCGCGGCGTCGGCGGGACCGGCTTCGGGCAACGGCGCCGGCGGCTCGTCGTCGGTGACCTCTTCGCCCTTCACGGTGTCGAGGGGGTCGACCGGTGCGCCGGCATCCCACGGGGTGACCCGCGGGGGCTCGTACTCCGGCGCCGGCCCGGGCGGCCGCTGGCGCCGCGAGGAACAGCCGAAGGCCAGCAGCGCCACCAGCAGGGCGAGTGCGATTCGTGCGGTCACAGCGTCACCCCCGAGTCCCCGGGAGGCGCGGCGGGCGGGGCCGGGGCCGGCGAGTCCGGATCCTCCGGAGCCGGATCCTCCTCTTCGTCGGACGGCCGCGGCGCAGTGAGGCCCGGCACCGGGGCCTTGCCGGCGGCTAGGGTCCCGCGCGCGTTCGGCGCCGCTGGCGGCACCACCGCGCTCGACGCCGGCGGCGGCGGGTCGGACTTTCGGCCCGAACAGGCCAAGAGCACCAGCCCGAGGCACCCGATCGGCAGCACACGCGGAAGATCCATCTTCACACCCAACGCTCCTCGTCGACGGCCCGAAGGGTCGACCCCAAATCGAACTTCGGTCCATAGCCCAGCACCTCGCGCGCGCGGCGATCATCGACCATGCACACGTAACGGATGAAGTCGAGCTCCGGCGCCGGGAAGCTGGTCATGTGCCAGCGCCAGAGCCGCTCGACGCCGGCCCGAGCCACGGCGTGGGGGATCGGCAGCGTGGGGCGCCCGAGCAGCTTGACCGCCCGCGAGAGCGCCACCGGAGGCGGCCCGGCAATGTTGAAGATGCCGCGCACCCCCGGACGAAGTGCCAAGCGCACCGCACGCACCACGTCGTCTTGGTGCACCACCTGCATCATCGGGTCGAACCCCAGCAGGGTGGGCACCACCTTGAGGCGCAGGTAGTTGCTGGGGGCGTTCTGCACCGTGCCCAAGATGTGAGCCGGGCGCAGGATCACCGTCTCGGTGCCAGGGTTCCGCCAGAAGAACGACTGCGCGAGCATGTCGAGCTCGATCAGATCGCGGATGTCGCTGAAGCGATTGGCGCCGAGCAGCGGCGCGTCTTCGCTGATGAACTGCGGGTTGTCGGGCCGCGGCCCGTACACGTTGGCGCTCGAGAGCAGCACCAGCTTGGGGATCTGGTAGCGCTCGACGTACTCGAGCAGCTTCTGGAACGCGATCACGTTCCAGGTGTGGTGCTCTTCGGCGCCCAGCCGCGGGTCGTGCATCACGCCCAGGTGGATCAGCGCGGCGATGTCCGGGCGGCGGAACAGCTCGCGGGCCTTCTTGCGACGCACGTCGATGCTGTGGTGCTCGATGTCTTTGGGCTTGCCGACGAACTCCCGGCGGTCGAGGCCGATCACCGGCCGCTCGCGGTGCAGCTGGCGCGCCAAGCGCCGGCCCAGGCGCCCGCAGATCCCGGTCACGACCACCGCGCCGCCCTCGATGCGCGCGGCCCGACCGGCGTCGGATGCGCGCCGGGCCGGGGTGGCCGCCTTCTGAACCGCCTTCTTCGCCATCAGAAGAACAAGCTCGTGCGCTGCTTGAGACCGCGGTTGATCATGCTCTGGATGGTCTGCTTGACCAGGTGCACCTTCTCTTCCATCACCGCGTCGTCCTCGTCGGCGTCGCCCTGAACGTGGAGCGGCTCGCCGAAGTGGATGAGGTACTTGGTCGGGAGCGGCATCTGGCCGAACGGCACGAACACCTGGGGGATCACCGGGAAGACCGGCATGCGGAGCGCGCGCGCCGCCCACTTCAGGTTGCCCAGGTTCACGTATTGCTCTTCGGCGCCGACCACCGCCACCGGGACGATGGGGGTGTTGGTCTCGATCGCCAGACGCATGAAGCCGGTGCCGAATTCCTGGAGCTGGTAGCGCTGGGTGAAGGGCTTGCTGATCCCGCGGGTGCCCTCGGGGAACACCAGCAAGGCCTCGCCCATCTCGAGCAGGCGGCGCGCGTTCTCGGGCACCCCCACCACCTGGCCCACCCGGCTGAAGAAGGTCGAGACGAAGGGCAGCGTCTGCGACCACTTCTCGACCATGGCGCGGATCACCCGGGGCGGCTCGAGGTCCAGGAAGAGTGACGTCCCGATCATCGCGCCGTCGATGGGGATCTGCCCCGAGTGGTTGGCGATGAGCAGCACCCGCCCCTGTGGCACGTTCTCGAGCCCGCGCACCTCTGCCCGAAACCACAGGCGATGAAAGAACGCGCAGGTCATCACCGCGTACTTCGCGGTCTCGAGATCGAGGCCGAAGGGGTCCCCGCCGGCCTCGGCGTAGCGCGCCTGGAGCAGGCGAGCGCGCTCCTCGAAGTCCGAACCCAGGACCCTGACCGCCAGCTCGTCGACCGACCGGCGCGCGCCGCCCCACAGCCGCCCCATGAAGGGCAACACGTCGTCGGCAGCGACGTCGCCGATTCGGGCAAGCGCGGTGCGCGCGGGCATCGCGCCGACTCTACACCACTTGGCCTCGGGTTCGGGGTCGGGGCACCATGGCGTCCGCGTGCGCTTTCCCCCTGCCCTCCGGCCCGGCGACACGGTCGCCGTGATCGCGCCCTCGGGGCCCTTCGACCGCACGCTCTGCCTTCGGGGCGCAGGGTTTCTGGGCGAGCGCTACCGCGTGAAGTTCGACTGGTCCATCTTCCAGCGCACGGGCTTCTTGGCCGGACCGGACACGCGGCGCCGCGCCGAGCTCGACGCGGCCGTGAGGGCGCCGGAGCTCCGTGCCATCGTCGCCGCCCGAGGCGGCTACGGCCTGACCCGGATCGTGCACGCCGCCGACCTGCGCCCCCTCGTGAACCAGCCCAAGTGGGTGGTGGGGTTCTCGGACGTCACCGCGCTCCACGTCGAGTGCGCCCGCCTGGGGCTCGGCTCGATCCACGCCCACAACTGCGCCGGCCTCGGCCGCGGCGACGCCCACGCGCGCGCCGCGCTGATCGACGTGCTCGAGCACCCGACTCGGCCGCGTCGGTTCGATCGGCTCGAGACCTGGCACCCGGGTGCTGCCTCGGGGCCGCTCTTCGGCGGCAACCTGACGGTGCTCTTCACGCTGGCCGCCGCAGGTCGATTGTTCATCCCTGAAGGGGCCGTGCTCTTCATCGAGGACGTGACCGAGAGCGCCTATCGCCTCGACCGCATGCTCACCGCCCTGATGGTCGGCGGAGCCCTCGATCGCGTCGCTGCCGTCGCGGTGGGCGAGCTCACCGACTGCCCCGCCGGCCCGCACGGCGTCCCCGCCGAGGTCGCGGTGCGCACCCGGCTGATCGAGCTCGGAGTGCCGGTGGTGGCGGGCATTGCCGCCGGGCACGGCAGGCACAATGCGCCGCTGGTCCTGGGCGCGCCGGCGCGCGTGACCGACGGCCAGCTGTCGCTGTTCGGCGAGAGCTGACCGCGCCTACTGCTTCGGGTCTTCTTCGAACAGCTCTTCGTCGTCGACCATCAGCTCGTCTTCGCCCACGGCCTCGGCGGAGCTCTCGAGGGGCTGGCCGTGCTGGGTCTGCTCGTCGTCGTCGTAGCTGAAGTCCGGCGGCGGGGGCGGCGGCGCGGCCGGTGCCGGCGGCGGCGGCGGCGCGAAGCCGTCGGGCGCGGCGGTGCGATCGGTGGTGTCATCGACCTCGACCACCCCCGAGATCGAACCGGTGACGGTGATCTCGTCGTCACCCGGGAAGGTGAGGTCGGGGCGCTGCGGCTTGGTGGGGGCCGGCGCGAACGCCGCGGGCACCGGCGGCTGCGTCGGATCTTCGTCCGCGTCGGGCTCGGTGGTCATCGCCGCCTCGAAGGCCTCGCTGGCGTTCGGCTGGGTGACCAGCTGCAGCTCCGGTGAGCTCTTGAGCGGGAACGACGGCAAGAGATCGCCGCCCGGCGCTGGTGGTGGCGGCGCGTCCGCGGCCTTGGGCGGCGCGGGCGGGGCGTCCTCTTTCGGCGGCGCCGGCGGCTTGCTCGGCTTGTTGAGCATCCCCGCCTTGGCGCGCTCGAGCCCCTCGGTGCCTTCGGGATCGCCGCTCTTCATCCGCAAGACACGGCGCCAAGCGTCGGCCGCCTCGCGGTAGTCCTCGAGCTTCTCTTCCCACAGCCGAGCCACCTTGCGGGCCAGCTCGGCGCGCGAGGCCGGGTCCTTGCCGCGCAAGATCATGTCCTCGTAGAGCTGGACCATGCCCTTGTAGTCCGCGAGCTCGGTGTAGAGCGCGAGCAGCTGATCGGTCACCGCCGTGTCCGACGGCGACAGGTCGTGCAGGCGCTTCAAGTCGGCGGCAGCGCCGGTGACGTCGGCGAGCTGCACTCGTCGCAGCTCGGCACGGCGCGCCAAGAGCTTGCGAACCAGCGGGCCGTCGAAGACCTCTTCCAGGGCGCGCGAGAGCACGACCTCCGATCGGCGCATGTCGCCGACCTCGTTCGAGAGCGCGTCGAGCGCGTCGAGCCCGGCTTCGTCCACGTGGGTGACGAGGGCGTCGCCCACCCATTTGAAGGCCTTGTCGGCGTCGCCGAGGTCTCGGAACGCCAGGTCCGCCGCGCGGCGCAAGAGCGCGCTGCGGGTGCGGCCGCCGTCCCGGGAACCCTGCCCGCCGGCGGCCAGCGCGTCGGCGAGGATCGCCGTCAGGCGGGTGTCGCCGCGCCGCTGATCGGCGCTGCGAGACACGTCTTCCAGCGCCGCCAGCGTGTCCTCTTGCACGCCCGCGCCCAGGGACAGGTCGAAGAAGCCCCGGGCGCGATCGAGGGCCTGGTGGTCGGCGGCCACCTCTGCCGCGCGCGCCAGCGCGTTCAAGCGATCGGCAGGCGCCTTGCAGCGGACGATCTGCCGCTCGTAGAGATCGATCACGTGGCCGGGCGCGACCGCCAGCTTGCCCAGCCGGTCGAGCAACGCCTCGACGTCGGCGGGCGCCACGCTCGAGAGCGCCTGCTCGCCGTGCACCAGGGCCTCTTGCGGATCGACGCCGGCCGCCACCAACACCTCGGCCTGACGGACCATCTCCTCGGCCCGGCTCGAGCCGGTGAGATCTTGCACGAGCAGGTCGTGGGCCGCGCCCAGGGCCTCGAGGTCCTTCAGCTTGACCGCGATGTCTTCCAGGTGCTTGGCGATGCTCGGCTCGGCACCGCGGGTGCGGATCAGCTCTTGGCCAACCTGCGCCGCGTCCGACTCGCGGCCGACCTCGACGAAGCGCGAGAACGCGCCGCGCAAGGCCTCGTTGCGCTCTGCGCCGACCGGCGCCTCGGCGTACCACTCGACCAGCTTGGTGGCGACGATGCCCTTCCAGCCCAAGCGATCGCCGAGCTCGACGTACTGGTCACGGCAGGGTTGATCACCCTGGTCCGCCACCGCCATCAGCGCGGCCAGCGCCTCGTCCCCGCGCCCGACCTTGTCTTCGAGCACCTCGGCCAGGCGGCGGGTCATCTTGCTGACCTCTTCTTCGTCGCCCTCGACCTCGACCAGGATGCGCATCAGGTCGGCCACGCGCGGCCAGTCTTCCACCCGCTCGCACAGGGTCGCCAGCCGCTGGACCGCGTCGTAATCCTCTTCGTCCAGCTCGCGCACGATGTCGAGCACGCGCACCGCCGCCCGCGCATCGTCCAGCTCGCCCTCGTACAGCCCGGCCAGCTTCTGCGCGACCTCGAGCTTGTGCGCCGGGTCGGTCAGCACGGCGAGCAAGCGCTCGAGCGCGTCGGCACGCGAGCGCGGATCGCCGCGCTTCTCGTGGAGCGCCTCGACGGCCTCGAGCGCCTCGACGTTCGCCGGGTCGTGATCGCGCAGCACCCGCTCGTAGCGCTCGACGGCACCCTCGGCGTCGTCGAGCCCCTCGGCCACGATCCGCGCTTCGCGCAGCATCACGCTCAGGCGCGTAGCGTCGTCGGTGGCCGCGCGTGCCAGCCGGTGCAAATACTCGGTGGCGTCCGACCACTCGCCGCGCGCCTCGGCGTCCTCCGCCAAGAGCGAGAGCGACTCGTTGTCGTCGCTGTCGCCGAGCACCAACACCAGGCTGGCCCGAGCGGCCTCGAGGTCGCTCAGCTGCTCGCGCTGGATTTCGGCCGCGCGCTTGCGCAAGCTGATGCGAAGAGGCTTCTCGGTGAGCTTCTCGGCGCGGCGCAGGAGAAAGCTCACCAGATCGCCGATTCGCTCGCTCTCGGCGAAGCGGCTCTCGAGCTGCTGCGCGAGCGCGTCGTTCTGCGGGTCCAGGTCCGTGGCTTGCTCCAGGCGCTGGACCGCGGTCGCCTCGTCGCCGGCCTGGGTCAGGTACTCGGCGGCCTTGGCGAAGAGCGCCGCCTGGTCCCGGGGCTTCTGCGCCTGCTCGGCCCGCCGCTCGGCCGCGATCGCCGCCTGCTCCCACACGCTGGCCTTGGCGAAGCAGCGCTCGGCCGACTCCCACAGGCCGGGGTCGTTGCCCTTGGCCGCGGCCTCGGCGAAGGCGTCGCCGGCCCCCGAAGGCTCGCCGGCGGCCTCGCGCAGCTCGCCCAGCTTCTTGTAGAGCCCGGTCAGGGCCGACTCGTCGCTCACGGCGCCGACGTTGTCGCTGATCACCTGGGCGGCGAGATCGAAGCGCTCGCCCTTCTCGAACAGCTTGATCGCGGTGTGGATCGCGGTCTCGTCGTCGGGCGCCAGGCTGGCCACGCGGGCCCACGCTTCACCGGCGGCCACCGGATCTTTGCGCTTCTGCTCGTGGAGCTTGGCCAAAGCCTTCTCCATCGAGATGCGGGTCTCGACGTCACTGGTCTGCTCGGCCTCTTGCTCGAGCAGCGTGGCCAGGTCGTCCCAGTGACCGGTGCGCTCGAGCAGGCGCTTGAGCTGGGTCTTCGGCCCCTCGTCGCTCTTGTCCAGATTGACCAGCTGCTTCAGCGCGGCGATGGCCGAGTCCAGATCCCTGAGCTGCGTCTCGCACAGCCCCGCCAGCTCGCGCAGCCAGCCCTTGCGCACGTCGCTGTCCACGCCCGGCGTCTTGGAGGCCGCCTGGAGAAGATCGCGGAGCTCGGCGTATTTGCGCGTCTGGCGGAGAAACCCCTCCATGAACGTGAGCGCGTCGGCATTGGCCGGGTCGAGGTCGAGCACCTCTTTGTACTTGGCCGCGGCGTCGTTCTTCTTGGTCTTGCGAACCAGCGCGTCGGCCACGTCGAGCAGCGCGCGGATGCGATCGGGGTTCGGGGCGTCGACCGGCGGCGCCAGCGCTTCGATCATCGAGTCGTCGTCGTCGCCGCCACCGCGGTCGTCCGACTGCATCGCGCGGGACACGAGTGAGCGCGCGTCCCCGGCCATGGCGCCCTGGGGGTTGGCCTTCAAGTAGGCGGCCGCCTTGCCGGCGATCGACGCCTGCCGCCCGCTCTGCTCGGCGTAGTACATCGCGAGCTGGATCGCGCGATCGTTCCCCGGCTCGAGATCGAGCGCGCAAGTGGAGTACGAAAGCCCGTGCTCGCCCGGGTACTCTTCCGCGAGCTCGACGAACAGCTGAGCGGCCTCGCCGAGCTCGCTCGGGTGCGGCAGGTCACCGGCCTGCTTGCGCTCGAGCACCATGGTGGCAAAGAGCTGCTTGAGCCCCGCGTCGCGCCCACCGTCCACCGTGCGCGCGTGGCGCAGGGCGTCGGTCGCGCCGCCCAGATCACCGGCGAGCTTCCGGACCTCGGCCTCGTCGCGATAGAGCGCGACCTGTCGATCGGGGTCGTCGGTGAGCGCGATCTCCATCGAGAAGTACGGGATCGCTTCGGCCCACTGTTGGGCCGTCTTGAGCATCTCGCGCACCGAGTAGATCGAGTACTGGCTGGACGGGTCGTAGTCGAGCGCGCGGCGGAAGTTCTCGATCGCCTTCTTCGGCTGCGAGAGCGGCGGTTCGGCCCAGAGCCGCCCGAGCTCTTCGTGGATGCCGGCGACGTGGGCGCGCATCTCGGCGTCTTGTTGCGCCAGCGGGGACAAGGCCTTCGCCCGCCGCTCGAGCAGCGCCGCGAGCGCCTTGGTGTCACCCTTCTCGCGATAGAGCGTCGCGAGCCGATCGGCCGGCGCCGGCTGGGTGGGGTCGCGGTCGATGGCGATCATCAACGCGCGCGCGGCGCGGTGAGCGTCGGAGAGCGTTTCGGACCAAACCTGCGCGGCCTCGGTCAGCCAGTGGCATGCGAAGGTCGGATCCTGCGTCGCGGTCCCGACCTTTTCGAGCAGCATCGCGTACGATCGCGGATCGCTCTGACCCGCGTGGTGCGCATACCGGATGGCTTCCTGATCGTGGGGGTTGTGGACCAGGCGCTGTACCAGCGCCTCCATCTCGCGGGGGTCCATGCCGGCGGGACCCTAACACGCTGCATCTTGCAGCCGCAACGCGGGTTTACCGGAGCTAATCGAACTTCCCATAGCCGTCGGCCTTCGGGGCCGGAAGCTCGGGATTGGCCCCCAGAGGCCGCCGCGGCGGCTTTCGACTCGCCCGCGGAGCCGCACCCGCGTCGGCGCTCGCGCTCGGAGCCGGGTCGACGGCGGGGCTCGATGCGCTGGTCGCGGCCGGGGGCGCCAGCGCGGCCGAGGGCGCGACCGTCGCCGGAGCCGAGGCAGCGAGCGCCTGAATGTTCGGCTCGGACGACCGGCGCACCAAGAGAAACGCGCCGGCGGCGATCACCACCAGGCCCATCGCTCCGCCGATCACCATCGCTGCACGAGAGCCGGAGCGCCGCCCTGCCGGCGGCCCGACCCAGCTGGTCGCGTGGAGCCCGGTGCCGCCGACGGTCTGGGCCAGCGCCGCGTCGAGCTCGGCCACCAGCTGGTCCGCCGACTGCTGGCGGCGCTCGGGCTCTTTGCTGAGCGCGCGCCGCACCACCGCCTCGACCTCGGGGTGGATCCGCGCCTCGGGCGCGACCAGCCCGAACCACGGCGGATCTTCCTTGATGTGGCTGGCCATCACCACCACCGCGTCGTCGTCCACGAACGGCGGCCGCCCGACCAACATCTGATAGAGGATGACACCCAGCGAATACACGTCGGTGCGCGCGTCGAGGGGCGCGCCTTGGGCCTGCTCGGGGGACATGTAGCGCGGCGTGCCGAACACCGTGCCGGCCTGGGTTTCCAGCTGATCGACGCGTTGATCGTCACCGCGCACCAGCTTGGCGATGCCGAAGTCGAGCACCTTCACGATCTCTTCCGGCTCGCCGCTCTTCACGGGCACCAGGGTGAGGAACAGGTTGTCCGGCTTGAGGTCGCGGTGGATGATCCCCTTGCCGTGGGCCTCGCCCAGCGAGACCGCCGCCTGGCGCGCGATGCGCACCGCGTCCGGGACCGAGAAGCGCCGGATCTTGCGCAGTCGCTCCCCCAGAGTCTCGCCCTCGAGCAGCTCCATCGCCAAGAACCACGAGCCGTCAGCGGCCTCGCCGAAGTCGAACACCGTCACGGTGTGCGGGCTGACCAGCGCGCTGGTCGCGCGCGCCTCGCGCTCGAAGCGCGCCTTGGTCTCGGAGTCGTAGGCCCGCTCGGCCCGCACGATCTTGAGCGCCACGTCGCGACCGACGGCGTCTTGGTGCGCGCGGTACACCGCCCCCATCGAGCCCGAACCGAGGCGGGACAAGATCGTGAATCGGCCCGCGATGCGGGCGCCGAGCAGCGTGTCGCCGCCGCTCTCGACGAGCTCGCGCGCGTCCACGTACGCCATGTCGTGCCGGGGACAGCGACCGCTCGCTCCGGCCGCCGCGTGCGTGTGGCAGCGCGGGCACACTGCTCCCGCCCGCGGGTCGAGCGGCGGCAAGGTGGGCTCTTCGTCTCCGTAGTCCTGAGCGGCCATGGGACCGGGGGCTCGGAGCACTGCTTGACCTACAACTTGACGCAAAGCAACTGGTTCGTGCTGGTGACCGCCACCGCGCGGCACGAAAACCCGCTTCCGCAGTCGGAATTGCTGCAGCAGGTGTCAGAGCAGTAATACCCCGTGGTGCCGTTGCCGACGCAGTGGCCGGTCTTGCACTCGCCGTTGTTGGCGCAGGTCTCGCCGAGGTTCTTCGTCCCCATGCTGAAGCCCGGGTAGTAGCAGCGGCGGATCCCCGAGACGTGCCAGCAGGCCAGGTTGGTGATCGTGCCGCCGCAGTCCTTGGCGGTGCAACACGGCTTGCTGCAGTACGCACCGGTGCAGAAGCCGCTCTGACAGCTGGAATCAGCGCCGCAGGGGGCCTGGTAGCCACCGGTGCCCGGGCTCGTGCCGCACGCCCACACGCTGCGCGTGGCCCCCGGCAGCGTGCGCTTGACGCAATATGCCGAGCCGGAGCAGTTCTGGTCGCTGCAGCACGTGTCGAAGCACTGGTTATTTTCGCACAGCCCCGACCGGCAGTCGGAGTGTTTCGAGCACGTGTAGCCCGCGCCGCTGGCCCCGGGCTCGGCGCGACCGACAGACGCTGCGGGCACGCAGGCGCTGCCGCCGTGCACCGCTGGGTAGCAGATGCTCGACCCGCTGCCGCAGTCCTCGCTCTTGCAGCAGGCGCGGGTGCACACCTTCGAACCGCTGGTGCCGCCGAACACCGCGGGGTTCTCGCAGAACAGCGTCGTGGCGCACTCGGCCGACGTCGCGCAGATGCTGCCGATCGAGCCCGCCGCGACGCCGCCGGTGCCGCCCCCACCGCCGCCCCCACCGCCGGAGCCACCGCCGCCGCCAGAGCCGCCGCCGCTGCCCGCTACCCCACCGACGCCGCCGGTCCCGCCACCGCCGGTCCCGCCACCGGCGAAGGTTCCCCCGGAACCCGCGGTGCCACCCCCGCCCACGTCCCCGCCGCTGCCGGCCCCGCCGCCGCCGGCGCCACCGCTGGCGCCGTCGGTGCAGCCGTCGTCGACCAGCCGATCGCAGTCGTCGTCGACGCCGTTGCCGCAGATGTCCTGGGCGGCGCACGGCGCGCACGCGCCGGCCCGGCACGAGTGCCCCGCAGGGCAATCCGGCGGCCCGATCTCGCCTTCCCGCGAGCAGCTGACCTGGGCGAGATCGGCCTCGATCATGCTCGAGCACGCGACGCCCAGCCCGAGCACGACGCTGGCGAGGCCCCAGGCCCATACGACGCGCCCGCGCATCAGAACGCTCCTCGAAGCGCCGCCGAGCTCGGCGTCATCACCAGACCGACCCGAGGCGTGCTGGGTTTGGCGTCGCGAGTGAAGTACAGCACCGCCGCAGCGCCGGCCGATGCTGCGCCTACGGCGAATGCGACGTCGGCGACCACCGCGAAGTTGTGAGCTCGAGTCTTGCGGTCTGCCAGCTCGGCGACGCTGAGGGACCCGCTGGTGGGCTCTTCGCTGTCCTTCTCGGTCGAGAGCGCCGTGAGGCCGTAGTACGTCCCCACACCGAACGCCACGAGGGCGAGCCCCCCGGTGGCGTAGACCCAGCCGTCGAGGCGACCCTTCTCCGGCTTCGCCTTCCTCGGCTCGCGGTCCCGCGCGGGCTCTCTGACCACGATCACCCGAGGCGGCTCCTCGGCCTTCGGCTGCTCTTCGGCGGCCTTCTTCCGTGCCAGCTCGTCCCGTGCGCCTTCCAGCCGGCGCTGGATCTGGATCGCCTTCTCGAGCTCGGCCACGTCGGTCTCGAGCTCGGCGTAGCGCTTGAACGCAGCGATGGCCGGCTCGATATCTCCGAGCTTTTCGTGGACCAAGCCGAGGTTGTAGAAGAGGTCCTTCCCCTTCGGATCGAGCTCGATGGCTCGGTTCAGCTCGCGGATCGCGTCCTGGTACGCGCCGGCTTTGTAGGCCTTCTTGGCGGTTTCGAAATGCTTCTTGGCGGCCGCGGGGTTCGCGGCCTGGGCAGAAGCCGGAGGCGCCACGGCGATCAGGGCCGCCGCGAGACCCACCGACGAAAGCCAGACGCGCATGCCAGAGGAACCATAGCGTAAGCTCGGGGAGGGCTGTCGCGTTCCTTCGTCGAACCCGCTTGGAGGATCGCATGAGGCACCTGGTTTTCGCAGCGCTGGCGCTGGTTTCCCTGACCCCGACCCTGGGCAGCGCCCAGCCCTATGCCGAGCCCCCGGACCAGCCCGCCCCGGTGGTGGCCACGTCCCGCCCCTACGACTCGTACGACCGCCCCTACGACCGCCCTTACGACCGCCCCTACGACGACTTCAACCGCCCCCGCTCGACGGTCCGCATCCACACCGGCCCCGCGCTCCGCATCTCGGAGAGCACGCCGGACGGCGGCCTGTTCGCTGCGGTCGACGTCGGCGAGAAGGCCGCGGGGGTTCGCTTCAGCGGCGCCTGGGTCCGCGTCGGGGGCGAGCGCGGTCTGTCGCAATACGGCGGCGAGCTGTGGCTGGACTTCAACCACTACGGACCCCTCCATCCCATCCTCGGCGCCGGAGCAGCGGCCGCTCGCATGCAGCTCACCGACGACGCCGGCACCACCGACTCCTACACGTTGGGCGTGGGCACCCTGCGCGGAACGCTGCAATACGCGCTGCCGATCCGCGACACCGACGCCCGGGCCTCGATCGACGTGATCGGCGCGGTTCCGGCCATCCGCGGCTCGGACACGCCCAACGCCAAGGCCTACCTGCTCGTGCTCGCGACCGTCGGCGTGGGTTTCTGATCTGCGCCGAGGCGCTATACTCGACGGCACGTGAGCGACGGCGCCCCCATCTACGACCCGTACGCGAAGGGCCCGCCAGCCCAGAGCCCGGACGGCGCGCCCACCGGCCCGGCCCGGACCAGCGCGCTGGCGATCTGGGCGCTGGTCCTCGCGGTCCTGGGGTTCACCTGCATCCCCGCCATCGGCGGCCTGTTCGCGCTCACCCTGGGGATCGTCGCCAAGGGCGAGATCAACCGCTCGGAGGGCGCGCTCACCGGCTCGGGCCTGGCGATCGGCGGCGCCGTGCTGGGCGGCCTGAACGTGATCGCGTCGGTGCTGGGCCTGGCCGCCGTGCTGTCTTGGGCCGGCTCGCCCTCACCGGTCACGACGCCCACGCCGCCGGTCCCCGTGGTCGCGCCGGCGCCGGTGCCCACGTTCCTTCCGCCCACGCCCACGCCGCCGTCTCCCGCGCCGAAAGGGGCCGGCCCGGCCAGCTCGCGCCAGGGCGGCGTCATCGCGACCAAGGTCGGCAAGGTGGATCTGGTGGACCTCGACCGCGAGCTGACCTCGCTGTCGCGCGAGCTCGAGAGCCAGCGCAAGACCGCGGCCCACGACGGCAAGAAGCTCTTGCTGTGGGTGGTCGTGGACGACTGCCTGCCCTGCAACGGGGTGGCCGCGTCCTTGCCCGCGACCGAAATGCAGACCGCGCTCGAATCCGTCCGAGTGGTGCGGGTCAACGCCCGCGACTTCGGCCAAGATCTCACGTTCCTCGGCATCCCGGTGGCCAAGGTGCCGGGCTTCGCGCTGGTCGGAGACGGCAACCGCCCCCTGGACTACGTGAACGGCGGCGAGTGGGACGAGGACATCGCCCGCAACATCGCGCCGGTTTTGGGAAATTTCGTGCGCGGTCGATACGCCAAGCGCCGCGATCCCTGGCGGGGCCCGCGCCGCGAGGACGAAACCGCGCTCTAGACATTCCGAGGCTGTCGCCCGTCGCCGAGCGGTGTAGACTTCCGACCCCGCACCGAAGATGACCACCAGCGCGCAACGCATTGGCACTCCGCTTCCCGTCGGTTCCACCGTCCCCCCCGGCAGCCTCCGCGCTCGAATGGAGGAGGCCCGGTCCCGCGGAACCCTGCACACGCTGAAGGAGACCATCGGGATCATCGTGCCCCTGGCGGTCGAGATCGCCGACCGTCACGCGGAGGGTCAGAGCCTCTTCATCCACCCGTCGTGCATCGCGATCGACCCCGCCGGCGGCGTGAGCATCGCCATGGACCTCGCGACCCGGCCGCCGACCCTGCCCCGGGACAAGGTCTGCATGGCCCCCGAGGAGCGCGAGGGCAAGCCGGGCAACGCCCGCGCGAGTGTCTACGCCATCGGCGCCATCGCCTACGAGCTGCTGACGGGCATGACCGTGGGCCCCGGCATGCGGCGCCCGTCCGAGGTGGTCCCCACCCTGCCCCGGGACCTCGAGATCATCCTGGCCAAGTCACTGGTCGCGGATCCGACCCACCGGCCCGACGACCTCAAGGCACTGGCCCAGGCGCTGCACCACCTGGCGCCGACCGGCAGCATCGCGCCACCGCCCGCCGACGAGAGTCACCTCGACCACGACAACAACTTCGACGTCGACGTCTCGCTCTCGATGCTGCCGCCCGCTCCGAGCCAGATCTACAACGAAGTGCCGTCCGGTCCCCTCAACCTGGCCGTGGCCCAGGCGCCGGGCTCGGGCCCGCGAATGAGCGACTCGACCACCGAGCTCGCGCAGCTCAAGGCCCGCCTCGAGCGGGACAAGCGGCCGCGCTACGTGGTGATCAAAGAGGGCATGGATCACGGCCCGTTCAGCGCCGTCGAGCTCTTGCAACAGATCGCGAGCCACACCTTCGTCGAAGGCGACGTGCTCCGGGACGCGTTCAGCAAGGACGAGCGAGCGATCCGCGACTGGGAAGAGTTCGCGCCCTTCGCCGAGCACGCGCGCCTGCACCGCGACATCAAGGCCGAGAAGGTCGCCCTCGAGAAGACCGTCACCGCCGAGCGCAAGAGCACCACCAGCAAGGCGTTGATTGGGGTGGCCGTGGTCGGTGCGCTGGTCGCCGCCGCCGCGATCTGGCTGGTGGCGCGCCGCGGCTCGCGCAGCGACGCCATCGCCGTGCACGGGGACACCGCGACCAACGTGGACGTCGACGGCGGGCTCAAGACCGCGGGCCGCCCCGGCGCCGGGGGGCCCGGTGGAAAGGGCGGCGTGCTCGGCGTGTCGAACGGCATCCCGATCCTGTCCGGCGGCATGTCGTGCGAGGGCGCCATCGCCGCTTACAAGGGCGACGAAGTCACGATCGGTGGTGGCCAGAAGCAGGCCGACCTCACCGCCGGGCAGTACGGCTCGATCCTGAACAAGGGCACCTATTTCGCGCACTGCGGAGCGCCCGACGACATGCAGATCAACATCTGCGCCGCGGTACAGAACGGACGCGCGGTCGGCGTCTCGGTGACGGTGAAGCCCAACAACCCCGGCGTCGCGTCGTGCATCGCGGGCGGCGTGCGGGGCCTGTCGTTCCCGTCCCGACCGAACCTGGACGTGACTCGCACCGCCTTCTGATTCGGGTGCCGCGCTCCGCGCCGCCAGAGGGGGTGGCCCCGGCCGAGCCAGAACCGGCGCCCCACCGCGCCCCGCTTCCCGCCTTCGCCGGCGTGAGGTAAGACTCCGCCCATGAAATGGGGCCTCGTCTTGGCGCTCGCGCTCAGCGGCTGCGCCGTCCCCATCGTCAACGGCGCGGAAGAGACCGACGCCAACCGCGTCGTCGTCGCCCTGGAAGAGAGCGGCATCGCCGCCAGCAAGGAAGCCGATCCCCAGACCGAAGGTCGCTACCGCGTGCTGGTCGCGCGGGACGACGCCTCGGGCGCCGCCCAGGTTCTGCGCCAAGAGGGCCTGCCCCCGCCCGAGACCAAGGGCGTGCTCGACGCGCTCGGCCAAGGCGGCCTGGTGCCGAGCCGTGGCGCCGAGCACGCCAAGCTGGTCGCGGGCACGGCTGGCGATCTCGAGCGCTCGCTGCGGGCCATCGACGGTGTGCTGTCGGCCCGCGTGCACCTCGCCGTGCCGGCGAAGGCCGCGTTCGAAGGTGATCAGAAGGACAGCGCCACCGCCTCGGTGCTGATCCGGCACCGCACCAGCGCGCCGCCGATCCAGGCCACTGACGTGCAGAGCCTGGTCGCCGGCGCGGTGCCTGGCCTCGCCCCCGACAAGGTCCGCGTGGTGCTCAGTGCCGCGCCCGCCGCCGGGCGGCCGGTCGATCGCGAGCTCAGCCGGCTGGGTCCGATCACCGTCACCCGCGGCTCGCTGACGCCGCTCAGGCTCGGCGTCGCGGCGGTGGCGTTCATCAACCTGCTGCTCATCGGTGTGCTGCTGGCGCTCTGGGCCAAGGTCCGGCGGGCGAACGCCACCCTCGACGATCTGCGCGCTGCCGCCGAAAAACCCCGGTGATCGAGCTCGCTGGCATCACCAAGTCGTTCGACCGCCCCGTCTTGCGCGGGGTGAACCTGCGCGTCCCCGACGGCTGCCTGTACGGGCTGATCGGCCCGGGCGCCGCCGGCAAGAGCGTGCTGCTCAAGATCATCGTGGGGCTGATCCGCCCCGAGGCCGGCACGGTGACCATCCGCGGTCGCGACATCTTCGCGATGAGCGACCTCGAGCTGCAGGAGTTCCGCAAGCAGATCGGCATGCTGTTCCAGAACAACGCGCTCTTCGACTTCATGACCGTCGCGGACAACATCGCCTTCCCGCTCCGGAGGCTGTTCGACTTGCCGGAAGAGGAAGTGCGCCAGCGCGTCGCCGAGCGCTTGCAGGTGGTGTCGCTGCCGGGGTTCGAAGATCGCCTGCCCTCGGGCCTCTCGGGCGGACAGAAGAAGCGCGTGGGCGTGGCCCGCGCCACCGTCGCTCGGGCACCCATCGTGCTCTACGACGAGCCGGCGGCGGGCCTCGACCCGGTGACCAGTCAGAAGATCTTCGACATGCTCCGGGCCGAGCAGCGCGCCGCCGGGGCCACGGTCATCATGGTCTCGAGCGACCTCGACCGCCTGCTCACCGTCACCGACCGTGTGGGCATGATGTACCGCGGACAGCTGATTTTCGACGGCACCACCCAAGAGGCCCAGGAGAGCGCCGACCCCTACGTGCATCAGTTCGTGCACGGCATCCCGGAAGGGCCGCTATGATGGCGCACTCCGTGGTGTCCCGCGCCCTCCAGCCTTTCGCCTCGCTCGGCGCCTTCTTCCTCACGACCAGCGAGGTCGTGGGCGGCATGGGGGTCATGTTCGGGCGCATCGCCTCGCGGCTGGTGCGGCTGTCCTTCGACCGCAGCGAGCTGATGAAGAACCTGTACAAGATGGGTGTGAAGTCCGTGCCCATCGTGGTGGTGACGGCGCTCTTCACCGGCGGCATCATGGTGATCCAGGCCGCACCGCTGGTTCAGCGCTACGGCGCCCACGGCTTGCTCGGCTGGGGCGCGGGCTTCGGCACGCTGCGCGAGATCGGCCCCCTGCTCACGGCGCTGATGATCTCGGGCCGGGTCGGCGCCAACAACACCGCCGAGCTCGGCACGATGGTGGTCACCGAGCAGATCGACGCGCTCCGGGCCCTGGCCATCGATCCGATCAGCTTCCTGATCGTGCCCCGCTTCATCGGCATCGTGACCACGCTCTTCCTGTCCACGGTGTTCGCCGACGCGCTCGCGCTGTTCGGCGCGGCTTACGCCGGCACGGGCATCTTGGGGGTCGAGCCGATGGTCTTCTTCAACGGCCTGACCAGCGGCCTGCTCGGCCTGGGGGACGTCTTCCACGGCCTGATCAAGAGCGTGGTCTTCGGGATCGTGATCGCCCTGGCCAGCTGCCAGTTCGGCATCGCCACCAGCGGCGGCGCCCCGGGCGTGGGCCGGGCGGTGAACAGCACGGTGGTGGTGAGCGCCGCCGGCATCTTCGTGCTCGACTACATCGTCTCGTTCGCCATCGGGTGAGCATGACCGAGGCCATCGAACCCTCGCCCGAGAGCGCCGTCGGTCACATCGACGAAGACGCGGTCGTGCACGAGCGCACCGGCCTGGCCTGGCTCGGCGGCTCGGTCCTCGATCTGCTGCGCGCGGCGAGCGCGATGTACTCGGTGTTCGTCAAGACGCTCTACTACTCGGTGCGCGGCGTCCGGCGCCCCGGGGCGGTGGTGCAGCAGATGTACGCGGTCGGCAACCAGAGCCTGGTGTTCTTGTGCGTGGTGATGGGCTTCATCGGGATGATCCTGGTGTTCCAGGCGGGTCTGCAGGCCAAGCGCGTGGTGCCCGATCTGTCGCTGCTCGGCGCGACCTTTCTCGAGCTCTTGGTCCGGGACCTGGCCGCCAGCATCTCGGCCTTGATGCTCGCCACCCGCGTGGGCGCGGGCATCGCCGCCGAAATCGGCTCGATGGTGGTGACCGAGCAGGTCGACGCACTGCGCATGTGCGCGGCCGACCCGATCGACTACCTGATCGTTCCCCGCTTCAAGGCCAGCATCGTGATGACCACCGTGCTGGTGGTGCTGGCCGCGGGCGTCGCGTTCACCACCGGCATGTGGACCGGCTACGCCTTCTTCGACATCAACCCGCGCACCTTCGTGAACGTCAGCATGGTCGACGCCGGCGACCTGACCATCGGCCTGGCCAAGTGCGTGGCCTACGGCGCCGCCATCCCGGTGGTCAGCGGGTACTGCGGGCTCTCGACCTTCGGCGGGTCCGAGGGCGTGGGCTGGGCCACCACTCGCGCGGTCGTCAACTCGTCCCTCGCGGTGATCATCCTGAACTTCTTCATCAGCGGCGCGGGCTTCTTGATCTTCGGCTGACGCATGATCTCGTTTCGCGACGTGAAGAAGTCGTTCGGCCCGAAGAGCGTGCTTCGGGGCGTCAGCTTCGACGTGCGAGACGGCGAGGTGTTCTTCATCATCGGCGCCTCGGGGGTGGGCAAGAGCGTGCTGATCAAGCACCTGATCGGCCTGCTCTACCCCGACGGGGGCGAGATCTGGCTCGACGGGGAAGAGGTCAGCCGCTTCGACGAGACCAACATGTACCGGGTGCGCATGAAGTGCGCGATGGTCTTCCAGCACTCGACGCTGTTCGATTCGATGACCTGCGCCGAGAACGTGGCGCTGCCGCTCCGCAAGCACAAAGGGCTGAAGCCCAAAGAGGCAGCCAGCGAGGCGCGCCGCTTGCTCACCCAGGTGCACATGGCCGACTTCGGCGACCGCTATCCGGCCGAGCTCGGCGACGGCATGCGCAAGCGGGTGGCCATCGCCCGCGCGCTCTCGCTACAGCCCCGCTACGTGCTCTTCGACGAACCCACGACCAGCCTGGACCCGGTCAGCGCGCGCCGGGTGGACAAGCTGATCCGCGAGCTCAGCGACACGCTGGGGGTCACCAGCATCGTGGTCTCTCACGACCTGTCGAGCATCTTCACGATCGCCGACCGCATCGTGATGCTGTACAAAGGTGAGGTGAAGCTCCTCGGGACCCGTGACGACTTCAAGAGCTCGCCCGACGGAATCATCCAACAGTTCATCAACGGTCGTGCCGAAGGACCGATGGAGGCCTGATCCATGAGCCAACGATCGATCGAAGTGAAAGTCGGCGTGCTGATCTTGCTGGCCCTGGGCCTGCTTGGCGCGTTCGTGGTCGTGATGGGCGGGCTGAGCTTCGAGCCGACCTACACCGTGTACGTGGACTTCGACAATCCCGGCGGCCTGCAGAGCGGCGCACCGGTGAAGATCGCCGGCGTGAAGGTCGGCAAGGTCAAAGAGATGCGTTTCCGCGGCGGCGAGGTCGACCCCAAGACCCAGAAGCCGGTGGCGCCGATCCGCATCGTGGCCAACGTCGAGAAGCGCTACCAGAAGGCGATCTACCAGAACTCGCGCTGGTACGTGACCACCCAGGGCGTGCTCGGCGAGCAGTTCTTGGCGGTCGAGCCCGGGTCACAAGACCAGCCGGTGCTCGGCGACGAAGCCGTGGTCAGCGGCATCAGTCCGCCGCGCCTCGACCTGCTCTTGAGCGAGAGCTACGAGCTCTTGCATCGGGCGTACGTCAGCATCAGCAACAACGACAAGAAGATCGGCGAGACCTTCGACGGCCTGCACGCCACCCTCAAGGGCACCGGCGACTTCATGGCGAACAACGGGAAGAAGCTCGACAGCATCGTGACCAACGTCGAGACGCTGACGGTCGAGGGCAACGAGACCGTGCGCGCGGCGCGGGATCGCTACGTCGACAACCCGCAGATCCAGCGGATCATCAGCAACGTGGAGCGCACCACCACCACCGTCGACAAAGAGGTGGGCCCGCTGCTCGCCGACAGCCGCGGCGTGCTCTCGGATGCCAAGAAGCTCACCGGCACGCTGAGCAGCGACCCGCAGCTGAAGAAGTACGAGAAGATCACCCAGGACGTCAGCGACACCACCGGGCGGGCCAAGCTCGCGGCCGCGGACGCGCAGTCGATGGTGGCCCACATCAAGCGCGGCAAAGGCACGGTCGGCGCCCTGGTGATGGACGAGGCGCTGTACGACGACCTGCAGGAAATGCTCCGGGATCTGAAGCACAACCCGTGGAAGTTCTTCTGGCGAGAGTGAGCCTCCCCTAGCCCGCGGAGCCGCCTGCGCCCCGTCGTCGGTCGAGGCGGAACCGACCGCGCTTCAGTCCCCGGCCGCGTCGCCCGGCGAACCGCCGCCACCCGGCGAGCCGCCGCCGCCGGTCGACCCGCCGCCGCCCGGCGAGCCGCCACCGCCGGTCGCGCCGCCG
>JACPVJ010000002.1 GCA_016191785.1 Myxococcales bacterium | reverse complement strand
CGCCGGCGAAGAAGAAGGCGCCGGCGAAGAAGAAGGCGCCGGCGAAGAAGAAGGCGCCGGCGAAGAAGAAGGCGCCGGCGAAGAAGAAGGCGCCGGCGAAGCGCCGCTAGCGCCCATGCCGTTCACTCGTCCATGAGTGCACGGAGGGTTTCGGGAAAGAGCGAACCGCCAAGCCGCCAAGCGCGCCAAGTGAGAAGAACTTGACGCTCGACAGGAATGTCGCGTCGGCTCAGCTCGGCGGCGAGCGCTGCTCATGAGCCGATCCGGCGGAGCACTGTCTGAGGAGCTCGTGCCCGTCGAGGGCGCCCGCGCGACCCTCGCCCTCGTTGCGCCGCCCCTGTCCATAGCCACCTCGAGATCCCCTTGGCGAAACTTGGCGACCTTGGCGTCATGGCGGTTGAAGAGCCACTTCGCAGTGTCGTGCCGCCCACAAAACGAAAACGGGGCCGACCGAAGTCGACCCCGCCTTCAGCGGTGAGGCGCGACCCTCACTCCGCCGGCTCGGGCTCCGGCTTCTTGGTCGGCGCCGTCTCTTCCCCCGAGTGGATGCGCATGCCGTAGAAGCTGCGGTACACGAAGAACAGCATGATCGCGAAGAACACCACCGCGAGGATCGCGCTGGTCTGACGACCGAACTGCAGCGCCATCTCGACGGCCAACAGGCCGAAGAGCGTGGTGAACTTGATGATCGGGTTCATCGCCACGCTGGAGGTGTCCTTGAAGGGATCGCCCACCGTGTCGCCTACGACGCAGGCGTCGTGCAGGGGCGTGCCCTTCTCTTTCAAGTCGACCTCGACCACCTTCTTGGCGTTGTCCCAGGCGCCGCCGGCGTTGGCCAGGAAGAGGGCCTGGTGCAGGCCGAAGAGCGCGATGCTGATCAGGTAGCCGATGAAGAAGAACGGCTCCACGCAGGCGTAGGCGAGGGTCGCGAAGAACACGACCAGGAAGATGTTGAACATGCCCTTCTGCGCGTAGGTCGTGCAGATCTCGACGACCTTCTTGCTGTCGGTGATGCTCGCCTTGGTCACGCCCTCGAGCTTGATGTTCGCCTTGATGAACTCGACCGCGCGGTAGGCGCCCGTGCTCACGGCCTGCGTCGAGGCGCCGGTGAACCAATAGATGATGCCGCCGCCGGCGATCAGGCCGAGCAAGAAGGGCGGATGGATCAGCGAGAGCTTCTCCAGGTTGTCCTTCAGGCCGTTGGTCAGCATCACCATGATCGAGAAGATCATGGTCGTCGAACCCACGACCGCGGTCCCGATCAACACCGGCTTGGCCGTGGCCTTGAAGGTGTTGCCGGCGCCGTCGTTCTCTTCGAGCATGTGCTTGGCGCGATCGAAGTTGACCTTGATCTTGAAGTCCTTCTCGAGCTCTTCCTCGATGCCCTCGATGCTCTCGATGGTCGACAGCTCGTAGACGCTCTGGGCGTTGTCGGTCACCGGGCCGTAGCTGTCGACGGCGATGGTCACCGGGCCCATGCCGAGGAAGCCGAAGGCCACCAGGCCGAAGGCGAAGACGGCGGGGGCCATCATCACGGTCTCGAGGCCCATGGTGCTCACGTAGTAGCTGGCGCCCATCAGCACCAAGAGCACGATACCCATCCAGAACGCGCTGAAGTTGCCGGCGGTCATGCCCGACAGGATGTTGAGCGAGGCGCCGCCCTCGCGGCTCGAGGTCACGACCTCGTCCACGTGCCGGCTCTCGGTGCTGGTGAACACCTTGATCAGCTCGGGGATGATCGCGCCGGCGAGGGTGCCGCAGCTGATGATGATGCTGAGCTTCCACCACAGGGTCGGGTCGCCGCCCAGACCGGGGATGAGCAAGTACGACACCAAGAAGGTGAGACCGACGCTCACGAACGAGGTCAGCCACACCAGGACGGTGAGGGGGTGCTCGAAGTTGAACTTGTCCTTCGGGCCGAGGGTGGCCTTCTGGTAGGCCTCGTTGGCCAGGTAAGAGAGCCCGCTGGCGACCACCATCATCACGCGCATCGCGAAGATCCAGACCAAGAGCTGAACTTGCAGCAGCTCTTGCGGCACCGCCAAGAGGATGAAGGTGATGAGCGCGACGCCCGTCACGCCGTAGGTCTCGAAGCCGTCGGCCGAGGGACCCACCGAGTCGCCGGCGTTGTCGCCGGTGCAGTCGGCGATGACTCCCGGGTTTCGCGCGTCGTCTTCCTTGATCTTGAAGACGATCTTCATCAGGTCCGAGCCGATGTCGGCGATCTTGGTGAAGATGCCGCCGGCGATGCGCAGCGCCGAGGCACCCAGCGACTCGCCGATGGCGAAGCCGATGAAGCAGGGCCCCGCGTACTCGCGGGGGATGAACAGCAAGATGGCGAGCATGATCAAGAGCTCGACGCTGATCAGCGCCATGCCGATGCTCATGCCGGCCTTGAGCGGAATGGCGTAGAGCGGGAACGGCTTGCCCTTGAGGCTGGCGAAGGCCACCCGGCTGTTCGCGTAGGTGTTGATGCGGATGCCGTACCAGGCCACGCCGTAGCTGCCGGCGATGCCCACCAGGCTGAAGAACAGGATGATCGCCACCCGCTCGACCGGGAACTTCTGCAGCACGCCGAAGTAGACGACGATGATGGCGCCGATGAAGATCTCGAGGATCAGGATGAACTTGCCCTGGGTGATCAGGTAGGTCTTGCAGGTCTCCCAGATCAGCTCGCTGATCTCGAGCATCGACTTGTGGACCGGCAGCTTCTCGACCTGCTTCAGGGTGATGAAGGCGAAGACCAGGCCCAGGACGCAGACGCCCAAGCCGCCCAGGAGCAGCTGCTTGCCGTTCATCCCCAGCATCTGGACCTTCTCGAGGTCGGGCAGGACCAGGTTGGCTTCGCCGCCACCTTTGTGGGCGCCGCCTTCGCTGGCCAGGGCGAAGCCGCTCACCAGGAGCGTCGCCAGGAGCGACATGAATGCAGTGAGAGCGAATGTGGCTTTGTGCAGTGCGCCACGGGCAGACCAAATAGACATATCGTTCAACCTCCGCTTTCGCGGAGGCGAGCTTCCACGTCCGGCCGGACAGCCAAGCACCAGTAGGGCAGCTCGGCTTTCCGTTCGAAGCGCTTGGCCTCGCCTCGCCCCCCCTACAGCAGGGGGAGAAACTGGGCGCGCTTTAGCAGAGTCCTGCGCGCTCGCCAATGGCCGGGATGCGTTTGCCCACTAAGTAGGCGGATGTAGGCAAGAAGTCCGGCCCTGGCCCCCGGGGCCCGGGTCAGTGGGCGACGGCCAGGGCGATCAGGAACGCGCCATAGCCGGCGATCAGCACGGCGCCCTCGACGCGCTGGATGCGTCGAGCGGTCCGCATGCTGACCACCGTGATCACGGTCAAGACCGCGAGCGCGACGAGGTCGAGCCGAACCGCCGCGAGCGACCCCTCGACCGGACGCGCCAGCGCGGTCGCTCCGAGGATGAGCAGCACGTTGAAGATGTTCGAGCCCAGCACGTTGCCGACGGCGATCTCGGACTCGCCACGCAGCGCCGCGACCAACGAGGCCGCGAGCTCGGGCAGGCTGGTGCCGATCGCGACGACGGTCAACCCGACGAGCCGCTCGCTCATGCCCAGCCCGAGGGCGAGGCCGACGGCGCCGTCCACGAAGAGCTTTCCCCCGCCGAGCAGCACCGCCAGGCCGAGCGCCACGAAGGCGGCCAGCGCGGGACGGCCGTACTCCGGCGGCGGTTCGGTGTCGGTGTGCTTCGGCGCTCCCGGTGGAGTGATCGCCTTCAGCGTGACGCGGGTGAACCAGAGCGCTCCGAGCAACAGCGCGACGCCCTCGACCCGGCCGATGACACCGTTCCAGAGGACGAGCGGAAGGACGGCCACCGTGAGGAGCATCGCGGGGAGCTCGCGTCGCATCAGCCCGGCTTGCACGTGGGGCGGTGAGATGACGGCCGTCACGCCCAAGATCACGCCCAGGTTGGCGATGTTCGAGCCCATCACGTTGCCCAGGGCGAGCGCGCTCTTGCCCTGGACCGCCGACAGCAAGCTCACCATCAGCTCGGGCATGCTGGTGCCGTAGGCCACCACCGTGAGCCCCACCGCCAGGCGCGAGACACCCATCGCTCGCGCGAGCCCCGACGCGCCCCGCACCAGCCACTCGGCCCCGAAGTAGAGCCCCACCGAGCCGAGCGCGAGGAAGAGCAGGTGCGTCGTCACGGCGTTACTCCAGCGCGACGTTCAGCAGCGTGACCTGATGGCCGATGCTGCTGGTTTCGACCAGCGCGGCGCTGGCGAAGCCGGTGGCCGGGTTTTCGCCGACGCTGCCGACCCCGACGACGTGCGTGTCGGGCAGCCTGCGCTCGAAGGGCACGTGACACCCGCCGCAGACGATGATGTCTGCCATGTCGTCGCCGATCAGCGCCTCCATCTCCTCGTCGGTCATCTCGGGCGAGAAGGGCTCGGTCGGATCGGTGGGCGAGCCGTGGACCACGAGCAGCTCGTCGTCGTTCTCGAGGGGGATCCGCGCGGTCGTCGACAGCTTGGCGACCCGCGCGATGATCAGCTCGCCGACCTCGCGGTGCACCTCGCGGAGGCGCGCGATGCGCTGTCGCTCGGCGCTGGTCGTGGCCGACAGCTTGTCGGGGTCGACGCGGGTGAGGGCGCGGTCGCCGATCCCCTGGACGCACACCGCCTTGTGCTCGGTGAGCAGCCGCCAGACCTCGAGGGGGTCGGGGCCGGGAAAGAGGTGGTCGCCGCAGGCGACGAGCTGATCGAAGCCGAGTCCGCTGGCGTATTCGAGGACGGCCTTCAGCGCCTGGGCGTGGCCGTGGATGTCCGAGACGCAGAGAAACCGCATGACGCGATCCAGGCTCTAGCAGACCCCGTCCCGGCTGGCGATTCATGCTAACTCGGCCGGGTGTCGTCCGAGAGTCTGCTCGCCCGCGCGCGTGCCATCGACCCCGATCGCGCCAAGAGCCGCGAGCGTGAGCTCGGGACCCCGCGGGCGCTCTCGGTCTTGCTCTCGACCGCCTTTCCGCCGCTCGGGCCCGTGCTCGGCTGGCAGGTGGACGCCCTGGACGAGATCGGTCGCGTCGGGTGGCGGGGCCGGCGGCAGCGCCCGGACTTGCTCGGCCGACTGCTCTCGGCGGTCGGCGAGCTCGGGGATCTGGACTCCGTCAAGGCCAAGCTGCGACGAGCGGTCTGGGCCGAGCGCGCTCGCATCGCGCTCCGCGAGCTCTTGCCTGCGCGAACGGGTGGCGCCAGCATCGACGTGACCGCGGCAGAGCTCTCGGATCTGGCGGAGACCGCCATCGAGGTCGCCCTGGCAGAGGCCCGCCGCGAGGTGGCGGCGCGGTTCGGAGAGCCCCGGCTCGAGACCGGCGAGGCGTCGTCCATCGTCTGCCTGGGCATGGGTAAGCTCGGCGGCCACGAGCTCAACGCGGGTTCCGACGTGGACCTGATCTTCGTCTACGACAGCGACGACGGCGCGGCCGGCGAGATCACGCTGCACGACTTCTGGACTCGCGTGGTGCGCCGCGCGGTGGCGACGATCGAAGAGCCGACGGCCGACGGTCTGATCTGGCGGGTCGATCTGCGCCTGCGGCCCGAGGGCTCCCAGGGTCCGGTCGTGAACAGCGTGGCGGCGTCCGAACGCTACTACGAAACCTGGGGTCGCCTCTGGGAGCGCGCCGCCATGCTGCGCGCGCGTCCGGTCGCGGGCAGCGTGGAGCTCGGTCGCGTGGTCGAGCGCGAGCTCGTCGCGCCATTCGTGTTCCGGCGCGAGCCCGACCCGGCCATCTTCGGCGCAATGTCCTCGCTGGTCGAGCAGTCGCGGGCCGAGCTGTCCACCGACCCCGGGCGCGACGTGAAGCTCGGAAAGGGGGGCATCCGCGAGGCCGAGTTCTTCGTCCAGAGCTTGCAGCTGTTCTGGGGCGGGCGCGAGCCGAGCCTGAGGGTCACCGGCACCCTTCCGGCGCTCAACCGCTTGCGGGCCCGGGGTCTGGTCACCGATCGCGAGATGCGAAGCGTCGCCGGGGCGTATCGGCTCTTGCGGCGAGTGGAGCACCACATTCAATGGACCACCGGCGTCCAGACCCACAACTTGCCCGAGAGCGAGCACGACCTCGACCTCTTGGCGCGGACTCTGGAGTACGCCGACGGTGCCGCGCTCGGCGACGAGCTGGACGCAGCGCGCGCGCGCGTCCACCGAGTGTTCCGCTCGCTCACGCCGGGCGGCCCGCCACCCTTGGCTCGACACCACGTGCTCATCCAGCGGCTCGACGCCGCAGATCCCGCGCTGGCCGAGGTCGTCGAACAGACGTTTGGCAGCCCCGACGTGGCCGAGCATCTGCGAGCTCTCGCGCGCCGTCCCGACGGGCTCTTCGGTTCGCTCACCCGCGAGCGCCACCCGAACCTGGCAGACCAGGTCCTGGACGCCATCGCCGAGTCGCCCGATCCCGAGCAGGCGGCTCGCTCGCTCAGGTCGCTGCTCGGGCGCTTCACCCAGCCCGGTGCATACGTCACGCTGTTGGCGGAAGAGCCCCGGGCCCTCGCCCGGCTGCTCTGGGTGGTCGGCGCCAGCGCCTTCGTCAGTGACGCCATCGTCAGCCGCCCCGAGCTGGTCGACGTGGTGCTCTTTGGCCGCGACGGCGTACCGGAGCCGCGCCGGGTGGTGCGCGCCGAGGTCAGCCGCGCCGAGGCTGGCCCGGGCGACGACCCGCACGAGCGGCGCGATCAGTTCGTGCAGGCCCTCCGCCGCGCCAAGCGACGAGTGATGGTCGAAGTGGCCGTGGCCGACTTGGCTGGGGTCTTGTCGACGCGGGACGCGACCCGATTGCTCTCCGAGCTGGCGGACGAGACCGTGGCCGCCGCCCTGAGCTACGAGATGGGGGGCGAGCCGAAGGGTCTCGCCGTGATCGCCGTCGGCAAGCTCGGGGGGCGCGAGATCGGCTACGGCTCCGATCTCGACGTGCTGTTCGTGTACGACGCGGCAGCGGCGCCCGCCGACAAAGATCCCGGCGAGTACTTCGTGCGCGTCGCGCAGCGCATCATCCGGCTGATCAGCGAGGCCCACCCGGCGGGCCCCGGCTACGAGCTCGATACGCGCCTGCGGCCCTCGGGCTCCCACGGCATGCTGGTGACCTCGCTCGCGTCGTTCGCCCGCTATCACGGCTCCGCGCTCTCGGCGGATTCGTCCGGACCCGCGGTGCAGTCCTCGGGTGCGGCGTGGGAGCGACAGGCGCTGATCCGCGCCCGCGGGGTCGCCGGCGACCCCGAGCTGGTGGCCGAGGTGATGCGGGTGGCGGCGCGCGCGGCCTACGAAGCGGGCGAGCCGCCGGTCGACGAGATGCACCGGCTGCGCGTGCGGATGGAGGTCGAGCTCGGGCGCGAGCGCGAGGGGCGCTACGACCTCAAGACCGGCCGCGGTGGCCTGCTCGACATCGAGTTCCTGGCGCAGTGGCTCCAGATGCGCCACGGCAAGGACCCACGCGTGCGCTCGCCCGACACGGGCGAGGCGCTGGAGACACTGGCCAGCTTCGGGTACCTGCCGCGGCCCGAGTTCGAGACGCTGCGCGAGGCGTATGCGTTCTTGCGGCGGCTCGAGCAGCGCATCCACGTGCTGCACGCCACCAGCGCGACCGTCCTCGACGTGCGCGCGCCCGGCCTCGCCCAGCTCGCGCGACGAATGGGCATGCACGACACCGGCGGTCGCACCGGAGTCGACGAATTGCTCGAGCGCTATCGTGACGTGACCGAGGCGGTCCGCTCGGCCTACGAGCGGGTGTTGGCGATTCCGGCTTGATGGCCGCCGTGTCCCGGCGCACCCTCCCGGGTGAGTGGAGAGCCCCCGTCATCAGCTCCGTCCGCGTGCGCTCACGGTCGAGATGCTGTGTCGCGTGCTGGAGAACGCTCGGCTCATCACACCCGAACAGCACCGCGAGGCGATCGTTCGGCAGGACCGGGAGCGCGCGCGGGTGCTGCGAGCCAAGACCGGCGTCGTGCGCACGCGGCGCCCGGGCAGCGAGGAGCCGGTCCACCCCGCCGAAGTGCTGGTCGCGATGGGCTTCGGCGTGGGCGGGGACGAGCGTTACCCGCTGGCCGAGCGCGCCATCATGCAGGCGCTGGCCGCCGAGGCGGGGCTGCCGTTCGTCGACCTCGACCCGCTCAAGCTCGACGCCAAGCTCGCGCCCCAGTACCTCTCTCGGCCGTTCGCCAAGAAGCACGGCGCGCTGGTGATCGCGGCGGACGCCACCACCGTGACGGTGGCGGTCGGCGACCCGCTGGACGCGCAGCTGCTCGACGACATCCGCACCTATGTCAAGCGCGAGCCGCGCCTGGTGCTGGCCGCGCCCGGCGAGATCAGCCGGCTGATCACCGAGTTCTACGGCTTCCGGGGCGCGGTGACCGCGGCCGCCAAAGAGATCGCGTCGCCCGGCGTGGACATCGGCAACCTCGAACGGTACGTGCAGCTCAAGCGCGTCGACGAGATCGACGCCGCCGACAGCCACGTCGTCGCCGCCGTCGAGTACCTGCTCAACTATGCGCTCGACCAGCGCGCCAGCGACGTGCATTTCGAACCCCATCGCGAGCAGTGCGTGGTGCGCATGCGCATCGACGGGGTGCTGCACAAGGTGCACACCCTGCCCAAGGTGGTCCACCCGGCGGTGGTCAGTCGCATCAAGACCCTGGCGCGGCTCGACATTGCCGAGAAACGCCGCGCCCAAGACGGCCGCATCAAGATGGCGCGCGGCGAGCGCGAGGTCGAGCTCCGCGTCTCGACCGTGAGCGTGGCGTTCGGCGAGAAGCTGGTGCTCAGAGTGTTCGACCCCGAGGTGATGGTGCGCGACCTGGCCGAGATCGGGCTGTTCCCCGAGCAGCTGGCGATGGTCGAGCGAGCCATCGCCCGATCGACCGGGCTCATCTTGGTCACGGGGCCCACCGGGAGCGGCAAGACGTCGACCCTGTACGCCACGCTACGCGCCGTCGCGAGTCCCGAGATCAACGTGGTCACCATCGAGGATCCAATCGAGATCGTCCTCGACGAGTTCAATCAGATCGCCGTTCAGCCCAAGATCGGGCTCACCTTCCCCGAGGGGCTGCGCACGGTTCTGCGGCAGGACCCGGACGTGATCATGGTGGGTGAGATCCGCGATCCCGAGACCGCGTCCATCGCGGCGCAGGCGGCGCTCACCGGACACCTGGTCGTCGCCACCCTGCACACCAACGACGCCCCGACCGGGGTGACGCGCTTGCTCGAGCTGGGCGTGGACCCCTTCGTGCTGGCGTCGACGCTGGTCTGCATCGCCGCGCAGCGTCTGGTTCGCTTGGTCTGCGCCAATTGTCGGGTCGAGACCTTCCTCTTGCGCGACCAGATGGCGATGCTCGGCGTGGACGTGGACGCCCTGGAGTCCGGCGGCGAGTTCCGCGAGCTGATGGTGCCCGAGGGCGAAGGCTGCGTGCGCTGCCGAAACACCGGGCTCTACGGTCGGACCGGTGTGTTCGAGGTGATGGAGGTCGACGACAAGATCCGCCGCATGATCGCCGCCGGTGCCAGCTCGAAGGACATGATGCGGCAAGCTCGCGACGATGGGCTGATGACGCTGCGCGAGGCGGCCATCAAGAAGCTCGCGCGGGGCGTCACCACCTTCGCCGAGGTGCTGCGGGTGACCACGGAGGCATGACGGTGGCCAGCGAAGTCGAGACTGAGCTCCGGCGAAAGATCGCGTCCGGGTTCCCGGTCGTCGCCCTCGAGACGCGGGAAGAGGCCCGGGCCCTCGCCTTGGTCGCCCGTCTGTTCCCGGGCCGCGAGATCGACCGCTGGGCGGCGACCCGAGCCGGGGCGGGGGCGGCGGACGACCTGGTCCGAGTGGTGCTCGAAGCGCTGGAAGATCCGACTCGCGTGCGGGTGCTCTTGGACGTGCACCGCTGGCTCGGCGAGGCTCGAGTGGCGCGCGCGCTCAGGGACTTCGTTGCCGGGTTCGAGTCGCCCGCTCCCCCGCTGGTGCTGCTCGCGCCGGCGCTCGAGCTGCCCGTCGAGCTCGAGCGGGACGTGGCGGTGCTGGCGCTGCCGCTGCCGAGCGACGCCGAGCTCTCGCTGGCGCTCGACGGGGTGATCCAAGAGCAGCCGACCCCGGTGCTCGGCGAGCGCGAGCCTCTCTTGCGGGCGGCCCGGGGCATGACGCTGCTCGAGGCCGAGCGTGCTTTCCGCGACGCCAGCACCGCGGGCTCGCCCACCGAGGCCGCGGCGCGCGTCGGGCGCGAGAAGCGCCGCGTGCTCCGCAGTCGCGCGACCGTCGAGCTGATCGACCCCGACGTGGACCTCGACCAGGTCGGGGGGCTCGGGGTCCTCAAGTCGTGGCTGACCCAGCGCGTGCTGGCGTTCTCGGAGCGCGCCCGGGCGTTCGGGCTCGACGAGCCCCGCGGCATGCTGGTGTGCGGCGTCCAGGGCTGCGGGAAGTCGCTGGTCAGCAAGGCGGCAGCCAGCGTGCTGGGGTTGCCGCTGGTGCGCCTGGACTTCGCGGCGGTCTTCGCGTCGGGGACCCCCGAGCTCGCGCTTCGGGACGGCTTGTTCGCGGTCGAGGCCGTGGCTCCCGTGGTGCTCTGGGTCGACGAGATCGAGAAGGGACTGGGCGGCGATCCCGGGGACGCCCGACTCGGACGCACCTTCGGCTCGTTCTTGACCTGGCTGCAAGAGCGCCGTGCGCCAGTCTTCGTCGCGGCGACCGCCAACGAGGTCGATCGCCTGCCGCCCGAGCTGGCGCGCCGCGGCCGCTTCGACGAGATCTTCTTCGTGGATCTGCCCTCGGCTCGGGATCGCGAAGAGGTCTTGCGGGTGCATCTGGCTCGCCACCGGCGCGAACCGACACAGTTCGCGCTGGGGGATCTGGCTCGGCGGCTGGACCGCTTCTCGGGCGCCGAGCTCGAACAGGTCGTGGCCAGCGCGCTGTTCCGGGCGTTCTCGGCGGGGCGCGACCTCTCTCAGGCCGATCTGGACGCCGCCGCGGCCGAGATCATTCCGCTGGCGGTGCTCTACGAAGAGCGCGTGCAGGCGCTGCGGCGCTGGGCCGAGACCCGGGCCCGGCGCGCCTCGGCCGATCGACGCACGATGGAGCTGTTCGAGCCGTGAGCCTTCGCTCCGCGGTCCGTGTGTCGTATGCTCGGTGGGGGTGATGGGATGGAGGTACGCCGTTGACCGGGGGCGCTGAGCTGGCTGCTCTGCGTCGCGAGCTGGCCGAGCAGAAGCAGCGCTTGGCCTTCGCCCTCGAGGCCACGGGCATCGGGCTCTGGAGCTGGGACGCCGCCACGGACCGGATCGACTGGGACGAATCGACCTGCGCGATCTTCGGTCGCGCGGTGCCGGCGAGCTTCGATGACCACCTCGGCAGCATTCACCCGGACGACCGCGAGCGTGCTGTCGAGCACGTCGCGCGTGCTCTGCGTAGCGGGCACTACGACGACTTCGAGCTCCGCATCGTGCGACCCGACGGTTCGACCCGCTGGGTGGCCGGTAAAGGTCGGGTCGAGCTGGACGCGAGCGGAGCTCCGAAACGCTTGGTCGGTGGCATCTTGGACGTGACCGACACCCACCGGCTGCGCGACGACCTACTCCACGCGCGCAAGCTCGAGGCGGTGGGCCAGCTTGCCGCGGGCGTCGCCCACAACTTCAACAATCTGCTCACGGTGGTGCTCGCGAACATCGAGCTGTCGATCGCCCGGTCTCCGCCCGATCTTCTCCGGTTCCTCCAGGACAGCCGGGACGCGATGTTGCACGCCGCCGATCTCGTGCGGCAGCTGACCTTGTTCGCCGGTAAGGGCGGGCGCTCGTCCCATCGAGACGCCGACTGCGCGAAGCTCGTCCAACGGACGGTGGAGATGTGCCGCACCACCTTTCCGAGCGACGTGCAGGTCGACCTCGAGCTCGAGCCGAACCTGGGTGTGATTCCGGGGGACGGCGCGCAGATCGAGCAGGTCTTGCTGAACCTGCTGCTCAACGCCCGGGACGCCTTCGACGACGCCATCGAAGATCGCCGGATCGTGGTGACCGCGCGCGGCCGCACGACCCCCGACGGCGGTCGACGGGTCGAGCTCCGCGTCGCCGACAACGGCACCGGGATGAGCGACGCGGTGCGTGAGCGGGCCACGGAGCCGTTCTTCACCACCAAGGCGCCGGGGCGAGGCACGGGCCTCGGGCTTTCGAGCGCGTACGCCATCGTGGTCGAGCACGGGGGGCGGCTGGCGTTCGAGTCGACCCTGGGTGTCGGCACGACCGCCATCGTCGAGCTGCCCACGGTCGCCGCAGTCGCGGCCGGGTCCGCGCTCGTCGCCGAGCCCGCCGGCGCTGCCGTTGTCGGGGCGCTGGTGTTGGTGGTGGACGACGAGCCTGATGTGAGGCGGGTCATGGCCGCGGTCCTGTCCAGCGCGGGCCACCGCGTCGTCCAGGCCGGCAGCGGCCCCGAGGCCCTGGAGCTGGTCGCCCGCAACGCCGATCAACTCGGGCTGGTGGTGCTCGATCAAGCGATGCCGGGTCAGTCCGGCAAGGGCGTGCTGCGCGAGCTGCGCTCGCGGGCGCCGGCCGTGCCGGTGCTCGGCGTGACCGGGTCGATGACGCCCTTCGAGGGCACGGACCTCGCGCTGCAGAAGCCGATGACCGCCGACGACCTCTTGAGCGCGGTCGGCGAGCTGCTCGCGCGCCGCTGACCGGCGCGGCGATCGGCGGTGTGCCCTCGGACTCAGCCCGGCTTTCGCCGGCTGGCGGGCGTGCGGCCTCTCCTCTTGCTCGCCGGCCGGGGGGGCGCGGCCTTCTTCTTGCCGCCGGCCCGGGCTCGCCGGGCCTCGTCCAGCATCTGCTCGAGCACCGGCAGCAGCATCTTGCGACGGACCAGCACGATCAGCTGCTCGGACAGGGTGGCCGAGTGATCGGCCAGCTCACTCAAGTGGTCTCCGGCGAGGGGGATCACGCCGGCACGGAAGATCCCGAGCTCGGTCCGCACCAGCTCGCGAATCGCCCGGGCGTAGTCCGCGAGGATCGACGTCGGCAGCATCTCGGCTCGGAGCCCCACACGTCGAGCGGCGCCGAGCACCCGCAAGATGGCCAGATCGTCGCCGCGGTACGTCTCGCTGTCGCCCTGACCGTCGGGCGTGACGAGACCGGTCGACTTGAGCCAGTCGAGCTCGGTGACGGCCACACCCGAGGCGACCAGCTCGGCGCGGGTGCGCGGGGTGTGAGGTGATGAGCGCTCGACGTGGCTCGAGATGGCCGCGGCCAGTGCCAGGTCGTTCGCGTCGTCGCCGACCTTGTCGAGCACTTCCTTGATCAGCTTCAGCGGCAAGAATCGCTCTTGCTGAAGGCGCTTGATGACGCGGATGCGCTCGACGCACGCCGGGTCGTACCAGGACATGTTCCGGCCGGTGCGCGACACGGGCTCGGGGAGGAGCCCCTCGCGGAGGTAGTGCTTCACCGTGGCCACGGGGACGCCGCTCTCGCGGGCGAGGGCCGAGATCTTGAGCGCGCGGGTCTGACGCATGGACCGGCAGCGCGCATATCACGACGCCAACTCTCGGAGCCAACCTCGAGTTGGCACGCGGGGACGGAATGGGGAAAAAACCACGGAATTGCCAGGGGCACGCCGATTGCTACCTCCGCCCCATGGCGTCTCAGAGCCTCCTCGTTCCGGTCGATCCGACGCTGGTCAATCGTGTCGCACGCTACTTGTGGGAGCCCCGCCAGCGCGAGACCATCGCGCTCGAGCTGGCGACGGGCGCGCCGATCTCGACGCGCGCTCCCGCGTGGGTGGCCGAGCGCGCCGCCGGAATCGCGGCCCGGCTCGACGCCGTGGTGCGGCTCCGCGCTCGCGCGCTCGAGAGCCACGCCGAGCCCGACGCGGCCGAGTACGGGCGCCGGGTGTGGAACGAGCTCGCGTGGCTCGCTGCGACGTCTGCAGCCGCATTCGTGCAAGCGCCCGGGCTGTCCCTCGGGCGCTTGGCCCACCCCGAGCGCTTTGCTCGCTCCGAGCTCCCGAAGCACGTCCGCCACTTGAACCGGGCGATCCGCTATTTGCTCAAGTCCACCTCGGCGGTCGCGCCCGAGCTGGGCGTGCCAGCCTGGGAGCACGCCTTGCCGGCATGGGGCGGCGGCGGCCTGGCCAGCGGTTGCGTCCCGGCCGAGTTCGCGGACTGGCTCGGCCTGTTGCTCCACGGCAAGCGCTTCCCACTCGAGCCTCTCGCGCGCGAAGTGTTCGGCGAGCACGGCCTCGCGGTCTGGCGCGACAGCGCGCTCGCGGCGGCGCAGGCGGCCCACGCCCGCCACGCGCTCTTGCTCGAGGTCGACGCCCGCGTGCTCCGCGCGCAGTGCTTTTCGCCGCGCGTTCACGCCCAGGCGGTGGCCTGACGCGGCCTCCTACTCGACGCGGCGCCGCCGGATGAAGAGCAGCGCGGCTCCGACCAACGCCCACAGGCCCCGGGACGGTGGCGCCCCGCTCGCGCGGCAGCCGCAGCCGCCGTCGTCACCGCTGTCGTCGTCCTTGCCCGAGCCGCCGCCTAGCCCCGCGTCCGTCGCGCCGGTGCCGCCGGTCGCGCCCGAGCCGCCGCCGCCGGTGGCGCCCGTGGCGCCCGAGCCGCCGCCCCCGGTGGCACCCGCTCCGGCGCTGCCTGCCGAGCCGGCTGCACCCGCCGAGCCGCCGCCGCCGTCGGTGCCGGCGTCGGAGCAGCCGGGCTCGCACGGACCGAGCACGCCGTTTTCGCACTTCTGCGTCCCGCTGCCACAGGCGGTCTGACAGGCCGTGCTCTTGGGCGCGTCACAGCCCGACCAGCCCGCCGCGGTGCAGGTGCGCGAGCCCTCGATTCCGCAGTCGCCCTTGCACTTCTCGGTGACGACGGCCTGCACGATGTTCGAGAGGGCGTTGGTCAGCTCCTTGGGGGAGGTCGCCTGCAAGTAGCAGCTGGGCGAGGTGCTGCTCGGGTTGCACCCCGCGAGGGCGGTGCCGCCGGCCGCGGCCGCCTTGTTGAGCGTCTCGACGTCGGTGGCGTTCCCGAATCCCACCACGTAGGTCGGTACGCCGGCCGCCTTCAGCGCTTCCACGCCTTTGATCGGCCAGGTGCGCACGCAGTAGCAGCCGTCCGCGTTCTTGCCGCTGCACGCCGGATCGGAGCTCCCCGATTGACACGAGTTGCAGGTCGGGCAAGGCGACACGCTCATCGCGCTGCAGTCCGCGCTGCTGGCGCAGGTGGGCGCGCCGCTGACCTGCGGGATGGAACAGTACTGCCAGCCATCGGTCATGAAGATGACGTAGTTGGCGTTGGCCGCGTTGGTGATGCCCGTGTACTTCGAGGCCGCGACCAAGCTCTGCCCGGCAGGGGTCTGGTTGTTCGAAGGGATCACCAGGCCGTTTATGGTCGTCTGGATGGTGGTCGCGGTTCCTGGGCCGACGGGCACGGTCACGGTGCCCGTGGAGCACTGCCCCGCGGGACCCGGAAAGGTCATCAGGCCGTATTGCGCCGCGTCGGGGTACGCCTTGAACACCGCCGCCACGGCCGCCTGCAGGGCCTTCCACTTGGTGGTGGGCGTGCCGGCGTCGTCGATCTGCGCCAGCATCGACGTGGACGAGTCGAGCACGAACAAGATGCGCGGAGGGTTGCAGCTCTCAGCCCGGAGCGCGGGCGAAGTGGACAGGACGGCGAGCCCCAGAGCGGCTGCAGCGGTGGCGGCGCGAAGATGGATCATGCCGCGCAGCTTATCACCGCCGCGCCGGCCCCAGGCGATCAGCGCCTGCGGCGCCGCGCTGCGGCGAAGGCCAGGCCCACGAGCGCGAGCGCCGCGCCGCGGACGGGGGTCGAGTGGCCCGGAGTGGAACAACCACACCCTCCGCTGCTGCCACCGCCCTGGGGCAGGCCGCCGTCAGGCCCGACGCCGCCGGTGCTCGAGCCGCCGAAGCCCGAGCCGCCGGTCGCACCGGAACCACCGGTCGCACCGAAACCGCCGGTCGCACCGGAACCGCCGGTCGCGCCGGAACCGGCCGCGCCCGCCGCGCCGCCAGAGCCTGCTGCGCCGCCCGCACCCGCAGAGCCACCGGTGCTCGCGCCGCCCGTGCCGCCCGTGGCCCCACCCGAGCCGCCGGTGCTCGATCCACCCGAGCCCCCCGAACCGCCGGAGCCGCCGGTGGATCCACCGGAGCCGCCGGCCCCACCGGAGCCGCCCGTCCCACCGTTGCCACCCGTGCCGGCGTCCGTCGCGCCGCAGAGGTTCGCGGCGGTGGCGCTGTTCTTGGGCGCGGGTGCCGGCGCAGTGAAGTCGTTGCCGTTGTCGTTCGTGTCCTGGCAGCCGCCCTGCTTGCGCTGTGCGGCGGTGGTGATGCTCGGCGCCGGCGCGGCCGCGGAGCCTTCGTACTGAGTGGCGGTGGTGCCGTAGCCGAGGAAGTCCAGGATGCTCGAGCTGGTGCAGACGGTGGTGCCGCCGCACGCTGCGAGCGGAGTAGCAAACACCAGCGCCAGCTTGCCTGCGCTCAGGCTGAGGTTGGTGTTCGCGGTTTGATCGGGCGTGGGCAGCGCGGCGCCGACGCCGCCGTCGGTGATGGGGCCTTCGGCCAGCTGCACCAGGAAATATTTCCCTGGCGCGATCGAAGTGTTGGGCAGGGCGATGGCGCTCGAGCTGTTGAAGTCGCCGGTCGCCGAGGCGTACTGGAGAAAGACGTTGGCGAGGGATGCGCTCGCGGTGCCGCGGTTGAAGATCACCACGTAGTCGTTCTTGAACGGCGCGTTGTTTCCCGAGCCACCGTAGGCCTCCGCGATCACCAGGCCCACCGGCGGCGGACCCGCGTCGACGGCTGCATCGACGGATCCATCGGTCGCCGAGTCGCTTCCCGCGTCGCTCGGCGCCGAGCACGAGTTCGCCGCGGTTGCCGAGCTCTTTGGCGTGGGGGCCACGACCTCGAAGTCCGCGCTGTTCACGTCGGTCTCGGTGCACCCGCCGGCCTTGCGCCGGGCGGCGGTGGTGTTGCTGAGCGTGCCCGCGGCCCCCGAACCCTCGTGCTGCTGGGCGTTGCCGTACCCGACGAAGTCGACGACGTTGGTCATCGCGCAAGGTGTGGACGTAGTGCCGCAGCCGTTCAGCGGCTGCGAGACCAAGGCGACCTTGCCGTTGGTGGCCGACATCGCGACGTAGGTCGCGCTCGCGTCGGGAGTCGGCAGGGCCGCACCGACGTTTGCGTTGCTGGCCAGCTGCACCAGGAAGTACTTGCCCGGCGCGACCGAGACGTTGGGCAGAGCCAACACGTCTTGCGTCCCCGCGTCGGCCGTCGCGCTGTAGGTGAAGCTGCCGGCCGCCGAGGCGTACTGCAAATACAGCCCGTTCAGGGACACGCTGGTGGTGCCGCGGTTGAACAGCACCACGTAGTCGTGGGTGTACGGCGCGCTGCCGTTCCCGCCGCCCCCGTAGACCTCGGCGATCACCAGGCCGGTGCTCAGCGCTTCGGCCGACGTCGCGACGGGCTCGGGCGGCTCGGACGAGCAGGCGCCGACCACCGCCAGACCGAGCCCTGCCAGCACGCCCGTGGCGCGGGTCAGTCGTCCGAAGAAGGGGGTGAGGGCGTCAGGTCGGTTCATGGCTGTGCTCCTTGGCGAGGTCCGCCAGAGCACACACCAGCTCACGCGCGATTGCACGCGTGATTGGCGGTCGTGCGGCCCACCCGCGGGGCTAGCAGTTCGGGCAGCTGCAGCTGACGCCCTTCTGGCCCGAGAAATCGTTGCAAGTGCCGTAGGGCGGGGTGCACACGCTGGGCCCCGCGCACGCGCAGGTGAAATCGGTGCCGCAGACCTTGGGCACGTCCGCGCAGTGGTTCTGCGGCCCCTGCTGGGTGACGTAGCTGACGCAGAACAGCGCGCCGGTGCAGTCCGAGCACGCCTTCACGGACTTGCACTCGTTGGCCGGTACGCAGCTGCCCTGCCAGCAGGTCCCATCTTCTTTCACAAGCGGCACCTTGCCGGGATCGCAGTTGGGCGTCGCCATCTTGCAGGTCACCTTCGACGAGTCGCAGTTGAAGCCCATGACGCAGCGGCCGGCGATGCACGCCGCGGTCTTGGGCGCACCGAGCTCGCCGCACTTGTCCTGGATGCACATCGCCGGACACGACGGGGGGTTCTCGCTGGTCGGCACCCCCAGGCAGCTGCAGCAGTCCGAGAAGATCTTGCAGTCGCCGTCGACCTTGCACTCGGGCTGGGCCGGGCCGGAGCCGCCGGAGCCGCCCCCCGAGCCGCCGCTGCCGCCCGTGCTCCCGCCGCTGCCGCCCGTGCTGCCGCCGCTGCCGCCGCTGCCGCCGGCCACGCCCGCTGTGCCGCCGGTCGCGCCGCCGCTGCCGGATGTGCCGCCGCTGCCGCCCGTGCTTCCGCCGGAGCCGCTGGTGCCGCCGGTGGCGCCCCCCGTTCCCCCGGCGCCGTCGTTCTCCGATTCACCCCCGCAACCGACCACGCACAAACCGAGTGCAAGCAAAGCCGTCGTCCCGCGCATCTCCGACCTCCGTTGGCCCCGAGCATAGCTCGCGTCGCGATCGCGGCAATCTCGTCGGGCTGCGAGGGTCACCCCTCGGCCGACGGCGGCGGCAGGCTCGCTCCGGGCGGCGGCCAGACGCGGTACGCCTGCACCGGCTGCGCCTTGCCCTTCACGCTGAACGGCGCGAGGGCCTGCGCTTGGACCGGCGAGAGGTCGGCGTTCCGCGCGTTGACCCAGACCTCGCCCGCCGGCGCCTGACCGGTGAGCCGCGCGGCCAGGTTCACGGTGTCACCGATCACCGTGTACTCCATGTGCTGCGCGCTCCCGAGGTTCCCCGCCACGAGTGGGCCCGTGGTCACGCCGATGCCGACCGCGAGCGTGCCGACCTCGGGGAACGCGCCCTCGGCGTTCAGGCGCGCCACTTCTTGTTGCACCGCGATGGCGCAACGAGCGGCGCGCTCGGCGTGGTCCGGCTGATCGATGGGGCCGTTGAACACGACCACCACGGCGTCCCCGATGAACTTGTCGAGGTAGCCCTCGTGTCGATCGATGACGGCCACGACCCGCTCGAAGTACCGGTTCAGGACGCCCAGCACCTCTGCGGGCTCGAGGCGCTCGCTCATGCTGGTGAAGCCGCGCACGTCGGCGAAGAAGACGCTGGCCTCGCGGAGCTCGGCGGGCAGCGTCGCCTCGCCATGTTGCTCGCGGATTCGGCTCAGGACCTGTCCGCTCACGTACTGACCGAAGGCGCGCTCCATGTTCCGGGACAAGCTGAGCTCGCCCACCATGCGGTTGAACGAGCGGTTGAGCTCGCGGAAGTCCTTGCTGCCGGCCTCCTCGACTCGCACGGCGAGGTCCCCGCGCCCGAGGTGATCGAACGCGCGCGCGAGCGGGTGCAGGCGCTCCATCACCGCGTCCGCGAGCTTGCCGCAGGCGCTGAGCACGGCCGGGAACGACATCAGCGCAAACGCGACCAGGACCAGAATCGAGACCAGCCGGACCATCTCGGGCTTGTTCATCACCTCGGCCAGGCCCTCGCCGCGGAACTTCCCTTCCTGGCCCAGGTCGAGGGTCAGGTTGGAGCGCTGGCTCAGGTACCTCACCGCGCTGCCCATGTTGCTCACCACGACGGCGAGACCTGCCGCCGCCAACGTCGCGACGCCGACCAGCGAGAGCACCGCGAGCTGGATGCGCCCGCGCAGGCTCTGCACCATGGCGCTGACCACGACGTCGATGAGCACCACCACCAGCGTGCCCACCGCTGCGCTCGCCGCCCAGAGGCAAGCGATGGCCACGGAGAAGCTCGAGGTGCCGTCGTCACCCACGTAGTCGAGCAGGCCCAGGGTCACCCCAGCAAGCGGCGCCGTGAGCACGAACACCAGCGGCAAGAGCAGCGCGCCGACGACGCGCAACAGGGGCGAGCGCCCGATCAGACGCCCGAACGCTCGCTCTTCGAGCCACGCGGCTAGCCCGCACGCCGCGATCAGCGCGGTCAGTTTGCACAGGCCGTCGATCAGATCGAAGAGGTCGCCGCGCTTTGCAGGGTTCGGGATGCTCACGGCCACGGCGCCGAGCCACGCCCAGAGGGCGAGCCGCGGCAGCCGCCGCGGTGTGCGCGCGGCCGGCGTCAGCACATTCAGCCCGGAGGCGTCCGCCATCGGCGCCGAGCGTACACCCGCGCGTGCTCACTCGTGTCGAGAAGACCCGAAGGCGCCCCGCGCCAGCCCGCGAATCACCGCGTGACGCACCTGGCGCCCCGGACGAAAAGCCCCCGGTCAGGGCGGATAGAACGTGCCGCCAGACGAGGTGCAGACCTGCTTCGCCAAGCTAGTGGTGACCGGCGAGAACGAATAACTCACCGTGCACGAGGTCGACGCGATGCTGCTGGCACATGCGCCGACGTTACCGGCGGTCACGCACTTCGACGTGCTCGACGTTCCCTTGCCGCCGCTCTCGCACCCGGACTTGACGACGTCTACCGTCCAAGCCGCTCCGTAGTAATCGATGCAGCCCCCGTTGTTGTTGACCTTGCAACTTGCGACGAAGGTCTGCCCGTTACAATCCTTCGTGACGCCGCTCGAGCCGCCGGTGCCTCCGGTGCTGCCGCCAGCGCCTCCGGCGCCGCCGGTGCCTCCGGTGCTGCCGCCGGCGCCTCCGGCGCCGCCAGTGCCGCCGGTGCCTCCGGTGCTGCCGCCAGCGCCTCCAGTGCTCGAGCCAGCGGCCCCGCCGGTACTGGAGCCGGCGGCTCCACCGGAGCCACCGCTCGGCGACCCGCCCGAACCGCCGCTGCTCGTGCCACCGGTGGCGCTTCCGCCCGAGCCCCCGCCGTCGTCGTCACCGCCACAGGCCGTCGCCCAGCCGGCCATGAGTAGAGTCACGAGAATCCAACGCGTCAACTGACACCTCCTCGAAACCCAACAGATAGCGGGGCTCGGCCGGGCCTGTCAACGCGCGAGCCGCCGAGCCTCTTGCCGTCTCGGCGCAAGGTGACGACGACCAGAGTGTGACCCTCGGCCACGAAGCGGCCGAGAGCGGCAAGTACCTCACGGTGGTGCTCGGCGACGCGCCGCAGACCGTTCACGTTCGGGGCGCTCGCGATACCAGTCGAGCAAGGCCGAGAGATCGCGGTCGCGTCGCGAGCTCGCGGCGCTCCTGACGGGCGCATCTGCCCGAGAGTGCTGCACGAGATCGCACCAGCTCGTACGACCTGCGCCGCCGGCTCGGCGTCCTCGTTGGCTCGAAGCCACGGCTTCCGTGCTAGCCTCACGCGCGGAGGGTTTCGACGGCAATGAGTATCCGCTGGCTTTCGGCCTTTTCTCGCCTGGTCCTGCTCTTGGGCGCGCTCTTGGCGTGCAAGAAGAAGAGCTCGGCGGATCCGACCCCGACGGTGGTCACCGAGTCCGAGGACGCGAAGCGGTTCAAGGAGCTTCAACCGAAGGCCAAAGTGCTGGTCGCCAAGTTGAGCGACATGAATCAGAAGGCGAAGAGCGAGCCCGCCGTAAAGAGCGATCAGCCGCTGAAGACCAAGGTCGAAGGCGAGAAGCTGATTATCATCGGTGACAAGTGGCTCGCGGACACGCACCGGGATCCGGCGGAGGACGAGATCGACCTCGACGACGCCACGCTCTCGCTCTGCGCCTACGCGGTGGACAAGAAGGCGGAGAGCACCAAGGACGGCGATCTGAAGAGCGACGTCGGCTACATGGAGCAGTGCCTGGCCTGGGAGTACATCGCCGTCGTGCGCCCGAAGAAGATCACCATGCCGAAGATCAAGATGGACTCGAAGAGCTTCGACCCGGGCGAGGTCTCGGGAGACTTGCTGCTCTTTGCGATGCCGGCCGGCGAGATCAAGGCGCGCTACCGCTTTCGCACCACCAACTCCGACGAGCTCACCTGGTTCGAGGGTAAGCCCGAGAAAGAGTGGGCCGAAGAGTCGAAACGAGATCTGGTCAAGAACCTGAAGGGCGTCATCCAGGAGCGCCTGGCGCTCGAGCGCGACTCGATGGGCAAGTGAGGGCACTGCTGCCGCCGCCGGTCGCCATCACACCAGCGCCCGGTGCACGCAGGCCGTCCGCCCCCCGAGCGGGGCACCCACCGCCTGCTCCCGGCGACGTGGGACTTTCGCCGCGCGCGTTCGAGCGGGGCTATACTGCGCTGTCATGTCGGGCCCCGACTTCGACCCCGTACTCGCCGAACGCATCGAGGCGCGCGCCTGGCTCGACATGTACTCCGCCGCCGCGCCCCTCGCGACCGCGCAACGCTTCGGAGACATCGTGGCGCGGGCTGTCGCGGCTGCGCCCCGGGCCCGCCCCCTGAACGGGCTCCTCGACGTCGGTGACGCCGATCTCGATCACCTCGAGGTCGCGTTGGCGTTCATGGACGCGACGGGGGTGGACTACAACGTGTCGGTGCGCGCAGGCACCGACGCCGAGCGTGCGCTGCTCGACCGTGGCATGCAGCCCGGCTATGCGTGGATGAAGTTCGGAATCGATCTCGGAAGTGCCAAGCTCGAGCCGCCGGGTCCAGGCGACGTGGAAGTCCGTCGCGCGGGCCCAGAGGACGGAGAAGCGTTCGGAGCGGTCCTCGCAGCGGGCTTCGAGCTGCCCTCGGCGCTGGCGGGCCTGGCCCGGAATCTCCCGGAGCGTCCTCGGTGGCACTGCTTTCTCGGCCTGAGCCATGGCGAGCCCGTCGCCACGGGCGCCCTGTTCGTGGCCGACGGTATCGCGTGGATTGGCGCAGGGGCGACCCGACCCGACAAGCGCCGGCTGGGCGCGCAGAGCGCGATCCTCGCGGCGCGCCTGCGCGCGGCACGAGACCTGGGCTGTCGAGCTGCGTTCACGGAGACGGGTGAGCGCGTCGAGGGGAAGCCGGACGCTTCCTATCGCAACATCCTGCGCGCGGGCTTCGGCGAGCGCTACCTGCGTCCGAACCTGGTGGTCCCGGTTCGCGGGCTGCACACGCAGAGTCCGTAGGGCACCGCCGAGTCGAGGCTCTCTCGTCCTGCAACGCCAGGCATGAAACCAACAACCAAACGCGTCCACCGTCAAGAACTGGTCCACCAGGCTGCAACGGGCGCGCTTCCACCGGGGTGTAGCCCGGGCTGCTGGGCACGAGCCGGGCGTCGATCTTCGCCACGGAGTGGGCGAACAGGTCCAAAAGCGTGAGCTACGTCGCGCCAGGCGCCGTGCTCGCGCCCTGCGCTCTGCGCAGACGCCCACCGGCTGGCGGCCAAGTCGTGAGGGTCACGTGGCGAGACCCACATGGATTGTCCGAATGGCGGCCGCGCGCATGCGGCGTCGCCGCGGAGCACGGACAGACGGGGGCGCTCGGGTCGGTCAAGAGTGGGCGCGAGCGCAGCTACGCCTTCTTCAACAACCGCGCCGCCTCGATCGCGCCGTACGTGAAGATGATGTCCGCGCCCGCGCGCCGGAGGCAGAGCAGGCTCTCGAGCAGGCAGCGGTCGAAGTCCATCCAGCCGTTCTGGGCCGCGGCCTTGAGCATCGCGTATTCGCCGCTCACGTGATACGCGGCCACCGGCAGCTCGGAGATCTCGCGCACCGCCCGGATCACGTCGGCGTAGGGCAGGCCCGGCTTGACCATCAGCCAGTCGGCGCCCTCTTGCTCGTCCAGGCGCACCTCGCGCAGGCACTCGCGCACGTTGGCCGGGTCCATCTGGTACGTCTTCTTGTCGCCGGCGCGGGGGGCCGAGTCCAGGGCGTCGCGGAACGGACCGTAGAAGCCGGAGGCGTACTTCACGCAGTAGCTGCAGATCAGCACGTCGGTGTGGCCCGCCTCGTCCAGGGCCTCGCGGATGGCGGCGACCCGGCCGTCCATCATGTCGCTGGGCGCGACCACGTCGGCGCCGGCGGCGGCCTGAGCGACGGCCATCTTGGCCAGGAGCGGGACGGTTTCGTCGTTGTCGATGCGCCCGTCGATCACCACGCCGTCGTGGCCGTCGGACGAGTACGGGTCGAGGGCGACGTCGGTGATCACCACCAGCTCGGGTAGCGCCGACTTGAGCGCGCGCACCGCGCGCTGGAGCAGGCCCGAGGCGTTCAGGCTCTCGGTGCCGCGTGGGTTCTTGAGGCCGTCGGCGAGGGCGGGGAAGAGCGCGACCGCGGGCACGCCCAGGTCGAGCGCTTCCCGCGATTTTTGCACCAGTAGCTCGAGGTCGAGTCGCGCGTGGCCCGGCATGCTGGCGATCGGGTGCGCTCCTGGACCCTCGTGCACGAACAGGGGAAGGACCAGGTGCTGGGGGCCGAGCGCGGTCTCGCGCACCAGCCCTCGGACCCCGGCATTCACGCGATTGCGTCGCGGGCGGCTCATCGGCATGGCCCGGATCTATGGCACCGATGGCGACCCGCGAGAAGTCGCCGCGCGTGTGGTAGCCTTGCCCCATGGCGGGGTCGAACAGGGTCCGACTGGCATCACGAATCCTCCTGGGCAGCGCGGTGTCGCTGCTGGCGCTCCAGTGCTCGGCCGACAGCAGCAGCGGCGGCAGCGGCGCGAGCGCCGGCACCGGCGGCGGCGGCGGCAGCGGGGCCCAGGGCAGCGGCGGGGACTCGGGGCTGATCATCTCGCCCGACGGAGAAGCGCCCGACTACTCGACCGACGCGTTCTTCGCGACCGACCCGCCTCCGCCCGACTGCAGCGACTCGGGCGCGCAGCCCATCAAGCCGGGCGGCTCGCCCGAGTGCCCGGACGACAAGAACCTGCAGGGCTGCCCGTGCAAGACCCAAGGCGCCACGGCGCCGTGCTGGCCGGGCAAGCGCAAGAACCGCAACCGCGGCGCGTGCAAAGACGGCGTCGCCACCTGTGAGGGGTCGTCCGAGTTCAAGCTGGCCTGGGGCGAGTGCAAGGGCTACACCGGCATCGCGCCGCCCACCTTCGAGCCGCCGCCGGGAGCGACCGGCAAAGCCGCCTGCACCTGCTTCAGCGGCGGGTACTGGGACGTGAAGAACACCAGCCCGTGTTTCTACACGGACGGCACCGGCAAGGTCGTCGGCGGTGTCTCGACCATCCTCGAGGCGGCAGGGCCCCGCTGCCCCACCCAGCAAGAGGTGGACTTTGCCACGGGCAAGGCGCCGGTGCAGCCCTTCAGCCCGAGCACGCTGAAGGTCGACTGCAACGGCTATTTCAAGCTGTGCTTCACCCTCCAGGCCCTCGCAGCGCAGGGCGGCACCAAGAACCCCGCGAGCGATTGCCAGGTGATGAAGGTCTGCACCGAGGGTCACTACAGCGAAGCCGGCAAGGGCCCGGGCGGCGCCGACGGCGAGATGAAGATGCCCGACCTGCCGTCGTGGATCACCAAGACCGCCGCCGAGACGACCTGCGCCGGCCTGTTCTACAAGAACGGTGGCTACGGCAGCTTCGCCGTCGAGGGCGTCAGCGACGAGTGCGACCAGGTCAAGAAGACGTTCATGACCTTCGACTATTGCCCGATCTACTGCAACGACCCGGCCAACAAATCCAAGCCCGAGTGCGTGAACTGCACGACCGGCAGCGGCGGGCCGTTCTAGGCAAGGCACGGCGTGGGTATCCTCTATCTGGCAGCGCTGATCATCGGCTTCGGAACCATCGCGCTCCAGCTGGCGATGGGTGGGGACTCCCACGGCGACGCGGAGGTCGGCGGGGACGCCGACGCCCATCTCGATGCGGATGCCGACGGCGACGCCGATCACGGGCACGGCGATCACGGGCACGGCGATCACGGCCACGGCGACGGCGGGTTTCTGCCCATCTTCCTCTCTCTCCGGTTCTGGACCTTCACCTTCCTGGCCTTCGGCCTGAGCGGCTCGCTGGTCCACTATCTGGATCTGGCGACCTCGATCGTCACGCTGGGCATGGCGGTCGGCCTGGGCCTCGGCGCGGGCGTGCTCGCGTCACTGACGTTTCGTGCGCTGTCCCGGAGCGAAGCCAACTCGGGCGCGTCGGCCAGCGACGCCATCGGGCAGGTGGGTCGCGTGCTGTTGCCGCTCGGCAAGGGCGCGCGCGGCAAGGTCCGCATCGAGCTCAAGGGGCAGACCGTGGACTACGTGGCAACCACCGACGACGAACAGCTCGAGGCGGGTCAGATGGTGATGATCGAGGAAATACGCGACACCACGGCGCACGTGTCGCGGGCCCCCGCCGAGCTCTTGCCGCCCAAACGCGACTCGTAGCGCCGCTCTCGGAGGTCGCCTATGCTCGCGGCCGATGCAATCGCAACTGCCGCCGGAGCTGGGGCTGGATCCGGACTCGATGCTGGTCCTGCTCGGGGCCGCCGGCGTCGTCTTTGGTCTCGCCTTCCTGATCTTCCTGTTCTCTCGCTTCATGGTGATCTGTCGCCCGAACGAGATCGTCGTCATCAGCGGGCGCAAGCACCGGCTGGCTGACGGCACCACCGTCGGCTACAAGGTGCTCCACGGCGGGCGCGGCTTCCGCCTCCCCTTGCTCGAGCAGGTCAACCGCATGGACATGCGGCTGATCCCCGTCCAGGTCGAGGTCCACAACGCGTTCTCGCGTGGCGGCATCCCGCTGATGGTGCACGCCATCGCCAACGTGAAGATCTCGAGCTTGCCCGGGCTGGCACGCAACGCAATCGAGCGCTCGCTGTCGATGAGCCCGCGACAGATCGGCGCCGTGGCCCAGCAGACGCTCGAGGGTGTGCTGCGCGAGGTCGTGGCCGAGCTCACGCCCGAAGAGGTGAACGAGGACCGGCTAAAATTCGCGGGGACCTTGATCCGCCACGCCAAGGATGACTTCGACAAGCTCGGGCTCGAGCTCGACGTCCTGAAGGTGCAGAGCGTCAGCGACGAGCAGAGCTACCTGGCGAACCTGGGGCGCGCGCGCATCGCTCGCATGATCCGCGACGCGCAGAACGCGGAGAACACCGCCAACCAGGCGATCGCCGAGGCGCAGGCAACCAACCGACAGCGCGCCGAGACGGCGCAGAAGCAGTCCGAGGCGACCGTGCTCACCAAGCGCAACGAGCTGCGCGCCGAGATGGCCCGGCTCGAGGCTCAAGCCAAATCGATCGAGAACGAGGCCGAGGTCGCCGCGCAGACCGCGCGCGCCGAGGCCGAGCAAGAGATGCAGAAGATGCGCGCCGAGCTCGAGCGGCTGCGCCTGGAGTGCGACGTGTTCCTTCCCGCCGAGGCCGATCGGCTGGCCTCCGAGGCCGACGCCCGCGGCCGCGCCGCGCCGGTGATCGAGAGCGGCAAGGCGTCGGCAGAGGCCCTGCGGCTGGTGGCGCACGAGTGGCAGGCGGCGGGCGCAGATGGCCGCGACCTCTACGTGCTGCAGCACCTGCGGCAGTTCGTCGAGTCGGCGGTGGCCCGTGTGACCCGCGCCAAGGTCGAAGACCTGAACGTGGTCGACGGCGGCGACGGCGCCAGCTTCACCGGAACGATCGCCAGCTTCCCCGCGGCGGTGTCTCAGGTCTTGCAGGAAACGGGGCGGGCGATGGGGGTCGACATGAAGGCCCTGCTCGCAGGCAAGAAAGGCGGTGGGCGATGACGGGCCTGCTCACCGTCGGCGCGATCACGGTCCTCGTGGTCGTGCTGGCGCTCTACTTGATGGTCAAGAAGCTGCTCTGGGTTTCGACGCCCAACGAGGCGCTGATCTTCAGCGGCACTACGCGGCAACTGGGTGACGGGCGGCGCGTGGCGTATCGCTTCGTGCGCGGCGGGCGGGCGCTGCGCCGGCCGCTGGTCGAGAAGGTCGACGTGCTCGACCTCAGCATGTTCACCGTGGTGGTCAACGTGACCGGCGCGTTCTCGAAAGGTGGCATCCCGCTCACCGTCCAGGGCGTCGCCAACGTCAAGCTGCCGGGCGAAGATCCGCTGCTCTCCAACACCGTCGAGCGCTTCCTGGGTCGCTCGCGCGAAGAGATCTACTACATCGCGAAAGAGACCCTCGAGGGCAACCTCCGCGGCGTGCTGGCCAGCTTGACCCCGGAGGAGGTCAACGAAGACAAGCAGGCATTCGCCGGCAAGTTGCTCGACGAGGCCGAGCACGACATGAGCCGCATCGGCCTGGTGCTCGACACGCTGAAGATCCAGAACGTCACCGACGAGGTGAACTACCTGCAGAGCATCGGCCGGATCCGCGGCGCGGGTCTGAACCAGGTGCAGGCCATCGCCGAGTCCGAGGCCCGCGCCGACGCGTCGGTGCAGCAAGCCTCGAACTGGGCCGCGTCCGAGACCGCCAAGGTCGACGCCGACATCCAGATCGCCCGGCAAGAGACCGCGAAGCGCATCGCCGAAGCCACCAGCCGCCGCGAGGCGCTGATCCAGGAGGCGCGCGGCGAGGTGCTGGCTCAGATCGCGCAGGTCCGCGCCGAGATCGAGCGCCAGAAGGCCCGTGCCCTGCAAGAGAAGCGGCGGCTCGACGCCGACGTGGTGCAGCCTGCCATCGCTCGCCAGCGCGCGGCCGAAGAGGCGGCGAAGGGCGACGCCGCGTCGACCATCGAGCGCGGGCGGGCCGAGGCCGGTTCGCTCAAGCAGCTGGTCGAGGCGTTCCGCGACGGCGGCGCGGCCTCTCGCGACGTCCTGGCGCTGCAGAACCTGATGCCGCTCTTGCCGCACGTGTCCGGTGCGCACCACTCGCTCACCATCGCCAAGGTCACGGTGCTCCCGGCCCGCGAGGCCGAAGGCAGCGACGTGGCCCGGAAGGCCATCGGGGCAGCCGAGCAAATCCGCGCCGCCACCGGCGTGGACCTGGCCGGCGTCGCCAAGAAGCTCGGGGGCTGACCGCGGTCAGCCCCGCGCTGGCGCGCAGAGCGGGCTCGGCGCATACTCCCGGAGCTTTGCGGAAGCTTGCTTCGATCTGGGCCCAGGGGTGGGCTCGCCGGCGGGTGCTCGTCGGCGCGCTCGGTCTCGCGTTCGCGTTCGCGGGCTGCGATCTCAATCCGCAGCCCGAGGTGCCGAGTGGCGCCACCGGCGGCGGCGCTGGCTCCGGCGGCAAGGCCGGGGGCGGTGGCTTCGGTGGGGGCGGTGGCATCGGCATCGGTGGCAGCTCGGGCAGCGCCGGGGCGGGTGGTGCCAGCAGCGGCGGCGCCGGCGGCACCACGTCCAAGTGCACGGGGGGCTGTGCCAGCGGTGAGCTGTGCAACGAGGGTCAGTGCGTCGACGACCCGTGCTCGCCCAACTCGTGCAAGACCGATCAGGCGTGCAAGCCCAACGCCGATTTCACGGCGTCGAACTGCGTCGAGTCGTGCGCCGAGGTCGTCTGCGGCGCGAACGAGGTCTGCCAGAACGGAACCTGCAAGCCCACTGGTTGCGCCAGCCCGTGCAAGAGCGGCGAGGTGTGCGCGCCGACCGGGGACGCTGGCTTCGCCTGCGTGCCCGATCTGTGCGCGGGGGACGCGCAGGTGAGCTGCAACTCGGGCGAGAGCTGCGCGCCCACCACCGGCGCCTGCGCGCCGGACCCCTGCAACGGGGTGAAGTGTCCGGCGCTGCAGGCGTGCCAAGCCGGCGACTGCCGCTGGGCCGGCGACGCCGGCTCGGGCGACGCCGGCTCGGGCGACGCGAGCGCGGACTGAGCCTTCAGCAAAGCAGCGCCATCGTCTGCTCGAGCGCCCACCACGTGTAGACGAAGCACGCGGCCGCGACCTCGGCGCGACGGTGCCGCCCCCGCGGCGCGAGCGCACACATTCGCGGGCTTTTCCCTCGGATCGGGGCCTCCCGCCGTCTCGCGCAATGTGCCAGAATGCGAGCTTCAGCATGTCGCTCAAGATCGACCAGGATCACTCGCGCTTCCGCAACATCGTGCGCGGCAAGATCCGGCAGAACCTGCGGCGCTACATCTCGCAGGGCGAGATGATCGGGCGCAAGGGCAAGGACCTGGTCTCGATTCCCATCCCGCAGATCGACATCCCGCGGTTCACCTTCGGTGACAAGCAACAGGGGGGTGTGGGGCAGGGGGATGGCGAGCCGGGCGACCCGCTCTCGGAGAGCGAAGAAGAGGGCGAGGGCGGGCAGGGCAAGGCGGGCAAGGACGCCGGCGACCACGCGCTCGAGGTCGACGTGACCCTGGACGAGCTCGCCGAGATCCTGGGCGAAGAGCTCGAGCTGCCCGCCATCGAGAACAAGGGCAAGAGCCGGATCGTCTCAGCGAAGGATCGCTACACCGGCATCCGCACCGTCGGCCCCGAGAGCCTGCGTCACTTCCGCCGCACCTATCGCGAGGCGCTGAAGCGCGCGATCTCGAGCGGCATCTACAACCCGGCGAACCCGCTGGTGGTGCCCCAGCGCGAGGACAAGCGCTACCGCTCGTGGAACGAAGAGACCGAGCCCGTCGCCAACGCCGTCATCATCTACATGATGGACGTCTCGGGCTCGATGGGGGACGAGCAGAAGGAGATCGTCCGGATCGAGAGCTTCTGGATCGATACCTGGCTGCAGAAGCAGTACAAGGGCATCGAGAGCCGCTACATCATCCACGACGCGGTGGCGCGCGAGGTCGACAAAGAGACCTTCTTCCGCACGCGAGAGTCCGGCGGCACGATGATCTCGAGCGCCTACAAGCTGTGCGCCGGGCTGATCGAGCAGCACTATCCACCCACCGAGTGGAACATCTACCCGTTCCACTTCTCGGACGGGGACAACTGGAGCATGGACGACACGCTCACCTGCATCGAGATCTTGAAGAACGACATCTTGCCCAAGGTGAACGTGTTCTCGTACGGCCAGGTCGAGAGCCCGTATGGGTCGGGGCAGTTCATCAAAGATCTTCGCGAGCACTACGCCGGCGACGATCGGGTGATCGTCAGCGAGATCCGTGACCGCGACGCGATCGTGGGCAGCATCAAAGACTTCCTGGGGAAGGGAAAGTAGATGACCCAGTTCGCCATCAAGACTTCCCTGCCGCGCTACCTGCGGGTCGAGCAAGAGAAGATCGAGAAGATCGCCCGGGAGTACGGCCTCGATTTCTTCCCGACCATCTTCGAGATGCTGTCGTACGACCAGATGAACGAGATCGCGGCCTACGGCGGCTTCCCCAACCGCTACCCGCACTGGCGCTACGGCATGGAGTACGAGCGTCTGAGCAAGTCGTACGAGTACGGCCTCTCGAAGATCTACGAGATGGTGATCAACAACAACCCCTCGTACGCCTACTTGCTCGAGGGCAACAGCTTCACCGATCAGAAGCTGGTGATGTGTCACGTCTTCGGGCACGTCGACTTCTTCAAGAACAACTTCGCCTTTCGCCCCACCGATCTCGACGCCAGCGCGGACGTGGTGGACGCCACGCGGCACCTGTCCGGTGGGTACGAGCCGAACCGCAAGTGGATGGACAAGATGGCGAACCACGCCACCGCCGTCCGGCGCGTGGTGGACCGGTTCGGCATCGCGCGCGTCGAAGAGTTCATCGACGTCTGCTTGTCCCTCGAGAACCTGATCGACGCTTATTCGCGCTTCGTGGTCCGCGAGCGCACCGAGCGGCCCCAAGACGAGCCGAGCGAGATCGAGGTCCCGCGCCTGCGCGCGAAGGACTACATGGAGGACTTCATCAACCCCGAGGAGTACCTCGAGGAGCAGAAGAAGAAGATCGAGGCGGATCGCGAGAAGCTGAAGAAGTACCCGCCCGAGCCGGTGCAAGACGTGCTGGCCTTCTTGCTCGAGAACGCGCCGCTCGAAAAGTGGGAGCGGCTCATCCTCTCGATCATCCGCGAAGAGGCCTACTACTTCGTGCCGCAGATGCAGACCAAGGTGATGAACGAAGGCTGGGCCAGCTTCTGGCACTCCCGCCTGATGACCGAACGCGTGGCCGACCCCAGCGACATCATCGACTACGCCGAGAACAACGCCGGCGTGATGGCCACCAGCGGCGGGCGCTTGAACCCGTACAAGCTGGGCGTCGAGCTGTTTCGCCACATCGAAGAGCGCTGGAACAAGGGGCAGTTCGGCCGCGAGTGGGACGAGTGCGACGACCTCGACCAGAAGCGCAGCTGGGACCTGCGCCTGGGCCTGGGGGGCAAGAAGATCTTCGAGGTGCGCGCGCTGTACACCGACGTGACCTTCATCGACGAGTTCTTGACCCCCGAGTTCTGCATCGAGAACAAGCTGTTCAGCTTCGACTGGTCGAACCGGAACGAGCGCTACGAGATCGCCTCGCGGGAGTTCCGCTCGGTGAAAGAGAAGCTGCTCCACCAGCTCACCAACTTCGGCAACCCCTACATCTACGTGGTGGATGCCAACTTCGAGAACCGGGGCGAGCTCTTGCTGCAGCACGACCATCGCGGCGTGGACCTGCGGGGGGACTACGCGAAAGAGACGCTGCAGTCGCTGGTGCGCGTGTGGAAGCGGCCGGTGGTGCTGGCGACGGTCCTCGACAACAAGCCCGCCCTCTTGCGCTTCGACGGCAAAGAGCACACCGTCAAGAACGACGCGGCGCCATGAGCGCACGTCGCGCTCTGCTGGGCCTCTCGCTCGCCCTCGTGGCTTGCGGGGCCGAGCCGCCCGCGGTCGCCCCGTCCCCGAATCCCAAGCCCAGCGCTCCCGCTACCGGGCTCTACTCCGAGATGCACGCGCCGGCCCCGACGCCGCCACCGGCGCCCCTCGGGACCGCGCCCCCGCCGACGGTCCCGAGCGGCACCGCCGCCGTGGCGCCCGCGCCGGCGCCGCCCGAGCCGCCGAAGCCCGGCAAGGTTCCCGGCGGGCTGTCGCGGGGCACCGGAGACGCGCTCGACGCGGCGCTGTTCGAGGGCGACAAAGCCTACGCCGCCGATCAGCTCGCGACGGCGGAGCAACACTACGCGAAAGCCAAGAAGCTCGCGCCGAAGGATCCTGCTCCCGAAGTGGGGCTGGTGCGCGTGGCGCTGGCCAGGTCGGGTGTGGCCACGGACTACGCCGCCGCGCCCAAGGACAAGAAGATCGCCGCGCTCGAGAAGCGCATGCGGGCGCTCACCCAGGCTCACGCGAGCTATGGCCCAGCGCGCGTCGAGCGCGGGCGCCTGCTCTTGATCCTGGGTCAAGCCGACCAGGCGCTGGCCGAGCTCGAGAAGGGCGTCACCCTCGAGCCGAGTGACCCCGAGTCGCACTCGGCCCTCGGCGTGGCGCTGCTCGCCACCGGCAAGGCCGAGCAGGCGCTGGCGCGGTTCCGCCGCGCCGCCGAGCTCGACCGCGACAACCCGGCGCGGCTGGCCAACCTGGGCACCGCTCACATGATGCGCGGCCAGGTCGAAGACGCCATCAAGGCCTACGAACGAGCGGTGTCGCTGGCCCCGAACGACGCCCGCGCGCGCGGCGATCTGGGCACCGCGCTCTTGGCCGCCAACCGCCCCGACCAGGCGCTGCCGCACCTCGAGCAGGCCGTGAAGCTCGCGCCGGATCGCGCGACCTTCCTCTCGAACCTGGGTTACGCCCAGCAGCAACGCGGCAAGTTGGATCAGGCCATCGCGACCTACCGGCTTGCCCTGAAGAAGGACGACAAGCTCGGCTCGGCGTGGATCAACCTGGGCACGGCGCTGGCGCAGAAGGGTCAGCTGGACGAAGCCGAGGCCGCCTTCAAGAAGGCCCAGGCGCTCGACCCCAGCGATCCGCGGGTGAAGGCCAACCTGGACGAGCTGGCCGAGCTTCGGAAGAGCAAGTCGAAGCCGAAGCCCTGAGCGTGCGGTAGGATGGCGCCATGGTGCGCGCGGTCGTGGTCGTGGTGGCGCTCGGGCTCGCGGGGTGCTCGGGAGACGATGATGCAGGCGGTGGCAGCGGGGGCACGTCGAGCGGCGGTGCGACCAGCGGTGGCGGTGGCACCGCGAGCGGAGGCACTGCCGGCAGCGGCGGCACGGCGAGCGGTGGTGCCGCGGGCAACGGCGGAACGCCCACGGGCGGCGCCGCGGGAGCCGGCGGCGCACCGACGGGCGGCGCGGGCGGCAGCGGTGGCTCGAGCGCGTGGGTCGATCCCCTCGCGGGCATCGGCGCGGTCGAGAAGGTCGCAGGCGGCTTCACCTTTACCGAGGGCCCGGTCTGGTTCGCGAAGCCGGGCAAGCTCTACTTTTCGGACATCCCGACCTCGCGCATCCACGAGCTCACGCCGCCCGCCGCGGTGAGCGTGTTCCGCGAGCCCAGCGGACAGAGCAACGGCCTGGGCATCGATCAGAACGGGCTCTTGGTCGCGTGCGAGCACCAAGGCCGCCGGGTGAGCCGCACCCAGGCGGGCGGCGCGGTCGTGGCGGTGGCGAGCAGCTACCAGGGAAAAAAACTCAATTCGCCCAACGACGTGATCGTGAAGAAGGACGGCAACCTCTACTTCACCGATCCCCCGTACGGGGGAAACCCGAACGAGCTGGGTTACCAGGGCGTCTTTCGCGTCGACCCCGGCGGCACGCTCTCGCTGGTTTCGAGCGACATGTTTCGCCCGAATGGCATCGCGCTCTCGCCAGACGAGAAGACGCTCTACGTCACCGACTCGGAGCAGAACTTCATCCGCACCTACGTGGTGGCCGGCGACGGCACGCCCTCGGGCCCAAAGAAGTTCCTGGACACCTCGCCGGCACCGGACGGCATGGCGGTGAACCTGCAGGGTGACCTGTTCATCAGCACCCAGGCCGGGGTCGAGGTCTTCAAGGCCGACGGCTCCAAGCTCGGCACCATCAAAGTGGCCGAGCAGCCGGCGAACTGCACCTTCGGCGGGTCCGACGCGAAGACCCTGTACATCACGGCCCGCAAGTCGCTCTATCGGGTGAGCCTGGCGGTAGCGGGGTTGCCGTGAGTCGAGGTCAGATCCAAGCACGCAGCGGGCAGGGGCGTCACCCCGTCACAACGTCGACCCGCCGCCCGGCAGCCGCACCCTCAAGAAGTGGGTGCGCTGGTCCATGGGTAAGGCCAGAAGCCGGCGGATCTGAGCGACCAGATCGCGCTCGGACTCGGCGCGAAGCGCAGCCAGGGTCGCGGCCCGCGACCCGCGGGGGCGGCTAGCGCGGCTTCCTTTTCGGGCGGGCTTTTTCACGCAGTGTCGTCTCGAGCACGGGGAGCACGGCCAGGTCGCGGGGGCGCGCGGCGGCGGCCTTGCTCTTGATGATGTCCTCGAGGGCCGCGACCTGCAACTCGGCGCTGCCGAGCTGCAGGCGCTGGGCGCGCGACCGAAGGCTGGCGAAGGAGCGGATCCCGTGGAGCACTGGCTTGAAGTCGAGCTGGAGGCCGCTCTCGTCGTCCACGACGCGATAGAGCTTCGAGACCGGGTAGTACGGGCGGAACACCGCGGCGCCCAGGGACTTGGCCAAGCGCTTGAGCTTGGTCCGGTTCAGCGGCGCTTCAACGCGATTGGCCGCGCTTTACGCTCGAGCCGCCCCCGGCTACCTGTCGGTCATGATTCGGGCGATCGCGTTGTGCGTGGCGCTGATGCTCGTCGTAAGTCCCGCGCTTGCCACGGAAGAGGGCCGAGTCGGCGAACGCTATCGCTTCATCTTGGCGGAGCTCGAGCAGGGTGAAGGCAACGCCGCGCTCTGGTGGAACGGGTGGACGTTCGGCTTCGCCGCGGCGACGGTGGGGCAAACGGTCCTCGCACTAGCGGTCGACGATCGCGGCTGGCGCATCGACAACGCCGTCGGGGCCGCGACCTCGGGGCTCGGCGCGATTGGCACCGCGCTCGAGCCGCGCACGCCGATCACGGCGGCGGCGGATCTCCGCGCGATGGACGCGAGCACGCCTGCGGCCCGCGCCCTTCGTCTTCGGCGAGCCGAGCAGCTCCTCCGCGACGCTGCGCAGGAAGAGCTGGACGGCCGGTCCTGGTTTCCCCACGTGGCTGGGGCAGCGACCACCCTCGCGGCCTCGGCGGTGCTCTGGTACGGCTACGACCGGTACTCGTCCGGTTGGCTGAACCTGCTCGGGGGCACGCTGGTGACCGAGCTGCAGATCGCGTCGCGACCGACGGCGGCGGTGCGCGCCTATCGCGCCTACTACCAGCGACATGCGGGCGCCGCGGCCCTGGCGCCGCGCACCTGGTGGATCCGCCCTCAGGGCCTCGGAGTGGGCGTGGGCGCCGAGCTCTGACCGCGCGGCAGCCGCACCTCGAACACGGCCCCGTTGTCGCTCGGGATCAGGCGCAGCTCGCCGCCGTGGCGGGCGACGATCTCGTGGGACACCGCGAGCCCGAGCCCGGTGCCCTCGCCGGGCTCGCGGGTAGTGAAGAAGGGCTCGAAGATCCGCTCGCGGAGCGCGACCGGGACCCCCGGCCCTGTGTCTGCAAAGCGCACCCAGACCGAGTCCGGATCGGCGCCGGTCGAGATGGTCAGGGTGCCGCCCTGGTCTTGCATGGCTCTGCACGCGTTGAGCACCAGGTTGACGAACACTTGGCCGAGCTCGCCGGGTCGACACACGCACGGCGGCAGCGACTGGATCTGGAGCACCGGCACGACCTCCGCCTTTTCCAGCTCGTCGGCGCAGAGCCCCAAGATGGTCTCGAGCTCGCCGCTGATGTCGGTCGGCACCGGCTCGGCGCGTTCCGATCGCATGTACGACTGCAGGTTCGAGACGACCGCTCCGATGCGTTGGTTGCCCGCGTCGACCAGATCGAGGGCGGTCTCGGCGGTGGAGCACGCCGCCTCGGCTCGCGTGAGCTCGTCGATTGCGGGCGGGGTCAGAGCCCCACGTAGCGACCGCACGAACCGCCCGACCAGGCCGAGATCGCTCCGGAGCTTGGTGGCGCCACCGGCGCTGAAGTTCAGGGGGTTGTTCACCTCGTGGGCCACGCCGGCCACCAGACGGCCGAGGGAGGCCAGTCGCTCTTTGCGGGCCAACTCGACCTGCGCGCCTTCGAGCTCGCGGGTGCGCTCGTCGACGCGCGCCTCGAGGGTCTCGGCGTACACCCGGCGGCTCTCGGCCAGGTCGCTGGTGGCGCGCTCTTTCTCGCGCTGCGTCTGGTTGATCCGACTGGCCAGGGCAAAGGCGAGCAAGAGCGCCTCGCCGGCCGAGCCGATGCGCAAGAACAGCGTGGCGCTCTGCGGGCGCTCGATCAGGCCGGCGGTGACGGCGGTGTCGAACGCCGAGGCGATGACCAAGAGCACGTAGGCGATGGCGAGGTAGCGCGCGTTGGGCACACCCCGCGCCCAGCCGACGAAGCTGGCGACGAGGATGCTCGCGAGCAGCACCATGGCCGTGTAGAGCGTGGCCTGCTGAGCCCACGAGTGCGCCGAGATCACCCCGACCGGCAGGAGCACGGCGCTTCCGATCATCAGCGCGCGGACGACCCGATCGAAATGCGGCAGATGTCTCGACAGCCCGAGGAACGATCGACCAAACCAGGCGCCGAACACCAGCGCCGCCGAGCCGAACACCAGCTCGCTCTTGGCGGTCAACTCTGCACTGTTGGGCCAGACGTACTGGGAGGTGTAGCGGTCGAAGGTGGCGAGCATCGAGGCGTAGCAGACCTGGAATCCGACATACGGTCCGTACGATGGCGCACGCGTGGCGATCAGGATGAACGCGTTGTACAGGATTAGCGCCAGCATCAAGCCGTAGTAGAGGCCGGTGGAGAGCGTCTCGTTGCGCACTCGATCCAGGAAGGCAGCTTCGGTCCAGAGCTTGGGCCCGAGGTCGAACGAGTCTGCGCTGGCGAGGCGTGCGACGCAGTCCACCCGCTCGCCCGGTTCGAGCGCGATCCGGAAGACTAAGCTCCCGTGCGCGACCTCGCGCGTGGCGAACGGGTGCCGGGAGCCGGTCTCGACCCGGCGGGTGCCGCCAGCGCGGACTTCGAAGAGCTCCAGGTGGTCGATGGCCCGGAACAGCTCGATCAGCACCGTGCGCCGCTCGGGGGTCGGGTTCTCGACGCTGAAACGGATCCAGAACGTGACTGGGGTGTAGCCGACGTTGAGCCCTGCGGGGCGAGGAGCGAACCGCTCGGGCGTCGCGACCACCTGTTCGAATCGGAGCTCGCCGGTTGGATCTTCGATGACCTCGACCGATGGCACCACGCCAGCGAGATCGCCGCTGTGCAGCGGAAAGGGCGGGGCGGCGCGCGCCTGCCACGACAGCAGCGAGAGCGCGACGAAGACCAGGGCGGCGAGCCGGCGGGCGACGGCGATGCCCATCAGATCACAGCAGCCCGTGCTTCTTCGCCCGTGCCAAGAGCGTGGTTCGAGGGATCCCCAGGGCCCGAGCCGCCCGCGCGCAGTTGCCGCCGTGCTCGAGCAAGAGCGCACGCAGCTCTTCTTGCTCGGCGCTACGGGCTTCTTCGCGGACGTTGCCGGGGGCAGGCACCGCGGCGCGCAGATCGAGGCAGAAGTCCTCGAGGGTGAGCTCGTCGCTGGTGCTCATGACGAGCGCGCGCTCTACGACGTTCTCGAGCTCGCGCACGTTGCCGGGCCAGCCATAGCGAGTGAGCGCGCTCAGCGCTTCGTCGGTGACGCGCGGCGGTGGGCGGCGAGGTGAGTGCTTCGCGACCATGTGAGCCAAGAGCTCCGGGATGTCCCCGCGCCGGTCGCGCAGGGGCGGAACGAGGATCGGGATGACGTTGAGCCGATAGTAGAGGTCCTGCCGGAACTGCCCGCTCGCCACCCGCGCCTCGAGGTCCTGATGGGTCGCCGCGATCACCCGCACATCGACCCGGATCGACGCATTGCCGCCGACCCGCTCGAGCTCACGCTCTTGCAGCACGCGCAGCAGGGCCAGCTGGGCGTGGGCCGAGATGTCGCCGATCTCGTCGAGGAAGATCGTGCCGCGCTGGGCCAGCTCGAAGCGCCCGCGACGCGTGCGCACCGCCCCGGTGAAGGCACCGCGCTCGTGGCCGAACAGCTCGCTCTCGAGCACGCCCTCGGCCAACGAGGCGCAGTCGACTCGCACGAAGGGGCCTGCCTTGCGCGGGCTCGCGTCGTGGATCGAGCGCGCCAGCATTTCTTTGCCGGTCCCTGTCTCGCCGAGCAAGAGCACCGTCGAGTCGCCTTCGGCGGCGCGCAGCGCCGCGGCGGCGGTCTGGGCGAACGCCCCGGAGCCGCGCACCATGCGAGCGGCGTCGTGGTCTCGCTGCAGGTCCTCGTGCAGGGCGTCGGACATCTCGGCCCGGAACCGGAGCTCGCGCCGGCGGCGGGCCACCTCGCGCCCGCGGGCGATGCACCCGCGCATCTCCTCGATCGTCCAGGGCTTGACCACGTATTCGTGGGCGTGGCCCTGGTTGATGGCCCGGAGCACCCGCTCGGCGTCGCTGTAGGCCGAGACGATGACCCGCACCACGTCGGGGTGGCGATCGACCAAGGTCGCGAGCAGCTCGATGCCCGACATGCCGGGCATGCGTTCGTCGGTGAGCACCATGCACACGTCTTCGCGCTCGAGCAGCTCGAGGGCTTCGCGGCCGCTCTGAGCGGTGAAGAGCGGCATCTCGCCCCCGAAATGCAGCCGAAAGAGGGTGAGGTTGTTCAGCTCGTCGTCGACGAACAGGATGGCGGCCTCTCCCTCATTCGCGCGGCTATCCGTCATCCCGAGTGCCCGGGCGAGCGTAACAGGGAGCCCCGGGTGCGCGACAAGAACCGTCGACGACGGTTCGCCGAACTTCGACGGATTTCGACACCTTGGTGAGTATTTTCCCGGGAAACAAGTGACTAGAGCGCTGGCACGCAGGTTGCGATCGCACCGTGGAGCATGTCTCAACCGGATCTAATTGGGGTGGTCGAGAGCGCGTACCGGACGGACCTGCCCGACAAGGAGTGGCTCTTCGGCGTGGCGCACGCGGCTCGTGGACTGCTGAACGCGGGCTTCGGCGTCGGCGCGTGGACCTTCGACGCCCGCGACCTGACCCGGATCCGGGTGCTCGAGACGGCGCTCTCGGGGGATGACCCGCGGGTCTTCGACCTGATGCACCAGTGCAACGGCATCCTCGAGAGCCGCGCCCGAGATCTGAGGGCGGACGTGCACCGGCACGGGCCCTGCCAGACCTTCAGCGAGGTTCTGGGGCCCGAAACGACCGCCAACCAGACCGAGGTCAACGGTCTTCTCGGGCTCGTCGGCGCGCAGGACATGCTGAGCATCATCGGTGCCGACCCCACCGGGATGGGCCTCGGCGTGGGTGCGCTGTTACCCGCGAAGCGCGGGGCGACGCGGGGCGAGGTCCGCCGCTGGTCGCGGATCGTCGCGCACCTGGCGGCTGGCTACCGCCTGCGCCGGACGCTCGCGGCGCGACCGGTGCAGGCCGTGCTCAGCCCCTCGGGTCGTGCCTTGCACGCCGAGCCGTCCGCGCAACCCAGCGAGGTGCGCGAAGCGCTGCGCCGCGCGGCTCAGGCGGTGGATCGCGCGCGGGGCCGGCTGCGCCGCGAGGACGCGGACGAGGCCGTCGAGAGCTGGCGGGGCCTGGTGGCCGCGCGTTTCACACTGGTCGATCAGTTCGAGAGCGACGGGCGCCGGTTCGTGGTGGCCCGGCAGAACGATCCCGAGACGCCTTTCCCCCCCAACCTGACCCAGCGCGAGCGCCAGGTGCTGATCTATCGGATGCTCGGTCACCCGCTGAAGCTG
>JACPVJ010000003.1 GCA_016191785.1 Myxococcales bacterium | reverse complement strand
GGGCCCTGCGCGCGGCTTGCCCCTGCCCAAATGTGTGCTCGGCGGCTACGCCGCCTGCGCGCACATGGGAGGGGCTCCGACCGCTCCGTCGTGCCGCGCTCGTCTGCTTGGTGCCCAGCATCGAGTCGTTCGCTGCACGCTGCCGCTCACAGCTTCCGTGCCTCGGCCCGGGACGCCCGCCGGGCTGCGCTCCGGCGCACGCCGCGCGCCGCGCCGCCATTCCGCAGCTTCGGCGCACCGTCGTCGCACGCGAGCACTCCGCGCGGCCCCCGGGCGCGTCACGCGCCCTGCGCCAATCGGGCTGCGCCCGGCGGTCGCCCCGGGCCTCGGCTCCCTCATGCCTGCTCGCTCCAACCCCTCTGCACATCGCCGCTCGCTCGTCGCTGAGCGCGCTCGCGCCATGCGCAATCAAATGACCACCGGCGAAGCACTCCTCTGGTCCCGCCTCGCGGGCAGCCAACTCGGCGTCCCCTTCCGCCGTCAGGTCCCCCTCGCCGGCCGCTTCATCGCTGACTTCTTTGCTCCCTCCGCTCGCCTGGTCGTCGAGGTCGACGGCGATTATCACCAACTCCGCGTGGCGGCCGATGCGCGCCGAGACCGCGTCCTCGCCCGGCTCGGCATCCGCGTCCTCAGGCTCGACGACTCCCTCGTCCGCTCCAACCTCGATGCCGCCGTCGCTCGCGTGCGTGACGCGCTCGCCGCGAACCCGTGAGCTCGATGGGCCAAGCTCCGCGAGGGCGCGGCGCGTCACTTCACCTCGAGCACGTTCTGCGCGACGCCGTCCACGCCGTCGTTGCTCCCAGCCTTGCCGCCCGCGCCCTTCTTTCCGAGCTTGCCCAGCGTCACCGTCGCCGCGCTGTCGATCGCTGGCGCGCCCGTGCCCTTCCACAGCACCGCGACGCTGACGCCGCCCGCGCCGCCGCCACCCGCACCGCCGCCGCCACCGGCCGCGCCCGCACCGCCGGGACACGCGCCCGGCGACTGGATTCCCCCGAACCCCACGTCCGTCTGCCCTGCTTGCCCCGCGGCGCCCTTGCCGCCGTCGCCGGCGTCGCTCGTCACGAGCTCGCTCTTGCCTTCGACGCTTACCGTCGAGTCAATCGCAACGAGCGCGATGCTCGCGCCGCCACCCGCGCCGCCGGGGCCCGCGGCTCCGCCGCATCCGCCGCATCCCCCACCGCCGCCGCCGGCCGTCGCCGTCGATGCGCCGCCGCCGCCGCCCTGTCCCGGCCCGCCCACCGTGCCGATCGTGCCCGCAGCGGGTTGCCATGCGGTGCCGGTCAGCGTGCCTGTCGTCGAGGCTCCGGTTCCGTCGGGGGATGCGGGAGCTGGGGCGCCGTTCTTGCCCGTCCCCCCAGCCCCGCAGTCCGTCGGAGAGCCGGCGACGCCACCCTTCCCTGCGCCCAGGTCTGGAAGCCCGATACCCCCTCCCTGGCTCGGCGCGCTCCCACCGATCCCACCCGTGCTGCCCGCTCCGCTCGGGCACGTGCACACCTTCGCTCCGCCGCCGACGCCCGCGGCCGCAGACTTTCCGTTGAGATCCGCCTGCGCCGGATACGTGTACGCCGACAGCACCCCGGCTGCGCCCGCAACGCCCTTGCCCGCAGCGAGCTTCACTCGCCGCAGCTTCACGTCGCTCGACGCGCTCACCACTGCCGCGACGCTGCTCTCGCCCGCCGCTGTGCCGTCCGCCGACGTGAGCTCCACGTCCTCGATCAACACGCTCCCGCTCCCCGCCGTGATCTCCAGCGCCGTGCCCTTGCTGGTCCGCTTCACAGCGGCGCGCTTTCCCGCCTCGTAGCTCCAGTCCGTGCACGAGAACCCGCCGAACACCTTCGCACCCGCGGTGACCTTCACCTGCTCGTCGTACGTCGTGTTGCACACCACGATCAGCTTCGCGCTCTTCTGCGCCAGCGCCTCTCCGATGGTCTTGTACGGGCTCGCCTTCGTGCCGCTGCCCGTCGTGGAAGCAAGGCCGTTTACGAAGATCGCGTGTTGATCGTCCACCAAACACGCCTCTTCGCTCGGTGACTTCGTCGGGTCGCACGTCGCCGCGTCCCCGCCGCTCCCGCCGCCGCCAGAAGCGCCACCGCTACCGCTAGTGCCGCCGGTGCCGCTGGTGCCACCGGTACCGGAGGTGCCACCGGTGCCGGAGCTGCCGCCGATGCCCGAGGTGCCGCCGGTACCGCAGTTGTGTGCCTCTTCGCACGAGGGCTCGTCAGTGTCACTGCACGCCACGACGCCCCCGAGCGACACCAGCCCCGCCAATCCCATCATCAAGCAAGCACGCATCGTCATCCCTCCGTCAGAACTTCCCGTGCAAGAAGAGTCCGCTGCTCTCGGGCGATGCCCAGCCGCTCAGCGCGACCTCTTGTTTCTTGCTCGGCCACACCAACACCGCGGCCACTGTCGCTACGCCCAGCCCAGCCGCCGCGTAGAACGAAACGTTCGACCACCGCCCCGCGCTCTGCCGATCGTCGACCGCAGCGGCGTAGTCCGCGCACTTGTCGCGCGCTGCTCCCACTCCGCCGCCTGCGCACGCGTTCGCGCCGAGCGCGTCCAGCTCGTCGCCAAGCCGCGTCTCGTCGTCCTCCGAAGACGACGCCTTCATCTTGAACGCCACTCCCGCGCCGATCGCGAGCACCGTCAGCCCGCCGCCCACGATCCCGACCACCCACCGCGGATCCGTGCCCCCACCCGTCTTCCCCCCATCCCCCACCGGCCCCACCGGCTCTTGGCCCTTCGGCTCCGCGCCACCCGCCGCCGGCTCCACGACCTTCGCCTCCCGCTCCAGGCTGACCCGCAACGCGTGCACGCCGCCTTTCTGCGCCGTCACCTTCTGGGAATGCGCAGCGAACCCTGCCGCCGTCACCACGAGCTCGTGCGTCCCTGGCTCTGCAAACACGTCGGCGTCGAGGGGCGACTTGCCCACGACCTTGTCGTCCAGCTTCACCTCCGCGCCCGCGGGTTCCACCTCGAGCTTCAGGGTCGCGACCTCTTTCTTCGCCTTCTCGAAGCCCTGGGTCAGCCGCGCCTTCTGCTCGGGTGTCGTGCCGGCCAGCATCCGCCGCAGCGCGAACTCGAAGTGCTCCGCCGCGTCGCGGTGCTTGTTCAACGCCAGCTCGCACGCGGCAAGGTTCGCCGCGATGTCCGGGCTCTGATGCAGCGCCCACGCCTGCGTGTACAGCCCGAGCGCGTCGCTGAGCTTGCCGGAGGTGTGCAGCGCCTTCGCCTTCTTGAACAGCTCCGCGGCGCGATCGACGTCCGCCGCCGCGGGCCCCTGCGCGCGCGCGACCGCAGGCGGCAAAGAGAGAGCGGCAAAAGCCATCGCGAACGCGGTCATCGCAGCAGGGGTCGCTCCCCAGCCGCGGCGTTTAGTAGATCGGGCCATGGGTCGGGTTCGTCGGCGAGGTCGAGATCGTCGGTGCGCTCGAAGAAGGCGCAGCCGGCGCCTTCTTGATCGGTGGCGATGCGCTTGCAGTCGCAATCGCGGTCGTGGTCGCAGTCGCAGTCGTGGTCGCAGTCGCAGTCGTGGTCGCAGTCGCGGTCGTGGTCGCAGTCGCAGTCGCGGTCGTGGTCGCAGTCGCGGTCGCGGTCGCAGTCGCAGTCGTGGTCGCAGTCGCGGTCGTGGTCGCAGGCGTGGTCGCGGTCGTGGTCGCAGTCGTGGTCGCGGTCGCGGTCGCAGGCGTGGTCGCGGTTGGATTGGTCGCGGGCTGGCTCGGTCGCATCGCGCGCCAGGCGATCATCAGGGCGATCACCGCCACCAGCGCGACGACGATCGGCCAGCGGCGCGGTGCGGGGCTCGGCGGCGCGGGCTCCGGCGCCGAGGGGCTCGGCTCGTCCTCTTCGTGTACGACCACCGGATCGGGCACGCGCTCGAACTGCCGAAACCAACCCGAAGGCGGCCGCCGCCAGAGCTGCGGCGGTACCGTGAACTGCTCTTGCTCGAGCTTCTCGTCGGCCGGCTCGAGCGCTGGCCCCGAGGCAGACGACGGCGCGGGCTCGCTGGGCGGCGGATCGCCCACGCCCCGCAAGGTGTTCCGCCGTTCGGAGGCGGGCTCGCCGTCCCGACTCGGATCGACCGACTCCGGGGGCCCTTTCGAGTCCTCGCTCAAGCTCCCTCCGGCACGCACCAAGACCCGCACGGCCGGCGATCCGTACCGTCCATGGAGCAATCGGCCAAGTCCTGGGCCCGCCGCGGGTCCGCCGCCCTGTTCGCGGCCTCGATCGAGCATCGGTGTCCCCTATCGGCACGGCCGCGCGCGGGTTGCTGGCTTTCTTCGTCCACCATCGCTCAAAGTCCCGATGCGGGGAGTTTCTGCGTGCCCGGGCCCCCCGTGGCCGGCCCCTTCGGTGCAGGCGGCACGCCGGGACGCCGAGCCGATGCGGACGGCGGGCCGGCCGCGCCGGTTGCGGTCGCGGTCGCGACCGTGGTCGCAGTCCCGGTCGCAGTCGCGGTCGCAGTCCCGGTCGCAGTCGCGGTCGCAGTCGCGGTCGCAGTCGCGGTCGCAGTCCCGGTCGCAGTCGCGGTCGCAGTCCCTGTCGTGGCCCCGGTCGCAGTCCCGGTCCCGGTCGCGGTCGCGGTCCCGGTCGCAGTCACGGTCGCGGTCCCGGTCGGCGCGAGCTCCGAGGCCGCGCGGGCGGCCCGCCGGGCCCGCACGGCCATCCCCCCGGCCAGGACCGCACCGGCACACACCGTCGCGATGGCGATCACTACGCTCATCTTCACGGGAGCCGGAGAAGGGGGCGCGGGCAGGCCGTTCGACGCGGCCCCGGGCCGAGGTCGCGGAGGCTCGTCACCCGATGGTGCGGGCGTGACCGCGGCAGCGCTGCGTGGAGCCGCCGGCGGCGCGGACGGTCGCGGGTCGGCCAGCTCACGCGGGGGCCCGAGGTGCAGCGCTGGACCCGCGCACGCGGCTGCATCGATCACGAACGCCGCCAGATCGGAGCGCGCAAGCTCCGAGTCGTCGGGCGAACCGAGCAGCAGCGCCAAGAGCGCGCCGCGCGCGGCCGGGTGCATCTCGGGCGGCGTGCGCCCGAGCGCGATCAAGACCGAGAGCGCGAGGCTCTGCACGTCTTGATCGGCGACGCCGAGGCGATTGAGCGCGGTCTCGGCCGCATCCGATCGCGCCGCCGGCTCGAGCAGCAGCACCGCGCCCAGCGCGAGATCGGCCCGCAAGAGCGCGGCCCGCCGGCGCGCCGGCTGCCGCTGCGCGATCGCAGTGCGAAGGCGCGCGACGAGGCGATCGCGCGCTTCGCCCGGGGCCTCGCCGCCGATGCGCCCGACCGCGCTGCGCAGCGGGATGCGCGAGCGATCGTCCGAGTCGAGCGACGCCAGGCACAGCCCGCGCACCAGCGACGCGCCACCGTACGGTGCGACCGCGATCGCGCTCATGCCGCGCTCGATCTCGCTCGGTGCGTCGCCTGAGCCGGAGCTTCCGAAGCGCGCGGCGCCGAGGATCAGCAACGCGTCGAGCGCAGCTCCGGACGCTGCCGGCACTGCGGGCACGACAGGCGCGGGCGCGGGTTCGGGCGCGGGTTCGGGCGCGGGTTCGGGCGCGGGTTCGGGCGCGGGTTCGGGCGCGGG
>JACPVJ010000008.1 GCA_016191785.1 Myxococcales bacterium | reverse complement strand
GCCGCGCAGGGCGTCGCGGGTGGCGATCGCCACCGGCGAGGCTGGCCTTCGCCACCCGTGTTGGCCCGCTTTCTGCGCACAGGTCCGGGATCGCCGGTGGGCACGCGCCTTGCGATGCCCCCGCCAGTGCAACCGCACGACCGCCTCTTCCGCGCCGTCTTCTCGGAGCCGGAGCACGCCGTGGGCCTGCTCCGTGCGGCGCTGCCGCCGGGGCTGACCCAGCAGATCGATTGGGCCACTCTCGCCCCGCTGCGCTCGAGCCTCGTCGACTCGGCGCTCCATGCGCGTTACGCCGACGTGCTGTTCAGCGTCCAGCTCGCGGGGCGCCCGGCGATCTTGCACTTGCTGGTGGAGCACCAGAGCAAGCCGGACCGGCGGATGCCCTTGCGGATCTTGGGCTACATGCTGCGGATCTGGGAGGAGCTCGGGCGCGAATCGCCGGAGGGACAGATGCTTCCGGCAGTAATTCCCATCGTCTGTCACCACAGCAAGACGGGCTGGAGGGTAGCGCGCGCGCTCCGTGAGCTGCTCGCGCTACCGCGGGGCGAGCTCTCGGAGCTCGAGCCCCACGTGCCGAGCTTCGAGCCCATCATCGTGGACTTGTCGGAGGCCGCGGACGACGCGCTGCGCGCGGAGCTGCTGAGCGCGCTGGGCCGCGCGGCGCTGGTGTGTCTGACGCGAGTGCGCGGGTCCAAAGACGTGCTCGGGGTCCTGTGGCGCTTCCGGGACGCCTTCACCGCGGTGCTCGAGGCGCCGACGGGAGTCGGTGCGCTGGCGCTGATCGTCAGCTATATTCTGCAGGCCACGGAGGCACCCCCCGAGCGCCTCCGGCCCTTTTTCGACCAGCTCGGGGATCGGGCCAAGGAGGCGTTCATGACCGGAGCGGAGATCTTGATCGAACAGGGCCGAGCCGAAGGGCTTGCGAAGGGCAAGGCTGAGCTGCTGCTTCGCTTGCTTCGGTTGAAGTACGGCGACCTGCCCGAAGGGCAGCTCGCACGCCTGCGCGGCGCGACCAACGACGAGCTGGACCGCTGGGCCGAGCGCGTGATGACGGCGGCGACCCTCGACGAGGTGTTCGAAGGTCGCTAGCCGGTCAGAGCCCGTACACCTTCGACCGGTCACCCTCGACGCCGCGCAGGGCGTCGCGCGTGTCGACCACCAGCTTCGCTTCGCGCAAGAGGCGCGCGCGATCGAGCTTCTCGTGGTCCGTCACGATCACCACGCAGTCCCAGGCCGCGAAGCTGCCCGCCGGATCGACGCTGCTCATCTTCATGCCGTCTTCGTCGAAGCTGGGCACGTGCGGGTCCATGTAGCTGAGCTCCGCGCCCCGCGCGATCAGATCGTGCATCACGTGGAAGGCGGGGCTCTCGCGCATGTCGTCCACGTCGCGCTTGTACGCCACGCCGTAGACCAGCACCTTCGAGCCCTTCACGGCCTTCTTCTGATCGTTCAGCGCCTCGGTGACGCGATCGACCACATAGGCGGGCATCGAGCTGTTGATGGTGTCGGCCAGATCGATGAAGCGCGCCTGGTACTTCAGGGTGCGGAGCTTCCACGAGAGGTACAGCGGGTCGATGGGGATGCAGTGCCCGCCCAGGCCCGGCCCCGGATAGAAGGGCATGAACCCGAAGGGTTTGCTCGCCGCCGCCCGGATCACCTCGAAGGGATCGAGCCCCAGCCGCCGGCTCATCATGGCCACCTCGTTGACCAGGCCGATGTTCACGGCGCGGAAGGTGTTCTCGAGCAGCTTGACCATCTCGGCCGCCTGGGTGCTCGAGACCGGCACCAGCGTGTCGATGATGTGAGAGTAGAGCGCGGTCGCCAGCTTCAGGCACTCGGGCGTCGCGCCCCCGATGACCTTCGGCGTGTTCTTGGTCTTGTAGATCTTGTTCCCCGGGTCCACGCGCTCGGGCGAGAAGGCCACGAACACGTCCTTGCCCAGGACCGCGCCCTTCTCGGTCAGCCGGGGCACCACCACCTCGTCGGTGGTGCCGGGACAGGTCGTGCTCTCCAGCACGATTAGCATTCCGGGATGTTGATGCTTCGCGATCTCGTCGATGGCCGCGCGAAGAAGGCGCTTCTCACGCGGTCTTCTGGATATAGAAGGACCTGGGCTCGCTGTCTTTCTCGAGGTGGGGGCAGACGGCTTGGAGCTCAAGGAAGCAGTGGTGCGAAAGGTGATTCAGCGCGGCCAGCACTCGCCACTCGCCGTTGCCGGACAGAAAGGCCTCGAGCAGGTACTGCTCGTTCCACAGGCGTACTTCCTCGACCACCCATTTGGCTGGGTAGTCGCGGGGCGTGAAAATGTCGTGAATGTGGACGATAACCCCACGGGCAAGCGTGGGGAGGAGCTGCAGGAACTCGAAAAGCACGTCGCCTTGCGGGCGGATCACATGCGACGAATCGATGAAGAGCAGGTCATTCGCACCGAGCGCCTCGAAGGGTTGCAGACCGACGTCCTCGACCCGCTGTCGCAGGATGGTCGCGCCCGTTCTTTCCAGCCAAGGCACTTCATAGGGTTCGATGCAGGTGTGTTCGCAGCGATACTCCGGGTCAAGTTCGCGATTGCGCGCCAGCGCTTTCATGGCGATCAGAGTCGAATTCCCGCTGCCAATTTCGACTATGCGTCGCGGTTTCTTGAGGCGGATCAGCTGATAGAGGAACTCCGCGTCGCCGGCTTCGAAGAAGCCGTTGTCGAGATAGTATTCCAGTTCGCCGCGTTGCCGTCGCGGCAAATCCAGCAACTCGTCCGCGCAACGCATAGCGGCGAGCAAGGTGCATTGCCCAGCCAGATCGAGCGCCACGCCCGGGAGCGTGCGCGGTTCCGAAAGCGGTCGGGAGAGCGCGCGAAAATCGAATTGCGGTTCGTAGTAGTGACGGCGTAAGGGAAACACCCCGATCGCGCGTAGCATTGCACGCGACTGGGGAAGGCGATGAACGCCGGCGTGTCGCACGAACTTGAGCAGAAGGGCTGCCGGGAGCAGCGCGGGCAGCAGCGGGTAGTCGAGTGCGCGCAGAAGCTTCTCCGCGATGCGTCGAAGGGTCATGGCAAGAGCTGCTTGCCGCCGTGCCCGAAAAGCACGACCGGCACGGTGACCACGGTGACCTTGAGGTCGGTGACCACCCTCCAGTTGTCGGTGCAGTCGAGGCCCATCTTCATCCACTGGTCGGAGCTGCATGGCGGCGGACGACGGGCCAACACGCGAGCGCAAATGCCGTCGGGTGGGCGGGGGATGAGCTTCGAACGGGGGCGGGGCGCTCGAAAAGAGCAACGCGGCCAGCCTGGATAGTGCCGGGCGGGTGCAGGCGGGGCTCGGGTCGGCCCCCGCCGTTCGGTCCGGGCCTCAGAATCAGAGCCCGTACACCTTCGACCGGTCACCCTCGACGCCGCGCAGCGCGTCGCGCGTGTCGACCACCAGCTTCGCTTCGGCCAAGAGCCGCTTGCGATCGAGCTTCTCGTGGTCCGTCACGATCACGACGCAGTCCCAGGCCGCGAAGCTGGAAGCGGGGTCGACGCTGCTCATCTTCATGCCGTCTTCGTCGAAGCTGGGCACGTGCGGGTCCATGTAGCTGAGCTCCGCGCCCCGCGCGATCAGATCGTGCATCACGTGGAAGGCTGGGCTCTCGCGCATGTCGTCCACGTCGCGCTTGTAGGCCACGCCATAGACCAGCACCTTCGAGCCCTTCACGGCCTTTTTCTGATCGTTCAGCGCCTCGGTGACGCGATCGACCACGTAGCCGGGCATCGAGCTGTTGATGGTGTCGGCCAGGTCGATGAAGCGCGCCTGGTACTTCAGGGTGCGGAGCTTCCACGAGAGGTACAGCGGGTCGATGGGGATGCAGTGCCCGCCCAGGCCCGGCCCCGGATAGAAGGGCATGAACCCGAAGGGCTTGCTGGCGGCCGCGCGGATCACCTCGAAGGGGTCGAGCCCCAGCCGCCGGCTCATCATGGCCACCTCGTTGACCAGGCCGATGTTCACCGCGCGGAAGGTGTTCTCGAGCAGCTTGACCATCTCGGCGGCCTGGGTGCTCGAGACCGGCACCAGCGTGTCGATGATGTTCGAGTAGAGCGCCGTCGCCAGCTTCAGGCACTCGGGCGTCGCGCCCCCGATGACCTTCGAGGTGTTCTTGGTCTTGTAGATCTTGTTCCCCGGATCCACGCGCTCGGGCGAGAAGGCCACGAACACGTCCTTGCCCAGGACCGCGCCCTTCTCGGTCAGCTTCGGCACCACCACCTCGTCGGTGGTCCCCGGATACGTCGTGCTCTCGAGCACGATCAGCATCCCCGGGTGCTGGTGCTTCGCGATCTCGCTGGTCGCTTCCAGAATGAAGCGCATGTCCGGATCTTTGGTCTTGTTGAGCGGCGTGGGCACGCACACCACCACCGCGTCCGCCTCGGCCAGGATGGCCGGATCCGCCGTGGCCCCGAGCCGCCGCGCCGCCACGTGGGGCGCGATGTCCGCGGTCGGCACGTCCTGGATGTACGACTCGCCGGCGTTCAGCAGCCGGACCTTCTCGCGGTCGTAGTCCAGGCCCGTGACCCGGAAGCCCGCGCGGGCGAACTCGGCCACCAGGGGCAGCCCGACGTAGCCGACGCCGATGACGACGACGTGGGCGGTCTTGTTCTTGAACTTGTCGAGGAGGCTTTCCATGGCGAACTGGGGGCGGACTCTACGAGGGTAGGGGGTTCGATGCCAGGGGGCGGGCCGGCCGAGCCCGCTCCGCTAGCCGTCACCCCGCCGCTGCCGCCTGGGCCAACGGGAAGACCCGAGCACGCCACGGAAGGCGTGGCTCGCCGACCGCGTGACTGGCGCGCCGCCGCGAACAAACTTCAGGATTCTGGTCCGCCGCTGACCTGATCGTCGCCGCCGCCGCCGCCATGGGTGAGGTCCGCTAGCGAGCCCAGCTCAACCAGACGAGGCGCCTCGTAGCCGTGGGCAGCGGGCGGAGCGTCGGTGTTCTGGTCGGCTAGCTTGTTGGGCTCATGCCCATGTGACATCGCGAGACTCCCTCTGCACCTTACGACAGGTGCGGACGGCGCTGATGATATTCAACAGGACTCGGAGGCGCAACGCATCTTCTGCTCTTACCGCCTCAGGGGGGCGAATCAGCCAGTCTTCCCTCACGATTCCAGCCAAGTCGGGTGGCAGCGCGTCTTCCCAGGGCAGGTCCCCCGGCGGGTCTCGCCAGGTGTGCTTGGGGGCTTCGTGGCAGCCACGCGGCACGCTCCCTTGGAAAGCGGCCCGGACGAGCTGCTTGGGCACGGCATTTGTTAGCTCAAGCGGGTCACACCGGTACGCGAGTTCGATGACTTCGCGGTTGAAGAACGGAAAATGCCGGTGAATTCCAAGCCCGGTGCAGACCTCCCAATTCTGCACCGTGGCTGCCCCCGTATGGCGCACGCGGTGGTCCAAGTACGGGCGGTCCGCCTCGGAGCTCGAGAATGCGGCCTGTTCATCCCGCGCCTGGCTCCGGTACTCCTCGGCAACCTCACGGGCGAGAAAACCCGGTGGCTCGAGGCTGGTCTTCAAGGGCGCCCGCCGGGCCAAACGCCGGAGTTGGAAGCCAGCCCAATACCGCACGGCCGCCCGGGTGGATAGGGCGGAGGGGTGCCTGAAAGGCGCGCGGAGGCCGGCCGACGATGCCCAGTCGAGCATCGCCGGGCCTCCACCCAGATGCTCGTCGCACCCCTCCCCTCCGACCAAACAGCGTACTCGTTCGGCCTGCGCGATGGTGGGAAGCAGGCAGAGGATCGGGTGCGCAACCGTCCACGCTACCGAAGGTGCCAGTCCGAGATACTGCATCCGGCTACGTGGAGTGAGCTCTCGTTCCCAAACGCGGCGCGTCCGCGGTTTGAAATCGGCGCGCAGCAGTTCGAGGCGCTGTTGGATCTCGACCAGGGCAGCGCTGGGTGGCGGCAATAGTGTGAGGGTGCTGAAGTCGAGACCGAGTTGCCCTGCCGCCAGCGCGGCGAGCACCGATGAGTCGAATCCCCCGCTGAGCGAGAGGAGGTTTTCGCCTGAGCCGTCGAGCTCACGACGCAGTCCGCCCAACACCACACTGCGGAGTTCATCGGCGTGATCCGCAAAGCTGACTCGTCCCGAATCCCGAGCCGGTGGGACCCACCACTTCGTGGTTCTCATCTGCCCGCCGCGCTTCCAATTCAGAACTGCGCCGCTCTCGAGCAACTCCACTGACTCGAGCGGCGTCCGGTTGGTCGGCGGCATGAACGCGGCCCGGCACAGTGTCGCGAGGGCCAGCTTGTCCAGAATCGGCTCCTCTGGCATGAAGCGCGCGAGGTCCGTGAGTCGGCTGGAAACGCCGAGCATCCCGCGCCCATGCCAGACGAACAGCGGGGACGTCCCCACGGCAGACCTGACGAAGTTCGCTTCGTTCGGTGCGGGAAACCACGCGAAAGTGAAATCGCCGGGCAGCCCGCGGAGTGACCCGTTCAGCGTTCGACGGCCAAGTTCGGCCGCGTCGACGTGCGCCAAACGCTCCGCGCCTTCGACGAAGAAGAAGCCATCGCGTCGAGCGCACGGCAACCTGCCCGAGTGCGCGACCACCCAAGTGGACTCGGGCAGGCGCTCGACGTGGTCAAGGGCCCTAGAAACCAACAGCCGCGATTCCATCTCGGCTAGCGCTCGGGGGTCGTCGGAATGGAATGCGAGGAGTCTCATCGGTCTCGCACCGCCTCGAGCAGTGCACGCGCTGAAGTCTCGTCGAAGGGTAGTCGCGGCAGGTCGGCCCTGTAGATTGGGACCGCCCTCGCCAACGATGCCAGTTGGGCGTGCAGCGCTGAAAGCACGGCGGCATCGGACCACTCCGGGACTCGTGATGCTCCCAGCAACGATCGAAGTGCAGAGACCCCGCGCAGCCGCACGAGTTGTGGCGTGCCTCGATGCGCGTCGAACGTCGGAACGATGACCGCATCCAGCTGCCCTGGGTCTACCGGGCGGTCGGGGGGCGACAGCGCCAGGCGACCGTCGTGCGTCTCCTGGGAGAGCCAGCCAGGTAGGAACGCGGCAATTGCCCGGACGCGATCGCGGAGGCGGATGCGCGCGGTGCCGGCAAAACACCGAGGACCCGACGCACCGAGGCTGACTCGGAGCACGTCGTCGGAGACGAGGCGGGCACCGGCGACACAGAGTAAGGCAGCCACGGTGGACTTTCCCGCGCCAGATGCGCCGACGAACGCCAATGTCTCGCCCTCCAACCGGACGGCGCTCGCGTGCAGCGGCAAGTCGCCTCGCGCGGTGAGGAGGATGGACAGCGCCAGCCCCTCTAGCAACACTCCGACGTGCTCCGGCGGTCGAGCGTGCGCGAACACCTCGATCCGGTTGGAGCTGACGACGAAGGTCGCGACCTCCGGTACGACGACAAGGAACCCGGCCTGCTCGCGGTGGACACTGAAACGCGGTTCCTTCGAGCGCCCCCCCACTGGCGCGGAGCGCGGAATAGGCTCTGGTGTCACTCGCGAGATTCGAACGTCTGCAGCCTCGCTCGTTCCGGGTTGCCAACCTGTGATCGGGTAGTCCGAGAGGACCTCGAGCCCGTGCAACGCCACGCGATGCATTCCGACCGCTCAGGACTCAGCTTAGCGCCTGGAACTCGCCTGCGCTCGTCTCGCCAACGGGTACCCCGTCGATCTCGAGCCACGCGTGCGCAACGATGCCACCGCTTCGCCGACGGACGCCGATTCGAAGCACGGGACGGTGGGCTCGGAGCATCGCGCCGAGCACGAGGGAGCGACGCAGGCAGCGCCCCCGGCGAGGCCAGACCCCGAGAACGCGATCGGTCGCAGCAACGACCGGTTCGAAGCTTTGAAGGACGGGTGCGCCCGAGGACCTTGCCGTCGTATCGAGGCCGAGCCATTGAGACACCCGTCTGACGGAGGCCACTCGCAGCCCCGTCTCCACGAGGACGCCTAGGCAAGCGGCGCGCAGGTGATTGACCATCACTTAGGCTCGTCACACACCAGGAGGCCGCGCAGAGTCAATTCCTTGACTAGGGCTGCGAGGTCTCTCCAAACCGTCTCCTCGTCGACGCCGAATTCCGACGCTACCTCCGATACGATGCGCGCCGAGCTGGCAGATTCAGTCAGCATTCTCCAAATCCGCGTGCCCGTCGGGTTCAGGCCGAAGTACTTGCCGGTGTCCAAGTGCAGCAGCACAGCCTCGCCATCGACGATCTCGCTCAGCACGCCCGGCGGCACTTTGAACCCGTCGGATCGCAGCGACTCTGACGCTGGCATGAGCGGTCCATAGCACCTTCCGCGGGCGTAGACACGCGTGGCTCCCTGGCTATACTGCACCGGGTCCATGTCTGGGGAGTCCTATATGCGAAATAGTGCGTTCTTGGCCTGCATTGCGGTTGCCATGTCATTCGGCTTCACCACGGCGTGCGGAGACGGCGAGGAGGGCGGCAACGGTGGCAGCGGAACCGGGGGTTCTGGCGGCGCCGGAGGCACGGGTGGCGACGCAGGCAAGTGCCCGGCTCTGTCCTTCACGTTCCCGACGTCGGGGGCCAAGCTCGGCGCGAGCGATGACAAGGACGGCGACTGCTCCAACGGCATCCAGATCGACGTGTCGTTGTCTACGAACGCCAAGGACGGCACAACGGCGACTCTTCGAGCTGATGGGCAGATCGTCGGCACAGCCACCGCCGCCGGCTCAAAGTTCGAGTTCAAGGACGTTCAACTGGGTTCCGCCGGGTCCGCCACCCTCGAGATCAAGCTCGATGACGACACGGAGTGCACCAGTACTATTAGCGTGACGTCCGAGTGCGGCGGCGCGGAGTGCGAGATCATCAAGCCGGTTGTCACCGCTGCGCACCCCGAGCTCAACGGCGTGCCGGCCGCTGAGGGCGGGGATCGAGCTAGCGCTCCCGGGCAGGACTACCAGGTGGCGTTCGAGGTCAAGACGACGATCGAAGACGGGCAGCCCGTGAGCCTCACCGTCGATGGGAAGGCGCAGGCGGCAATTGCCTTGGCTCAGGCCGGCACCGCTAAGTTCGCCGGCGTCACCCTCATCCCAGATGGGGACCACGAGGTCTCCGCGACTTGCACTCCCAAATCCGGGTCGGGGGGTACCAGCGCGAAGGTGAAGCTTCCCGTTGATACGACGCCGCCAGACCTTGCCAACGCTACCCCGGTTGATGACACGTTCATTGGGCCTACAGAGGACGTAAACCCGTCCAAGACCGGCCTGCAGTTCAAGGTGTGTGGGGAAACGACGGCGGCGGACGCCGTGGACCTGCCTGCGTCGCTGGGGGCTGGCCAAGCGAATTTCTGCGCCGGCATCGGAACGGCAACGCCGCAGTGCGGTGCCGCAAAGGCCGGCGCAGTCGGAGGAAAGAACGGCGGCTGCGTGGAGATCGACTGCCCCGGTGGAGCACCTTTCGACCTGAACCTCACGCTGAAGGACGATGCCGGGAACCCGACGGCCAAGTCCCTGAAAGGCATCCGGTGCGCGTCATCGCTTCCCGGAGTCCAAATCATCGAGCCGGTTGACGGCACCGGAGCTGACGTCTCCAAGCACATCCTAGCGTCGACGTCGGCCCAGGTCCGGAAGGACCAGGACGCTACCAAGGCGGGAGCGCAATACACCGTGGCGGCTTGCTCGAGCGTTTCTGGCACCGCGACTCTCCGCGCGGGAATCTCTGGCTCGGCGCTCAGCGTCGTTGCCAGCAACATCGCGACGACCCCGGCGCAGGCATCGGATAACTGCCCGGCAGGCTATGGGCACGTCGTCAAGTTCACCAACGCCGATCTTCCAGACAGTACGGTCACGACTGACGGCAAGAACACCCTCGTTTCTGGGACCGAGCTCGAGGTCGAAGTGACCGACGTGAGCACAGCGAAGGGGAAGAGCCCGGCGGTGAAGGTCTGGGTGGACTCGACTGCACCGAACATCTACCCGTGGGTTCCCGCCGACCTCTGCGGAAAGCTCTTCCAGAGCGCCACCGACGTGACCCAAAACATCGTGTTCGGGTCGACCAATTCGCCGGTCGCACTCACCGTCACGAGCAATGGAACCCCGGCCAACTTTGCGGAAGCCACGTGGGCTAATGGGTTCAGCTCTTTCAACAACGTGACCTTCAAGGTCGGCGCCAACGACGTCGTTGCCACAACCACTGAGCCTTCCGGGAACTCGGCTGCGCTCAAGAGTCCTTGCACCGTGACAGTGGGCAATCCGCCGGTTGTGACTTGGACGGGGCCGACCCAGTCGACCTTGCTCAATACCTCGACGGATGGCGACGCTGCGACGCCGGGGTGGCAAGGTACATTGTCTGTCCAGACCGATGTCGGCGGCTCGGGCGCAACAGTCACATTCACGCTTACTTGTGGTGCCACTGAGACGACGCTGGGGACAGCGAGCGTGAACGCTGGTGGGGTTGCATCCCTGGCCAACGTCACATTGCCCGAGTGCACTTCGGCCACGCTGAAAGCCACGACGAGCTCTGTGGCGGGCAAAGGCGTTGGAACATCTTCGCTGACGAACAAGGTCGTCGATACCGTCGCGCCCGCTGCGCCTACGGGGCTCACCGCCACGGTGAAAGATCGCCGAGCGACGACCTTCACCCTCTCGTGGACGGCGCCCGGCGACGGGACGGCCACGGTCGCTGGGTACGACGTGCGTGTGTCGAAGGCGCCGATCACGGCGGGCAACTTTGCGGCTGCCGAGGCCGTTGCCTACACCGGCTCTCCGAAGGCCCCGGGTCAGCCCGAAACGCTGAGCGTGAACAACCGCCTGATCGAGACGGGCTACTACTTCGCTGTGGCCGCAGCGGATTCTGGTGGCAACAAAGGCCCAATGCTTGCGACCGCTAGCGCCTCCAAGGCCACATTCAACCAGACGATTCTGTCGGGGGGAGTCGGCGATCGAATGGGATACCGGGTCGACGGGTCGGCCAGCATCAACGGGGATTCCCTCTCGGACCTGCTCGTCGGCACCGCCGGGCAGAACAAGGCCTACGTCTGGTTTGGCGCGGCTACGGGATACTCGACGGCGCCGTCCATCACCTTCACGGGCAGCTCGGGCATGTCCTTCGGGATCGCGGCCACCCCGGTTGGCGATATCGATGGAGACGGGCTGACCGACATCGCCATCGGTGCTTCGGCAGATGCTGGCCACGGCCGCGTTTACGTGTACAAGGGGCGCAGCAACTGGGCGGCCTCTTACACGCCTGCCCAAGCCGACTACGTGATCGACGTGAACCCCGCGGCGGACGCGAAGTTCACCGCATCGAACTTCGGCCTGACCATCGCGCCGCTCGGCGACTTCGACAGCGACGGAGCCGCGGACTTTGCGGTCGGCGCCTACTTCTATGGCGTCTCCGGCGCGCGCCAAGGGTATGTCGCCGTCATCCGTGGTGTTCCGACCGGGCAGACGTTCCCGGCGACGGTGACGCTACCCGCGGACGTTGGCACACGTGCCATCGCGTACGTTGGCGAGGCCGGAAACACGCAGCTTGGGCTCGCGATCGCCTCCATCGGCACCTTCTACGGTGGCAACAAGCCCGCGATGGTGGTCGGTGCCCCTCTCGCGGGCAAGGTCTACTCCTTCCAAGGTGGTGCGGGAACGACGGGGACGATCCAAGCGGCGAGTGCGAAGGAAATCTACGCGGGCTCCGCCGCGCTGCGCACGGGGAACCCCGTCACGCACCTCGGCGCTTTCGGGGTGGGCGTCGGAAGCCCAGGGCTCACGTCGTCAGCCGGTGGTGACGCGCGGCTGTTCTTCGGGAACGGTACGACGGTGTTTGGCGCAACGAGCGCGACGTTCTCGAACTCGGCGGCGCCCGCCTTGGGTGATCGTTTCGGCAACGCCGTCTTCGGCAGTGGTTTCTCAGGGTCCGGAGTGGCCGTGAGCTGGATCGGCGGGACTGGCGTCGACGTCGCGATGTCGTCGGTCGCGGAGAACGGTGGGGCGGCGAGGCTCTACCTGACCGAGGCTTCGAAACTGACCGCTTCGGGGGACATCGTTTCGATGGCTGACATCGTGCTTCCGCTGCCGACGGGATGGGTCGGGAGCGCCGCGGGGTCCGGCGCGATTCGCGATTGCGATGGCGACGGGTACGGTGACATCGCGGTCGGCGAGCATCTAGTGACCGCCACGGCGTATGACGGACGTGTCTTGGTCCTCTGGTGAGTGACGGCGATGTGGTCAGCTCCGCCGCCCTGCGCTCGCCGGAGCTGACCGCGGCACGGAACCTCGCGGTCGAAGCGGAGCTTTACCGCATTGTGGACAACTTCTCGCGCGAGAAGCTGGACGTGGTCGTGCTGAAAGGGGCACCGCTCATGCGGCGACTCGGGGAACCGATCTCGGCGCGAGCGCTTGCGGATAACGACCTGCTTGTGCGGAGAGCGTCGCTGGAAGCCGCCGAGGCTACGTTGCGCGGCCTGGGCTATCGTCCGACGCGCCCGCTCCGCTTGAGCGTTAGCGCGGGGACGGGGCAGCATGCCATGGTTCGGATCACTCCGTTTCTGCGCCACGTCGTGGACCTGCACTGGGAGGCCTTTCACGCGCCTTTTCGGCACGTCAGCCCCAGCCTCGTCTGGGACCACACCGAGCTGACCGTGCTGGGCGATCGGCAGCTTCGGGTTCTGGACCGTCCCTTGACGCTGATTCACATCGCCGCCCACTTCGTGTGGCACGCCATGGGTCAAGTGCGGCTCCTCCGAACGATCGGGCGTGCTTGGGAAGCGTGGGAGGACATGGTCGACGTCGGCGACCTCAGGCGGCTCGCGATCCGCACCGGCACCCTTCCTTCCCTGGAATACTCGGTCGGGGCGGCTCACGAGCTCGGGCTTGCTCGCACCAGGCTGCCGCAGACCACCCTCCGAGCCCGCCTGGTTTCCGAGATTCTTCCGCCAGCCGAGTTGCTCCGAGAGCGACCGGTGCCAGACTACGAGCGAATGGCCGTGGCGCTGCTGCTGGTGTCTGCGCGGCGCGCGGCTACCCACGCGTTCCGCTTGGCAGTTCCCCGCGCGGCTGAGGCCGCGATCCTCGCACACGACACCAGCGTCAGCGCAGTCGCGCGGACCTACTTGTTCCGGCCGTTCCACGCGGCCCGGCGGCTGAACGAGTACCGTCACGAGTTGGCACGATTGCGCGACGAGGCAGACCAGGAGGCCTGGCGGCGGGAGACTGTGGCCCCGTCGTAAAGCGCCCGAAGCGAGACCGGGAGGACGCTCCAATTCGCGACGAGCTTCCGCCGGCCGGCCTGTCCGAGTCGGCACAACTCCGTTTCGCCGAGCACTGCGCAGCGTTCGAGGGCACGCGCGAGATCGTCGGCATTGCCGGCGCCGTGCAAGAGCCCGGACTCCGAGTCCACGAGGGCCCGGAACAACGGGATGTCTGATGCGACGACCGCCTTCTGGGCGAGAAACGCCATCAGCGCCACCGAGCTGTGAGCGTACCATCGCACCCTGTATGGCAGTACGACCACGTGACTGGTGGCCAGAGCCGCCCAAAATTCTTCCGGAGTTAGGTAGTGATCCACTACGACAACATTGGGCAGCCGATTGGCGCGCGCTCGGTCGAAGCAGGCAGTGCCTTTGCCCGCAATGAGGAGCCCGCAGCGCATGCCGGGTGGGAACTTGGCGCGCGACCACGCGTCGAGGAGAGTCTCGATGCCTTTCTCCTTTCGGAGGACGCCAAGGAGCAGGAAGATCCGGTCGTATTCGCGGAGTTCCGTGCGAAATGCTGCCTCGTGGCGGCGCAGCCTCTCGCTGTCGAGCACGGTTTCGACCTCGGCCCAGGGGAATGGGTGGACGTGTATGGATTCACGCGGGATCCCCATTCGTCGTTGCAGCTCGTCTCGAACATGGTCAAAGTGCACGACCAATCGATCGGCCAGGCCGAAGACACGGCGCCGCCGTGACGCTGAACTTCGTGGCCCTTCGAACACCACGTCGTGCGCCGTCACGAGCAGCGTCCTCCCGAGGGCTTTGACAGTCAGCGCGAAGAGCCAGGTCGGGAGCTCATCGTCGATGACGCTCAAGTTGACCACTTCGATGCGTTCGCGGACGACGTACGGGACGAGGCGCAGGTAGCCGAGGGCGAGTTCGGCGTATCGCAGTGGCAAGCGCAGGCGGGAAAGCTCCAGCACGCGTAGGAAGGGATTCCGGTCGGTGTTCTCGGTCAGAGCGAAGAACACGGGGAGGAGACGCTTGCCTCGGCCCCGGGCGAACGCGAAGTAGTGGTTCGTCGCCATCCTCAAGTCCACCGACTCGACCGAGGCCAGCGCGCTCGCGATGCCGGCGAGGTACGCGCCGGCTACCCCTGCAGTCCCGTGGTAGACGTACAGGACCCGGAGCGGTTCACGACGCCCAGGTGCTCGTGATGCATCGTCGGCCATCAGTCCGGTGCCCGGAGAGTAAGAGCGCGGGCGCGGACCCGCTACTCAGCCCTTGCCATAGAACTGGCGAACCGTCGAGATCACGTAGTCGACCTCGTCATTGGTGATCTCCACGTTCATTGGGAGCGAGCACACCTCTCGGCTCAACGCTTCCGTCTCGGGGAAGCCGCGGTCTGTCAGACGAAGCGCCGCGTGCTTGTAGTAGGGCTTTCGGAACTGCGTCAGAACCTCGACCCCGTGCTCCTTCAAGTGCTCTGAGAAGGCGTTCCCCTGCTTCGCGCGGACCGTGTAGTTCTGGTAGACGTGGGTGAACCCCGGACGGTCGTAATGGGGCAACAGAAGGTCGGGCAAGTCTGAGAGGCGCGTTCGGTAGCGCTCCGCGATTTCCTGGCGGCGAACGATCCAGCGCGGCAGGTGGCGAAGCTTCACGTCCAGGAAAGCGGCCTGCAGGTTATCCAGGAGAGCAGTGAACCCGTGACCGTGGTATTCGCCGGTCTCGCGATCCTCGCCGTTGTAGCGCATCCGGCTGACCCAGAGCGCGACTTCGGGGTCGTCCGTTGTGATGGCTCCGCCATCCCCGTAGCCGCCAAGGATCTTGAAGGGGTAGAAGCTCCAGCATCCAGCTCTGCCCCAAGCGCCTGCCCCTTTGCCGTTGATGCTCGCGCCGAGCGACTGGCAGGCGTCTTCTATGACCACCAAGCGGTGCCTTTCCGCGATCTCCATCACCTTTGGCATGTCTGCCATCCAACCCGATAGGTGAACAGGGAGTAGCCCCTTCGTCCGGGGCGTGATTGCGGGCTCGATTAGGTCGACATTGATGTTGAAGTCTTTCCCCACGTCGACGAGAACCGGTGTGGCGCCGGCGTTCACGATCGCGGAACAGCTGGCGACGAACGTGTGCGCTGGCACAATGACCTCGTCTCCCGGTCCGATCCCGGTAGCGCTGAGCGACAGGTGCAGCGCGTCGTATCCGCTGTTCAGCCCAACAGCGAATTTGGTCCCGACGAACTTGGCCAGGTTTTGTTCGAAGCTTCGAAGCTGACCGCGCATGATCAGATCTCCGCGGGACATCACCTCGCGATACGCAGCGTCGATTTCATCCTTGATCAGCTCGTAGTTCCTGACGGCGTTGACGAACGGGACTTTGTAGCCCATGGCGGATTCCTCTCGGCGCTAGGCCGGTGATTCGCGAGCGGGGACGAAAGCGCCGAGCAACCGGAGCCCGAGGCGCTTGGTGCGACGGCCGACTCGATAGCGGGAGAAGCCGGCTTTCTCGGCTGCGCGGATGGATGGCGAATTCGCTTCTTCGGTGAGGTACCAGAGTCTCCCGCATGTCGCCGTCTCGCGCTCGGCGACTTGTCGGATCGCTTCTCCGGCGATCCCCCGCCCGCGATAGTCCGGGTGCGTCCACGTGTCACCGATCTGGAGATCATCGACTGACATGAAAGGGAAGCGGAACCACCCTGGGGTAACCACGGACCGGTGGACCGGCCTTTCCCCATCGTACATCATCAACACCGCGTATCGTCGGTTGCGGAAAACACGGAACTCGTGGAACACCCACCACACGACGAGGGGAGCGGTGAGCATACGAGGGGGACACGGCTTCAGAAGCGTCGGGCGCCAGAGAGCGACACGAAGCCCGAGCCCCCCTCTGGGAGGAGGGACTTCCGCCGGAGTTACGAAGTAGAAGCGGCAAGCGTGGTCGTCCGGGTCCGCCATCGCTTGGGCACTCTAACCTCGCGGCGGCGCCGCGGACAACCGCGGGCTCGCCGCAACCAATTCACCGGGTCGCGCCGGGTCCAGGGACGCGGCCGCGCGCTGCCGCCACGCCCTCCAGAGCAGGAGCACCCAGCCGCCCATGAATGCGAGAAAAGCGTAGAAGCCAATTGCGACCAGGCGGCGGCGCCGAATTGGCGCAGTTGCTGGTGCGTCGGCGAGCGCGACATAGCGTGGCCTAACCCCGCTCAAGTGACTGATGAGGCGCGCCGCAGGCTTCGGCAGCGACCCAAACCGAAGGCTCTGGTCCGTCGACTCGAAGACGTTGTTGCCCCAAGGTACGGCCAACATCGAGAGGCCCTCAGGCGAGTAGTACCGAACGTCTGCGATCGGAACGAGTCCACTGGTTCCCTGGTAGGCATTCCGCTCGAGAGCGGACCTGTTCGATTCAGCCAAGGTCGCGTCCTGGAAAAACTCGAGCTCATGAGGAGCGCGGCGCAGCACGGCGTTTCGGAACGCGAGCGCCGAGAGTGGGACCCTGTCCTCTCCACGGACGATGAACCCGAACTGTGCATCGATGAAGACCCACTTGTTGAGCCGACGATCGTAGAATTCATTGAAGCCGTGGCTATTGCTGGTGAGTTCGCGCGCCGGTAATCCAACCGCCGAGGCCAAGGCGACGAACATCTGCGTGTAGTCCGAACAGCAACCTCGCCCTCCCGCGGCCAATGCTTGGGCCTTTTCTGCGAGGTCGTCAGTGAAGCCGCACCCGGTCCGGGGCACGGCGGCGTGTCGTGCCAGGAGGAGCGCGAGGCCCTGGGCGCGCACGGTGTCGTCGCCGAGCGCTTCCAGGCTCCCAAGCGACTTTGCGCCAATCGCCGTATCGAGCCGTTGGCGCCACGCCCGCCGTCGCTCCGGCGTGTCCGTTCGGTATCCGGCGCCAGCTAGCGTGGAAACCTCCGAATACAGCGCCCCCGCGTCTGAACTGTAGTCGGTGAAGATCGCGTCCCTGACGGTCACGTAGGCGATCTTGTTCCCGGCGTAGCCCGCTAGAAGCAGCAGCGCGGCCGTGACGCCTGGGGTCGCGAGGAGCCAGCCCGGGGGACGGCGGACACGAGAGCTGCGCTGCGCTGTCAGAACTTCCATTTGTTGCGTGCTCCGCTGCTCGCGTTCAGCGGAAAGACGGGCCGCTGAGCCTAGCCCGCCGCCCCGCCGCCCGCTACCCCACCGCACTTCCGGCGGATTGCCAGAACAGCGCTGCTGGGCTGGAATGGGCGGTGAGATGTCCGATCAGCGCATTTCCTCTATGTCAGGGGCCTCGCCCCTGACCATCGCCTTCGTGATGATCAGCTTCGATCCGGAGCCTGGCGCACAGCACGGGCTGCCGTTGGCGCGGTGGCTGATGGCTCGCGGCCACCGCGTCAATGTCCTGACATCCTTTCCGCAGTACCCCGCGGGGAGGACGTACCCGGGCTATCGGCAGCGCCCGTTCTTACGCGAGGTGATGCATGGCGTTCCGATTCTCCGGGTGCCCATCTATCCAAGTCACGACACATCGGCGCTTCGACGTGTCGCGACATACGGCAGCTTCGCCGCGTCGGCGACTCTCATCGGTGTGCCGATGCTGGGCCGCGCCGACGTGGTGTTCCTGTATGATCCACCGCCCACTACCGGCGTGCCGGCCGTTGCGTTGAGCGTGCTGCGCCGTGCGCCGGTCGTCCATCACATCGCGGACATGTGGCCCGAAACAGTCACCGAATCGGGAATGCTGCGGAGCGAGGCTGCGCGGAAATTTGCTCATGTCAGCATTGGGGCGTACTGCAAAGCCCTCTACTCCCACGCACACCATGTCTCGGTGCTCTCTCCCGGGTTCAAGCGGCTGCTCATCGACCGGGGCGTGCCCGAGCGAAAGGTCTCAGTCATCTACAACTGGGCAGATGGAGCGTTCCGGCCTCTGCCCAAGGACCCAGAGTACGCGCGTGCGCTCGGTGTGACGGGGCGGTTCAACGTCGTGTATGCGGGCAACGTCGGTCCGCTTCAGAACATTGAAATCCTGGTTCGCGCCGCAGCGCTGCTGAAGGCGCAGCCCGATGTTCAGATCCACGTAGTCGGCACGGGGCCGCTGCTCGAGCGCGTGAAAGCGGTTGCGAACGAAGTCGGGGCGACGAACGTCAACTTCATCCCGCGGCAGCCGTTCGCTGACATGGCGCGCGTTCATGCGCTCGCCGACGTGCTCGTGGTGCACCTGCGGGACGTGCCGTTCTTGCGCGCGACGATCCCCAGCAAGACCCAAGTCTCGATGGCGTGCGGCAGGCCTGTCCTGATGGCGGCGCGCGGGGACGCTCCGGACCTGATCTTGCGGGCTCGAGCGGGGTGCGCGTGTGAGCCGGACAACCCCGAGGCGTTGGCGGCCGAGATACTGCGGATGCACGCCCTCCGTGGCATCGAGCTCGAGGCGATGGGCCGAAACGGCAGACAGTACTACGAGAACCACTTGAGCTTGGACGCTTCGGCGACCGCGATGGAGTCGCTGTTCTGGGATGCCGCGCGCTCCCGTCTCGGAGCTCTCTAGCGGCGCTAGTTCCGGCCGCAGTCGTTCCGCCGACCCCAGCGGGCTCGGTCCTAACAGCTGGCTTGAACCCGCACGCCGACTAGAGCCCCCATTTTTTTTTGAGCGCGTTCGTCGCGTCAGCCCGCTCCACGGCAGTCAAGCGATGCGCGAAAGCAACCACCTCGAAGATGTCGAATGAGCCATGCTCCATGTTGACCGCGTCGTGACAGAGATCACTGGTGTACCGCCCCGTGCTGCATGCGTAGCCGAGGAAGCGTTCGTCCCGGCATAGACGCGTAGGAGCGCCGCCGCCGTTGCGGCGGCGCTCCGCGCGGAGCGTGGAGCGGGACAGAATCCGCGCCATGGCGGATCGAGTTGAAAGCCCGGAGGAGGTTGGGCACGTCGGATGTATGTACACATTGACCCCGCCGATCGACCATCGATCGCCTCCTCCGGACCCCGAGTTTTGCCTGACTCGTGCGTATGGGTCCAGGACTCCGAAGCAGAAGGGCGGGACGCTGGTCGCAGAAGGGGTCGTCGAGCTCCAGGATCACGAGCGTTGGCTGCGCATCGATGGATACCGCCCGGCTCGCTGCGAGCGGTGCGGCAGCCCGGTCCATGCCCACGAGCACCGTAGCCGGCTGCTGCTCGGCGAAGGCGAAGGCACCACCGATATCGCTATCTACCGTTGCGCCGACCGGGAGAGCTGCGGCGCGGTGTGGCGTGTGCTTCCGGGGTTGCTCGCCCGCCACCTGTGGCGGGCGTGGAGCACCGTCGAGCGGGCGGTCGCCGATCGAGCGGACGACGCAGAGTGCGTCGCGCCGGGTTTGGCCAGCGACACTGGGCCGCCGATACCGGAGAGGACTCGCGCCCGCTGGCGCGGGCGGCTGGTGACGTCGGCGGCGCTGGTGGTCGCGGTGCTGAGCACCGCGATGGATGTGCGCGAGATCGCCGTGGTGGTGAAGCGGGCGGGCTACGCGGCAACGCGCGGTGAGGTCGTGGCGCTCTTCGCCGAGAGCAGCGCGCCGCCGCTGGCGAGCGGCCACGTGCTTGGCGCGCTGGCGGGTGTCGTCCACCGGCTCGCCCCCGGAGTGCGTCTCATGTAGCCGCCGGTGAGCCCCGCGCGGCGAGACGCGCTCCGGAGAAGCATGATCGATTCCCACCCGAAGTGTCCATGGCCTTGGGATAGCGGTGGGACATGGACGATGACGACCGGCAGCGAGTGGCGCTCTGGCGCTTCGGCGTGCTCGGGCCGCTGGTGAGTGCCCGGCTCGAGCATGGCGATCGCCGCGCCTGGTTTCGGGCGGCGGCCGAGCGTGTGCACGAGCATCCGGGCGGCCGGCTCGTGCGGCTCTCCGCGCGCACCATCGAGAGCTGGTACCTCGCGTATCGCAAGGGCGGGCTTCGGGCGCTCGAGCCCGAGGCCCGCATCGACTGCGGGCGGAGCCGTGCCATCCGGGCCGAGGTTGCGGAGCTTCTGCTCCGCGCCAAACGCGAGAAACCACGCCGCTCGATACGCCGGCTGATCCGCATGCTGGAGCGCGCTGGCGCCGTGTGCGCCGGTGAGTTGAGCCGGTCGAGCGTGCACCGATTGCTTGCGGGCCATGGCATTTCCGCTCGCCCCACGCGCGGGCCCGCCACAGAGCGGCGCTCCTTCATCACCGAGCATGCCGGCGACTTGTGCATCGGCGACGCCCTGCACGGACCGCAGGTGCTCACGCCAGATGGCCGACCCAAGAAAGCCATCCTCTTCTCGGAGCTCGACTGCTCGACGCGCTACATCATCGAGAGCCGCTTCGTGATCGCCCCGGGCGAGCGACCGGAAGATCACGAGCGCGGGCTGAAGAATGCACTGCTCAAGGCGGGACTCTTCCGCTGTTACTACGTCGACCGAGGAGCGCCTTACACCGCCGGCTCGCTCCGCAGCATCACCGCCGACCTCGGGATCCGCTTGCTCTACACCGGCTCGGGCGACGCCGAGGCGAAGGGAGCGATCGAGCGCTGGCACCGCACGTGGCGGGAAGAGGTGGGCGACGAGCTCGGCGACCGCATCCTCACGCTTCCGGAGCTCAACGCGCTGCATTGGGCTTGGCTCGAGCAGGAGTACCACGCGCGCGAGCACGACACGACGGGACGCGCGCCTCGCGAGCACTGGCTCGCGGAGGTGGCAGCCGGGCACGTACGCCCGCTGCCCCGCGGCATCGATCTCGACGCCGTGTTTCTTCACCGCGCCATCCGCCATGTGCGCAAAGACGGCACGCTGAGCTTCCGCGGACAGCTACTGGAAGTGCGCGCAGAGCTCAGCGGCCAGAGGGTCGAATTGCGCTTCGACCCGCACGACCCGCTGGCGCTGCCGAAGGTGTACGTGGCGAAGCGCTTTTTCTGCGACACCGTCCCGCTCGACCGCCGTGGCAATGCGACGCGCCGCCGACGCCGCGATCTCGGCGCGGCCGAGCCGCACGCCGAGCCGAGCGGGCTCGACCCGCTCGCGCTCATCGCCCGCGACCACTACGCGCGGACACGCGGCACCCCGCCGCCCGACGACGCTTTCCGGCATCTGCTCGATGACGACGAAGACCCCGAGGACAACGACCACGACAACAAGGAGAAATGACATGTACCGCAAACGATTCGGACTCACGGGCCATCCGCTGCCCAAGAATGCCCAAGGCAAGACCTTCTACGAGGACAGCCCGGCGTACCGGCGGCTCGAGCGAGTCTTCCTCCAACTGGTCGACGAGCCCGGCGCGGGCCTGCTCACCGGCGAGCCCGGCGTCGGCAAGACTGCCGCGCTCAGAAACCTTTGCGCGACCTTGCCCAAGCCCGACCACCTGGTGCTCTACCTGTGCGACACCGCCGTCTCGCCGCTCGACTTGTACCGCACTCTGGCGCAGGAGCTCGGCGTCGCGCCGTCGCATCGTCGCGGCCAGCTCTGGACCGACATCAAGAAGGTGCTCGTCCATCTGGTCGACGAGCGACACACCCAGCCCGTCCTCGTGCTCGACGAAGCGCAACACTTGAGCGACAAGTTTCTGCTCGACCTCTCGGGGTTTCTCAACTTCGCCTTCGATAGCCGCGAGCTCTTGACCCTGTGGCTGGTCGGGCTCCCCGCACTCGGTCGTACGCTCGCGCAGCAACAACACGCGCCGCTCGCCATGCGCATCCAAACCCACGTGCACATCGAGCCGTGGTCCGATCGCGAGGGGTTTGCCGCGTGCATCCACGGCGGACTCGAGGCGGTCGGTGCGCGCCAGAAGCTCTTGAGCGACCCCGCCATGGAGCTGCTCTACCGTCAAAGCCGCGGCTATCTCCGCATTGCGAGCAGGCTCCTGCGCTCGGCGCTGCGCCTTGCACACGAGCGGACCCAGGACTTCGTCGACGAGCACGTGCTCGCCGCCGCCGTCGATGACATGCTCGGCCCCGCTCTCGCGGCGCCGCCCCCCGCACCCGCTCGGAGCGCCAAGGCGTGACCGAGCGGGTGCCCTCCGAGAGCGACGCGAGCGCGCACGACCTCTTGCCGGTCGTGCTCGCTCGCGATCTCGCCGACCTCGACGCCAACCAGCGCTGGCTCGTCGAGCCGCTCTGGGCTCGCGCCGGCGTCGGCATCCTCGGCGGCGCGCCCAAGTGCCACAAGAGCTGGATCGGTCTCGACCTCGCGCTCTCCGTAGCCTCCGATACTCCCTGCCTCGGCCGCTTCGACGTGCGCGACCCGGGACCCGTCCTGCTCTACCTCGCCGAGGATGCGCCCGCCGTCGTCAAGCAGCGCCTCGCGGGCCTCTGCGCTCCCCGGCACATCGACCTCGGCAGTCTGCCGATCCACGTCGTCACCGCTCCCAGCTTGCGGCTCGATCTCCCCCACGATCAACGACGCTTGCACAAGACCCTCGCCGCCATCAGGCCGCGACTGCTCGTGCTCGACCCCTTCGTGCGCCTTCACCGCATCGACGAGAACAGCGCCGCCGAGGTCAGCGCGGTCCTCGCTTTCTTGCGTGAGGTGCAGCGCGCTCACGACACCTCCGTGCTCGTCGTCCACCACTCTCGCAAGAACGCTGCCAGCTCCGCCGGCCAGGGTCTGCGCGGCTCAGGCGACTTCCACGCATGGACCGACTCCGCGCTCTACGTGCGCCGTCGCCGCGGTGAGCTCGTCGTCACCGTCGAGCACCGCGCTGCCGCCGCACCAGAACCTTTCCTCGTCGACCTCGTCACCACAGAAGATCCATCTGGCCCCGCCCATCTCACCGCTCGCGGTGCCGAGACCGACGACGGCGTCGCCCCGGCCGTCACATTGGCTCCAGATCTTCACCGTCGCATCCTTGCAGACCTCGCCGCTGCCACGGGGCCGCTGTCGCGAGAGGCGTTACGCGCCGCCTTGCGCGTGCGCAACGACACCCTCGGCGTCGCGCTCCGCCAGCTCGAATCGAGCAGCAGCGTCGAACGCACGCCCCGTGGCTGGCGCCTCCACGACCATTCCCTTCCCACCCCCTGAGGTAGGAAGCGGAACGGAACGCTGCCCACCGGGCTCGGACGCGGAGGTGGGCGCGCGCGTCTGTCCGCCTGCCCACCTCCGCGTCGAGCACCGCGCTGCCCAAGGCCCTCGCCCGGTCGCGACCGCCTCACGCAGCGCGGCTCGCCACGACCCCAATCACGCTACGCGGCGAATCCGGGACGAAGCGACGCGCAGAGCGCGGGGCGGTACAACTGGTGCCGAGCAAGGTCGTCAGCCCCGAACTCCCGCTGTCGCTTTGCTCGAGAAGGCCGTCGCGGTATGCGGCGCGGTCGCCGAGCGTGGACACCGCGAGTTCGAGGACGGCCGTCTTTCCGTCGAGCTTGGACGTGCCGAGCAGCGCAGCGGCCGGCGTCGCGCTGTCTTGGTAGACGAGCAGCGATCCATTGAGGGTCCCGAACCAGGTCGCGGTGCCTCCCACCGGAGGCACAAGGCCACGGTTGCTCCACAGGACTTGCTGGCTCGGTGCGCCGGCGGGTTTGTCGATGACGATGAGAACCGAGTACTGCGTGGCTGCAACGCCAGAACCGCCGATCACGAGCCGGTCATTCAGTCCATCGCAATGGACCGTGGGCCTTCCGTTGGTGATGGCTAGCACCGGGCGCTGCGTTCCCGAGGCGCTTCCGAGCGCCAGCCCACACTTGCTGGCCCAGGAGTTCACGTTGGGCCCCACGGTATTCAGCGTGGAGGGGTCGGAAGCGTCGAGCCAGAGGACGCAGTCGGCTGCAGTCGCCGGGTTCCAGGTGGACCATCCGTCCGGCCCGTCGCTGTGAGGCGAGTCGGCTGGGGCGTCTGCGGCGCCGCTCTCAGAGCCCTGGTCGCCGGCCGCATCGCCGAGAGTACCCCCAGATCCAGCCCAGCCGGCGCCGCCGCCGGTGCCGCCGAACGGCGCGCCCGAGACCCCAGCGGTTCCTCCCTGTGCGGCGTCGCCCCCCCGCGAGTCGAGCATTCCACCTCGCTCGAGCGCGCACGCGAAGAGAGCGCATGAGGCTGCCCACGCCGCCAAGGCGCCGACCGAGGTCATCCGGCTCATCGTATCGTGGGTGCCGTCCGGCGCAACCGAGCGCCTCGGCAAGTGACACCGCCCGCAGCGTCGGCTAAACCCGCGGGACATGGCGCTCCGCCCGAACCCTCTGCTCCAGGCAGTCGTTCCCCCTCCTATCCCGGAGGCTCAGGGCTGGGTGGAAGGGCGCACGTTCCCAGCTGAGTTGCCCCGCTTGGACCTTGCCCAAGCCGTGCCCAGTGACCCTCTACCTCGGGCGATGACGGACTTTCTTGCGACTCGGCTGAGCGACCCCGCTACGGCGCGGTATTCGGCGATCTCCGGGTTCGCAGAGCTCCGACGCGCGCTCGCAAGCGACATCTCGTCCCGGTACTCAGGGAACGTGTCGGCCGAGCAGGTGCTGATCTCGGCGGGATGCAATCAAGCGTTTTGCCTTGCCACGATGTCGCTGGCGAGCGCCGGTGACGAGATCCTTCTGCCGGTGCCGTACTACTTCAACCACCAGATGTGGCTCGACATGCTCGGCATCCGGTCGACGCACCTCCCATTCCGTGCCGATCGCGGTGGTGTCCCAGATCCGGCTGACGCGAGCTCGCGGATTGGTCCCCGCACTCGAGCCATCGTCCTGGTCAGCCCGAACAATCCGACCGGAGCGATCTACCCTCCGGAGGTCCTCCGCGAGTTCATGGCCCTCGCCCGGTCAAAGGGAGTCGCGCTGATCCTAGACGAGACGTATCGGGACTTCACTCCGCGTGACACGCCGCCACACGGGCTGTTCGCTGACGCACGGTGGCAAGACACATTGGTCCACCTCTACAGCTTCTCGAAGGCCTTCGCGATCACCGGGTATCGTGTCGGCGCGGTCGTTGCGGGGGCGTCGTTCATCGGGCAGGTCGAGAAAGCGATGGATACGATCGCCATCTGCGCTCCGCGCATCGGGCAGGAAGCGGCGCTCTTCGGTCTCGAGTCGCTTCAGGAGTGGCGTGCGCAGAGCGCGGACAAGCTGGGCCAACGTCTCTCGGCCTTGCGGCATGCGCTTGGGTCGGTGACCGGCTACGAGCTGGTCAGTGCGGGCGCCTATTTCGCGTACCTGAAGCACCCATTCCGAGACCGCGACGCCACAGCTGTGGCAAAGTGGCTCGCGACCGAACAGAACATGCTCTGCTTGCCGGGGAGCATGTTCGGGCCGGGGCAGGAGTCCTACCTGCGATTGGCGTTTGCGAATGTGGGCGTCGAGGCCATGCCTCGGGTCGCAGAGCGGTTGACGCGCAGCCTGCAGGGCATTCGCGCGGATTGAACTCGGCAGGGCGCCGCAACACCGAAGCGGTTCGCTTCGCAGGCCGAACGAAGTGGTGAGCGATGCAACAGGTATTCATCAAGCGTGGCAGGGCGGTCGTTGAGCAGGTCCCGTCGCCTGCCTTGGAGCCGGGCACGGTGCTGGTTCGGGTCAGCCATTCGTGCATCTCGAGCGGCACGGAGCTCAGCGGAGTACGCAACAGCGGCGAGCCGCTTTGGAAGCGGGCGCTGAAGCACCCGGAGGAGGTTCAGAAGGTCGTCACGATGGCGGCGGGGCAGGGCATTGGCAGCACCGTCAGCGTGGTCCGCGGGCGGCTCGCGGAGGGTCTCGTGGTGGGCTACTCCGCCGCCGGCATTGTCGAGGCCGTGAGCACGGACGTCGACGAATTCGGCCCGGGAGACCGAGTTGCCTGCGCTGGCACCGGCCATGCGAGTCACGCGCAGCTGATCCGGGTGCCGAGGAACCTCGTCGCTCGCATGCCGGACGGCGTGTCCTTCGCGCACGCCAGCACCGTGGCGCTGGGCGCCATAGCTCTACAGGGTGTCAGGCGCGCGAACCCGACCCTGGGCGAGACCTTCGTAGTCGTCGGCTTGGGGGCCTTGGGACAACTTGCCACGCAGCTCCTGAAGGCGAACGGCTGCCGCGTCATCGGCACCGACATCAACCCAGATCGGATCGCTTTGGCGCGTGGAGCGGGGCTCGACGTGGGCCTGGACCCGTCGGACGGGGACGCAGACCTGAAGGTCCTGCGCGTGACTCGCGACCTGGGTGCCGACGGTGTCATCATCACCGCGTCGGGCGCAGGGGACGAGATCGTATCGAGCGCTTTCCGCATGTGCCGTCGGCGGGGACGCGTCGTTCTGGTTGGAGACGTCGGTCTCGCGCTCAAGCGACAAGACATCTACGAGAAGGAGCTGGATTTCCTCGTTTCCACTTCCTATGGGCCGGGGCGCTATGACGCTGACTTCGAAGTGCGCGGGCTCAAATACCCCTTGGCTTATGTTCGGTGGACCGAGACCGAGAACATGGCAGCCTTCCTGGATTTGGTTTCGGCGGGCCGGGTGAGCTTGACCTCGCTCATCGGCGGCGAGTTTCCCGTGGCGGAAGCGCAGGCGGCCTACACGGCCCTCGAGACCAAGGAGCGCCCGCCGATTCTTGCACTCCTGAAGTACGGCACCTCCGAGGAGATTGCCTCTTCGGCGCCCGTTCAGGTAACCGCCACGCGCTCTTCGCCCAAGACTCGCATCGGGGTGGCGGTAGTGGGGCCGGGTGGGTTCGCAAAGGCGGTGCACCTGCCGAACCTGACGTCGCTGAGGGACTACTTCGACATCCGCGCGGTCGTGAGTCACAGCGCACCTAGGGCATCGCAGGTTTCGCGGCAGTTTGGCGGGTACCCCACGACCGATCTCGAGACGGTGCTTGCCGACCCTGCCGTCGACGCGCTGGTGGTGTGCACCAGGCACAATCTGCACGCATCGATGGCCCTGCGGGGGCTGCGCGCGGGCAAGCACGTGCTTCTGGAGAAGCCGCTGGCACTGACCCGAGCGGAGCTTGCCGAGGTCGAGGCGTTCTACGCCGAAGCCGGACCTTCCGCGAAACCCGTCCTCCTCACGGGTTTCAATCGACGTTTCTCCCCACACGCACAGAGAGCCCGTGCGCTTGTCTCGAGCCGCACCTCACCGATGGTCATGACTTACCGGATGAATGCGGGGCACATCCCACCCGAACACTGGGTGCACGGTGTGGAGGGTGGGGGGCGAAATCTGGGCGAAGCCTGTCACATCTACGACCTCTTCACCTACCTCACCGACGCCAGAGTCACGTCGGTGGCCGTGCAGGCCATCCCGCCGCCGTCCGGACACCGCGCGCGCACCGACAACTTCATGGCGAGCCTTCGCTTCGAGGACGGGTCGATCGCATGCTTAACCTACACGTCGCTGGGCCACCGCTCGTACCCCAAGGAACACTTGGAGGTGTTCGTCGATGGGCGGGTCCTGGTGGTCGACGACTATCTCGAGCTCTCCGGAGAGGGATTCAAGGACGCTCGAATGAAGAACCGGGTGCCCGACAAGGGACACCTCGAGGAGTTGCGGCAGTTCGCGAGCGGTCTCCGTTCGGGAACCTGGCCGATACCACTCTGGCAACAGGTCCAGGCGACGGAGATCGCGCTCACCGTGCAGGACGAGCTCTGCGGTCGAGCGGGTTGATTCCGGAAACAACGGATGAAGCTTCTCGGTCTCCTGAGGCGCGCCCGGAACATGCCGACAGACGTCGTGGCGCGTCGAGCGTGGCGAGAGGTGGGCGCAGAGCTCGACGCGACCTTGCGGACGACATCGCGAACCCACGGCACTGCGGCGGCGCTTCTTCGGGGCACCGGCGCGAGCAGCGTTGCCGAGCTATGGGAGCGATGCGGGCGTGCCCCTTTTCCGAGTCCGTCGTCGGTGGCGGCAGTCGAGCTGGATACGGTGTGCCCAGGCTCGGTCCAACGGCTCCGCGCCTTGGCCGACGAGGCGCTGCGTCACGAGGTCGACCTGCTCGGAGCACGAGTGTCGCTCGGAGCGGAAGTCGACTGGCATCGCGACTACGTGTCCGGGTTTCGCTGGCCACCGGTGAGTTATCGCCGCCTGGACGTGCATGGGTTCGATGCACCGAGCGACGTGAAGTTCCCCTGGGAGGTGTCGCGCTTTCAGTGGGTGCTCCCGCTCGCACAGACCTATCGGCTGACGGGTGACGATCGGCTCGCCTCGGAGGCTCGTCTGCTCATCGAGAGTTGGATCGACGCGAACCCCTACGCCACGGGCGTCAACTGGGCGTGTGCCATGGACGTCGCCATCCGGCTGGCCGTGTGGACGTGGCTGTTCAAGGCGTTCTGGCAGAGCGACGCATGGGCGGACGCAGCCTTTCAGGACCGCTTCCTACGGTCCGTGTTCGTGCAGGCGAGGTTCGTGGAACGAAACCTCGAGGAGTCGGACCTGAACAGCAACCACTACCTCGCGGACGCCGCCGGACTGGTCTTCGCCGGGCTGTTCTTCTCCGGCGGTCCAACTCCCAGGCGTTGGAGCGAGCTCGGTTGGGCGATCCTGATGAAAGAGGCACCGTTGCAGGTCCTCCCCGACGGCGTCGACTACGAAGGCAGCGTTTCATACCACCGCCTTGTTCTCGAGCTGCTCTTCTTTCCGGCGTTGTACCGCAAGACGCTGGGCCTGGAGGTTCCGCGCGACTATTGGGATCGACTGGTCGGCATGGCGAAGTTCGTGGCGGCCTACTCGGATCCGCGCGGAGAGTGCCCACTGGTCGGCGACGCCGACGACGGCCGCCTGCTGCCGCTCGGCACTCAGACGATCAGAGACCACCGCTACTTGATCGGGCTCGTAGGCGTGGCTGCCGACGACCGCCCCCTGTGTGACGCGAGCTCTGGCGCTCTCGACGAGGTGTACTGGTGGCTGGGCAAGTCCGCGTGTGCAGCGCTTCGTGGTGCCGCGGGACCTCCAACGGTCGGCGCGGCGTTTCGCGACTCGGGGTTCTACGTGATGCGTCACTCTCGCGGTCACGTGTTCATCGACGGTGGCCCCGTCGGCCTCGCCGGTCGGGGTGGTCATGGGCACAACGACTGCCTGTCGTTCGAAGCGACGCTGGATGGCGTTCGCTTGGTCACGGACTCGGGAACTTCAACGTACACGCGCGCGCCGTCCGAACGAGACCGCTTTCGATCGACGGAAGCGCACAACACTCCTCGGGTCGACCGCCGAGAGCTCAACCGGTTCGTAGGCCCGAGGATGCTGTGGGCGCTGCGATTCGACGCACGCCCGGAGATCCTCGAGTGGCGATGCGGCGCGAACCAGACACGTTTTCGAGCCAGGCATTCGGGCTACCAGCGTCTGCCCGAGCCCGTGATGGTCACGCGCACCATCTCTCTGGAGCATCGCTCCTCGGTGCTGGCCGTTCGCGACGAGATCTCGGGAAGCGGCCGACACTACGTCGAGGTCCCGCTTCACCTGGCGCCAGGCGTCGAGGTCGTGGGGGTCGAACCCGGACGCATCCGCCTCGCGGCGGAAGGCCGTTCCTTCTTCATCCTCTGGTCGGGTGACCCAGTCTGGCGATGTGAGGTGGCGTCGAGCTTCGTGTCAGCCTCATACGGCGTGCGGGAGATCCGTAGCTGTTTGAGGTGGTCCGCCGCGAGCGAGGTTCCCTTGAACCTTTCCTACGCCATTGCACCGGAAGCTCCCGAGGCTGAGTGCGACTGGCAGAGATGGCTCAATGTGAGATAAGCGCCTGCACCGCCCCACCCACACGTGTTGTTGTCCAACTTGCGCCCGGGGCTGACATCTTTTTGACAGTGCCTCCTTCGGGTTGTCTCGATTCGGACATGTCCTATGCTCGAACGTGGGCCTTTTTTGGCGGGAGATGAGCACGATGGCGATGCGGACGCGGCTGCGCCTTGCAGCGGTTGTTTCAGGGCTGGTGGTTGCTCTGGGATACGAAGGAATGCCCGCGGCGAAGTCCAGCGACGAGAAGTGCGAGGTGGGAGGAATCGTCTGCGGCGGCGTCGATCTCGAGAGCAAGAAGGTGGCGGTGTTCGCCACCCTCGATGAAGTGGAAGCCTCTCCAGGTCCGGGTGAGGCCAAAGCTATCGTCGTGGCTGAGACCAAGTCGATCTACGTTTTCTCTCCTGGAGACTCGACACCTTCCGACCGCGTCGTGGTGCTCGGTCACAAGGGAGGTCAGCCCGGTCGGTGGATCCACAGCGGTGAGGACCTGGTCTTGTCGCCGCTTCCTTCTGGTGACGATGCCGCTCACGTCGCTGCCATCTTGGAGGGAAATGCTGGCCGACGTACGGTGGTGCTTTCTGCGGGCACTTACAACTGGGAGACGCCGTGCAGGGTGCCCAGCGGCACGCGCCTGCGGGGTGGCGCGGACGTCACCATCAACAGCAAGCTTCCGAACAACGGCGTGTACGTCACAGCGGCGTTCCTCGCGTTCAACACGGCAGGGACGAGCGGGCACCCGGAGTCCCCAATCGCGATCGGCGACACGACCATCAAGACCACCACGGACCTCGGCCCGGTGGGTACGAAGATCATCGTGGTGTCACCCAACTTTCACGTCTCGGTCCGCACGATCACCGGCATCACGCAGGCTGGGGGAGCCTACGAGCTGACGATCGATCGACCTGTCCTGGACGCCTTCGCCACCACCGACACAATCACGACGCTTCCGAGCGTTCCGCATGACATCGACATCGACGGTCGAGGGATGACGGTTACGGGTACCGGAGTTCGATTCTTCGAGTTCATCATCTCGGAGCGCTGCACGATTAGAAATCTCACCATGCATGTGAAGAGCGGCGTCACCATGGACCTCTTGGCGTCGTTCGATGTCGGTGGCGTCGAGAATCGCTACGAGAACGTCATTGTGAAGGTCGATCAGGGCGCGAAGGCGCTCGCGGGCCTAGCGGTCGAGTCCAACGAGAGCACACAAGTTAAGGGCTGCGCCGTCACCGGTCCAAGCTCGATGTACTACGGCATCGCGGTCTACGATTCGCACAACACTGAGGTTTCCGGCACCACATCGTTCGGTGCCGGTACCGCAGCGCTCGGGCTCGATGCCGACGCGAATTCCATCGGCTGTCGCAACACGCGCGTCGTGGGTGGAGTATACTCCGGGGCGCTCACGGGTATTCGAACGGCAAACGGCACCAGCGGCACAGTGATCCAGGACGTTGATGCGCAGTCGAACGTCAGCACGGGCATCCAGCTGGGTTGCGACGGCGTGCCCTGCGACGGCGCGAAGCTCGTGAACGTGAACGCACGCAAGAACGGAGACATCGGTATCTCGACCTGCTGCGGCGGAACGCAAGCGCGGAACATCGACATCTCGAGCAACGGCAACACGCCGGCGACGGGCAGAGGGCTGCTCGTCGCGGCCGGGTTCGATGGCCAGAACATCACGTCGAAGGGCGGCAATGGAACCTATGCCGTCGTCGCCAGCACGTCCGATCGGGTGCGGCTCTCCAATATGGATATCTCGCACTCACAGGTGGCCAACGTGGTGTTGTTGAGCGGGGCGGGTGAGTACGAAATCCGCGACAGCGCCATAGCTGGTGTGCCGGGCGCGAATGGCATCCACACCTTCGCAAAGCTCTTGGTCAGCGGGACGAGGATTTCCGGAACGGGAGTCGGACTCGTCGTGACCGCGGGAACGGCGCGGCTGGGAGCGGGCAACGACTTCGACGGGGCGACCCTTCCGACTCTCGTGCGCGCGTCGGGCAGAATCAACCAGGGCACGGCACAGCTGACCTCGGTCGGGGGAATCTCGAGCGTGACAGTGGCCTGGCCGGACCTGAAGTCCACCGACCGGGTCAACGTCAACATCAAGAAACCAGGAGGTACCCCGGGGAGCTACCAGGTCGCGTACACGCCGGGCACCGGCTTCACGATCACGTCGACGAACCCGGAGGACACCTCGTTGCTCGACTGGGACTTGGGCCGGACCGCGGAATAGGATGCCCGTCCAGTAAACGCTCCTCCAGAAAGCGGAGCGCGCGCGGCCGCGCCTACGCCGCATCAGTTACACACCCACGCGCCCCCCAGCCGCTTTGCCAGGGCGCCGGTTCCCCCGGGGGCGCATCGTGCTGCCGCGGCGCAGTCCGTGCAGTAGACTAGCATCCCGTCGATGGGCGCTGGAAGCTCTGCGAAGCGCACGCCCTTTCCGGCCATGAGGAAGCCTTCCGGACTGGTGAGCCGGACGGACGCAGAGCCGGCCGCCAATCCATGCCCGCCCGGCGCAATCACGGGCGTCCCGCTTGCGCCACGCCCGAGCAGTGTGACGACGGTGCCGTCGGCGCCTACGCTCCCTAGCGATGCGTCCGGCGCCAGCGTCACCCTCCCAGAAACCCGCAGCGCGCCCGTCGCGTCCACGCGCGCCAGGAAGGTACTCGACGGCGAGTGATTGACGAAAGGCAGCGTCACCCGAGAAGGGAAAAGCAGGTTCTGTCCCGACGTATTCGTGGTGTTCGTGACCTCACCCCAAGCTCCGCCCATCATGGACACGTTGCGGCAGCGATCCAATGCAAAGCGCCCTCCGCCACCCTGGGTCACGTACAGGGAATCAGACTCATTCCCGGGCGGACCGCTGCAGAGCAGGTTCCCGCCCGGGCCGTTCAAGAGCACGTTGGTCACGAAGACATTCTGCGCCCCGCTGATGCGGATCCCGCTCGGGTCTCCCCGGGTAGCGCTGCTCAGGATCCTCCCGTTCGTGATCCAGACGTCTCGCACGCCGTTCCGCCCAGAGGTCCCGGCCCCGTCGATGTCGATGCCGATCGTCCAAGGAGCCGCGCCAGCCTTTTCCTCGATCTGGACGTTTTCGATTCGCACCCACGTAGCTCGTGACGCCTCCGTCGTTGCGGTGACGCGGATGGCCGTGCCTGCTCCGCGCGCGTCGTCGCTGCGATGAGTCTGGCGCAGCACGAGGTTTCTCACCCCATACCCCGCGCCTGGGTTCCCGAGCCCAGCTCCGTCCAGCGAGAGGAGCGTCCCCTGGAAGTCGTGATCGATGACGCAAGGTGCGCCAGAGTTGTTGTTCTGTGCGGGGTTGGAGAGGCAGGCGAGCGTTACCGCCTCGCCCACGCTCAGGGTCGAGGTGATCCGGCACGATCCGGACCCAGAGGGGAACTGCACCACGCCCGCTGCCTGCGCTGCCGCGATCCCGATGGCTCGGCGGACGGCACTCGTGTCGTCGCTGGTCCCGTCGCATCGGGCGCCAGCCTCGAGGACGTCAATGACGTTGTGAAACCGGCGCGGCGCTGGCGTCTCGGGCTGATGTGCGCAGCGAAGGCACAGAATCGACAGAGCGACCGCTCCAACGAGGCTCGAGGTCGGGAGCGATCTCCACTGTGCAATGCCGGTCACTGCCTCAACTCGCTACTTGGGGAGCGCGCCGAATCCCACATCTGGTCCACTGCTGCGGTCTTGGGCCTATCGCGACCCTTTGATGAACACCCGGTCGCCCCAACGCGAGCAACAGGGTAGCCGAGGAGCCCTCTGTGCCAACGATCGTGAGACACCCGATTCTTTCCCAAATAGTGACGAGGGCGAGAAGGTGTCCGATGCATGTTGACGACAGGAAACGGAACGGCGAGGCCAGATCCCGAGGTCTTGGAGAAAGCCAGGCGCAGGCGCTTCACCGCCGAGTACAAGGCCCGAGTCCTTCGGGAGTACGAGGCCAGCCCGAAGGGCGAGCGGGGTGCTCTTCTCCGGCGTGAGGGGCTGTACTCGTCGCACATCGCCAGTTGGCAGGGCCAGCGGTCGAAGGGCGAGCAGGCCGGGCTCGAGCCGAAGAAGCGAGGGCGCAAGCCGACCAAGCGACGTGACGACGTTGCTCTGGAGAACGCCCGGCTCCACAGGCAGGTTGCCCGTCTCGAGCACGAGCTCGCTTTCGCCAAGAAGGTCATCGGTGTGCAAAAAATATCCGACCTCTTGGGAGTGGAGCAGCCACCGCTGCCGGACGAGCTGAAGGACGAGGAGAACTGATGGCCGCGGTGGACAAGGCCGCTGGCGACCTCGGCGGCAAGAAGCCCGCCTGCGAGGCGCTGGGTGTGCCGCGCGCGACGTACTACCGGAGTCGCCGGCCGCCGGGCCCTCCGCGCCAGCGGCCTCGTCCGCCCCGCGCCCTCGACGACGCGGAGCGCAGCCAGGTGCTCGACACGCTCAACAGCGAGCGCTTCGCCGATCAGCCGCCCGCCCAGGTGCAGGCGACGTTGCTCGACGAGGGCACGTACCTCTGCTCGGTACGCACGATGTACCGAGTGCTGGACGCGAACCAGCAAGTACGCGAACGCCGCGATCAGCTGCGACACCCGCAGTATTCCAAGCCCGAGCTGGTCGCGACGGCTCCGAATCAGGTGTGGTCGTGGGACATCACCAAGCTCAAGGGCCCGGTGACCTGGTCGTACTTCTACCTCTACGTCGTGCTCGACATCTACAGCCGCTACGTCGTCGGTTGGCTGCTCGCCGACTGCGAGAGCGCGGCACTCGCGAGGCACCTCATCGCGGGGACCTGCAAGAAGGAACGCATCGAGCCGGGTCGGCTCACGCTGCACGCGGACCGTGGCCCGTCGATGAAGAGCAAGACGCTCGCGCAGCTCCTGGCGGACCTCAGCGTCACGAAGACGCACAGCCGGCCGCATGTTTCGGACGACAACCCCTTCAGCGAAAGTCAGTTCAAGACGATGAAGTACCGCCCGGAATTCCCAGAGCGCTTCGGCTCGCAGGAGGACGGGCTGACCTTCTGCCGGTCGTACTTCGCCTGGTACAACACGCGGCACCACCACAGCGGTCTCGGATTCTTGACGCCTGCGCAAGTCCACCACGGCCTCGCCGACGGCGCGCTGGCGCACAGGCAGGGCGTGCTGGCGCGGGCGTACGCCGTGCGACCTGAGCGCTTCCCGAACGGGTCGCCGACCGTGGCGAGCCCGGCACGCGAGGTGTGGATCAACAGGCCGCAGCCGAGCGCCTCGAACACCTGGCGCGAAACCGATCACGAGCGGCCCGCCGTCGCCGGCGTCATCACCAAGACGATCACGCGCGCACATCTCGAACCACTTATGAAAACCGCCTCTATATGATCAGCTCACGTGTCTCACACTCGTTGACAACTTCCGGAGCGCACGCGGTTGTCCGACGACACAGGGCAGAGTGCGTGGCGGGACGACACTCCGGGTCTCGACGTGCATCTCGCCTGGCTCAGGTCGCCCCTTGCTGAGCGTTCCGCATCGCGCGCGAAGCGTCTGCCGCTGCCGAACCGGCTGTCGGTGCAAACAGGATGAACCACAAGCCCACGAAGAAAATGCCACCATAGCCGAAGGATGCATTGAAGACGCTCGCCTGCCCTAGGTGCATGCAAAAGGTGAAGGCGTATATGGTCGCAAGGAGGCGCGAATCGCCCTGGGGAATCGCGCGTATCAGTCGATCGAGTTGCGCGAGCGCGACGCCCAACAAGGTGCAGCCGATCGCCCAGCCTGGCCAACCGAAAGCGCAATAGAAGTCGACCACCGCCGCGATTGCAGCCGACCCTTCGTTGCTGTTGGTGAAGTACCTGAAGACGACTGCCGTCGTCTCGAAGAGTGGCTCGCCCGACACCAGAGCGAACATGCGAAGTCCCGACAGGCCGTAGTGGTCTCCTACGGTCGGGAAGTAGTGGACGAACATCGGAGCGCCCACCGAGATCCGACCAAAGATCTCGCGAAGGGAGACCCGCAGCGGGTCGGCCTGCGCCTCGCCGGTCTTCATCGCGCTCTGCAGGAGTGAGATCAGGAGTAGCAGGACGACCGCCACGAGAAGGAACCGCGGGGCTTGGCGAGCGGCAGCCAGGACCCTTCCATCCGAAATCCGGGCGCGCCGTGCTGCCAGTTCGGTCGCGCCGAGCGCGATGGAGAAGATCATGAGCGGCATCTTCTGGAACGTGAGCAGCAGCATCAGACCTGTGATGGCAGCGAGCAAGACCTTGAAGACTTTCAGGATCGGCGAGTTGCTCGAGCGCGAGTGGGCCCAGAGCGACGTCGAGAGGAACGGCAGGATGTTGTATACGGTGAGCACGAAGGGGTAGTTAGTCACCGCGGCGTACCGGAAGTCGTGAACGGCGGCTTTCTCCCCGCCGATGATCGCGGTTTCGATCCCCTGGACGAAGATGTCGGGGTTGAGTGCAACGTGCCCAAGTGTGAGTAGCAGCGCAGGGACGGCGAGCGCTACGAGGCGACCCACCCGGAGCTCGCGTCTGGAGGCGTAGACGGGGCTCTGGAACCTTGCTACGGACCCTGCAATACGGTGCCCGAGCAGCGCAAGCAGAAACCCGCCGACATAGAGCAGAATGCTAAGGGAGAGGTCGCGATCGGTGATCTTTCGCCAGTCGATGAAACCGAACCCGACGCGCAAGTCCTCTTCCAAGATCACGCCCGCACGAGCCCACGGTAGAAGCAGGATGCCAAGGAAACCGAAGACCAGGTAGGCGATGAAGAGCCCAGAGATCGTTGAAGTGGAGATGAGTCGCCGGCGCTCGACGACGGCCACAACCGCGAGGACTGCGGTGCCGACTGCGGAGTACCACTGGGACTCGGTCATGAGGTCCAAACAGGCGGAGCGTGCCATGGACGAGGGACGCAGGCATCCGAATTGCTCCGAGCGCAATGGCTGAATTTCGCGCGGTCAGTGTGCCACTAACGCCTGTTGCGCTGCCGTTGGGAGAGGCCACATGTGCGGGATAGCTGGAATTCTGGCGTTGCCGGGTTCACCCTCGCTCGTGACGCGGAGCGAGGTCGAACGAATGCGCGATGCCGTCGCGCACCGCGGTCCGGACGGCGCAGGCACTTGGGTCTCGGAGGACGGCCGCGTCGGTCTCGGCCATCGACGGCTTTCCATCATCGACCTGTCGGAGCGCGCCGCGCAGCCCATGTCGAACGAGGACGCTTCGATCTGGGTGTCATTCAACGGCGAGATCTACAATCATGGCGAAGTCCGAGGCGAGCTCGAGCAACTCGGTGGGCACGTCTGGAAGACGGATCACTCCGACACGGAAGTCATTCTCCACGCCTTCGAGCAGTGGGGGATCGATGCCATCCATCGTTTTCGAGGCATGTTCGCCTTCGCGTTGTGGGACGGCAGAGCGCGGGAGCTCTGGCTGGTTCGCGATCGGGTCGGAATCAAGCCCCTCTACTACAGCGTGAGAAACGGACGGGTGCGGTTCGCTTCGGAGATCAAGGCGATCTTGGAGCTGTCCGACCAACCACGCGAGCTCGACGAGGAAGCGCTCTTCTTCTACCTCTCCTTCCTCACCGCGCCGGCGCCGCGGACGCTGTTCGCCGGAGTGAAGAAGGTGCCAGCGGGCTCTTGGATCCGGTTTCGGATGAATGGTCAGGTGGACGAGAGTCGCTACTGGGACGTGCTGGAGCGGGCGAGGGTGCCCTCGAACGGCGACGACGCCTCGCTCGCGACGCAAGTGCTCGAGGAGCTCAGAACATCGGTGCGACTGCGCAAGGTGAGCGACGTGCCTGTCGGCGCATTCTTGTCGGGCGGCATCGACTCGAGCGCCAACGTGGCTCTCCTGTCCGAAGGTGGGGAGTCCGTGGTGAAGACCTTCACGGTGGGTTTTCGCGGGCAGTCGACCTACGCAAACGAGACGCGCGAGGCTCGGCGGATCGCGGACTTGTTCCACGCGGAGCACCACGAGCGACTGCTGGGTGTCGAAGATCTTCTCGAATTCCTCCCGCGAATGGTCGAGCTGCAAGACGAGCCCATCGCGGATCCGGTTTGTGTGCCGCTCTACTATCTGTCGAAGCTCGCGCGGAGTAACGGCATCGTGGTGTGTCAGGTCGGGGAGGGCTCCGACGAGCTCTTCTTCGGCTACCCCAGTTGGCACACGCTGCATCGGCTACAGCGGCTGGGCGACGTGCCGGGAACGGGGTTGGCGAAGCGGACGGCGCTGGTTGGGCTTGGGCTCGCGGGGCGACGCGCCACTCGCGAGTACGAGTTCCTTCGCCGCAGTCGGCACGGGCTCCCAGTCTTCTGGAGCGGAGCCGAGGCCTTCACCGATGAGGAGAAAGGGCGGCTCTTGTCCCCCCGCCTCCGTCGCAAATTCGCGGGGATGTCGGGATGGGATGCGCTCGCGCCGATCCACCAGCGTTTCAAGCAGAACTGGCCGACCGAATCGGCGGCGAGCTGGATGACCTATAGCGATCTGAATCTCCGCCTGCCGGAGTTGTTGCTGATGCGAGTCGACAAGATGTCCATGGGCGTCGCGGTCGAGTGCCGAGTTCCATTCCTAGATCATCGCTTCGTCGAGTTGGCATTCGGCGTGCCCGCAGCGGTCAAGATGCGCCATCGAACCCCCAAGTACCTGCTCAAGCGGGCGACTCGGGGGTTGATCCCCGACGACGTCATCGACAGGAAGAAACAGGGGTTCGGTGTGCCCGTCGCGGAGTGGCTGCTGCATCGACTCGGGGAGCATGCACGGGAAGAGATCCGGGCGATGGTGGCTCGGACCGACCTCTTCGACGCTGAAGAGGTCGAACGACTCCTCGAGAGCGGCAAAGGATCGCGGGTGTGGTTCTTGCTGAACCTCTCGCTGTGGTGGAAGCGGTTCATCGCCTGATGGCGTCGGCCCGCGAGCCCGACATGACGCGTGGTCGAGCGTGCCGAGTCGCGAGGAACGTCAGGTGAGCAAGCTCGGCCGGGACATCGTGACGAACGTGGTGTTCGCTGCGGTCAACGCCGCCGGGATCTGGCTGCTGATGCGGCTGAGCACGGGTTGGCTCGCGCCCGTCGCGTTAGCGCTCTTCCTGCTCGTGCGACGCTACAGCGCGAGCTTGGTCGGGGTGCTCGCCTTAGGCGCCCCGACGTTTCAGCTGCGGTACGTTGGCATGTACGCCAACGACGACAAGCTGCGTCAACTCATCGACCTCGTGGTGATGCTCGGGTACGCCGCGACGAGCGCGCTCGTGCTGGCGGCGCTGGCGTTGGGCGGGGACTCCATCGCCGGAGCGCTGTTCCCGGCGAAGGACTACCCGTCGTGGGTGCCGTGGTACGTCGCGCTCCTCTCCGTTCAGCAGCTCTTCCATTTCGTCGTCATCAATAACCTTCTCCTGAGCCGGCGAATGGTGCTGTACAACCTGTACAAGCTGCTCTGCGCTTCCGGGCTCTACATCGCGGCGCTGGCGCTCGACCACGACTCGGTGCAGCGGGTGTTCCTCTGGTACATGGTCGGCTCGACGATCCTCCTGGGCGTCGGTCACTGGCACTTCACGCTGCCCGCGCTCCGCGGGCTGACCGGGCTGCCCCTCGAGCGGACCAAGTGGCTCGTGCGGGAGGCGGTGCTCTACGGCCCGCCGCGCAGTGCCATCAACGTCATGGACAGCCTTCTCTTCGTCATCACTCCGTGGCTGATTCGCGGGGACGTCGAGGACGTGGGGTACTTGCTGACGATGTTCGTCCTCGTGCAAGCGACCGGGCTCATCGTGCTCCCCGTCAACGAGCTGGCCATGGTGGTCGGGGCGAAGCAGCTCGGCGCCTCGGAGGTCGACAAGGTGCGCGCCAGCGCTCGAACGCTGCTCGAGGTCATGGTGGGCAGCTCCGCGATACTGGTCGCCTCTATCTATCCATTCAAGGCCGCGTTGCTAGGGGTGTTCATCGCGAGTGACACCGTGCTAACAGGCGTCGAGCGCTTCAGCCTTCTGTTGACCTGCATCGTGCCGTTGACTGTCTACAACGGACTCAAAGGGATCATCGAAGTGCGTTGGCGATTCCCGCGGAACTTGGTGAACTTGGTCGTGTCCTCGGCGCTCGGAGTCGGAGCCTTCTATGCGGTTCGGCCGAGCCACGCCAGTGTTGCTTCGGCGACGACTGCCTGCATGGTCACCTTTTGGTCGCTCGGTGCGCTGACGGTCATCTCGGCGTGGGACCTCCTCCGCGGGGCGTCCTGGAGGTCGCTGTTCGGCGCTGTCGGTCCTTCGAGCGCAGCCCTGGTGGCGGCCCTGGTCGCCGCGCCCAGGGCCGGTTTCGCGAGTTGGCCGACGACCGCGCAGTTGGCGGTCGTTGGCGTGCTTGCGACCGCGCTGGTCCTGGCTTGGTGGTACATCGCGAAACCCGAGGTCCTGCGCCATGCGCTGCGACTCCTTCGGGCACGCAACAGCGAGTAGAATTGCCGAGCAAGTCAGCAGCAAGGAAAGCCAGCATGCAAGGCACAATGCCTCGTGATACTCCCAGCGTCGAAGAGACCGCCTACGGATTCAAGAAACGCTTGGAGTTCGTGGCCAACGCGGTAGGTCGGGCCTCGACCCGCCAGGGGAGCCCGCGCGTGCTCGACGTGGGTTGCGGCACTGGAAACCTACTTGCCGCGCCGCTGGCGCGAATGGGCTACCACGTCACGGGCATCGACGTTCACGAGGAGTCCATCCGCTACGCCCGAGAACAGCATCGCGACATCCGAACGCTTAAGTTCGAGCATCGTGCCATCGAGGACTACCCATCAGAGTCCTTCGACGTGGTCATCTGCAGTGAGGTACTCGAACACGTCGATGACCCGAAGGCGTTCGTCCGCGAGTTGAAACGGTTGCTGCCGGGGGGCGGCACGTTGGTGGTGACGGTGCCCAACGGGTACGGCCCATTCGAGGCCCAAAGCTGGATCTGGCGGAACCTGGTCGAGTCGAATAGGGCCTACGCAGCGATGCGACGCGTGCGCGCGCGATTCCGCCGAAACACCTCGGGCGCGGCGTTTCTGAACGCCGATAGCGGGCACGTGAACTTTTTTACTCGAGCAGCTCTGGAGTCGCTCCTTACGGATGCCGGATTTCGGATCGGGGATTTCCGGGCGCGCACCATCGTGTGTGGAGCCCTGTTTGCTCCGGTGTTCTTGCTCCCCGGGGCCACGCGGGTGAATGCCCGGCTCGCCGATCGGCTACCCACATGGACGGTGTCGGGGTGGATGTTGGTCGCCACGGTCACGCGTTGATTGTTCTGCACGGGGCAAGACCACTGGCCGTCGGCGGGGCCCGGCTCTACGCCGTCTTCCCCGTTGAAGGTGTCGCAGCGTCGATTGTCGAAGTCGGGTCGCGCCGGAGCCTTCGCGCTTGCGCTCCTGCACTCCGGGAGTAGGCTAGGACCGCTGTGCCTTCCCACTGCCGGCGAGGGGGTGAGTGATGAAGAAAGACTGGGTACGCAGGCTTCTCGTGACTCTCGTCATCGGCAACTGGCCGGTCGTGCTCAACGCGTGCAACAGCAACGAAGACGCAGCGGGCGGCTCTTCGGGGAACACCGGAACTGATGGCGGAGCGCCGCTCATCGATCAAGTGGCCGAGCCCCCCGGCAGCAACTGTCCCAGCGGCGGCCTCGCCATTCACCTCGGCACGGATCAGAACCAAAACGGGACGCTCGAGCCCAACGAGGTCACTTCGACGGCATACGTGTGCGGCGCCGCCGGGAAGGCGGCGCTGGTGCTCCTGGATCCCGAACCAACTGGACCGAACTGCCCTGCAGGCGGCACGGCGATCAAGGCAGGTGTCGATCCCAACGGGAACGGGACGCTCGAGCCCAACGAGGTCACTTCGACGGCATATGTGTGCAGCGCCGCAGGGAAAGCGGCGCTGGTGCTCCTGGATCCCGAACCGCCCGGACCGAACTGCCCTGCAGCTGGCACAGCGATCAAGGCAGGTGTCGATACGAACGGGAACGGGACACTCGAAGCGAGCGAAGTGACGAGCACCAGCTACGCCTGCAACGCGCCGCCGCTCGGTGGCAGCGGGATTCTGCAGGGCAGCTTCACCATCCACAACTCCCTAGACGTGGCGTTCCTCCAGCAGTTCACAGAGGTCACTGGCGACCTGGCCATCGATGCGCCGGGACTCAAGGCGGTGTCGTTGCCAGTGCTGACGAAGGTTGGCAAGAGCATCTACAACGCTGGGAACGGGGCCCCGGACTTGGCCACGCTGGGTCTGCCCGCACTCAAGTCGGTAGGGGATGTTCAACTGGTTGCAGATTCGCTCGGTACTCTGGAGCTGCCTGCGTTGCAGACGGTGCAGAACGAGCTGAACGTTTCCGGGTTGACGCTCGCAAACGTCAAGCTCCCGGCGTTGATCTCGACGAAGGCGATCACGGTCAGCGCTCCTGGTCCTCTGAGCGTGTCAATGCCCCTGGTTACATCTGCCGAAATCAACTTGAGCGGGGTGACCGTCTTGGACGCTCCTGTTCTGTCGAGTTCGTTGGGTGTGCACATAACACAGGGCCAGACGAAGACGCCCATCAGCCTCCCCGCGCTGACAACAACCGGACAGCTCATCGTCGACGGTGTGAGCAAACTCACTGCACCGAAGCTGACGTCGTCGAGTGGCCCAATCAGGATTCGCGCCTTCTCGGGAATCGATCTTCCCTCGGTGAACACGATCCCGAGTTGCGGGTTGAGCAACTACGAGGTGCCCATGTTCGATGCGGGGGCTGGGGACATCTCGTTGCCGGGGTTGCTATCGATCGGATGCGAGGACGGGCTTGCATCGTTCGAGACGACGGGAGCGCTTATCGCTCCCGGCTTGGTGACCGTGAAGAACGGCATGCAGCTCAGGAAGCTCTCGAGCCTGAGTCTCAGCTCGCTGAAGCAAGTAGGGTTTGGCTTCTGGGTACACGATACGACCCTGGTCTCTCTGGACCTGCCCGCTCTCACCTCAGCGACCATGACCCTCGGCAAAGGCGCTTCGTGCGGGGTGGGGACCAACTCGCTACTCACGAAAGTGAACGCGCCGAATTGGAAGGCCGGGCAGGTGCAGTTCTTCGGCAATCCGCTGTTTCCCCAATGCCGCGCGGACGCGCTCATCGCGCAGGTGGGCTCGGGGTTGGTGCATTGCCCGCTCGCATCCGGCCCGTGCCCGTGAATGGGCGTGGATTCGCGCGCGGCGCGCTTCCTGCTCAGCCGTGCTCTGCCGGCTCGCCTAGAGGTCTCGAAAAAGCTCGGTGTAAGCGGCGACGAGCTTCTCCGCTTCGGCTTCCCAGTTGTAGCGCTCGAGCACGGCTGCCCGTCCCCGAGCCCCGAGGGTCTTGCGCCGCCCGGGGTCGGAGATGAGCGCCTCCAGGCTCGCGGCGATGGACTTGGGGTCCGAGGGATCGATCAGAATTCCGCAGTCCGCCTCGGACACGATGCGGGACACCTCGAGTGAGAACTCCGGGACCACGACCGGGAGCTCCGCCAGCATGTAGTCGAAGAGCTTGTGGGGAAACGCGTGGACGTGGTTCAGCCGCCCCGGCTGCAGCAGGAGCAGCCCGATGTCACACTGGGCGATGCGCTGGAAGGCCTGGTGGAAGGGCAGCCACTCGACGATTTGGAAGCGATGGTCGAGGCCGGCGGCGCGCGCCGCCGCTTCGAACTCCTCCTGACCCCCGCTGGGGAAACCGCCCAGCAGGAGAACGTCGAGGTCCTTCAACGCGGGGGAGCGCATCGCCTCGAGCAGTTGTGGCCACCCGCGCTCCCTCGACATGCCGCCGACATGGACTGCGGTCAGGCGTTCTTTCTCGACTTTTGGGACGGAGGTCGATTGCGCGGCCTCGACTGAGGTGAAGTTCTGAATCAAGACCTGGATGCTCTCGGAGCCGGGGTAGTCCGGCGCCGCTGACTGCTTCGCGAGCACCAAGCGATCGGTGAAGGGCAGGAGCGCCCGAATGGTCGCGCGAACTCCGGCGGCGACCACTGGCTGGAGCCGCGTTGGGAATCGAGACTCGGCGAACTCTGCGGGGTAGATCTCGTGCACGTCGAAGACGACCTTTGCGCCCGTCGAGAGCTTCAGGGCGACGCCGACCAGCCATGAGTCGACCTCGTTGCAGTGATAGCAGGCCGCGTCCACCGAGCGCGCGAGGCGAAACAGGCGAGGCAGTTGCGAGAGGCGGTCGACCAAGCGCGCGGGCGGCGCATAGGTCCGAAGCTCCACCCCGCTCTCGAATGCGCTGGTCGCCTCGCCAGGCGCCAGGTGGGTGACGCGAAAGCCCGCTTTCGCCAGGGAAACGGCCTCCTTGTCGAAAACCCGCTTGTCCTTCGGGGGATGCTTGGACGAAAGGAAGCAAATGTCTACCGGGCCGGACATGATCGGCGGAGGAGCATAGCTCAATCCTGCGTTGCAGTTGCGCTCGCGGTGCGATGAGGGCGGCCCGGACCGCGGACCGGGCGCAAAGGGGGTGCGCGGAGGGGACGGATCGTTCATCCGCGGGACAGGCGCGGGCGACCAGCCCACATGCCGCGCTTCACCCTGGCCGAAGCTCGGGCGAGCGGCCGACGCGTGCTACCCTTCGTCCGTCATGTCCTCGGCACCGATGCGACGGGCAGCAGGTTGGGCCGTGGTTGGGGCGTTTGTCCTTGTTGTGGGACAGGCTTCTGCGGATTGGCCGGCTGCGCGGCGCGATGCGCAACGCACCGCGTCCGCGTCCGGACAGTCCAACCTGACCGCGCCCGTCCCCTACTGGCGCCATTACCTCGGCGGGGCGGTGGGAGCTACTGGGGCGATAGGAATTGACTTGAACGGTGACCAATTCGCAGAGGTCGTCTTCGCGACGGGTGGCAAGCTGTCGGCGCGTACGCCGACAGGCGCCACCCTGTGGCAGACGCCGACACGCGGGTTCCAGGGAGTCGTCGGGACTGCGGACCTGGACGGGGACGGGAAGGTGGAGCTGCTGACGCGTACCACCAACCAAGTCGTCGTCGTCGACTCGTCCAACGGCGCGCTGGCTTGGGTCGAGCCCGCGACCGACTTGGGCACACTGAGTGGGGTGCGAGTGGGGGACCTCGATGGAGACGGCAGACTCGACGTGCTCACCCAGGAGTGCGGCTGTTGCGCGGTCAACAACGGCGCGAGCGGGTACGTCTACTCGTTCTCAGGTGGGCTCTCCGCACCGAAGAAGATCTACACGTTGCCGTCCATCGTGTGTGGCAACTCGAACTCCACCACCTTGTTCACCGCAGCGAGCGGCGGGGTGCGGCTGCTGTATGCGTCCTCGGGTGCTCTCGACGTGGTCGACGTCGCAGCGGGCAAGAGCCTGGCGACTGCTCCTGGCCTCTCACCGCCGACGCACTTGAGCCGCTGCGTTCCTCGGGACGTCGACGGTGCGGCTGGCGAAGAGTTGGTGTGCTTTCTGTCCACCGCGGACTACTCCGCAGGCACCGGCCACAAGGCCATGCTGGTGCGGTTTGACGAGGTGCTTCAGAAGCTGGAGCTGAGCTGGTCCGTCGACGTCGGGAAGCTCGACGCGCGGGTCACGGTGGGCGCAAACCCCGTGGCAGATCTGGACGGCGACGGTGCTTTCGAGGTGGTGGTGAGCGGCGAGGCAGCCGACGGTTCGCCGTCTACCTACGTCCTCGACGCGAAGAGCGGTCAATCGCTCTCGACGCTTGCTGGGGAGAGAGTCGTGGGCGCCGCAGAGCTCGGGCCGGCTTCCGCGTTCGACATCGTGACGACCTCGAACAACTCCCTTTCGGGCTACTCCTTCACTCGCACACCGACGCCGAAGCTGACTCAGCGTTGGACGTTGCTGGGTCGCCGGAGCCTGACGCAGATCGACTTCGACCTCGCGCGACGGTCCAGTATCGCAGAGCGGTTGGTCACCGCGGACCTCGACGGCGATTCCCAACTGGAGCTGGCCACCTCGAACCTCGACCAGACGGAGCTAGCCGTCTACCGCGTGAGCGGTGCCCAACCGATGAAGGCGGCTTCGCACACGGTCGCCGGGGGCGCGGCGCTGCTGAGGGCGTGGAGCATGCCCCCGCTGGACAAGCCATACCCCCAGCTGGCAATCGCCCGGACGGATGGGCGCTTCACGGCCCTCGACGCCGCGCTCGTACCGACTGGCGACGAGATCGAGTTCGGCGGGTATTACGCGAGCGGCGGCTGGCGTCAGCTCGAGTTCGTCCCCGTCGCCGCGACGCTGGAGAACGATCCCGCCCAGTCCATCGTCGTGCCCGACAGCCGCGGTGCGACCGTCCGCCTCGACACCAAGGACGCCGGCCTGGCGGACAAGCCAACGCCGGCGTGGTCCAAGTCGAACACGTTGGCCCCGACCATCGCCTCGACCGCGCAAGGGCCGATCATCGCGTGCCGCGCGTTGGTTGAGCCAGTGACGGATCCACCCAACCACGAAATCAGGGCGCTCAGCCCTGCCGGCTCGATTCTCTGGACCAAAGCAATCGAACGTTCTCCCTTGAACGACATCGTTGTTGCGAAGGTGGACGCAGACGAGGTGCCCGACTTCATCGTGCAGTGGGGTGCGCCCGCAGACACGGTACTGCACACCCGGGCGCTGTCCGGGAAAGACGGAGCCAGCCTATGGAACGGTCCTGACCTCAACCCGGGACCAACCCGCCTCCCCGCCGGACTCGCAGCGGTGGACTGGGACGGCAATGGCCGCGACGACGTGGTATTCCAACACTACGTGACGCAGGTGCTCCGCGGCAGTGACGGCACTGTCTTGGCGAGCGGCGGACCTGGCGCCGCCTACTTCATGCCGCTCTTGGCAGACCTCACCGGGGACGGGAAGAAGGACGTGATTTACCAGGGCGGCTTCCTCGAGAGCCAGGCGTGGGGCCACGACCTGAGCACCATGCTCTGGAGCACCAACCCAGCCGACCGACCCTTCCCGTACGGCGCGATCGCGATCTGCCCGGGTGGGGCAACCGTGCTCACCGAAGCCGCTGCGGCCGTTCCAGGGCAGCTCCGCAACACGGTTGCGTCCGGCACGGTAGCCGGCACGTCGAAGACCGTATTTCTGGCCGGGGGGCAGCTCTTTGCGACGGGGGCAGCGGCCGCGTCCGGCGCGCCGTTCGTGGGTGCGCTCGGTTCGACGGTCGTGCACCAGAACCTGACCGGTGCCGGGCACCCCAGCGCGGTGGTGGGCTCCACCGACGGCTGGCTCTACCTCGTGGACGTCTGCGCGGGGAAGCTCGACTACGCGATCGACTTCGGCTGGCCCGTCGGTGCGGCAGTTTTGGCTGACACGGATGGCGATGGGAACGACGACATCATCGTCTCGGTAGCGGACGGCTACCTTTATGACCTTCGCCAGCCCGCCATAGACGGACCCACGTTCGTGTGGGACACGGACCCGGTCCACGGGATCACCGATGCTGACGTGGACGACGTTGAGACCGTGACGACCCTTTCGGGCAAGTGGGGAGCGGTGTCCGGTGCGACGAGCTACCAGGTCGCCGTTGTCGATCAGGGCACGGGTGACCGGATATCCGAGTGGAAAGACGTCGGCGCGGCGACTGCGGCAACGGTGGCGGAGCTCCAACTCGCGGACGGGGACCGCTACCGAATCGCCGTGCGGGCCATGAAGGGGCAGAAGAGGTCACCGGATGTCTTGTCCGACTCCGTTGCGGTGCACTTCCCAGGCGCTGCGGACGGTGGTGCCGACGCGGGTCCCGACGGAGGAACCGACGCCGGCCCGGACGCGAGCCAAGATGCTGGGCAAGACGGCGCCCCGGATGCCCCGGGTCCCGACGGGAGCGGGAACGACGAGATACTGAGCGGTCGCGCGTGCACCTGCGAGGCGCTGGGGCGGGATGTGGCGGCGGACTGGCGCGCTGCGGCGATCCTCATGGCCGGCGCCGCCGCCGGTTTGCGGAGGACGTATCGCCCCCGTGCTAGTGAGCGTCGCCGCCCCGGCCCTTGACGTATCGGTTGAGCCACAGGTCGAGCATCACTAGGCCGAAGACCTCGCGGGAGAACTTGGTCTCGGCGGTCAGGTTCATCTTACGCAGATCGTAGAGGTCGCGGAAACGGGACGACGTGAGCTGCTCGCGCACGCGATGCGACGAGCGGTTCACGAAAGTGCCGATGGGAGTCGTGAACCCCATCTTGTCCTGCCTCTCGATCACCGTGTCGGGCAGCGTACCACGGGCCACCTTCCGGAGCAGCCACTTGAGCTCGTGGTTCTGGATGAACTCCTGGGAGTCCAGGCGTCGAATGTGACGGACGAACGCCTGGTGGAGGAAGCTCGGCCGACTCTCGAGGGAGTGCCGACCGCACATCTTGTCGTCGATGTTGAGCAGCCCAGAGAGGAAGTAGCGGCGGTCGAACGTGAGCATCCGCCGGAGCTCGTCGTTGCTCGAACCGCAAGCGTCGTACGCCTCTTGGAACGTGCCAGCGACCTTCGGCTCGTAGAAGCGATAGTACTGCGGGTCGCCCTTACGGTGAGCCAGCTCGAATCGCTCCGCGGGGGTCTTGAGCCCCTGCATCTTGTCGTACAACGCCCGATACGGGTCGTGGAAGCACTGGCCCAGCGCGAGCTGGTAGCGCACGTACCCGGCGAAGAGCTCGTCTCCACCGGTGCCGGTCAGGATGACCTTGTACCGGCGCTTCACGTGGGTCAGCAGGTCCTCCAGGGGTAGGATCACCGAGCCAATGCTCAGCTCGTCGAAGTCCTCCACGATGGACGCGAGCTTCTCGACGAGGTCGAACTGCTCCTCGGCGTTGACGACGAACAGGCGGATCCGCGTATCTTTAACTGCCTGCTGCGCGAAGAACGTCTCGTTGCACTCCGCGTCCGAGAAGTTGCAGTGGTAGGCGATTTCCGGCGTGGTCACCCGGGTGATGAGGCTCGAGTCGAGGCCGCCACTGCAGAACGTGGTGAAGGACGTGTCGCTGATGGTGGAGTCGATGCAGCACTGCCCAAAAAGTTCGCGGGTCTTCTCGACCCACTCCGCGGATGCCGGCTCCTTGATGTCTGCCTCGGACTGGAAGATGTCCTCGTAGCAGCGTGTGCGGAGCTCGCGCGTGTCGAGGTCGATCTCGACGAGGTGCCCGGGCAAGACCTTCTTGATCTGCTTCACGAACGTCTTGTCGGCGAACGTGAACTGGTAGCGCACATACTCGCTCATTGCCTCGTAGTCGAGCTCGGGTGACTCATCCATCACGTCGAGAAGCGCGCCGATGGTCGATGCGACGTGGAAGCCTTTGGCGGTTCGCGCATAGTAGAGCGGCTTGATGCCCAGCTGGTCGCGCACGAGCGTGAGCTTGCGGGCCGCCTTGTCGTAGATCGCGAACGCCCAGAAGCCCGTCAAGTCAGCGAGGATCGTCTCGCCGTAGCGACTCCAGAGATGAAGAAGCGTCTCGGCGTCGTTGGTAGCAGACACGTGGACGCCGTCGACCTCGAGGCGGCTGCTCAGGTCGATGAAATTGTAGATCTCGCCGTTGTAGATGAGAACGTGAGTGTCGTTCTCGAGCGGCTCGATCCCGCGTTCATCCAGCCCGAGGATGGCAAGGCGGGTGTGCCCCATGTGCAGGCTGCCGTTCGTCCAGAACCCGACGCTGTCGGGGCCGCGCTTGCGCAGGCTCGCGAGCAGGCGGTGGTGGAACGGGCGATCGGTGCCGTAGGTGAGTAGGATTCCGCACATCTGAAGGGTCTCTTCTCGCGTCAGCCGCCGAAGGCGAGCTCCGCGCCGTCCGTGAATGGAACCGGGTCTCGCCCGAGCACGGATCGGACCGTCTCGGGGTCACCCAAGCAATGGCGCATGTCGCCCTTGCGGTAACCCCCGACGACCTCCGGTGGGCAATCCCGACCCATCGCGCTGGCAATGGCTTGGCAAGCTTCCGCGAGCGTCGTGGGTACCCCCGAGCACACGTTGATGACCGGCGGCGCCGGCCGCCCGTCGATGAGGTTGAGCGCGACGTTCACAATGTCACTCACCAGCACCCAGTCCCGAATCTGGCGCCCGTCCTCGAAGAGCTGCGGCCGATTGCCCTCGCGGATCCACCCCGCAATCTTCGCGATGATGGTGGCCTCGCCGTCGTCCAGGCGGAGCCGGGTACCGTAGACGGACGAGAAGCGGAGCACCGACAGCGCGCCACGCTCGAAGCCCCGGAAGCAGAGCTCCTGCATGTACTTCGACGCGCCGTAGGTCTCGAGCGGGTTGGGTGACGCCGCCTCGGTGATCGGAACGATGTTCGCGTCGGCGTCGCAGCTCGCGCAGCGGACCTCGAAGCGCCCCGCGTCCATGTCTTGGGTGCTCCGAGCCCCATGGCCCCGCGCGCCGCACTTGGAGCAAGCGTACTCATAGTTGCTTCCATAGATGCTGAAGCTGCTGCAGAGCACCGTATGCCTGAGGCGTGGCCACTGGGCAGCAACCTCGAGAAGCCTGGCCGTGCCGCCGGCGTTCGCGGTCAGCACGTTTTCGCGCTGGCGGGCCGCGCGCGCGACGCCACCCAGCGCTGCCAGGTGGACCATCGCTTCGGTGTCGTTGAACTGCTCGGTGGGCTGAAAGTGGCGGAGGTCGGTCAGGAAATACTTCGCCCGAGGGTTCAAGTACGAGGGCGGGGAGCTGTAGATCTCCGGATCCAAGCTGTCGACCACAGTCACGTCGTCTCCGCGCGCTACGAGCGCGTCGACGATGTGTGACCCGATGAACCCGGCGCCGCCGGTGACCACGACCTTCATCGGCTCGCCCCTGCCGTAACGCGCGCTCGTTCCGACTCCGCCGCCGCGCGAATGGCCTCTCGGTTCTCGTGGAACCACGCGACCGTGCGCTCGAGCCCGGACCGCACGCCCACCGAGGGGCGCAGGCCGAGCACGGACTTCGCCTTGTCGATGTTGGCTTCGCGGTGGGTGCTCTTGTCCCATGCCCGTCTCGGCGCGTACTCGATGCGGCTCTTCGACTGACAGGCGGTGATCACCCACTCTGCCAGGTCGCCGATCCGGGTCTGGACGCCGGTGCCCAGGTTGATGGCGTCACCGCGTGCGGCCGGCGTGGTCGCCGAGCGCACCAGGCCGTCGACCAGGTCGTCAACGAAGATGAAGTCGCGTGTCTCGTCGCCGGTGCCGGTGATGATCAGCGGCTCGCCGTTCAGTGCTCGCCAGATGAAATTGGGGATGACGTTCCGGTAGTGCCCCGGTACCTCCCCGGGGCCGTACGAGTTGAAGAAGCGGCAGCGGACGGTGTGCAGCGACTCGCCGAAGTAGTTGCAGTAGAACTCACCGAGCGCCTTGGTGATTTGATAGGGCGTGTCGAGGTGGAGGCTCACCGGCATGTCTTCGCGAATCGGCGCCTCGATGCCGTGGCCGGCGATGGAGCAACCCGCCGAGGCGTAAACGACGGCTGCCGCGGACCGCGCCCTTGCCCAGAGCAGCGCGGTCAACGTGCCTCGGCCATTGGTGTGCAGGTCGTCGAGCGGGTGATCGACGCTGTTCTGGTTCGCAAAGAAGGCGGCCAAGTGGAATACCGTTGGTGCCTCGGCCGGCGGAGGCACGTCCTGCATGTCGCAGACGTCCTTCACCAGCAGCTCGACGCGGTCGTCCTTGGGCAAGAGCCAGCTGTAGCCCGACGAGAGGTCGTCGATGACCAACACGCGCTCGGCGCCGTCCGAGAGGAGTCGGTGAACAAGGCGCGAACCGATGGCGCCGGCGCCGCCGGTGACGACGGCGTTCTTGATACGTTGGGTGGCTGTGGGGCTCATGATGCAGTCCTGCTCGATAGGTATGAACGGACGACCTCGACGATGCGCTCGCCGGCCTTGCCGTCCCAGAGTGGGGGGATCTCGCCCTTCTTCCAGTCGCCGGACAGGGCCTGACCCACTAGTTCGCGCATGCGCTTCACGTCCTTCCCGGCGAGCACGTTGGTGCCGACCGTCACCGTGATGGGACGCTCGGTGTTCTCGCGCATCGTAACGCAGGGGACGCGGAGGTAGGTCGTCTCCTCTTGAATGCCGCCGGAGTCTGTGACTACGACCGCAGCGCGCTGCTGCAGGTAGAGGAACTGGAGGTACCCGACCGGCTCGAGCAGGCGCAGACCGGGCGGCGCGCTGAAGCCAATCTCGGCGATCTGCTTCCTCGTGCGAGGGTGGACCGGGAACAAGACGTCGGTTCCGGTGGCAACGTCGGCGAGCGCGCTGAGTAGCTCCCGCAGACCAGCCGGATCATCGACGTTCGAGGGGCGATGCAGCGTCACGAGCGCAAAACGCGGCGGCAGCTCGGATTGAGGCGGCTTGCTCAATGATAGGGAGCGGACGAGGGTATCGATCATCACATTCCCGACAAAATGGATGGCCTCCGCTGGGCGGCCCTCGTTCTTCAGGTTCTCATCGCCGTCGGAAGAAGGAGTGAGCAGCAAGTCCGCAAGCTGGTCGGTGAGCAGGCGGTTCACCTCCTCCGGCATCGTGCGGTCACGCGAGCGAAGGCCGGCTTCGACGTGGGCGACCGGGATCAAGAGCTTCGCGCAGACGAGCGCAGCAGCGACCGTCGAATTCACGTCACCGTAGACCAGAACCATGTCTGGCCGGTCGGTGGTGACGACCTCCTCGAAGCGGGCCATCACCTCGGCGGTCTGCTGAGCGTGAGTGCCGGAGCCGACGTTCAAGTTGACGTCCGGTGCCGGGATGCCGAGCTCTTGGAAGAACACGTCCGACATGTTGGCGTCGTAGTGTTGTCCGGTGTGCACCAGCACTTGGGAGAACCCGGGAGTGCGGGCAAACGCCGCATGAACTGGTGCCACCTTCATGAAGTTCGGGCGTGCGCCCACTACGTGCAGGAGCTTCATGGTCATTCCACCACCGCGAACCCGATGTAGGGGTCGAACTCCATGCGCTGGATCTTCAGGCTGCCGATTCCGAGCTCGTCGAGGAGCGCGGAGGTCTCGCCCGGCCAGAGCGGGTTGTCGAGCTCGTCGAAAGCGACGATCCCGCCCTTGGGGATCCGAGGGAAGAAGTGCTTCAGCGCGACTCGGGTCGGTTCATACAGGTCGAAGTCGAGGAAGAGCAGGCTCACCATCAGGTGCTGGTGCGACGCCACGAACTCGGGGATGGTCTGGGTCGCATCGCCGCGCACGAGGTGGACCTTGTCGACGTGCCCGAGGAAGCGATACGAATCGTAGATCTGAATCAGCTCCTTCAGCTCGTCGTGGGAGTTCGCGTACAGGTCACCGACCTTGACGTGCTCCGAGCTGGGGCCGCGATCTCGCTCGGACACCGAGGGGAAGCCCTCGAAGGTGTCGAAGCCGTAGATGCGCCGCGTTAGGTTCACCGGCTCGAGGATCGCGCTGAACTGAGCCCATGACATCAGCCCGCCGCCTCGAAGCACGCCGCACTCGACCACCGATCCCTTCACCCCGAGCACGCGCCTGAAGATCTCGTACTGCGCGAGCAGACGCGTCAGATTCTGGCGCTTGACGTACTTGGGGAAGTTCTCGAGCTTCTTTTCCCACGGGTCGGGGCAACGCTCGAAGACCGATTCAAGCCGAGAGCCGACCAGCTTCTCCGCATGGGTCCGGAAGCCGCCCTCCACCGCGGGCGAGTTCCTCGGGTTGTCGCTCATGAAGCAAGCTCCTTGATTCTGGCAGCAATGTCCGCAGCGCCGATGCCGTAGTGCGTGCGCAGCCACTTCGGCGTCCCGTGCGTCGTGCAGTACTCGTCCGGCAGACCGATCTTGCCGAAGCTCCCCGAGTAGCCGGACCCGTGGAGGGCTTCCAACATGGCCGTGCCCAAGCCACCGACGATGGAGTGCTCCTCGACCGTCACCACGAGCTTGGCGCTCGCGGTCAGCTGGCGCACGGACTCGATGGGAAACGGCTTCACGCAGGGGAGGCTGAACACGTCGATCGACACCCCCTGCTCCTCGAGCGTCGCGGCCGCCTCCGCGACGGTGGCGAGGATGTGCCCGAGGGCGAAGACGACGACCTCGCCGCGCCCGCGTCGAATCGGGAGAGGGAGCCGGATGTCCGATGGCACTTCTTGGTGCAGCACCGGATCGTTGTTCTGTCCGACCCGGATGAAAGTCGGGCCGTCCAGCTGCATCGCGTGCCGCAGCGCGGCCTCGGCCTCGACGGGATCTCCGGGACACAGCACGGTGAGGCCGGGCAAGGAGCGCGCGATGGCCACGTCCTCGATGGCGTGGTGGCTCATGCCTTCGTGCCCGTAGCTCAGGCCTCCGCCGACTCCGACCAGGACCACCGGGAGCCGCGGCGCGACGATGTCGAGGCGCACGTGCTCGAACGCCCGGAAGAAGAGGAAAGGGACCATCGAGTAGCAGACCGGGCGCTTGCCGGTCATCGCCAGGCCGGCCGCGACGCTGACCATGTTCGACTCCGCGACGCCGGCGTTGGTGAAGCGCTCCGGGAAGGGCTCACGGAATGGGTCGAGGACCTTGAACCCCAAGTCGGCCGTGAGGAAGTGAAGATCGACCCCTCCGCGAGCGAGCGCGGCGCAGGTCCGGACGATGGTGTTACGCATCTTGGAGCTCCGCGAGGGCGGCTTCGTACTCCCGGGGGTCCGGACACCGGTAGTGCCAGAGCAAGGAACCCTCCATGAACGACACGCCCTTTCCCTTCACGGTGTCAGCGACGATCACGCTAGGCCTCCCCCGCTCGAACGGGAACTCGTTCAACGCGCCCACGATCTGGCCCATGGAGTGTCCGTCGATGCGACGTACTCCCCACCCCGCCGCGCGATACCGTGCGTCGAGCGGTTCGAGGTCCATGATCTCACCGCAGTCCCCGAGGGCTTGCATCTTGTTGAAGTCGACGATGGCGAGGAGCTGATCCAGCGCGTGGTGTCGAGCGAACGCGGTAGCCTCCCAGACGGCGCCTTCGTTCTGCTCACCGTCGGACATCATCACGACCGTCCGGAAGCGCTTTCCGGCGAGCTTCGCCCCGAATGCGATGCCTGAGCCGACCGAGAGCCCGTGCCCGAGCGAGCCGGTGGACAGGTCGATCCCGAAGTCGACGTTCTTGTGCGGGTGATGTCCCAACACGCCGCCTTCCACGCCGTATTCGGCGAGCGTTCCCGCCGGGATGAACCCTTTGCGAGAGAGGCACACGTAGTACGGAGTGCACGCGTGACCTTTGCTCATGATGAAGCGGTCGCGCTCCGGCCACGCGGGCTGCGCCGGATCCAGCCTGAGGAAGCGCTCGTAGAGCGCGACGAGCAGGTCGACGCAAGAGAGCGATGAACCGATGTGACCGCTCTTGGAGCTGTACGAAAGCTCGATCACCCGCCGTCGGGTCGTGATCGCCAATCGCTCGAGGTCATCCAGACTAGTGTTCATGCGAGGGCGCTCCTCGGAGGGGTTTGGGCCGCCGGCATCTGCGCGAACACTGTCGAACTCGACTCGAGCCCCGTCCTCGTCGCGAAGAGCTTACGCAGGGTCTCGAGAATGATCTGTATGTCGATCAACATCGTGCGCTCGCGCACGTATTTGAGCTGGAGTCGCAGCTTTTCGGGTCGGATCAAATCCAGGTATGCCTGGTCCGGGTCATCGTAGCCGGAGGCTTCGATGATCTCTCCTTCGTTGTGGAACTTGATGGAGGCCCAGTCCGTGATCCCAGGCCGCACGGTGAGGATGGCCTTCTGTTCTTCCGTGTAGAGGTCGACACACCAGCGAACCTCGGGTCGAGGCCCCACCAGGCTCATGTCTCCGAGCACCACGTTGATGAGCTGCGAGACCTCATCCAGCTTGTACTTGCGGATTAGCTTCCCCACACGGGTAACGCGAGAGTCGCCGTCCTTCGTCGTGTGAGGTCCCGTGCCGTCGTGCATGTGCATGCTGCGGAACTTGAAGATCCGAAACGTCTTGCCATGCAGACCCACTCGGTCGCCACGATAGAAGACCGGCCCCGGTGAATCGACCTTGATGGCCACCGCGACGGCTGCGAGCGGGAGCCCCGTCACCGCGAGGCCAGCGGAGGCCGCAGTGAGGTCGAAGGCTCTTTTTGCCACGCGGGAGAGGAGAGTCATGACGGTCGAGGGGGCAAGAGCGTAGTCAATCGGCCGCCTACACGGCGGGATATTCGATGCGGGAGGGGTTCGAAAGTTCAGATCCCGCCGTCTGCCCCTTGGTTTTGCCCCGGCCAGGTGGGGTCCGTTTGCCGGAGCGCGGCCGCGCGCTCCCCTGCAATCCTTGCTCGGAGCTGCTCATCCGCGCCGCCGCGGAGGTCGGCAACCTTTCCGAGCGCCTCCAGGGCCTGCGCGTGAGCTCCAATCGATGCGGCGGCGTCCGCGAGCTTCAGCCATCGCTCCTCCGTCGGCGCCTCGGCGGCTGCGCGGCGAAAGTGGGCGAGCGCGGACCCTGGCTCGCCCCGCGCGAGCTCCATGTCACCAACTTGCGACGCCGCGGTCGCGCAGTCCTCAGCCCGCGAGCAGTGAGACGCTAGAAACTCGCGAATGGCGACAGTGAGCTGCGTCGGCGGGCGGCACTCGGCTGCCGCGTCGAGGCGGGCTTTGAGGCAGACAGGTCGATCCTGCATCGAGTGACAACGCGCCGCCAAGAAGCGCTCGGCCTCCCCCGCCTTGCCGTCCCGCCGCAGCAGCGCAGCCCGTACGCGAAGTCCGGCCGAATTCTCCGGGCTGTTGTCTTCTAGTACGCGCGCAAAGCCGCTGACCTCACTGGTGCACCTAGCCCGACCCTCGCCGCGGCACGCGGGAGAGGAGTCCCCCTGTTCCAGCTCGCGGAGCAGATCCCATGCAAGAGCCTCGTTTGCTGCGTGCCGTTTGGGTTCGAGTGCGAGTGCGTCACGTAGAAGCTGACGCCGCAGTTCGCCTCCGCTGTTAGCCGGGATCGCCAGCGCGAGCGCCTCCAGCGTGCGTGCAGCCGCGGGGCCATCGGGTACCACGCTGGCCAGCGCGGAGTGATCGCGCGACCACCCAACGGCTCGCGCCGCGACTTGCCCGATGGCGGTGGGGTCTCGCTCGGCAGCCAGGCGGAGGTGCATGAAGGCTTGTGAGCGTCTCCCGGCATCCGAGAGAACCTCCGCTGCAAGGAGGTGTGGGCGTGCGCTGTGAGGTGACCTTTCCAAGGCGCGGGCAAGCCAGGGCAGCGGGCTGGCGTCCTTGCCGGCACGGGCGAGCAGCGCGCCGAGAAGGGGGAAGTACGGGTCCGCGGGATGTCGAAGAATCGCCTGTCGCAGCGTGGCCCTCAGCTCGTGACGGCGAGCCGGATCCCGGGCACCGGCGCCGTCCGCGAAGTTGCGGTAGAGTCTCGCGCGATCGTCGCCGACGTCGTGCCACCCGAAGGCCAGTGCGGCCGCAGCCGCGGAGCCGCCGAGCAGGGCGGCTGTCGGCGCAAGCGCACGCCTCGCGGCCGGGGACGAGGGAGGCGACTGTTTCCGTGCCAATCGGAGTGCTCCGCTTCGGAGGTGAGCGTGCCCTGCCAAGGAGCCCGCTGTGACTGACATCGCGATCATGACCGCGGGTACCTCCATGCCGAGGTCGACGAGGTTGTGGAGAGCGACTGCCGCGAGACCAATCCACCCGCCGGCAGTCATGGTGCTCCGTGACGCCGCTAGTCGTGAGGGTCTCATCAGCCAAAACAGAGCCGCAGTCGAGAGGAGAGCAACTGGCACGCCCCACTCGGCGGCCCACTGGACGGGAAAGCTCTCGGCGTGCGAATAGATGACGTTCCCCGCCTCCGAGCGATAAGCCGGGAACACGCTCTCGAACGCGCCTCGTCCGATCCCCAACCATGGATGGTCGACGATCATTGGCTTGGCCCAGGTCAGGATCTTCAGCTTCGCGAGGTCCTTGTCGTAGAGTTCGGCCCAAGTGCGGGCCGTGCCGCCCAAGTACGCCAGAGCGCCGCCGCCTGCGCATACGGCGATCACGAACACCGCGAACGCTCGGGGCAGCACAGCTCGCTTCCCGCGCCGCACAGCCGTGACTGCGATCACGATCGCAAGCGCGACGACAGCGGACGCCAACACCAATGCTCCCCCCCGCGAAGCCGTCGTGACGCTCACGCCGACCACCGTGGCAACGGCCAGGCCCAACAGCCAGCGTGGCGCGACGGGCTTGTCGGAGAGCATGAGGCCCGCGCCGATCAACGCAGTCAGATTGAGATAGCTGGCCAGGTTATTGGGGTTGAGCAGCGGACCCACGTGCCATGCGGCAACGGGGAAGCTCGGCTGATAGAGACCGAAGACCTTGTCGGCGCCCAGTAGGCCGTGGACGAGCGTAGTCAGAGCAGCCGCGACCCCGGCCACGAGCACTATCGAGAGGCCCCACGTTGCGCCGCGCTTCATGCTGGTGATCGCTGAGGCCACAAACACAAAAGCATAGGTGAGCCACTTCAACGCCTCGACCACACTCGCCCCGGCGTCGAGCGAGATCGACGCCCAGCCTGGACCAGCGGCGCCGAGTGGCGCCAGGGCGCGACGCCACACGTCCGCGTTGTTGGGCGCGAGTGTCGCCAACAACGAGAACGGAATCGGCACTGCCTGAAGCCCCGAGTAGGCCGCGAGCAAGAGCAGGACACCTGCGGGCTGTAATGCACCAAACCCGGTCACTCGAGTGCGAAGCGCTAGTGTGGCTGCGGCGGTGGCGAGCACACCGGTCACGACTGTCGCGGGCAGGTGGACCGAGCCAATCGCCAAGACCGACCCGACCGTCGCAAAGGCGATAGTCGCGATGCACAGGCGTTCTGCGGTCAACCGGCCTGCGCTCCGTATGCGTGGCATCGATGCCTCCATCCCCGATTTTCTCACACGAGAGCGAGTAGTTGCGCCGAGGTGACTGGGGGTTCCCGTCCGGCCCCGCGATGCGTGACGGATGACCAGTCCCCAAGGGTCGTGGGTATGCAACTTATCGAAGTTACAGAGATCTTCGGCAGGTGAATCGCACTGACTGCACTGGCATCCAAATGCTACAGCTAGCGCCCCAGTTCGCCCAGAGTCATGTCTTTGTCAAACGCAGAAACGGGCGTCACCAACCGGACGACCAGCGGCGCGGAGCTCACAATCCTGAGCGTCTGGCGCAACGTGCGCAAGCACTGGGCCATGGCGGTCGGCACGGCTTTGGCAGTCGCGCTCGCGGTGGCGTTCTACACGCTGGGCCAGACCAAGATCTACCGCGCATCGGCCACGGTTCAGCTCGACCCGAACCCCCCGAGACCGCTTGGCAAGAGCGTCGACATGGTTGTCGATCTGGGCACCGGCACCTACTGGAACAACCGCGAGTACTACGAAACCCAATACAAGATCATGCAGTCGCTCCGGGTCGCGGTGCCGGTAGTGATTCAGCTCGACCTGCACAATGACTCTTCGTTCGTCCGCAATCGGCCCCCCGGGGCGAAGCCACTCGAGCGCGCGATGGCCCCCGAGGAGGCTGCCGAGCTTCTGCGCGCGCGACTGAAGGTTGAACCCGTAAAGGAGAGCCGGCTAGCAGTCGTCCACTTCGAAGACGCCGATCCCGCTCGGGCACAACGGATCCTCTCGGTGATGCTCGACACCTACGTAGAGCAGAATCTGGATTACTCGCGGTCGTCAACGACCTCTGCCGTGGATTGGCTTGGAACGCAGCTCGACAAGGTACGGGGAGAGCTCGAGTCGAACGAGCGGGCACTTCATCAGTACAAGCTCGACAAGAACGTGCTCTCGCTCGACCCAGACGCTCAGTCGAACATGCTGCGGGAGGAGATGAAGCAGCTCAACGACGAGCTGACGTCGGTCCGTGCCAAGAAGCAGCAGGTGAAGGCCCAACGAGACGAGTTCATCAAGATCGAGGGAGAAGACCCTTCGGATCTCCCGGCGAACGAGCTGCTCCAAAGCCCACTGATCCAGCAGTTGCGGCAGCGCTACGAGGACGCTGTCCGCGAGCGTGCGGGCCTGCTCGGCCAAGGAAAGGGCGAGGGGCATCCGGATGTCGTGGCTGCGGACAGGCGCGTCAATGCTGCCCGCTCCGCCTTGAAGGCCGAGGTCCGCAACGTCAAACGGGCGACCGAGCGCGAGTTCGCGACCGTGGCTCGCCAGGAATCGGGCCTGTCCGGCCTGTTCGAAGCCGCGAAACGCCGGGCGCTCGAGCTCAACCTGTTGGAAGTCGACTACAACCGCCTGCGCCGGTCCCGCGACAACTCAGAGAAGCTGTACGGGATGTTGCTGGAACGCACCAAGGAGAGCGACCTCGCTCGGATGATGCAGGTGAACAACATCCGCATCGTCGACCGGCCGATGCAGCCACGTACCGCGATTCGCCCGCGCGTAAGCGTGAACGTCGGTCTCGGGATCTTTGGCGGCATCGCGCTGGGCATTGCGGCGGCGATGGCGCGGGGATTGCTCGACCGCACGCTGAAGACGCCCGACGACGTCGAGACGGACCTCGGGTTGGCCTTCCTGGGCCTCCTGCCGGAGATCGGTTCACGGGGGTTCGGCGGATACTACGGGGTATCACGACGCAGGCGACGCCAGAAGGAGGCATCGCCGGTTCGTCCCGAGCTCATCGTCCACGACAATCCGATGAGCGGCGTGGCCGAAGCGGCGCGGGCAATTCGAACGAACTTGATGTTCATGTCGCCAGACGAGCCCTACAAGACGCTGCTCGTGACCAGCCCAGCGCCTGCGGAGGGCAAGACGACTGTTGCGGTGTGCATTGCCGTCGCGATGGCGCAAGCCGGGCAGCGCGTCGTCGTGATCGATTGCGACCTTCGGCGCCCGCGCGTGCACCGCGTGTTCGGGAAGAAGAGCGTCGTGGGTGTCACGTCAGCTCTGGTAGACGGCGCCTCGCTTGACGAAATCGTCCAGGAGACGGAGGTGCCCAACCTGTGGTTCATCCCGGCCGGGCCGCTGCCTCCGAATCCAGCAGAGCTGTTTCATAGTGAGCGGTTCAAGGCGTTCTTGAGGTCCGTTTCCGGGGCGTTCGATCGCGTAATCATCGATAGTCCCCCGGTGGTCACAGTGACCGACGCGGCAGTCCTGTCGACGCTGGTCGACGGCGTCGTCCTGGTGATTCGGGCGTTCTCGACCGCCAAGGACCTGGCGCGACACGGCGTGCGCGCGATCAGAGACGTGGGCGGGAAGACGATTGGTGCGGTCCTAAACGCTGTCAACCTCGATCGGCACGAATACAAGTACCACTACTACTACTATCGCCGCGCTGGCGAGTACTACCAGTCCGACGAAGCTCCGAAGAAGACGGATGCCGCTGCTTGAGTGCCACCCCAGGCGCGAAGACGCCAGCCGTGCGCCTCCAACGGTGGAGGCGACTCGAACAAACCGAGCCGGGGAGAGGTAAGTGCGCCGACTAGCTCTCCGCACCACTCAGGTTCTGGTCGACTTCGCCGTCCTGAGCCTGGCGCTGGCGCTGGCGTTCGCAGCACGGTTCGACGCGTCCCTCGACGACGAGATGCAGAAGCGCTTGGTCTTTGCGCTGCCCTACGTCGTCGGGTTTCAGTACGTGACGTTGCTCGCGTTCGGGGTGCCCCGGTTCGTCTGGTCGTACGTGAGCTTGCGCGAAGTGCGAACCATCGGCGTTGCGCTGGCGATCTGTGCGTCGGTGCTTCTCGCGGCGCGTTTCATCGCTCCCGAGTTCATGACCTTCACGGGCCGCGCTCGCTACGCCGCCATCCCCATCGGCGTCATCGTCATCGACTACGCGCTGGCGTTCCTCGGCATCTCTGGCGTTCGAGCGCTCCGGCGAATCCTGGCTGAGCGAGCGAAGAAGAGCGGGCTCAGGGTCTCCCAAACCCCCCGCATCCCGACGCTGCTGGTCGGCGCGGGCCAGGCCGGCTCCCTCGTCGCCAAAGAGATCATCTCTCGCCCAGAGCTGGGGATCGACCCCGTCGGCTTCCTCGACGACGACTCGATGAAGCACGGGATGGCGATCCACGGCGTGAAGGTGCTCGGGCCCATCGACAGCCTGCTACAGCAGGCGGCCCTGCGGCGTCCCCACCAGATCGTCATTTCCATGGCCAGTGCGCCCGGGGACGCGGTGCGCCGGGTGCTGGCGCTGGCCGAGAAGGCCGAGCTGCCGGTGAAGATCATCCCCGGCATCTTCGAGATCCTCGACGGGAAGGTGAACCTCTCGCGCATCCGGAAGGTGTCCATCGAGGACCTGCTCGGGCGTGAGCCGATCAAGCTCGACTTGGAGGGCATCGAGGGCTTCATCCGCGGCAAGCGAGTGCTGGTCACCGGGGCAGGGGGCTCCATCGGCTCCGAGCTCTGCCGACAGATCGTCCACTTTGAGCCAGAGTCGCTCACGCTGGTCGAGCGAAGCGAGTTCCAGCTGTTCGAGATCCACTCGGAGCTCGCCCAGAGCTTCTCTTCCGAGCGGGTGATCCCGCGCATCTGCGACGTCTGCGACACGAAGCGGCTCGAGAACGTGTTCGAGGCGGATCGTCCGCAGGTCGTCTTCCATGCCGCCGCGCACAAGCACGTGCCGATGATGGAGTGGAACCCGGGCGAGGCGGTCAAGAACAACGTGTTCGGCACCCGGAAGGTGGCGGACATGGCTCATCGGTACGAAGCGGAGCGGTTCGTGCTGGTGAGCACTGACAAGGCCGTCAACCCGACCTCCATCATGGGCGCGACCAAGCGGGTGGGCGAGATGTACGTCCAGTCGCTCTCGCAGCGCTCCAAGACGAAGTACGTCGCCGTGCGCTTCGGGAACGTGTTGGGGTCGGCCGGTTCGGTCATCCCCACCTTCCAGAGGCAGATCGCCGCGGGCGGGCCGGTGACCGTCACGCACCCCGAGATGGTGCGCTACTTCATGACGATCCCGGAGGCGTGTCAGCTCGTCTTGCAGGCTGGCTCGATCGGTGGCGGCGGCGAGATCTTCGTGCTCGACATGGGCACGCCCGTGAAGATTTCCGACCTGGCCCGGGATCTGATCAGGCTCAGCGGCTTCGAGCCCGAGTCGGAGATCCGCATCGAGTACAGCGGCGTTCGACCCGGGGAGAAGCTCTTCGAAGAGCTCGGGTTCGACGGCGAGAAGATGAACAAGACTCGCCACCCGAAGATCTTCGTCGGGAAGCTCACGGCGTATCCGTTCGACGATGTCGAACGCAACCTCGAGCTGCTGGCGTCGGTGACGTCTTGTCAGTCGTCGGATGAAGTGCGGCGGATGTTGCGCCAGGTCGTCCCAGAAATGCAGGACGACGCCACGACCGCCGAGCCGCCGCCGACAGCTCCCTCGCCGGAGGCTCCGAGCAGCGCTGCTCGACCGCGGGAGGCGTCGCTCACGTCAGCGAAGCTCACCGCACGCACGACTTGATGGGGCACGGGCTCAGTAGAACCCATAAACCTTCCCATCCTGCGACCCCACTACCAGCTGCCCGCTCGGCCCGATCGCCGGCGAGGCGGTGACCCCGCCGCCGGTTCGGTAGCTCGCGGCCACCTGCCCGGTGGGCGTCAGCGCGTAGACCGTGCCGTCTTCGGTGCCCACGAACAGGTTGCCCTCGAGGCTGACCGCGGCCGAGCTGCGGACCGGGGCGGCCAGGTTCTGCTTCCAGATCACCGCGCCGGCTTGGGAGAGGGCGTACAGGTGTTTGTCGTCGCTGCCGACCACCAGCGTGCCCTGCGGGGTGAGCGTGACGCTGGACTGCACCGCCGCGCCGGTCTGGAGCTTCCACCGGATGCGGCCGGCGTACACGGCGTAGATCACGCCGTCGTCGGCGCCGAAGACCACCGTGCCGTCGGGCAAGAGGGTGGGGGTGGTGTGGACGGGCACGCCGGACTCGAAGCGGCCCAGGACCTTGCCGTCCTTCGCGATGGCGACCACCGCGCGGGCGCTGTTGCCCACGTAGATCTCGCCCGTGGGGCTCAGGGTGGCGGACGAGTCCACGGGGGCGCCGGTGTTCGCGGCCCACTGCGCCTTGCCGTCGGGGCGCACGGCGTGCAGCTTCCGATCGTTCGAGCCGACGTAGATCATGCCGTCGGGTCCGATCAGCGGAGACGAGAAGCCGCAGTTGCCCAGCTGGTAGCTCCAGCTGAGCTGGCCGTCTTTGATCGCGTACAGGTGCTTGTCGATGCTGCCGACGTAGACCGTGCCGTTCTGCGTGACCGCGGGGGAGGCCCAGACCGCGGCGAAGGTGGGGAACTTCCAGAGCTGCTGGCCCGCCGGGGAGAGCGCGTAGACCGCGCCGTCGAGGGAGCCGAAGTAGACGGCGCCGTCGACCCCGATGGCGGGCGACGAGATGACCGGGCCACCGGTGGGGAACGACCACGCGAGCTCGAGCTTGGCGGGGCGCGAGACCGCGGCCTGGCCCGTGCGCTGGGTGTTGCCGCGATGCATCGGCCAGTGGGGCGCGTCGGGGTCGACCCGCAGCTCTTCGGGCCACTCCGCGACTTGGGGCAGGACCCAATCCATGCGGGTGGGCTTGCCCGCGCAGGCGCCCAGAAGCGCGACCAGCGCCGCCGCGTGGACGAAGAGGGGGCGCATCGCGATGGCTTGATCTAGCGCCGACCCGGCGTGCTGCCCAGGGCGGGGGCGGGGCGGCCCCCCACGTGACGCCCGTCATCCCGCGCGGGGACCCGGGGTGTCATAGTCATTTGTTGCTGACCCCGATGCCGCGCCTGACCATCTGCCCCCAGGGGCTTCCGGCCGATCCGGCGGTGCGGGAGGCGTGCGTCGCGGTGCTGCTCAAGGCGGGGGCGGACACCCAGCGCATCATCGAGGGCGACGGCTGGCCGCTCGATCGATTCGCCGCGCACCTCGGGCGCATCCAGGCGGTGCGCGGGGCAGGGGGCGCGGTGGGCTCGGCCCCCCTGGTGGTGCTGACCCGCACCAACCCCGTCGCGCTCGCGGTGCTGCAGACCCGCCGGCAGATCGAAGAGTCGGTGCCCGAGCTCGAGCGCGCCGCGTGGCTGGTGTTCCACGACCCGGCGCTCGATCCGTTCTTCGAGACCTCGGTCGCGGGGATCGGGATGCTGGAAGAGGGCGTCGACTGGGCCAGCGCGCCGGTCTGGTCAGCGCCCCACGGCCATCGCTTCCTGATCGTCGGCCCGCATCCCGACCTCTTGGCGACCGTCGCCGAGCGCGTGGCCTGGCTCGAGTCCGGCGGGCTGCCGCCGTCTGGCGAGCTGCGGCTCTTCGGTAGCTCCGACGGCGCGGACGCGGGCCCGCTGAGGCGCGGCAGCGGACCGATGGCCGCGTTGCGGCGGCGGGGCTAGCGACCTTCGAACACCTCTCCGATGGTCTCCGCCGTGAACACGCTCTGGAGCTCGGCCTTGCCCTCGGCCTTACCCTTGGCCTTGCCCTCGGCTCGACCTTTCGCGAGCCCTTCGGCCTTACCCTGTTCGATCAACATCTGCGCGCCGGTCATGAAAGCCTCCTTGGCCCGTTCCCCGAGCTGGTCGAAAAATGGCTGAAGCTGCTCGGGGGGTGCCTCCGTGGCCTGAAGAATACAGCTGACAATCAGCGCCAGCGCACCGACCCCCGTCGGCGCCTGGAGCACCGCCGCGAAGG
>JACPVJ010000012.1 GCA_016191785.1 Myxococcales bacterium | reverse complement strand
CGGGCGAGGCGGGGGCACCCCGCTCGAACGCCGCTCTCGAATTTGTGCTTCCCCCCCAGCCCCACCCGCCAGAGCGCCTAACTGATCGATGACGCGTCGCTTTTCACCACCGGGCCGGCCCGACTACCAATCGGGAGTGCAAAGCACCCTCCGCGTTCGGGCCGCCCGGGTCGATCGTGACACAGTCGTCGGATCATGGCGTTTGTGCTACACCGTCAGCATGAAGCGCAAGAAGGGCCGTCGAACCGGGGCCACGGAAACCTTCTCGGTGTCCGTCGACGCGACGACGAAGCGGGCGCTACGCACGCTCGCTGACAAGGAGTTCGGCGGGAATCTGTCCGCCCTCGTCACCGAGCTCGCGGAGGAGGCGCGTCGTCGGCTAGCCGCAGGCGCCTACTTGTCGAGGCACCGCATCCCGAGCCTGACGCCTGACCAGGCCGCCGAGCTCGAAGCGGAGATCGAGCGGGAGGTCGCGGGTGCGAAGCGCCGCGCCCGTGGGGGACGAGCTGCTTGATCCCACGGTACGTTCTCGACACTGGAGCGCTCGTGTCCGTCGAGCGAGGAAAGCAGCAGGCGACGCGCTTCTTCCGTCTCGCCGCCATCGGCAGGGCGCGGCTGATCGTGCCCCTGCCGGTCATCGCAGAGTGGTGGCGCGGCCGGAGCGACGCCCGCGATGAGATCCTTCACGCGACGGAGGTGGTCGCCTCGGTCGCTGCGGCGCAGGCAGCCGGCATCGCACTCGCGAGGATGCGCGAGATCGACTCGAAGCGAACTATAGACGCCATGGTGATGGCCACCGCCGCGCTGCTGGACGGCGTCGTCTTGACTGGCGACATCGAAGACTTCGCAGCGCTGCGCACGCACTTTCCTGGAGTGGCGGTGCTTGCGGCCTAGGCTGCGGTGTTGCCCCAGCTCTGCGCAGGGTGAAGCCACGCGTGTATGCTGCCTGAAGCGTGGCCAAGCTCTTCTGTTCCCTGCCCGGGGGGGCCGACTACGAGGTCGAGCTCGGGGCTCGCACCCTGATCGGGCGACACCCGGGCTGCGACGTGCAGCTGCTCGACGAGATGGTGTCGAAGGAGCACTGCGAGATCGTGCTACGCGACGGCAATCGGTACATCCGAGATCTGGGCACGACCAACGGAACACGCGTCAACGGCGTGCGCCTGGCCGGCGAGCGCCGACTGGACCACCTGGACGAAATCGGTGCAGGGCGGATGCGCTTGTTGTTCCTCGATCCCGAAGCAGCGCTGCGTCGTTCGTCACCCGGCGGCCCGTACCGACACCCCGGGCGCCGACTGGATCACCAGGCGCCGCCGCCGGCCGTGCGCGACCACGGCGACCTGCCCAGCCTGCGCCGCTTCTACGCCCTGGTTCGCATGCTGAGCGCGGAACAGGACCGCGGTCAGCTGGCGGCGGACGCCGCGCACGGGCTCTTGTCACTCTGCGACGCCGAGTGGGCGGTGCTCTGCGAGCGCGACTCGGCGGGCGCCTTTCACGAGCTATCCCGGGTCGGCCGCGAGCAGCCGCCGGCCGCCACTCGACCGTTCCCCGGCCTGTTCGACGTGGTCTCGAGCTCCCGCGCACCGACCTTTCAGATGGGGCAAGACCGCGTGCTGCAACTGGTGATGCCGCTGGTCCACGCCGATCGAGTGTGCGGGGTGTTCTGGGTCGGCCTGCCCACGAGCATCGAGATCTCGGCGGTGGTCGAGCTGCTCGGAACCTACGGTGCGTTCGTCGGCATGGCGCTCGGCGCGCACGCGCGCTGAGCGGGTCTTGGCAAAGTGAGGCTTTCGCCGAGCAAGGGCGACGAATCGCGCTCAGACCTGAATCAGCTCCACGTGTACGCCAGCAGCAACCGCGAGTGGCTGGATGTCCCCAAGGTCCGACGTGAGAATGTCGTCACCATCGCCGGCGAGCGCGACCAGCGCCGCATCGATGACGTCGGAGCTTCAGGAGGACTTCAAGAGCAGCCCTGATCGGCGCCCCAGCGCTGCGTCCAGCGCGACAATCTCGACACCGGGGAGGAGTCGCGCCAGGCGCGCTTGTCGCCCCGACCCACCGCGCCACACCTGGCCCACGATTCCGCCGTGCGTCCTCGGGGTGCGCCCCGCGCGGAGCTCGGACTTGCTCAGCGCGACCACGTCACGATCGTCGCGCGCGACCGCGATCAGGGCGCCGGCATCCAGCAGCAGCATTCAGGCGCTCCTTCGTCGCTTCGGTGTCGACCCTCGCACTACGACCGCTCGAGAACGAGCCCGCCGGGTCGCCGCGGCGATTTCGTCATCGGTAATGCTGCCGTGCTTCGCCTCGTAGGAGGCGACGAAGTCCCTCAGCGCGCTCATGCGACGCTCGTGCTCGACCTGGCGCCGCATCGCGGCGTTTACCCAAGCGCTGACGCTCTCGGCCGAACCCTCGGCCACCGCGCGCTCCGCAGCGGCGAGCAGATCGGAATCCACCGAAGCCGACAGGCGGTGCTTTGTCATACGTCTATCCTACGATCTGACTACGAACGTTGCAGGCAGTTGGCAGGGAGATGACGCGCATGCACCCCGCCACGGCGCCGCGGAGGTCATTGGCCTGCCGGTCCGACGTGCGACCGGCACCATTGGGTCGAATCGACCGTCGCGGCGGCGAGCGTATGGTGGATCGGGTCACTCCACCTCCAGCGAGAAGCTCCGCAACAGCGCCCGCACGCGATGTTGCTGGTAGAGTAGCGTGGTGCGGGAGATGCCGAGCTCCCGCGCGGCGTCTCGTTGCGTGAGCTGGCGCACGAAGCAGGCGTCGAATACCGCGCGCCACTTGTCCGGGAGCACTTCATGGCAGAAGCGCTCGAGGAGCAGGTGGGCAGCGGCCTGCCCGTCGCCAGGTGGGTGGTGCTCTTCGGTGCGGCCCTCGGCGCTGCCGTCCGGGATCTCGCGGTCCCGGCGCCGCCGGTAGTCGATGGCGTGGTTCCTCGCCACGGCGGCGATCCAGGCCGCGGGGGAGCCACCGTTGAGCTGCCGCCGGAGCTCGGCTTGGGACAAGACGCGAAAGAAGACCTCGTGGACTACCGTCTCGCGATCGGCGCCTGCCAGGATTTGCCCGACGGCGCGATCGACCGTGGCGAAGTGGCCGCGGTAGAAGGCCTCGAGCGCTTCGCGGTCCCCCGCGTGGAACCCCTCCAGCCATCCGCTTCCGAGAGCCAGTTCGGTCGGGGGTAGGTCGTGGATCGCCGAGGACACTGCCGCTCCAGCCAAGCGAATGTCGGTGGCACCGAGCCGCGACCCCCGACCGCGTCCGGCGAGTGTGGCGCGCCCACGCCCGCGGGATCAATAGTCACAATTTTACAAGCAACCCACGTTTCGACCATCGGGGGGGCCTCGTTCGTTACTGGTCATGCGACTGGTCTTTGTAGCTGCGGCTGCGTGCGCGCTCATGGGCTGCGGAGAAGAAGCCGAACCCGCCGACACCCCGGACGCCGACGCCCAGGTGTTCGAAGAGGCGGTGAGGAACCTCGAAGCGGAGATGAAGTCACGCAAGATCCCCGGTTTGTCGATGGCGGTCGTTCTGGACGGCAAGCTGACCTTCACCGCCGCGCTGGGGGTGCGGTCGCGCGAGACGAACGAGCCGGTCACTCCGGAGACGCGCTTTCGCGTGAGCTCCATGACGAAGATGCTGGTCGCGGCCACCGTGCTCGACTTGGCCGAGGAAGGCCTGGTCGATCTCGACGAGCCGGTGCAGACCTACGCGCCGTTCGTGGACTTCGACTCAGACGACAAAGTGACCCTCCGTCACCTGTTGACGCACACGGCCGGCATCGTGGCCGACAGCCAGACCAAGCCGCAAGCCATCGGCAAGGGGTCCCTGCAGAGCTGGTTCGAGGCCAACCCGGACTTGTCGCTGGCGGTCCCGCCAGGCACTTTGTTCAACTACTCGAACCTGGGGTTCGGCGTTGCGGCGGCCGTCATCGAGGCCAAGACGGGGCTCTACTACACCGACGCGATCCGCGACCGGACCATGCTCCCGCTGGGGATGACCCAAGCCACCTTCGACCCAGCGGCGGCCATGCAAGGCGACCACGCGGTGGGCCACGGCGAGACCAACGGCAAACCGACCATCTTACCGATGGAGGAGCCGAACTTCTCGATGTGGAATTCGGCCGGCGGGGTCATCGCGACGGCGTCCGACTACGCACACCTCGTCGAGTCGTTCATTGCCGGAACGGGGCCGATCGGGTCCGAGTCGATCGCGGACATGAGCGCGACCCACACCTCGACCGGCTGGGGCGACGGTTACGCCTACGGGTACGGGCTGACGATCGTCGAGAGCTTCGGAGGCGAGCGCCTGCTGACCCACGGGGGCTGGACGGGCGAAGGCTGGTCGAGCTCGGTGGCCTGGCTGCCGGGCAAGCGCGCCGGCGTCGTGCTCCTCACCAACGCGGGCGAAGAAGAGCATGTGCACTACGTCATGGAAGAGGCGATCAGAGTGCTCGGTCGCTTCACCGGCATCTCGGACATGCCGAACTTCGCCAAGCCTCCGAGCGAGAAGAAGAAATACGTCGGCACTTATGCGGGGCCGGGCCTGTACACCTTCGAGGTGAGCTTGGACGCGCAAGGCGATCTCTGGGCCAAGATGGCGATGTGGAACGCGCCCGAGAAGATGACGCCGGGAGATCCGCCAATTGGCCTCTCGGGCGGGGATTCGTACACCTTTGGCGACTTCGTGGGGACCTTCTGGCCGGGGAAGAGCGGACAATCGGAGCTCATGGTCGTCCGCAGCCGACAAGGCACGATGAACTTCGTTGCCGTCCGGCAGCCCTGAGCACGTCGGCGCCGTGGTGCACGGCATGGCCGCCCGGCGCTGATCACTTCCGCGTGCACTGGCCGCCGGCGTCCACGCACACGGGCGGCGGCGGCAGTACCGGCGGCACGCTGTGCGGCGGGCACTTCACGCTCGGGTCGTGGACGAGGAAGGCCTCGGCTGCGGACTTGTCGATCAGCGCCACGCGGGTCAGCGCCACGGGCTCGCCCTTGGCCGCGCGCTCGGACGACTCGACGAACCAGCCATCTTGATCGTTGCCGGCTGCTCGGGTGCACCCCACCCAAGAGTCGCAGACCAGCGACGGCAAACAGCGGCGCTCGACCTGCACGAAGGCGGGCCCACCATCCGGAGCATTGGCGGTGGCCTCGCAGCGGCCGTCGCGACACACCGCGCGAGTCGGCCCTTGGGGGCACGCGAGCGGCGGGCAATCGACCGGCGGGTGCGCCGCACACCAACGTTGGAGGTCGGCGTGCCAGCGCCGGGTGCCGGGCGTGGTGCCGCACGCGCCGCAGCAGGCGCGCGGGCCCGAGATCTCGACGCGCGCCACGGCGCACTCGTCGTCCCGGGTGCACGCGGTCACCGGCGCCGGGGGCCCGACGGCAGGGGAGCTGGCGCTCGGGGTAGGCCCCGGCGGCGCGGACCCGCTGGGCGCCGGCGCGCTCGAGCCGGCCGGCGTGCGACAGCCCGCCGCGAGCACCACCAAGATCGAGAGTGCGCGACCCACGCGCGCACTCCTACTTCGACGCGGGCGCGCTCTTCTTGAACACGCCGGCGAGCGTGGCCCAAAGGCGCCAGCGCAGCGGGATCACGTCGCCCGCTTCGGCCTGGCTCCGCTCGAAGAACTTCTCGAGCGCCTGGAGCTCGCCCGCGTCGAGCCAGATGCCGCAACCCTCGGGGCATGCGTCGATGACGATCTGCGAACAGTAGGCGTACTCGCGCACGGCCATCTCGGCGCCGCACTTCGGACACCCGACCGGGCCGGACGCCGCCTGCGCGACCTTGTTGATGCTGCGGGCGACCGAATCGGGGAGCTCGGCCAGGGTCTTGGAATAATCGTGCTCTCTCGCCTCTTGAATGGCTTCGAGCTCACCTTTGTCCAGCCACACGCCACGGCAGGTGGGGCACGCGTCGATTTCGATCTTCGCCTCGTAGGTCTGGGGCTTGAGCGCGCTTCGATCTCGGGGGCAGCTCAGGGACATGGCCGCGGCAGACTAGCAGGGTATACTGCCCGTCCGATGCGAATTCTGGAGCGGCTGGGCCGCGCGGTCGTCGTCCTGGGGGTGTTCGCCCTCGCCTCGTACTTCGCGCTGCAGTTCGGCACCGGCGGGCTGTGGAAGGGGCTCGAGGCCGCGCACGCGGTCGGCGCGCCCGGCGGCAGCAAGACACCGTATGACCTGACCCAGCTCACCGCCGTCAACGAGACGCTCAAGACGATCCGCGACAAGTACGTCGAGCCCGGCCGGGTGAAGCCTCAGCAGATGTTCCTGTCGGCGCTGAACCAGGTCCAGAAAGAGGTCGCGCAGGTCATCATCCTTCACGACGAGAAATCGCCCACGGTGAAGGTGCGGGCGGACACCGAGGAGAAAGAGTTCCGCGTCGACAACATCCAGGGGCCGTGGGACGTCGCGGCCCGGCTGCGCGAGGTGTTCGCCTTCTTGCAGACCAACCTGAAGGACACCGAGGTCGACCTGCGCGACATCGAGTACGCGGCCTGCAACGGCATGTTGCGCACGCTCGACCCCCACAGCGTGTTCTTGAGCCCCGAAGCCTACAAGGAGATGAACCTGTCGACGTCGGGACACTTCGGCGGGCTGGGCATCGTGATCTCGATCCGGGACCAGCAGCTGACCATCATGCGCCCCATGCCCGAGACCCCGGCCGGGCGCGCAGGGCTGAAGCGGATGGATCGCATCACCAAGATCAACAACGAGTCGTCCCTCAACATGCCGCTGGACGACGCGGTCAAGCGCTTGCGCGGCAAGCCCGGCTCGAAGGTGACCATCTGGGTTCACCGCGACGGCAACGAGGGGTGGCAGGGCTCGCGGCCGTTCGAGCTGACCCGGGAAGAGATCCGCATCAAGAGCGTGGACTACCGCGCGCTCTCGGCGGGCATCGGCTACGTGCGCCTCAAGCAGTTCCAGTCGAGCACGGCGGACGAGCTGGACGCCGCGCTGGCCGATCTGTCCAAGAACGAACCGCTCAAAGGGCTGGTCCTCGACCTCAGAGGGAACCCCGGCGGTCTGCTCGATCAGGCCGCCAAGGTCGCCGACAAGTTCCTCGAGACCGGGCCGATCGTGGCCACGGTGGGCGCCGCCGAGGGCCGTGAAGAGAAGAAGGCCGCGGCTCGCGGCACCGAGCCGAACTATCCGATCGTCGTCCTGCAGAGCGGGACGAGCGCCAGCGCCAGCGAGATCGTGGCCGGCGCGCTCAAGAACCAGGACCGCGCGGTGATCGTCGGTCAGACCAGCTTCGGCAAGGGCACGGTGCAGCTGGTGTTCCCGCGCATCACGCCGGACGGCGCCGCGCTCAAGCTGACCATCGCGCAGTACCTGACCCCGGGTGACGTCTCGATTCAGGGTGTGGGCGTCGCGCCCGACGTGCAGCTCGATCCGATGACCGCCGACACGCTCGAGATGGATCTCTACAGCGAAGAGAGCCCGGTGCGCGAGCGCGACCTGTCGAAGAGCCTGGGGGGGGCCAGCAAGCGCTCGAGCGATCGCCCGCACTACAAGCTGCGCTACAACCTGCCCGAGGAAGAGCGCGCCAAGATGCGCGACCTGGGCGGCGACCTGGAGGACGAGTTCCAGCTCGACTTCCCGGTCACGTTCTGCCGGGACCTGGTGGCCAAGCTGCCCCAGGGCAAGCGCCCCGATCAGGTGCGCGCCGCGAAGCCCGTGGTCGAGAAAGCGCAAGACGGCCAGATCCAGGCCATCACCACCGATCTGCAGAAGCTGGGCATCGACTGGAGCGCGCCGCCCAAAGACGTGAAGGGCCCCGGTGCCGACGACTACGAAGTGAAGCTCGAGACCGACCGCAAGGGCGACACCGTGACCGCCGGCGAGCCGATGAACCTCAAGGTCACGGTGAAGAACAACGGCAGCGAGCCCATCTACCAGCTGCGCGCGCTGACCAAGAGCGACGGCGGCTATTACGACGAGAAAGAGCTGGCCTTCGGCAAGCTCGAGCCGGGCAAGTCGCGCACCGCCACGGTGCCGTTCGGCTGGTGCGAGCTCGACGGCAAGAAGCCCGGCAGCACCAAGCCGGTGCCGACCGACGCGAAGCGGGTGTGCAAGATCCCGCTCGATGCCACCACCCGGCAAGACGTGGTGAAGGTGCGCTTCTTCGCGGAGGGCGGCGCCGCGCCCAAGGACCAAGAGCTGCGGCCGACGGTGCAGAGCCTACCGCGCCCGGCCTTCGCGTTCTCGTATCAAGTGGTCGACAGCCGCTCGGCCAACGGCGACGGCCAGGTGCAGCGCGGGGAGGGCGTGACCGTCTTCTTGACGGTGAAGAACGTCGGCACGGGCAGGTCCTACGAGACCCAGGCGAACATTCGCAATCTGACGGGGGATGGCCTGTACCTCCGCGGGGGGCGCTTCGAGCTGCCCAGCATGAACCCCGGCGACACCCGCGAGGTGGCCTTCACCTTCGACGTGCTCGACGGGCTGACCGACAACTTCGCGAAGGTCGAGATGAGCATCGCCGACCGGGACCTGCGCGTGGTGACCAGTGAAAAGATCGTGATCCCGGTCACGCGCGCCGGCGTGTTCGTCAACCAGGCTTCGGGCAAGGTCAGCGTCGAGCAGCCGGCCCAGGTGCGGGGCCAGCCCCAGGCCACCGCCGCGGTGGTGGGCGAGCTGGGCAAAGGCTCGGTGGTCGATCGACTCGGCACCTTTGCCGGCTTCACCAAGGTGCGCATCGACGGCGATCGTTTCGGCTTCGTCGAGACCTCGGCGCTGAAAGACGGAGCCGGCGCCGGCAAGCCCAGCTTCAAGCCGCACCTCACCCACTCGCCTCCGCTGATCACGCTCGAGCCCGCGGCCCTGGCCATGCGCGGCGACAAAGTGAAGATCGAGGGGACGGCCACCGACGGCGACCGCGTGCTCGACGTGTACGTCTTCGTGGGCGCCCACAAGGTCTTCTACCAGTCGAATCGCAAGGGCAGCGATCAGCTGAAGCTCAAGTTCGGCTTCGACGCCGCGCTCGACCCGGGCATCAACGTGGTGACGGTGGTCGCGCGCGAGAGCGAGGACACCGCCAGCCGTCACACCATCGTGGTGCGGCGCGACGGCCCGGGTGGCGAGGCGCTGTCGACGCCCAAGGGTGAAGACTTCGCCGCCGACTGGGAGTTCGTCGGCGGAGAGTGACTCAGCCGTCCGCCGGGGCTTCCGGCGGGCGGGCGCGCCGTCGCTTCTGGTAGGCCACCAGCTGCTGCAGCCCCACCAGCGTCGCGGCCACGATGGTGCTCTCGATCAAGTGACGAGAGAAGAACGCCAGGACCGGCTGCGTCCAGTTGGCGATGGCTTCGCCGAACAGCACCGTGAGCGTCATCCAGGTGGCTTGCCCCAGCGCGCCCGCCAAGGCCACCCAGCGGAACCGCGCGCCCGATGCGCCGGCCAGCACGCCGATCGAGGGCAGCGGCACGACGAAGACCATGAGCATGCCGAAGCGCGCGAACGCGCGCTCGAAGAAGCGGATGACGCGCCCGAAGCGGGGAACGCGCTGCTCGGCCCAGCGCACGGCGGCCTCGCCGTAGAGCGAGCCCAGGCCATAGCCGGCGACGATGCCGAGCAGGCGGCGCAACGTGCCGACCAACACCAGCACCACCGGCGCAACGCCGGCGGTGGCCAGAACCACGTGTCGGCCCTCGGGCGAGATCGCCACCAGGAAGAGCGGGTGACGCACCACCAGGTACGGCGAGAGCGCGGTGCCCACGGCGTTGCCCAGGGCCAAGAGCGCGATCAGCGCGAACACCGCGTGGCGCAGACGCGGCGAGACACCCGCCAGGGTCGTGAGGGCCGAAGCCTGGGCAGGTGAGGTCACCGCCCGTCTCGTAACGCGAGCGCGCGGGCAGTCAAGGAACGAAGAGCGATCGCAGCGAAAACCCGACGTGGCGGTGCCTCGCTGACGTGTCCCCGGGCACGGGACCGACCCTCGGGCAATGAACGCGGACGCCGCTCGCCCGCGAGCAACGGGACCGGCTGCGGAGCTCAGCGCGGAAAGCCCGTGGCCATCACCACGCCATTGAGCGTGAGCCCAACGGCGCGCTGCGCTTGGTCGAAGAGGTCCTTCGGGTCGGCAGCCAGCATCGACAGGTCGTAGGGCATCGAGTGGACGACCGGTCCGTCGCCGAACAAGAGCCGCTCGTCCGCCAGAGCCAGGGCCTCTCCACCTTCCTTGGTGTCGAAGACGAGCAACGGCTCTCCCGTGGACGCATTCCACAAGCGAAGCGTGCGGTCGTCGGAAGCGCTCGCGAGCAGGCGCCCATTCCGCGAGTAGGTGACCCGATTCACCCACCCCTCGTGCCCGACCAGGCGTCGCGCTGCTTTGCCGGTTTCCAGGCTCCAGATCAGCGCGACCGCGTCTTTGCCGGACGTTGCCACGCTGCGCCCGTCTGGAGAGAAGGAAACGCCGCTCGTCCAGTCGTCATGACCTTCGAGCGTGACCACGGCGTTTCCTTTCGCATCGAAGAGTCGGACCGTCTTGTCCAGACCGCCAGCCGCGAAGCGGGTCCCGTCGGCTGAGCTGGTGAGCCCCCAAGAGTACCCGGTCTGCACCCGCAGAGTGCGCAGGAGCTCTCCCGAATCGGCATTCCACAACCGCACCGAGCCGCCGGCATCGGCGGACGCGAGCGTTCGACCGCTCTCGAGGAAAGCCAGGCCCGTCACCCCGCCGTCGTGCCCGGCAAAGCTCCTCAGTCGTTGGCCGTCGAGCGCAGTCCAGAGCGTCACCGCGCGGTCGGCGCTCCCCGTCGCGACTCGCACGCCATCGGGGGACCAGGCGACGACTTGCACGGCATCCGCGTGGCCGGAGAGCACTTGGCGCGGCTTCAGCGTGCGCGCATCCCAGAGCCGAGCGGTCTTGTCGGCGGGCGGTTCTTTCGCGTCGAGCTCCCACAGCTTGACGCTTCGATCCCAGCTCATGGTGGCGAACTGGCTACCCGCTTCCAGGCGGACGATGCTCCGGATCCGCTCGTCGTGCGCCGTCAGCGCGACCACGGCCTTGCGGGTCGCCAGATCCCAGATCACGAGCCGGCGGTCGAAGCCACCGCTCAGCAAGAAGCGGCCATCCGGCGAGTACCCGAACGAGTACACCGCGCCCTCGTGCCCGACCAGCACGGCCTCTCGTCGCAGGGTGTCGGCTTTCCACAGGGTGATGGTCTTGCCCCAATCCGCCGTTGCCAGCGTCTTTCCGTCGGGAGAGTACTCGGCCGCATGCCAGCCGAGCGGCGCCTCGGGCACGCGCCGTCGGGCACCGGTGGTCGCGTCCACCAAGAGCAAGCTCTTGTCCCCCAGCACGACCGCGAGATGTCTCGCATCCGGCGACCACGTGAGCGCGAACACCCGTCCCGCGAGCTTCGTCTCCCGTCGGCTCTCGAGCGTCTGCAGATCTCGGACGACGACGTCCCCGTCTCGGGTAGCCGTCGCGATGAGCTTCCCGTTCGGCGAGCACTTCAGCTGGGTCGCGGAAGGAGCGCGGAGCTCGCGCCGCTTCTCGCCGGACGTCGTGTTCCAGACCCGAATCCAGCCATCGTCACCGGCCGACACGAATTCCACCCCGTCTGGGGTGAAATCGCCTGCGCCGATCGCGCCGGCATGGGCGGCCAGCTCCCGCCGTCGATCCGCGCTTCGTACGGCCGTGAGCACGACTCGCCCCTTCGCGTTGCCTGCGGCGAAGAGACCGCCGCCCGCCGGTGTGAGCGCCAAGGGCTCGAAGCTCGCGTCCACTCTCGCGGTGTCGAGCAAGCGGAGCGAAGGAAGTGATCGCACCTGACCGAGCATCGCCGCCGATCGCGCACGCAGGCCCCACGCAGACGGGTACTCGGCCGCAAACTCGGCCGCGAAGATCGGGCTCTTGTCGTGGGCGGGGTTGGCGAGCAGCGCCGCCGCCGCGAAGATGCGCGCCTCGGGGAAACGCCGTTCGCGCCCGAGCGCCAGGGCCTTCTCCATCTGGGCCGACGCCGTGTGGAATGCGGCTCGGCGACGCTCTTTGCTCTCGAGCTCCAGCGCCGTCTGCAACCGCTGACGGGCGGCAATGGCTTCGTCTCGGGCCGTGCGCTCGGCGATGCGTGCTGCATGCTCTCGCGCGTAGAACACGGACACGATCACGACGCTGGCGACGAGCGCCGCGAGCACGACGGCGGCGGCGATCAGCTTGGCCCGATGCCGGCGCGCGAACAGACGAACGAGCTCGAGGGTGCTGTACTCGTAGGCCTCGACGCGTTGCCCGGACATGTACGCTTCGACGTCGCGGGCGAGGGCCGCCGCGCTCGAATAGCGTTCGCTACGGGTCTTGCAGAGTGCCTTCTCGGCGATCGCCGCCAACTCCGGGGGAGCCTCTCGGCACACCACCCGCACGGGCTCGAGCGGCTGCCACAGCAGTCGTCGAATGACCTCCATCGCGTTCCGACCATCGAACGGCGGCCGTCCGGTCAGAATCTCGTAGAGCACCGCGCCGAGGGCGTAGATGTCCGAGCGCTCGTCCACTTCATCCAGCTCGCCCAGCGCCTGCTCCGGGGGCATGTAGAACGGCGTCCCCATGGCAACGCCGGCAAGGGTACGAGCACCGTCTTCTTCTCGTAGCCGGGAGAGTCCCGCACAGAGCTCGTCGCGCTTGTCGTCGTCGCGCCCGGTCACCTTCGCAAGACCCCAGTCGAGCACGACGGTCTCGCCGAAGTCTCCGAGCATGACGTTGTCGGGTTTGATGTCCCGGTGAACCACCCCGCGATTGTGGGCGTAGGCTATCGCCTGGCACACGTCGCGAAATCGGGGCAAGAGTCGCGCTCGTTCCGAGAGCGCTTCGGCGCCGGCGATCGCCGCCGAGAGCGGCACGCCCTGCACGCGCCGCATCGCGTAGTACAGGGTGCCGTCCGACCGTTCCCCGATCTCGTAGACCGGGACGATCGACGGGTGCTCGAGCTGTCCGGTGACGCGCGCCTCGCGCAAGAAGCGTCGCCCTGACTCGGTCGGGACACCTTCGCGCGAGACCCGAGCGCCGCCTTCCAAGAGCTCTTTGATGGCAACCTCACGCCCCGTGTGGGTGTCGTGCGCGACCCACACGCGGCCCAGGCCGCCGCGCCCGATCTCGCCGCGGAAGAGGTAACGACCGTCGGCCTCTCGAGTGAGCGGTTGGGCAACGAGCGACTCCGACCCGCTCTGCTCGGGCGCGGCCAGCGTTTCGGCTTCGGGCGACGCTTCGTCTTTCAACTCGCGCGAAGCATAGTCCGGCGTTCGCTCTCGGGTAACTCGTGACCTGGGGGGTTTGGAAAGACGCGCGGCTCAGCGGGTCTCCGCCTCGGCCAAGCAGGCCCACCGCACACTGGCGGAGATCGGCGAGACCTGAGATGCTCGGTTCGTGATCGCTCGACTCCTTCCAGGCCTTCTCGTGGCTGCCTGCGCCTCCCCGCCCCCCCAGCCTGCGCCTCCGACGCAGCCGAGCGCTGCGGCCGAATCACCCGACACCCCGTGGTGGAAGCGCGTGAGGCCCTGCCTCGATGGCACCGTGATGAGGGGCGCGGAGCCGCCCGCCGGCACCTCGGCCTGGTGCGAGCGCCCGGACGGCGTTCGCCAAGGGACGTTCGTGGCCTTCTTCCCCGACGGCAAGAAGCAGAAAGGGCTCTCGTACGTCGCCGGGAAAGAAGAGGGTCGCTACAGCGCGTTTTACGCGAACGGGCAGCTCTCGGAAGAGGGCGCCTATCACGAAGGCAAGCTCGAAGGGCGTCGGGTGACCTGGCATCCGAACGGGCAGAAGGCGAGCGAGATCGACTTCCGAGCGGGCCGCGAGTCAGGCACCCTCGTCGGCTGGAACGACTCGGGCACCAAGGTCCTCGAGTCGCCCTACGTCGAAGGCAAGCTGCAGGGTCTGGAGCGCAAATGGCACCCGAACGGCGAGCTGGCCGAGGAGACCGAGTGGCGGAGCGGCGTGAGACATGGAGCGTTCCGGGCCTACTTCCTGGGCGGCAAGATGGAACGTGAAGGCAGGCACGACGACAACAAGCAGGTCGGCGTCTGGACCACCTATCGCGAGGACGGCAGCAAGCTCGAAGAGGTCGAGATGGCGCTTGGGGTACGCGAGGGCAAGATCACCCGCTGGCACCCGAACGGCGTGAAAGAAGCCGAGGGCCAGCTGAAGGCCGGCAAGAAGGACGGAACCTGGAGCTACTTCGAGCCGGAAGAAGGGCAGACCGTTCGCACCGAGGTCTACAAGGGCGACATCTTGATGAGCAAGAAGGAGCTGCCCTTGCCGAAGAAACCCGCGCCGAAGAAGAAGCTCCTCCCCCCTCCGAAGTGAGGGCCGAGCCGGGCGGGTCAAGGATCGAAGGGCGATCGCAGCGAGAACCCGACGTGCCAGCGGCGCCAGAGCGCTCGCTGCTCGACGGCCTCGCGCCGGAGCGGGTTCTGGCCCCAGACCGGCGAGTAGTAGACGCTCACTTGCCCGACCACCAAGAGCGCGACGAACGCGGCGGTGCGGAACCGGCGGAGCGCTGCGTCGAACAGCGCTGCCACCAGCACCACTCCGAACACGTAGGCCGGAAGGTAGTGGTTGAGATACGAGTCGCGCGCCGAGAGCCACCACGGCGCGATCGGCGCGCACCACGCCACCACGACCAGGCTGCGCCGCGCGGTCGGGCCTTCGAGCCTGAGACCGCGTAGGATGGCGTCGCGAACGGTACGCCGTCGCAGCGCGAGGACCAACGACACGACCAGCGTGGCGACGGTGAGCAGCACCGCCGCGTCCACCAACCACCAGACGAGTGGATTGCCCATCGCGGTGAGCACCCGCATGCGGCCGTCGCTGAGCGGGTCGCTGCGCATCGGGATGGGACGAGTCGGCAGGAACCACTCGTACCAGTGAGACAAGAGAGGGTGCTTCCAGTGGGTGAGGCTGGCGTGGTGCAGATACAGGCGCTTGGTCTCGGCGACGACCGCTGCCGGGTCGAAGGGCCGTTTGGCCATCCAAAGGCCCAGGGAGAACCAGCCGGTGTACGCGGCGGGCACCAGGACGAGCGTCGCGGCCGACGCGATCTTCGAGCGCTTGCCGAGGGCGGCCCAGAGCAGCACCGGCACGAACACGATGGCGCTGTACTTGATCGCACAGGCGGAGCCGAGCAAGAGCGACGCGAGCGCGAAGCCCGACCACGAGCGCGCTCGGAGCGCGAGCAGCACGGCCCCCATGCACAGACACACCAGCATTCCGTCGAGCAGCGCGGACCGCGAGTACGCGATCAAGAAGCCGTCGACCGCCGCGAGCGCCGCGGCGACCCAGAACGCGGTCCGGCGCTGGGCCACCCACGAGGCGATCAGGCCCAAGAGGACGATGTTCACGCACCCGAGCAAGAACGGCGAGAGCCGCCAAGCGAGGGAATGGTCGCCCAGGAAATGGACGGGGAGCGCGATCAGCAGCTTGCCGAGTGGAGGGTGGTCGTTCAGATCGGGCTGGTGCGCCAGGTAGTTCTTGGCGTTGAGCACGAAGTGATGCTCGTCCCAGGTGAGAACGCGGGGAAACGCCAGCCGTTGCGCGCGGAGCAAGATGCCGCAGACGATCATCACCAACGCCGCCACCACCAGGGGCGCGTCGGGACCACGCACGAGCTGAAGCAGCTTGCGACGCATGGCTTCAGCTCGGCAGCACCTGGCAAGCGACCGGGGCCACCAACCACTGCTTGGACGGCGGCTCGAGCTCGCCGGCGGCTGCAAACCGTACCTGCACGCCGCTCACCTGCTCGAGCACGCGCACGCGGCATCGCACCACGAAGCGCGGCTGTGCCTCGGGCGGCAGGGCCGAGTCCCTGGCGACGCGCGCCGCGACCTCGGCCTCTGTGAACAGGCCGGGGACGAGCAGGGTCTTCCGATCGGAGGTCACGGTGGGAACCAGCGTGCCGTCCGGTTGCTCGACGCGCCCGCCATCGCGGAACCGGCAGGCAAAGCCCCAAGCACGACGGTCCCAGCTGCACGACAGGTTCGCTTGGTCGCTGGCGACCAGGGTGATGTCGACGTCGACGATGGCGCCCGGGTGAAACGAGGGCGAGCTGCCCGAGAGCGCGAGCAGCGGTGCCGACGCGAGCCAGATCGCAAGGGCGCCCCAGCGCGCGGCGGTCGTTTGCACGGCGCGAGTCAAGACGGCGCCGGCCAGCGCGTCAACGCTTCATTCGATCACCGGGAACGGGAACACGTCCCACTGCCCGCGGTCGGCCCGGTAGTAGGCCTCGAAGCCTCGATACAGGAAGCTCGACCCCTCGCAGAGCATCAGGCCGTTGACCTCGGTGGCGCTCTCGGTGGGACCGGGGCCCAGCGGCTCGAAGTAGGCGCCCTTGGTGTAGCCGCCCAGGTCCGACGGGGCGTCGTACACGATCCGGATCTGCTGGGGCGGACAGGGCGTCTCCTGCTCGTCGATCACCATCCAGTCGTGGCGCACCGCCGCGGCCAGCACGGTGGTCGCGAGCTGCTCGACGCGGGTCGGGACGGGCGCCTGCGCCTGGGGTGCCTGCGGCGAGACCGCGGCCTCTCGGATCTCGGGCGCGGGAGGTCGCGGTCGGGTGGCCCGGGGTCGGCGCGGGCGCTCGGCTCGGACCTCGGTCGGCGTTTGCGCCGCGATCGGTGGCCCGGGCGGCCGGGGCGCGGGCCTCGGCCAGAGCGCGATCGCGGCAGCGACCAGCGCCAGCGCCAGCGCCAGCGCGAGAAAGGCGATTCGCTTCGCGCTCACGCCGACCTCGCGCGACGGCGGCGGGCAACGAGCAGTCCCAGGGCCAAGAGCGAGAGCTCGGCGCCCGAGCCGCTCGCTCGGCGGGCGGTGCGACACGCGCAGCCTTGCTCGTCGTCCGAGAGCACCTTGGTCTGCTGGGCAGAGGTGCCGCTCTTGCCGCCGCTGGCGTTGATGGTCGCGCCCGAGCCACCCGAGCCGGTGCCGCCGCTGCCGCTCGCGCCGCCGGTGCCGGTCGGGGGTTGGCCAGCCTCGGGCAAGGCGTCATCCATCAAGTAGATCTTCGCACCGGTGCCACGCACCAACACCGGCCGAGAGCGCAGCTTGGGTCCGACCTCGAGCTTCTCGAGATCCTTCGGCGCCCACTTGACGATCGCTGCAGCGTCGAAGCCCCAGGTCGCCATCACCTCTTGACTCGGGACGTGCCGCCGAAGCTCACCGTCGATCAGCCAGACCTCGGAGCTGCCATCGGTGGACTGCACCAGCAGCGGGCTGTAGGGCAGCGCGTCGTCCTCGGTGAGGGCCGCGAGGTCGGCGTCCGCGACGGGCATCACGTCCCAGAACTCGGAGAAGCCCCAGTCGTCGAAGCTGGCCATGTCTTTGACCAACCGGCGCACGCCCTTGGGGATGACCGGTGCGCAGTCGAGGGTCGCGGGGCTCTGCGCGAGCTCGGCGTTGGCGCCGCCCGCGCTGTCGATGCCGTAGGCGTGAACCGCGTGGGGCTTGCCGTCGTGCAAGCTGAGGGGCGACGACACCTCGAACCCGTGGTTGCACGAGCCCAGGGGCGTGCAGAGGTCGTTCCGATCGATGTTCGCGTCGATCGGAACGCCTTTGGCCTTGGCGTCGCCGGCGGGGCCGCCGAAGTAGAGGTGCACGGCGATGCCCTTCTTCGGTGCGTCGGGATCTTGCGACCAACCCCAGACGCGCTCGCAGCTGGCGCCGTCGAGATACCCCTTTGGCTTGGTATTGACCGGCTCGGGCGGCAGGGCGGCAGTCCACCACGTGGTCTGCTTCTTCGCGCCGGGCCAGGCCCAGCTGATGTGCACGTGATCGGTGTGCGGGTTCGAGCCGGTGTAGGCCTTCCACCCGGCGGTCGCGCACGACGAGTTCGGCGAGCGGTACGCCCCCCAGATCTTGCTGTTCCAGATGAAGTACATCATCCCCAGCCGGCGGGCGTTGGCGCACGCGTTGCCGTGAGGGTCGGTGTCGAGCAGCCAGTCGATCACCGTCTCGGCGACGTCGCGCTGGGCGGTGTTGTAGTAGTTGACCTTCCAGTCCCACGCGCGCCCCTCTTTGTGCTCGCTGGTGCTGCCGATGTTGCACGCGCGCGTGATGCCGTAGTCGCCGGTGATCGGGTAGGTCTTCAAGATGAAGTCCTTGAAGCTGACCGTGCCGGGCTTGGCGGTCGGGTCGCAGGTGTCCTGGGCGTCGTAGCTCGCGAAGGCGTCGATGGCCTTGCCGAAGCTGGGCGTCGGCGGATCGGGGGCGGCGACTGCCGGCAGCGCCAGCGTGGTGGTGACGAGCAGGGGCCAGAGGGGAAGCGCGCGCACGCCAGTGGTTCTGCAAGCGCCGAACCAGGCGGGGACCGGCGACTTTCGGCCAAAAGCACCCCGATCGGGTGCAAACCGCGGGTTGTCATCGGCAAGCCAGAGTTGGCGGCTTCTGGTAGACAGGGCCCCCGGGTGTCGGTGACGAAGCGACAGGATCTCTTGCTGGCGGGCTGGTGTCTCGCGGCCGTCGCCCTCGGCGCCTGGCTGCGCGCTCAGCACCTGGCGGACCCGACCGGTCTGGCCTGGGACGAGCACCACTTCGTGCGGACGGCGCAGAACTACCTGACCGGCGCGCGAGACTGGAACGATCATCCCCCACTCGGCAAGCTGCTGATCGCCCAGGGCATCCGCTGGTTCGGAGACGACTCGTGGGGGTGGCGCGCGTCGGCGCTGGCGAGCGGCTGGGCCAACATCGCGCTCGCCGGCCTGCTCGCGGGTCGGTTGTTCCAGAACTGGCGCGCCGGAGTGATCGCCGCGGCGTTGCTCGCGGGTGACGGCTTCTTCATCGCGTATTCGCGCACCGCGCTCCTGGATGGAGTGGTCGCGACCTTCACCCTCGCCACGGCGTGCGCCGCCGTGCGTGCCCGATCGGCGCTGGGCATCGGCCTCGGCGCGGTGCTCCTCGGGCTCGGCTGCGCAGTCAAGTTCAGCGTGGTCGTGATGCTGGTCCCCCTCGTGGCGGTGGCCCTGGTCGGCCCCGCGCCGCGCTGGGCCAGCTGGCTCGTGCTCCTGGCACCGCTCAGCTACCTCTGGATCTACCAGTACGGTTTGATGCTGCAGCACCGGCCGCATGGCGTCGGCGACGTGATCACCGCCACCCGCGAGCTGTACGAGCACCACGCCAAGCTGACCGACGGCAAGCACATGCTGATCTCGAGCTGGTACAGCTGGCTCTTGCCGCACAAACCCATCCCGATGCGCTACGCCGAGGTGGACGGCATGGTGCGGTCGATGACGTCGATGGGCAATCCGCTGCTCTGGTGGGCGGGCAGTGTGTCGATCTTGGCCACGCTCGGCGCGCTCTCCGCCGTCGCCGCCCAGCGTGTTCGTGCCTTCGTTCGGGCTCGGGCCACTCCCCTTCAGACCATCGGCGCGCTCGACGGCGCCGAGCTCTGGTGCCTGGCGCTGTGGGCCCTGCCGGTCTTGCCCTGGGTCTTGTCCCGGCGTGACTCGTACATCTACCACTACCTGCCGGCCTACGGCTTTGCGGTGGTGCTCGTGGCGGGCAAGCTGGCCCGGCTGATCGACCAGCGTCGACGCTTGGGCTGGCTCGGCCTCGGCGCCGTCACGCTCTGTGCGTGGTGGGTGTCTCCGGTGAACGCCGAGCTACCGGTGACGCGAGCCGGCTACGAGGCACGCCTGTGGCTGCCGGCGTGGCGACGCGCACGCCAGAAGCCGCCGGCGCCGCCGCCGGCCCCGGCTCCGAAGCTTCCGCCCCGGGCGACTCAGTAGTGCTTCCCGCGTGCGACCAGGCGAAACCCGCCGTCGAAGACGAACGCATGCACGTCGCTCTCCGACGCCGCGTCGCCCGCGTAGCTCACGGCCTGCTCGAGGGTCGCGAAGTCCTTGAAGCTGGTGCGTCCGTCGGCCTCGTCGACCACGACCCGGAAGCTGCCGTGCGCGAGCGCCCCCAGGCTGCGCGCCTGAGCCGACCGGGGGCAGAGCGCGCCTTCGAAATGCGCGAGCACCGCCTCGAGCAGCTCGTCCGGGCAAGTGGGATCGTGGACGAAGAACCACCACTCGCCGAGCTGGTTGTTGATCGCGAAGCGCTGGTCTCGCCACTCGAAGTCGATCCACGCCTCGGTGACGTGATCGGTGACGAACGACGTGAGCTTCGCCCCGGCGAGCGCCGGCACCGCGGCCTCGAGCACGTGCCACTCGGCGGGCTCGGTGCCGGCATGCTCGGGCAGGCCACCGAAGTGCCGGCTTCCGTCGTGCATGCGAACGTCGATCAGACGCTGGCGAGTCATCGGGGGCGCCCCTCCCCTAGAGCCTTTTCCGGCCGGCCGAAAGCAGGCATGCGGGGCGCCGAGGTTTTTCGTATGCTCGCGCCGTGATCCGCTTCCACGTGAACATCGACCACGTCGCGACGCTGCGCAACGCCCGCGGCACGGCCTATCCCGACCCGGTCTTCGCGGCGCAGATCTGCGAGCAGGCCGGGGCCGACGGCATCACGCTGCACCTGCGCGAAGATCGGCGGCACGTAAAAGACGACGATGTGGCACGCATGCGCGCGGCGATCGGCACCGTGATGAATCTGGAGATGGCGGCCACCGACGAGATGACCGCCATCGCGCGGCGCGTGAAGCCCGACGTGATCACGCTGGTGCCCGAGCGCCGACAAGAGCGCACCACCGAGGGCGGGCTGGACGTGATGGGCGCCCGCGAACCCATCGCGAAGGTCGCCAGCATGTGCCGCGAAGTCGGCATCAAGCTGAGCCTGTTCATCGCGCCGGATCTGGAGCAGATCGCGGCGAGCAAGGCGGTGGGGGCCGAGCAGGTCGAGCTCCACACGGGGGAGTACTGCCACCTGAGCGGCCCGGCGCAGCGGGTCGAGCTCGAGCGGCTGCGGGCCGGGGCCGTGCGCGCGGCAGAGCTGGGGCTCGAGGTGGCCGCGGGCCACGGGCTGACGCGACACAACGTGATCGGCGTGGCGGGCATCGTTCCGATCGTGGAGCTGAACATCGGGCACGCGGTGATCGCCGACGCGGTGTTCGACGGGCTGGCCGGCGCGGTGCGCGGCTTCCGCGCAGCCATCGAGCGGGGCGTCGCGGCGCGAGGCCCATGATCGTCGGACTGGGGATCGACGTGTGCAGCGTGGCGCGGATCGAGACCGCGCTCGAGCGCTTCGGCGAGAAGTTCTGGGCCCGGGTGCTCACGCCACGCGAGCGGGTCGACCTGGCGGCGCGCAAGGCCGATCGTGCAGCGGCGCTGGCCGGGCGCTTCGCCGCGAAAGAGGCGTTCAGCAAGGCCTTGGGGGCCCCGAAGGACGTCTGGTGGCAAGACGTCGAGGTGCGTCGCTCGCCGAACGGTGCACCCGAGCTCGTCGCCCACGGGCCGGCGCTGCCGTACTTGTCCGAGCTCGGCGTCACCCGAACCCTGATATCCATCACTCACGACGCCGGCGTCGCCGCTGCCGTCGTGGTGCTCGAGAGGTGAAGCCATGATCCCAGTGCTGTCACGAGAGCAGATGCGCGAGCTCGATCGTCACGCCATCGAGGTGTGCCGCGTGCCGAGCGTGGTGCTGATGGAGAACGCAGGGCGGAACGCCGCAGGCATCTTGCTGCGCACGCTCGCCCCGGGGAAGACCGTGGTGGTGGCGGGCCCGGGCAACAACGGCGGCGACGGCTTCGTGGTGGCGCGACGGCTGCTCACCGCCGGTCACGCGCCAGAGGCTTACTTGGTCGGCGATCCGCAGCAGCTGAAGGGTGACGCGAAGGCGAACCACGACGCCTGGCGCGGGCTCGGCGGGCGCGTCACCTCGGTGAGCGACGACGCTGGCGTCGTGGTGCTCCTGGGCGCGCTGGCGGCGCTCGGCCCGGGTGACGTGATTGTGGACGCGTTGCTCGGAACCGGCCTCGACCGCGCGGTCGAGGGGAACTTGGCGCGGGTGATCGAGGCAATCAACGACAGCGACGCTCGGGTGCTGTCGCTCGACGTGCCGTCAGGGCTCGACGCCAACACCGGCGCGGCGCAGGGCGTGGCCGTCAGCGCCGACTCGACGGTCACCTTCGCCCACCTGAAGGCCGGCCTCTTGACGCCGAGCGGCGCCGAGCACGCCGGAGACGTGCACGTGGTCGACATCGGGGTCCCGGGCGAGCTGTTTCGCGAGGTGGGCTGCTCGGCCCTGCTGTTCGACGACGACGACGCTCGTGAGCTGGTGGCGCCGCGCAGCGTGGCCACCCACAAGGGATCGGCGGGGCACGTGTTCGCCGTCGCGGGCTCGGCAGGCAAGACCGGAGCCGCGCTCTTGGTAGCGCGCGGGGCGCTGCGCGCGGGCGCGGGCCTCGCCACCCTCTGCACCTTCCCCGAAGCCGCCGACAGCCTGGATCTTCGCGTGCTCGAAGAGATGACGGCGCGGATCGATCCCGAGCACATCGAGGCATCGCTCGACGCCGTGCTCGAGCGTGCCAGCGTGGTGGCCATCGGGCCCGGGCTGGGCCTCACCGGTCGCGCGCGCCGAGCAGCGGAGCACGTGGTCTTGACCTGGGACGGCATCAAGATCGTCGACGCGGATGCGCTCAGCGCGTTCGAGGGCCGCGGCGCAGCGCTGGGCCGGGCCAAGGGGCAGCTGATCTTGACCCCACATCCGGGGGAGCTCGGGCGGCTGCTCGGCATTTCCGCGGCAGAGGTCGAGCGCGATCGTTTCGGCGCGGTCACCCGCGCCGTCGAGCTGACGGGCGCGGTGGTGTTGCTCAAGGGTGCCCGCACCCTGGTCGGGGCACCGGCAGAGACCACGCTAATCACCGCCGCCGGCTCCGCGGCGCTCGCGACCGCGGGCGCGGGCGACGTGCTCACGGGGGTGATCGCGGCCTGGGCCAAGCACCTGCCCGCGCGCTTTGCGGCCATCCTGGGCGCTCACCTGCACGCGCGCTCGGCCGAGCTCTGGGCCGAGACCACCGGCGCCGATCGCGGGCTCTTGGCCCACGAGGTCGCCGCGGGCCTTCCGGCGGTGCTTGCGCGCCTGACGGCCCCGCGAGACGATACGCCGAGCTGAGAGGTGATCCGCGGTGGCACCGGGACGGGCATGGACGTCGACGCTCTCGATCGGGCTCTTGGCACTCGCCTGCGGGTCCAAGCCCGATGAGGCCACCCCCCGAGCCGTGAACCCCTCGCCGACACCCGTCGCGTCGGCGGCGCCTGTCGCCAGCGCGGCGCCGACCATGGCGGCGATCTCGCCGCCGCCCGCCCGCACCGCCGGCCCACAGTGCCGCCCGCAGCCGGCCCAGGACTTCTTGCTGCGCAAGGGCCAGATCGCGAAGATCGGCGCGGCACCCGACGAGCGCCGGGCGATCGAGGCCGCGCGCGCCCGCAGCGTCGAGTACCGGAACCGCAACTACGGCCGCGTCTCGGGCTTCGGCCGCCGCAGCGACAACCCGCACCCGCCGACCTTCTACGCCGAGCGCACGACGTTCATGGGACTGCCGCTGGTGTTGAACAAGAAGGTCGTGCCTGCGCTTGCGTGCGTCGAGGCAGCGCTGAAGCGCGAGTGCGCGGGGCAGCCCTATCGCCCGCGCACCGTCGGCGGCATTCGAGGCGAGAACACCTTCAAGGACTACGAGGTATCGAACCACGTCTACGGCATCGCCCTCGACATCGATCCCCAGCTGAACCCCTGCTGCCACTGCGTGGGCTTTTGGGCCGAGAACCCGGTCTGCCGCAAGAAGGTCCGCTCGCCTTACGAGCGAATGGCGATGCCGAAGTGCTGGGTCGAGGTGTTCGAGCGCTACGGCTTCCACTGGCTCGGTCACGACGAGCTCGAGGACACGATGCACTTCGAGTTCCTTGGCGATCCCGACCGGATCTTCGAGTAGGGGCGGCCGGCTCGGTGGACCAGTCGCGTGGGGCACGCCGCGTGACCCTCATGGATTGTCCTCTTGGCGGACAACTCGTGTGGGCCACGCCACGTGACCCTCATGGATTGGCCGAATCGCGGTCAAGTCGTGTGGGGCACGCCGCGTGACCCTCATGGATTGTCCGAATCGCCACCGCGGCGGCCAGACGCGCGCGGCAAGCGTGGTGTGGCGGACAACTCGCACGGGGCACGCCACGTGACCCTCATGGCCCTTGCCCGCTTGGCAGCGGCGCGCTCCGAGGTGCCAGTTTGACACGCCCCCCGCGTCCGCCGGGACGCGGACGCACGCGACAAAACGCGGAAAATGTCTGCATTCCCAAGCTGGCACGTGGCTTGCGATGGGCACCCGCCAAGAGGAACGAGCCCATGTTCACCCAGACTTCGAGCTTCACCGCCCCGCCGACCCCCCGCCCGCTGCGCGACGAGATCGCGGAGCTGATGCCCGCGCTCCGAGCCCGCGCGCTGAAGCTCAGCCTGAACGCCACCGATGCGCAGGATCTGGTGCAAGACACCGTCGAGCGCGCGCTCAAGTTCGAGACGAGCTACCAACCGGGCACCAACCTGCGCGCCTGGCTGCAGCAAGTGCTGTTCAGCGTGTTCGTCACTCGCTGTCGCCGCCTGCGACGCGAGCGGCGCGCGCTCGAGTCGCTGACTCACGACCCGTGTGCGTGGACCCAATCCGAGTCGAGCCCGGTGATGCAGCACCTGTCCCCACAGGTCGAGCGCGCCCTCGGCGAGCTGCCGCGGGCGTTCGGCGAGGTGGTGCGGCTGGTGGACCTGGACGAGCGCTCGTACAAGGACGCCGCTGCCGTTCTCGGCGTGCCGGTGGGCACGGTGATGAGCCGGTTGTTCCGCGGTCGCCGCCTGCTCGCCGAGCGCCTGCGCGAGGCGCCCGAGCCGATGCTGGCCGAGGCTGCCTGATCAACCCTCGACGGGCGGGACCAGGCTCACCTCGACCACGCCGTTCTTCGCCGGCAGGTCGAAATAGGCCCACGCCTCGTACCCAGCGGCATAACTCGTTACGTCGTCCTTCGAGGTGAAGACCTGGATCTTGATGGCGTACTTCCCCGGCAGCACGTTGTGCTCGTTGTAGCACTGGCAGCTGTTCTTCTGAGAAAACGTGTAGCTGTGCCCGCTCCACTCGGTCTCGACGGGAGCCGCGCTGGTCACCTCGTGCGCCTCCAGCATGCAGGCACCGCAGGCGATGCAGCCGTTGTTCGGCTCCGCGCACGAGCTCATGCAGCTGGCGACGTGCGGGACGTCCGTGGTGTAGCCGTCGGCGCACGAGTAGAGATCCCAGTTGAGCTGGCAGTCTTCGCGGATGAAGAGCGGCGTCGGCCCCGGGTTCACGAAGCGGATCTTGGTCGGGAAGGGCCCGGGCTCGGTGGTCGGCACCGAGCATTCGATGGGCATGCCGCCGCTTCCGCCCGTGGCGCCGCCGCTGCCCCCGCTGGCGCCGCCGCTGCCGCTGCTGCCACCGGTCGCGCCGGCTCCCCCACTACCGCCGGTGTTGGCGGTGTTGTCGTCGGTCTTGCCGCCGCAGGCGGCGGTGAGGAGCAAGGCGAGTGCGGAGACGGCCAGGGTCTTGGTCATGGTCGAGTGCCATAGCAACCGGTGTGCCGGCCTGTGCTTCGCGGCAAATCCCGTGTTTCATGCGGGATCGGGTGAGTCACCTCGGCACAATGGCACACATGGCACGCTCAGATCAGGACCACCCCGCCCGAGGTGACGCGGACCTCGCCGCCGTCGTCGCTGCGGACGAGCAGGGCACCGTCCGGCCCGAGCCCCGCGGCGACCCCCTCGACCCGGTCGACCCGCACCCGCCGGCCCGCGAGCGCGTCGAAGCGTCGAAGCTCGTCGAGCACCGGAGTGAGGCCGTCGCGCTCGTGAACCGCCAAGCGCTGCTCGAGCGCGGCCAAGAGATCGACCAGCACGGCTTCGCGCGTGGGGTTCGGATCGCCCGAGAGCACCAGCGAGGTCGCTATGCCCCGAAGCTCGGCTGGAAGCTCGCGCATGCCGACGTTGAGGCCGACCCCGACCACGAGGGCGCTCACGTTCCCGGCCTCGAGCTGGCTCTCGAGCAAGATCCCGGCGACCTTCTGCTCGTCGACCCACACGTCGTTGGGCCACTTCACGCGCACGCTGCCGCCGACGCGGGCCGCGACCACGCCTCGCACCGCCAACCCCACGGCCAGCGTGAGCGTCCCGGCGCGCTCGGGCGAGATCGCGGGCCGCAGGAGCACCGAGACGAGCAAGTTCTGCCCAGGGGGCGAGGTCCAGCGCGCGCCGCGCCGGCCGCGCCCGCGGGTCTGGGCGTCGGCCACGAAGGTAGCACCGTGCGGCGCGCCAGCGCGGGCGGCCTCCATCGCGTCGTCGTTGGTCGACCCCGTCTCGCCCACGGCGGAGAGCGGCTCGCCCAGCTCGACGCCGCGTTCGCGACGGAGCGCGGTGAAGCGCGCCACGTCGAAGGTGCTCATCCCAGTCGCTCGAGATCGAGGGCGATGTCGGCGCTGGGCGCCGAATGGGTGAGCGCGCCCGAGCTGATCACATCCACGCCCTTCCCTGCCAGCTCGGCGATGCGCTCGAGGGTGACGCCCCCCGAGACCTCGACCAGCGCCCTGCCCTTGGCCCGAGCCACGCCCGTCACCACGTCGTCGGGCGCGAAGTTGTCGAGCATCACGATGTCGGCGCCGGCGGCCAGCGCTTCGTCCAGCTCGCTCAGCGACGCCACCTCGATCTCGATCTTCGAAGTGTGCGGCGCCCGGGCTCGGGCTCGCTCGATGGCGACGCCGATGCCGCCCGCTGCCTGAATGTGGTTGTCCTTGATCAGCACCGCCGAGCCGAGGGTGTCGCGGTGGTTGTGCGCGCCGCCGGTGCGCACGGCGTAGCGCTCGAGGGCGCGCAGGCCCGGCGTGGTCTTGCGAGTGTCCGTGATGCGCGTGCGACTGCCCGCGGGCAAGGCGCGCACGTACCGCCGCGCGAGGGTGGCGATGCCGCTCATGCGCTGCGCGAAGTTCAGCGCGGTGCGCTCGGCCATCAAGAGCGAGCGGGCCGCGCCCTCGGCCACCCACAGCACGTCGCCCTTCTTCGCGTCGGCGCCCTCGTCGAGCAGGCGCTCGACGCGCACCCCGGGGTCGACCCGGTAGAACGCGCGGGCGAACACGTCGCCGCCGCACACCACCAGCTCGGACCGGGCCACGGCGCGAGCGACGGCGCGGGCGTCGGCGGGGACCGTGGCTTCGGTGGTCAGGTCGCCGCCCTCGAGGTCTTCGGCGAGCGCGGCGTCCACGATGCGATCGATCAAGCTGGAGACGAACACGCCGGAGACAGTAGCCCCGGGCCGACGGGTCACCAAGGGGGTCACCGGCCGCCGGTTCGATGCAGGCCGACCGGCTCGACGGGAGTACCCTCACCAGAATGAACGCGCGCTGGGCCTTGGGGCTGGGCCATTTCCTCGCGATCGCGGCGCTGCCCGCTTGCACGGAGCCAGGCGCGCGCCACCCGCCGGCCCGGACCGCGGATCCCCGAGCCGCGCGCCCTCCGCCGGGATCACCGACCCCAACGCCGACTTCGCCGCCGGCCCCCTCGCCGACCACGCCACCGGCCCCCTCGCCGACTGCGCCGCCGCCCGCAATACGCATCCCCGCGCAGGCCTTCGAGCCGGCGCGCCGCTGGGTGATGCAGACGAACCTGGACACGTACAGCTACCACGCGAGGCACGTCGGCAACGGGGACGGATACCTCGCGCCCATGATCAAGACCCGCGACGGTGGCTTCCTCGTGGTCGGCACCCGCCGCGCGCCGGGGAAATACCGCGTGGGTGCATCGCGGCCGGTGGTCGCCAAGCTGGACGCGAGCGGAGCGATGCAGTGGGAGCGCGACTACAAAGCGAGCGGGTTCCTGGACTACGAAGGCGCCAGCGCGGCCGAGCTCGCCGACGGCTACGTCGTCTACATCTTGTCTTACGTGCACCCCGCGCGCGGCTCCGTGACGCGCCTGCTGCGCCTGGACCAAAGCGGACGCAAGGTCTGGGACACGCGCCTGCGCGGCGAAGGGCAGGCTCACACTCCCTTTCCCCAGAACGTGCGCCTCACGGGCGGCGTGCTGGCGATGGATGGGCACATCTACAAGGACTCTTCGGAGACCGCCTACGGCTGGAAGGGCACCGTAGACCTGGACGGCAAGGTGCTGAGCGACGAGATCGGTGGGCCCAACCCCTACAAATGACCCCACCCGGCGAGCCCGCCGCGCTCACACCGCAGAAGGTGCGCACTCGGCCGCGCGCGACTTGGCAACCGGGCGGAACGACATCATGAACGCGTACCGCCACGAACCGAACTGGGCTACGTCTTTGCACGCCAAGGAGAGAGAGATGAACATCGACATCGGCATCGAAGCCAGCAAGCGCCAGGAGATCGCGAGTGGACTGTCGCGCGTGCTCGCAGACTCGTACACGCTCTACCTCAAGACCCACAATTTCCACTGGAACGTCACCGGTCCCATGTTCCAGACGCTGCACCTCATGTTCGAGGCCCAGTACAACGAGCTCGCGCTCGCGGTCGACCTGGTCGCGGAGCGCATCCGCGCGCTCGGGCTTCCGGCTCCCGGCACGTACAAGCAGTTCAGCGCGCTGTCGGCGATCAAAGAGGAAGACGGCGTGCCGAAGGCGCAGGACATGATCAAGAAGCTGGTCGAGGGGCACGAGACCGTGGCCCGCACCGCGCGCGAGGTCTTCAAGCTCGCCGAGAGCGTGAGCGACCAGCCGACGTGTGATCTGCTCACCCAGCGGATGCAGGTGCACGAGAAGACCGCCTGGATGCTCCGGAGCTTGCTCGAGTAGCTGCGGGGCTCGTGCAGAGGGGCGCGTGGTGAACTGGCGAAGCACCGCTTCCTTGACTCGCGGATCCCTGATCGGATTCGCCGTGACCTGGGTCGCGTGCGGCGGCGACGCAGTCGTCGACCGCCACGACGCGGCGTTGGACGCCGCCAGCGATGTGGCCGACGCTGGAAGCGACGGGGTTGCCGAAGACTCCGGCAGCGACGCCGACGCGGCGGACAGCGCGGAGTGCATCCCGAACCTCGGCTCATGCAAAGGGAACCTGCCGTGCTGTGACGGAACGCAGTGCGGGCCCGACGGCTGCGGCGTCGACCCCGGCTGCGCGGCGCCGGGCGCGGACTGCGACGTAGTGATCTCGTGCTGTCAGGGAGATCCGTGCGGCGCGGATGGCAAGTGCCCGTGAGCAGCCTGCCACGGGACGGGCAGCACCGTGCGGCCCCGCGCTGTCGTGCGTGAGCGCGTGTATGGCGGGCGGCGCGTCGCTCTCGGAATGCCATGGCACGTGCGGGGGCAGCGGGTCGCCGTTCGACGGCGTCGCCGCGTGCGCCGCCACTCACTGTGTCGCGACCTGCGGGTGAGTCGGTCGAGCGAGGGACGCTGCGCCGCGATCTCGCGTCGACAGCCACCTTCAGGGCTGCGGAATCATCCGAATGGCCGCGCAGGTGGACTGAAGACAGCCCGACAAGAGATCCTTGCGGAGCGAGTTGCAGATCGCGATGCTGCCTTTCCGGGCATCGAGGCACTCGCGCACTCCCTGACACTCTTTCGCGTCGAGCTCGGGCACGCACTCCTTGTGCGCCCGCGCCGCGGTGGCCGCGCAGTACCGCGGGCATGCGGCCTCGGTCACGCAGTAGCCGTCGAGGCACATGCCGACGCGCTTGCCCTCGGTGCAGGTCTCGTCCGACGCTTCTTCGGCGGTGCACTTGCGTACACCTTTGAGCACGAGCGGAGCGGACGGCGGAGCCGCCCCTGCATCGGCGCGCCCACCGTCCGCGATCGCGGGCCCCGCACCTGCCTCGACGCTACCCGCGTCACTGCCCGCGTCGGAGCCGGCGTCCGTGACGGCGCTATCACTTGCCGCGTCGCCGACACCACCGTCGCTGGCGCCGCTCGAGGGCGCAGCGGGCGACGCCGCGTCGCCGCGAGGCCCCGCAGCGCTCGCGGGCGACGGCGCGCGCTCCGCGACGCAGCCGGCCGTGAGCAGCACCAGCAAGACCAGGGTTGGGAGCGAGCTGTCCGTCGCGGTAGTCGTGCGAGTCAAAGGCCTCCGGGGGTGCCAGCGAGCAGTGAGTACATCAAGTTCAGCGCCAGCGCGAGGATCGTCGTGTTGTAGACGAACGCGAGCAGCGCGTGCCCGAGCACGGTGCGGCGGATGCGCGAGCTCTGGATCGAGACGTCAGAGACCTGGAAGCACATGCCCAGCGTGAACGAGAAGTACGCGAAGTCGATCTCGGCTGGGGGCCGCCCGCCGGGGAAGACGAGACCTTGCGCCAGGCCGTGCCGGTAATAGAGGTGCGCGTAGCGCAAGCTGTACGCGGTGTGCGTGAGCAGCCACGACAACACCACGGCGAGCAGCGCCAGCACGGTCCAAACCGGCGCCTCTCGAGGGGAGAAATGCCGGGCCTCGCGCAGCACGACCGCCCCTGCGAACAGACTGAACGCGCTCGAAGCCAGGGCTATCAGGAACACGAGCATCCTGCCTGGATCTTCCGCGGCTGCGCGCTCGGCGGTGGTCTTGGCGTCACGGCGCAGGATGCCCCACCAGTTGATGGCCACCAGCGTCGCCGCCGCGACGTCCCAGCCCACGACCGCGCGGATCCCGAGCGCGACGTGCGCTGGGGCGAGCGACGTGGCCACGACGCCGAGCGGGATCGCGACCGCCAACCGCCCGACCGCCCCGCGTGGGTCCCAGAGGGGTTGCGGCCGCAGTGAGGGTGGCGCGCTCGAGATGGGCGGTTCGTCGTCCACCATTGAATTGGGACTGCCTGCGCGAGCGTCGCACATCGCGCGCGGCACGACAACGATGCGCCGACCAGCGGGCGAGCTTGCCCGCACCAGGTTCGGCCAGGGCTGCCTCGGCGTGGACACGCGCGGGACGATCGGAGAACATGCGCTCCGCCGCCTGGCGCGGCGACGAGGGAGTGCCCGATGAAGACCAAGACCGTGTTCTGGATGCTGGCGTTCTGCCTGGCTGCCTCGCCCGCGTTCGGCCAAGATCGCTTCGCGACGGCCGGGCGGATCGCCGTCGGCGCCGAGCGGGTGTTCGGCTACGCTTCGACCACCACCAAGGTGGAGACCGAGTTTCAACCGGGCAACATCAAGTTCGAGCGGGAGTCCACCAAGACGCAGCTCGACTTCTTGGCACGCGGCGACGTCGGAAACCCGTTCGTCGCGCCGAGAATTGGGCTCGACTACTTCGTGATCGACGGGCTCAGCGTCGGTGGCTCGGTCGCCTACGTCTCGGATGACGAGGAGACGGAAGAAACCCAGGGCAACACCACCACCCAGGCGCCCGATGAAAAGGGAAGCGGGTTCGTGATCGCACCCCGCGCCGGCTACTGCTTCATGTTCAACGACATGGTGGGGCTCTGGCCGCGCGGTGGCTTCACCTATGCTTCGGCCAAGGAAGAGACGGACGCTTCGGGTCCGGGCCAGACCGACAGCAAGTACGAGGCGTCGCTCTTCGACCTGACGGTCGAGGCCATGCTGGTGGTGACGCCGGTGCCGCACGCGGGGTTCATGGTGGGCCCTACGCTCGATCTTCCGCTCTCGGGCTCGGGTGAGCTCGAGCAGGGCAACAACTCGCAAGATCTGGACGAGATCAAGGTCACGACCATCGCGCTCCAGGCGGGCGTGTTCGCCTGGTTCTGATCGAGGTGCTCGAGCCGTGATGCCGACCGCGCTGATCTGCCCCTGGTGCGGCGCGCCGTTGCCCGCCGCGGCTGCTGACCGCCCCTTCGCCACCTGCGCGTATTGCGGGGCCACGGCGAGCCTGACCGGCGTCCGGGCCACGAAGGCCGAGCCGTCGACCGGCGCCACCGCATCGGCGATCTCGACCGCAGACCCTGCGCTGCAGCTGCGCGTGATCGAGTCGTTCAAGGCGGCACGGCAGCGGGGCGACAGCAGCTACGACGCGCTGCGGGCGGCGGCCCGTGAGCGCCTCGGTCCGCTCGGAGAGACCGACGCCTTCGCGCGGGTGTGCCTCTCGCTAGCGAACGACTTCGACGCGAAGAGCGGGACGAAGACCGCCGACGATCCGATGTGCGTCGGCCGCTTGATCGAGATCTACCTGAAAGCGATCGAGGCGCTCCGCACCCAGGGCAGCTACGCCATTCACTTGCCGTTCTTCGCAGCGACCCCGTCGGGGCCGCTCGCCCTCCAGCGGACGCTGTCCGTCGAAGACGTGGCGGAGCTCGCCGCGCGCGAGCCGGTGAAGAAGCGGGGCTTCTGGCCCTTCGGCTGACCGCGTGTCAGCGGCCGCTCTTCGCCGCGCGGATCGCCGACTCGACGGCGGCGAGGCAGTCGCCGCCGAGACCGAAGAAGTGCGTCCCCGGGCGCCCCTCTTTGCCGGGAAAGCCGGAGATCGTCATGCCGTCATCGGCGCCGGGCACGGCGGCGGCGACGTGCGCGGCGACGCCGCTGCCGCTGATGGCGACGCGGTTGCCGTGCGTTCCCGAGCCCGACACCGAGGTCGAATCCGAGACGCCTTGGTCGCGTGGAGCGGCGTCCAGAACACGACTTGCAGCTGAGGTCGCGAGGGCGACTGGACAGAGCTTGGACAAGCGCACCCGCACGCCAACGCGCGTCACGTTGGCGATGGTCCTTCGCCTCGGACCACCGTAGCCTCGAGGCATGAACAGTTCCCCCACGCGCTCCCGGCGCTCGGTCGTGCTGCTCGCCTGCGTGCTGCTCGCGGCGGCGCTCGCGTGCAAGAGCAAGAAAGGACCCAGTCCCGCGACCGTGGCGCGCGCCGCGGAGCTCAAGCCCAAGGTCAAGGAAGTGCTCGCGCAAGTCGCGAGCCTGAGCGCAAAGGTGAAGTCCGGTTCTGCGGCCGCTGCCGCCGCGCCCGGGCAGAAGCTCAGATGGGGCACCGTCACGGTGACCGGCGAAAACCACCTCGAAGACCCCCGAAACACGTCGACCGACGTCCTCGACCTGAGCGACCCGGTGCTCTCGGTGTGCAAGTACATCGTCGACGGGACACAGATCGCGGACGACGACATCAAGTCCCTGGAGGCCTGTGCGCGCTACGAGTACGCGGCGGTGATCCGCCAGAGCAGCTACACCCCACCCGACGCGAGCGGCGGCAGCACCTACGCGCCGGGAACCTTCAGCGGAAGCGTGTTGGTGTTCCACCTGTCCACGCAGGAGCTTCGCGATCAGCACTCGCTCAGCGTCAGCCAGTCGGACCAGCTGGAGCTCACGAGCAAGAAGGGCGAGAAACCTGCCGAGCACGAGTGGCGGAAGCAAGCAACGGCCCATCTGCAGCGGCATGTGCGCGCGGCCGCAGAGAAGACGATCGAGTACCTTCCCACCGTCATCGACGGCGGCCGTTGACGATGATCGCCAAGAACACCATCTGCCTCTGGTTCGAGAACGGCGCCGAAGCAGCGGCGCGCTTCTATGCCGCCACCTTCCCGAACAGCGAAGTGCTCGCGGTCCACACGGCGCCGTGTGATTTCCCAGGCGGCAAGGAAGGCCAGGTGCTGACCGTGGAGTTCACCGTCCTGGGGATCCCGTGTCTCGGTCTCAACGGCGGCCCGCAGTTCAAGCAGAGCGAGGCGTTCTCCTTCCAGGTGGCCACGGACGATCAGGAAGAGACCGACCGCTACTGGAACGCGATCGTCGGCAACGGCGGGCAAGAGAGCGCCTGTGGTTGGTGCAAGGACCGGTGGGGCCTCTCCTGGCAGATCACGCCACGCGTGCTCACCGAGGCCATGGCTGCAGGCGGCGCCGAGGCAAAGCGTGCCTTTTCGGCCATGATGCCGATGCGGAAGATCGACGTGGCGACCATCGAGGCCGCCCGGCGCGGGTAGGATTCCTTCCGATGCGAGACTAATGGGTGAGCGATGATGACCTTCGACGACGCGGTCCAGCTTCTCGCCGACGTGGCCGACTCACCCGCCCTCGATGTCGCCTCTGGCGAGCTCGGACCCGTCATGACGGTGCTGTTGGCCCCGGCGCGCAAGCTGAGCGCCAATGCCCTCGACGATGGCGTGCTCATGGTCAACCTCGAAAAGCCAGGCGGTGCCCTGTTCTTCGGCCCCGACATGCACGGCGACGAAGAGCTCGAGCACTGGCTGGACGAGTATCTCGCCTGGCAGTCGGGGGAGTCCGATGCCGAGCTCTTCGAGCTCGGTGCCATCGACGACCCGAGTCCGCGCGTGGCGCCGCCGGAGCCACGGAGCGTGCGCGGGACGGTGATGACGGTCTCGGAGGCCGCCCTGAGCTCGTTCAATCAAACCGAGGAGGCGCTCGACACGCTGGCCGCTCCGTTTCAAGAGACGAATACGCCACTGGTCGAGCTCGACGCAGTGTGGATGCTGATGGTCGGGCTCGTCGAGCCGCCGCGGGGCGACTGAGCTTCACGCTGCCCGGTACCGCACACGCCGCGGCACGGCGCATCCTCGCACGGAGGGGCATGTGCCGCAGCCGTCCGAGCGCCGAGGGCAATCGAGTCGAGACTCGACGCAGCAACACGAAAAGGCCACCATGGTCGTCGTTGCATTCACGACGCGCAGCACGTCTCAGCGCCTGGCTCTCCGAGCTCGCCCTCGCCGGGGCGACGTGCGCCTCCCTGGGCTGCGCCTCGGGCCACAAGGAGGCGGACTACGTCGGCGACCCGCGCGACATGAAGGACGCTTGCACGCGCGCCGCCACGGTGTGCCCCGCCGGCGACGACTGGGCGGCGTGTCACGACGACCAGTGGGAATGCCATCGCCTGGGGCTCTGGTACGAAGACGGCATCAAGGTCCCGAAGAACCCGGCGCGCGCGCGGCGCATCTTCGAGACGATGTGCGACCGCTTCGAGATGGGCTCGTGCCAGCAGCTCTGTGAGGCCGGTGACGAAAAGCGCTGCGTCGATCTCGCGCTGCTCGGCATCGCGGGTGCGGGCGGGCGGCCCTTCCCACCCAGCTACGACGGTCGCGATCACGACACCTTCGCCGGCGCCTGTCGCGCCGGGGACGTCGTCGCCTGCACCATGGCCGACCTCCGCTACACGCCCGCTCGCCAGCGCGTCGTCGAGCGCGTGAACAGTTGCTTCAACGACCACGCACGCTGTTTCGCAGCGGCCTGCGACGAGTCGGATCCGCTGGGCTGTGCGCTGCTCTGCCACGTCGGCGATGCCCTGGCTTGCTCGAAGCTCGCCGCGCTCGCCCAGAGCGGCACCGGCCTCCGCAGGCCTCGGCCCGATCTGGCCTCGCGACTCTCGGTCGCCGCGCCCACCGACGCCACCTACGCGTTCGAAGCGCACGAGCAGCCGGTCGGTGCCATCTTGCGCAAGCCCAAGCCCGCGCAACGCCACGTCGGGGAAGGGTTGTGGAGCGGTTGGAAGACCGTGGACAACATCGAGGGTGGGGCGTTCGGCGTCACGCCGCTCTTCACGCGCGCCGTCGGACCAGAGCACCACGTCGCCGACGTCTCGGGCCTGGTCGGCTTCTTCAGCGAAGTCTACATGCGCAGCTGGTACCCCGCTCACGACAAGTACCTGCGCTTCGCCCTCGGTGGCGAGATCGGCGGCGGCACAGCCGGGCTCGACGGGCGGGTCTCCCACGACGCTTTCGTGGGCTTTCGCTTCCCGTTGGCGACCAGGCGCTCCAACCCCTACAGCAGCGGCGGGCTCTATTCGTCGATGCCCGACCAGGACAAAGGCGCCCTCGACCAAGCCGTCTTCACGCACTCACCCCACGCGCTCTTCGTGCGTGGCGGCTACTCCCTGCGCTACTCCGCCGTCGGCTCGGTGCTGAGCTCCGCTGTCGATCTCCCACGGTTCGAGCTCGGCTATCAGTTCGAAGGTGGCGACGACCCCGTCCGCGCCCTCGAGCTTCGCGCCAACGCGGGGCTGCTGCTGGTTGGACGCTTCGACGTCGAGGACGACGAGCACCCTCTCGGCGGGGCCATCGCCTGGGGCGGCGCCGCAGTCCTCCACTCGAGCATCCTTCACACCCAGCTCGGCGTCGAGCGCATCCAAGGCGCAGTCTTCGGCGCGCGTCCACCCTTGCATCGCGTCGAGCTGCGCTCATGCCTGCGCATCGGCGGCTACCTGGTCTGCCTGCAGGAGCTCCTCGAGCACGGCTCACCCGGCGGCTCCGAAACCACCGCGTGGCAAGCGGGCGCGTTCGTCGGTTTCGACGGGCTCGACTGACGGAACCTTCACGACCCGGGGCGCGAATTGACCCAGGAGGCGAGCTCGGTCGCGAACGCTTCCAGGTCAGAGAGGCCGGACTTGGCTGCGGTGAAGACGAGCTTGGTGTCGACCCCTGCGTGGCCGTGCGCGACCACGTTGCGAAGCCCCACCGCCCGGGAGAGCGCGGCGGCCGTCGGGGCGGACAGGATGCCGTGCTCCTCGAGACGTGCGAAACCCTCTGCGAGCCCGCGGGCCGCCGGCCAACCTTCGTCGGCGATCACGTGACTGGCGAGGTCAGCGCAGACTTGGACTGCGAGCATCAGGTTGAACGACACGAGGTCGAGCGCATCGCGGCTCTCGGCGAGCCCCTCGGCAGAATCGGGGCAACTCGCGCGCACGCGCGCCACCCGATCGGAGAGCTCCGTGAGCTTGGCTGCCACCAGATCCGGTTTGACCACTAGAGCCCTTTGTCTGCAACCCGCTTCAGCCAGGCGTCGCGCATGCGGCGATACCAGGGCCCATCGGTCTCGAGAAGGCACAGGGCTCGGGTGCGCCAGGTGGCGCCCGCCCCAGGCACCGATTCGTGCACGACGATGCTGGTGTCGATGAGCTCTCGCAGCAGTGGGACTGTCGGAGCGTCTAGTGAAACGACGTGGACCTCGCACCCGAGGGCCGCGCCCAACTCGGCGGCCAGCGTCAAGGGATCGACATCACCGCCGACTGCGATGTCGACGTCCGACTCCGGAGTCTCTCGACCCACGGCATACGATCCGAACAGCAGTGCGAGCTTCACGTCGGCGCGACCCGCCAACAGCGCACTCAGCCGACTGTCCATTCGGTCCGACACGAGGCCAGCTTACCGCGGCGGCTTGGACGGGGCCACTTTGATCTCGAATGCAAGCGGTCGGATTCGGCGTCGCGCGGCACCCGGTCCGCGTGTCAACCTCGGGCGATGAGCTACGCGCGTGCTCGAGTCGTCGCGAATGACTCGTCGAACCGATCTTCGGGCAGATCAGACACGCGCGGGGGTTTCGGACTTTCGGGCTGCGCGGCCTGCGCAAGGTCCGAGGCGAGTTCTCGCTCGTCGCGACCGCCCACGACCTCCGCGAGCCATACCGGCGGCGCGAGTTGCGAGTTGGCGGATTTCTGCCCCAGCTTCGCGTCGAGCTCGGCGACCTGCTTCGCTAGCAACGCGCCCTGCCGCTCCAGGTCGGCGATGCGCTGACACGTGACCCTCACGACTTGACCGTATTCTGGACAACTCATGTGGGGCACGACGCGTGACCCTCACGACTTGACCGTATTCTGGACAACTCATGTGGGGCACGACGCGTGACCCTCACGACTTGACCGCCGCCACGCGGACAAACGCTGCAGGGCAACGCTTCCCGCGCTCGCTGACTCACACGACGCTCGGCGCGGTCGCCCTCCTCGCCTCACCGCCCCAACCCGTAGCTCCTTGCCAGGTAAGCCGCGAACAAGTTGCACAGCGCGTGGAACACGATGCCCGCGCCGATGCCGTTGGTGCGCGCGCGCAGCCAGCCGAACACCAGCGCCGGGAAGAACACCGCGAGCCGGTTGGGATGCGGCTCGGTGGCGAAGTGGCCGAAAGCGAAGAGCGCGCTCGACACCAGGATGCCCCAGCCGAGCTCGGCGCCCAGGACCCTGATGCGCGGCTTCCACGCGTCGTCGAGGGCCGTCTGCAGGTAGCCGCGAAAGAAGGCCTCTTCGGGCAGCGCGATCACCAAGAGCTGGCCGAGCACGTCGTCACCGAGCGAGGGCAGCGCGCCGGGCACGAACGCGTGGCGGGGCTTCCACCACCAGAGGTAGCCGCAGTGCTGCCCCCACTCGTCGCCGCTTCGCGGCGCCGGTCTCCCCCCTTACGCGGCAGCGCGCGCCGGCTTTCGTCGTGCCGAGACCATCGGCGCCCTGCTGATGGCGCGCGCCGCGCGCGTGGGGGAGACGCGTCCCTCCGCGCCTGATGCGCGCTCGCCAGCGTGGCTCGCGGAGGCTCTTGGGGTCCCCCCACGCGGCGCGGTGACGACGCGGACGGTCTGCACGGCTGCGGCGAGACGCGACACGGGTCGCGTGGGCCCTCCACGCGGGCCTCGGCGCGCGAGCGCAGCGGTGCTATCTATTGGCCATGAACGCCCTGAAGGCGCACGTGAAGAACGGGCAGATCGTGCTCGACGAGCCGGCGGATTTTGTCGAGGGAGCGGAGCTGCTCGTTTTTCCGGTGACAGAACGGATGACCGCCGAGGAAAGAGCCGAGCTCGAGCGCGCCGTCGAAGAAGGCGCTGAGGATTTCGAGCGCGGTGACTTCGAAGATGCACGCGAGTTTGCGCTGCGCCTTGCGGCCAGGCCGTGAACGTTTTCATCTCCAAGCGAGCTGGGCGGGCTGCCACGCGCATCGATGCACGCTGGCGCAAGCACGCTGACTTCCCAAGCACCTTCGCGCAGGAGCTGCTCGAGGCGATCGATTTCCTCGGCTCTATCGACACTCCTGGCACGCCATGTCCAACGGAGAAGCGCCCGGGCTTGAAGCGGTTGCTGATGCCGAAGTCACCGTGCCACATCTATTTCGAAATCGACGACCGCAAGCAGATGATCCGTGTGCTCCACGTTTGGGACGGCCGACGCGAGACCGCACCGAAGCTCTGATGGCTCCCTTCTTAGCCGCCGAAAACCCGCGTCCCCGCGCGCGTGCGCGGTGAGACTCGCGCCCTGGCGAGCGCGAAGCTCGGCTGAAACTCGCGTCAGGGGTTTTCGTCTCCGAGCGAAAATCTCGCCTCTGGTCTCTCCCGTTTCTAAGCTGCGAATCGCGCCCGGGAAAACCGAGCTGCGCGGCGCGCGCTCGCGTCGGAGTCGAGCTTCACCGGGACGGAAGAGGACGTCGAGGTCGGACTGCAGTACTTCGGGAAGAGGTACTACGCGCCGCTCTTGAATCGGCGGGTGACGTCGCAGGCAGTTTCGAGAAGACCTGGTGCCCGCATCGACGGCGTTGGCCGCAACCAGCTCACCGCCCCAACCCGTAGCTCCTCGCCAGATACGCCGCGAACAAGTTGCACAGCGCGTGAAACACGATGCCCGCGCCGACGCCCTTGGTGCGCGCGCGCAGCCACCCGAAGACCAGCGCGGGGAAGAACACCGCGAGCCGGTTGGGATGCGGCTCGGTCGCGAAGTGGCCGAGGGCGAAGAGCGCGCTCGACACCAGGATGCCCCAGCCGAGCTCGGCGCCCAGGACCCTGATGCGCGGCTTCCACGCGTCGTCGAGGGCCGTCTGCAGGTAGCCGCGGAAGAAGGCCTCTTCGGGCAGCGCGATCACCAAGAGCTGGCCGAGCACGTCGTCACCGAGCGAGGGCAGCGCACCGGGCACGAACGCGTGGCGGGGCTTCCACCACCAGAGGTAGCCGAGCCAGAAGAGCGGGAAGATGGCGAGGGCCAGACCCGCCGCCCACGCCAGAGCGCGCGACGACTCCCGCGCCACCCGCCCGAGCGAGATGGGCTCGGGATCGAGCAGGCCTCCGAGACCGAGCCCGTAGTGCTCCGGGGGCAGCGGGTGATCGCGGCGTAGGGCGACCCAGTAGGTGGCTGCGAGGAAGCCGAGACCGACCGCCGTGGCCGCGTACTTGTCGGGCATTCCGTAGGAAAGCCCGGTCACGGCGGCGCTGGTGGCGAGCGTGACCCCGAGTGGTACGAGCCAGGCCGGGCGCCGTTGCTGCGCCGCGGCGGGGTCGACGGGTGGCGGAAGCGGGGCCTCGGTCACCCACATTTTCCGCCAGTTGGGCGGCTCCGCGCTTCAGGTCGTCTCGGTCCTGGGATAAGGTCGCCGCCGCTCGATGTGCGGGCTCGAGCGATGACAGTGTCGTCGGCGGGTCCGCGCAGCGTCGGAGGAAAAATGCTCGAACCGATCTCGCCGTCCCCGCAGCCCGCTCCCCGGCCCGTTCCCCCGCTCGTGGGGGAAGAAGCAGAGGAGCGCGTCGACCTCGCCAAGTGGCCGCCCGACGATGACGGGGCACCCGGCGGCGGCGCACCCCAGCTGCCCGGCGGCGGCGCTCCCGGTTCGTACGACATGGGCGACGGCAACTTCAAGAAGGGCCGCTTCAACCCCTTCGTGATCTTGGTCGGGCTCGTGGCCGTCATCGGGGGCGTGCTGTTCCTGTTCATCGGGCTCAAGAAGGACGCCGAGAAGCTGACTGTAGAGCAGGTCGAGCAGCGGAAGAAAGCGACCTTCATTCTTCCCAAGGACGAGCAGCTGCCGAAGTGGCGGGAGTGGGCGGCGTCGGAAGCCAGCGACGAGCTGGTCCAAGAGTCGCTCAAGCAGCTCGCCTTCGCCAAGGACCCGGCGGGCGTCGACCTGGCCATCAAGGCGGTGTCGCGGCCGAGCGAGCCCGTCCAGTCGATGGCCGCGACCTGCCTGAGCGAGTACGGCCTGCCGGCAGCCGAGAAGGCCAAGGGGGCGCTGCTTCAGGCGTTGCCGAAGGCCGGCCCCGGCGCCAAGCCACAGATCGCCTGGGCGCTGGTGGTGCTGGGCGAGGTGTCGGCCTTCGATCAGATCATGGTGCTCTACCGCGCCGGCCACCTGTCGAAGGTGCAGCGTCTGGGCGGCGGCGTGGCCTTCGACCCGGAGAAGTTGGTCAAGCTGATCGACACCGACAAGCTCGCGACCATGGCCGGTGACGAGAGCGGCGCGGTGCGCCAGCTGGTGGCCACGGTCTTGTCGCGCAACGCGGCGCCCAAGTACACCGACGCGCTGATCAAGCTGGTGCAGGACAGCGATGCCGAGATCGCGCGCCAGGCCGCGCCCGGTCTGGGCAAGATCGGCGATCAGCGCGCGCGCGAGCCGCTGATCTCGGCGCTGAAGAAGACCGACAAAGAGAGCCGCAAGAAGTACCTGCACGCGCTCAAAGACGGCATCGGCTGCGAGGGCCTGCTGCTGGCGCTCGGCTCCAACGATACCGAGGTCGAGAAGGCCTGGTTCCAGACCAAGGTCGTGTTCGACCTGGTCCGTGAGCTGCAAGATCCGCGGTGCGGTGACGCCCTCGGCAAGTACATCGAGACCAAGCCCCACATTCACTGGCAGACCGAGGCCGCAACGGCCATGGCCGAGATCGGGGACGTGCGCGCGGTGCCGACCCTGGCCAAGCGCCTGCGCATGGACCCGCTGAAGATCTACAGCGACCAGTACGATCACGAGCAGCTCTTGAAGCGCGACGACCAAGAGCGCGTGGTGGCCACGCGCATGATCGCGGACCTGGCGGTGATGCACCCGGACAAGCGCGAGTACATCCGCAAAGAGGGCGAGGACGCGGTCATCTTCTGGATCCACGAGATGCCGTCGCCGCATGCCAACGGCCTGCGCGCTCTGGCTGCGATGGAGTCCACCAAGGACATCAACGCCTTCCGCAAGTGGGCGGATCCGAACAAGCCGCTGCCGCTCGAGGGTCAGCAGCCGCCGTTCCCGGAAGAGTGGGTCGTGGCGCAGAGCGCCATGCGCTACGTCGGCTGGCTCAAGGACGACCAGAGCTGGGCGGTGCTGGAGAAGTCGCTGACGCGGCGAGATCCCAAGCTGGACGTGACCATGGACGGCTTGATGGCCGGCGGCCTGGCGATCTTGGGCATGACCCTGCGTGCGCTCGGCGTGGGCGCAGCCGACGGCATGGCGCAATGGCAAGACCCGAGGGGCTTCAAGCCGCTCTTGAAGTACATCGAAGAGCCGAAAGAAAACGAGCAAGCTCGCATGTCGGCCTGCGCCGCCCTGCCGTGGGTGGGCAGCAAGGAAGACATGCTCGAGGTCGCGAAGAAGGTGCAGGAGTACAAGAAGGCCGACAAGGCCGACTCCCAGCGGCGCGCCTGCCTGCTCGAGGCCTTCATCCGCCGGCCCATCCCGGGCGTGTCCGCGGCCCTCTTGCCGATGTTGAACGCCGAGGCGACGCTCGAGACGCGCCACCAGGTCGGCGCGGCCATCGGCAAGACCGGCTTCGACAAGGACGTCGAGGGCAAGCTCTTCGAGCTGATGAAGACCGAGTCGCTGCTCACCGACGCGGCCCTCGCGTTGATCTTGGGCGGCAGCCCGGACACCGCCAAGCGGGCGGTGGCGATGTTCGCCGACAAGCCGAAGGCGACGGTCGAGGAGCTGCAGAACCTCTGGTACGACGCGTTCGGTTACTGGTCCCACGAGGACCTGAACAGCGGTCGCATCTTCAAGTGGGTGGACAACGCCATCGCGATCCAGCAGGTCGAGCTGAAGGGTGTGCCCCAAGACTGGGCGCCGTTCTTGCTGATGAAGCAGTTCGACAACCTGCAGTTCGACAACGGGCCGCACTCGTTCACGCGCGTGGTGCTGCGGCAGCGCCTGATGCAGATGGCCCGGGACGCCAGCAAGAAGGAGCTGATGGAAGGCGCCATCCGCACCCTGAAGTTCATGAAGGAGCAGGGCGTGCTGATGGCCCTGCGTGACGACAAGGGTCCGACCGGCGAGCTGGCGGCGGCGGCCTACTTCGAGCTGATGAACCCCAAGGTCATCACCGACGTGAAGGTGCCCGAGAGCGCGGGCGACAAGGGCGGCGGGGGCAAGGGCAAGAAGGAGTGACGCGGCGGCTCGGCGTCGGCGCCCTGCTCGTTCTCTCTTTGCTGGGGGGCTGCGGGAAGAAACACCCCGCGGCCTCGCCCGTCGACACCGGGCCGCGGCTCATTCAGATCACCGCGGCGCCCGGCGTGGTGGTGCGGCAGGCCTGCACGCCCAGCGGACCGGAGCTCTGCTTCAACGCCCGTGACGACAACTGCAACGGGATCATCGACGAGGGCTGCGGTGTGGCGACCGGCTTGGTCCAGTTCGCCATCGCGTGGACCCAGCCCAGCGCCGACGTCGATCTCGAGGTGACGGACCCGAACGGGGAGCTGGCCGAGGTCGGGCGCGCCGCGAAGAGCGGCTTGGTCAAGGACCGCGATTGCCCGGGCAAGAGCAACGCATGCCGCGGGCAGAACATGGAGAACGTCTACCTCGAGGAGGGGGACCCGCCTCGGGGAAAGTACCGCGTCCGCGTGCGGCTCGAGAAGCTCGGCGGGGACAACCCGCCGATTCAAGTCATGCTCGGCGCTCGCGTCGGGCCCAAGACGTACTCCCTGGAGCTCGTGCTGACCAAGCCGGAAGACGAGCGCGTGGTCGTGATCGAGCTGTGAGCGAGTGACCGCCGTCGGCGACTGGGCTAGCCTGCCGGCTCTCGTCTGTCGGCCCCCGAGGAATCGATGACCAAGATCGCCATCACGCTCTCGCTCTCTCTCTTGCTCGCCCTGGGCGCCTGCGGCAAAAAGCCCGCCGCGGCAGAGGCCGCGGCTCCGGTCGAGAGCGCCAAGCCGGCGGAGACGCCCACGCCCGACGACCCGGGCGCTGCGGCCTCGGCCGAGCCCGAGAAGGCGGCTCCCCCGAAGGAGCTGAAGGGCTGCGACAAGACGCTGCACGACTTCGACGAGGCGCTGTCGGCCGCGAAGTACGAGTGCAAGAAGGACGCGGACTGCTCCTGTTTTCCCGGTCAGCTCTCCAAGATCCCGGGGAACGACTGCGGGGGTGTGGTCGACAAGCCCACCGGGAAGAAGCTGGATGCCCTGGTCAAGGATGCGAAGAAAAACGGATGCGGCACCATGGCCCAGTGCGAGCCCTGGACCTGTGAGCCCATCTGCGAAGAGGGCCGCTGTCAGCGCGGGCCAAGGGCCAAGAAGAAGTAGTCACTGACCGAGGCTGGGGGTACGATCCCTCAGATTGTCGCGGCATCGGCTCGGAAAAGTCACCGGCGCGGTGGACGTCCCCCGCGGGTCCGACGTCATTCACCGCATCCACGTCGCGGCCGAGTGGCTCGAAGAAGGTGCGCTGATCGAGTTCGAGCTGCCGCGCAACCTCAAGTGCGCCGCGTGCGAGGGTGGCGGCTGCGACGCGTGCGGTCGCTCGGGCGCGGTCTCGGTGCGCGGCCGCAAAGAGCTGGCCGAGCTCGTGCAAGTCACGCTGCCCAAGCGCGACGAGAGCAGCCTCGAGTCCACGGCGTCGGGTCGGACGCTGGTGATCCGGATCCCGGAGCGCGGCGGCATCGCGGACAGCCCCGCCTTGCCGCGGGGTCTGCTCTTGCTCAGCGTGGTCCCGGCCGATGCCGCAGATCCCGAGGTGCGACGCATCGAGCGTCCCGCGCCTCCGCCCGTGATCACCGAAGAAGAGGCCCTGGCCGAGCAGGCGGCTGCCGACGAAGCGCCCGCGGCGGCGCCGCCACCCTCGGCGCCCCTCGCCAAGAGCCGCGCCTTGCTCTGGGTCGGGGTGGTGCTCGTGCTGTGGTTGCTGTTCTTGGCCTGGCTGCGGCTGAGCGGTCGCGGCTGAATTCGTCGCGACCCGGTTGACGCGCAGCGGCATGACGCCCTAAGACCTCGGCGAAACCGCTCGCGAGGAGAAGAGCCGCCATGAACCCCGTAGCGATGGCCGTCATCATCCTCAGCCTGACTGGTGCGTTCTTGTGGAGCGCGAGTCAGCGCTGGGGCCTGCTCGGGGTCGGGGGTCCGACCCACGAGAGCCGGTTCGACCGCATCGGCGAGCGCCTGGGCCGCGTTTGGACCTTCGCGCTCTTCCAGAAGAGGATGCGCTACTACCTCGGGGCCGGCGTCGCGCACCAGCTGATCTTCCTCGGCTTCGTCGTGCTCCTCCTCCGCACGCTGATCCTCTGGGGGCGCGGCTTCGACCCCACCTTCAACCTGTGGGTGCTCGGCCCGAACAGCCCCGCAGGGCAGGTCTACGCTTTCCTGAAGGACATCGTCTCCACGCTGGTGCTGGTGGGTGCGCTGGTCTTCGTCTACTACCGCACGCTGAACAAGCAGAAGCGCATGACCCTCTCGGGCGAGGCGCTGCTGATCTTGGGCATCATCAGCACGATGATGCTGGCCGACCAGCTGTACGACGGCGCGGCCATCGCCCTGAACCACAAGCTGGGCGCCGAGTGCGGCACCCGCAGCGCCGACTGGTGCGGTTCGGCGGCGACGCTGGTCAAGCCCTTGGGCCCCGCGACGGGCGCGGCGGCCTTTCACGCCTACCCCGAGCCAGTCGGGAGCCTCTGGGCGGTGGCCCTGTCGGGGCTCGGCGTGCCCACCTTGGTGGTGCTCGCCCACGCGGGCTTCTGGGTCCACTCGTCGTTGGTGCTGATCTTCCTCAACATCTTGCCGTACTCGAAGCACTTCCACGTGCTCACGGCGGTGCCCAACGTCGCGCTCAGCGATCTCACGGCTCCGGGCCGCCTCAGGCCGCTGGCAAAGAACACCGACGAGCTGATGGCCAAGGTGGAGAAGGCGATGGAACGCGAGGACATGCTCGCGGCCCCCATCGGCTATGCCCGCATCGAGCATTTCACCTGGAAAGACGTGCTCGACTTCTACACCTGCACCGAGTGCGGGCGCTGTTCGGACAACTGCCCGGCGGCCACCACCGGCAAGATCTTGAGCCCCAAGTTCCTGACGCTGGACCTCAGAGACCACCTCTACTCGCGACAGGAAGAGTTCTTGGAGCTGGGCGAGGTGCCGCGCGTCGACCTGAGCCCGAAGCCGGCGACCGAAGCGACCGAGGGCGAGAAGAAGGCCGACGAAGGCGCCGAGACCACCGCCGACGAGAAGGCCGACTCGAGCCCCCCCGAGGCCGCCGAAGGCGAGAAGAAGCCGGAGTACAAACCGGTCGACCTGGTGCCCAACGTCGTCCACGAGGACGTACTCTGGGCCTGCACCACCTGTCGCGCCTGCGAAGAGCAGTGTCCCGTGATGATCACCTACGTGGACAAGATCGTGCAGATGCGGCGCAACCTGGTGATGATCCGCGGCGAGAGCTTCCCGCAAGAGCTGAACAAGCCGTTCCAGGGGATGGAGACCAACGGCAACCCGTGGAACCTGTCACGGGTCGACCGCGCGACCTGGTCCGAGGGTCTGGACATCCCGAAGATGGCGGACAGTCCCAAGGCCGAGGTCTTGTACTGGGTGGGCTGCGCCGCCAGCTATGACGACCGCGCCAAGAAGATCGCGCGGGCCACGGCCACGCTGCTGAAGCAGGCCGGCGTGGACTTCGCGATTCTGGGCGAGGAAGAGTCGTGCACCGGCGACTCTGCGCGCCGCGCAGGCAACGAGCTGCTCTTCATGATGCTGGCCGAGGCCAACGTCACCACCATAAACGGTTACCGCGAGCAAGGCGGCATCAAGAAGATCCTCACCACCTGCCCGCACTGCTTCAACGCCCTGGGTAACGAGTACCCGGACTTCGGCGGCAAGTGGGAGGTGGTGCACCACGCCGACTACCTGCTCGAGCTGGTCGCCCAAGGAAAACTGAAGCCCACGAAGGGCGTGAAGGGCCGCGTCGTCTATCACGACTCGTGCTACCTGGGCCGGTACAACGAGATCTACGAGTCGCCGCGGGAGATCTTGCGTCGCATTCCAGGTGTCGAGCTGGTCGAGGCCGACCACTGGAACCGGAACAAGGGCCTGTGCTGCGGCGCCGGCGGCGCCCAGATGTGGATGGAAGAGCAGAACAAAGACCGCGTGAACGTGAAGCGCACGCTGCAGCTGCTCGACACCGGAGCCAAGACCATCGCCACCGCCTGCCCCTTCTGCATGACGATGCTGACCGACGGCATCAAGAGCCAGGAGAAAGAGGGCGAGATCCAGAACCTGGACATCGTGGAGCTCTTGGCCGCGGCGTGCGGGGTGGAAGAGAAGAAGGCCGAGGCGGCCGCCGAATCGGCCTCCGAAGCCGCGGCGTCTTGAAACTGGGAACAGGCCCTCGGCCCCGGCCGGGGCTATACTCGACTCCGATGTCCGCTTCGCGCTTCCACGCCGAAGAGCCCACGCCGCCCAAGCCGTTCGTGTGTGACGGCTGCGGCAAGACCTTCGAGGGCACGCCCGGAGGCGCGGGGCTGTTCTTGTGGACCCGCGGGGACGAGGTCCGCTACGAAGAGCCACCGCTGTGCGACGAGTGCGCTCGAGAGATCACAGTGGGCGCGCTGACCCGCTGGGACGTGGGCGAGGAAGAAGAAGGCTGATCACTGCAGCACGGCGTCGGCCGGGTCCACGCCTCGGATCGGCGGGCGGCGCTCGAGCAGCTCGACGGCGGTCGCCCGAAGCACCATCGACGTCTCGGTGGCGCGCACGACCTCGGCGAGCTCGGTGCGCTTGCAGATCGGCAAGAGCGGCATGGCCATCTCGGGCGGCGACCCCGGGTTGAGCACGATCGCGAGACGCACGCGGCCGCGGCTGAGCCAGCGGATCGACCGGGCGACCTCGGCCATGGCCTCGGAACGCGCCGGCCGGCGCGCGACCACCCGCACGACGTCGTCTTCGGTGAGGTTCGGGTTCTGGAGCAGCATCCGGATCACGAGCGGGTGAGGATCGGAGAGGAGCTTGTCGAACGAACGCCGACTGGGGTGGCGGGCCAGGGACCGACGCTCGCCGAGCGTGAGCTCGCGCCCCCGACCGTAGTCGGGGACCGGAAGCTCGGTCGCGGGTCGATCCACCATCACCGGCGGGGGCGCGCGTCGCAACAGGCGGGCGAGCCCGAGCAAGCGGCGCCCCTCGGCTTCGTCGCGCAATCGGTCGATCTGCTCGCTGGGAGCGCGGCTGACCAGATACAGCGCCACGGCCAAGAGTGCCTCGCGAGCGTCGGGGTCGGACCGCTCGTTCTCGTCACACAACTCGTCGAGCAGGCGAGCCGCCTGCGGCAGCGGCCAACGCTCGAGCTGGTCCGACAGCCAGCCCACGCGTAGGCCGGTGTCGGCCAGCGAGAGCAAGAGCCGCTTCAGCCGCAGGACGTCGCTCACGTCGGCCTAGCGTACCACTGGCCCGGAGCCGGGGCAGTCTCGCCCCGACCCGCGACTTTTTTGCTGGCCGGGTGGCTTCGCGCACGCAAATCGAGACTTGGAGGGCGCCGGCGCTAAGCTGTGCTCCCGTGGCCGTCACCGAGCTGATCCATCGCCTCGCCACAGCGTGGCGGAGCCGCGTGGGGACGGCGGCGCGCCAGGCGCTGTTGACCGCCTTGGTGCTGGCGATCGTGGGTGGCGCTCACCTGGCCAGGGTCGGTACGCCCCTCTCACGGGCGGCAGCGGCCGGGCTGGTGGCGATGGTCGCGGTCGCGATGGTCGTGCGCGGGCTACGTGATCGGCGCACCTTTCTGGATCTCAGAGGCACGCTCCAGGCGGTGCTCGTGCCGACCAACCGCGACCTGGGCGAGCGCGCGCTGCGCGCCGTGGGGCTGCTCGATCGCACCGCCCGGGACGAGTCCTCCGGCTCCCGCTCGCTGGCGCAGCTGCACTTCGAGCGCTTGCTGGCTCGCGCTTCGCTGGCCGAGGTCGAGCGCGCGGCGACGCGACGTGCCCGTCGATGGCAGGCGGCGATGGTGGTGGGCCTCGTGGCCGTGGTCGGCGCCTTCGCGGTCGGTCCCATGCGCGTCATCGAGGGGCTCGACGTGCTGTTCGCGTGGAAGGGGCGCGCGCCGATGCCCCTTGCCTGGCTCGACTACCTGAAGGTGACCGCGGAGCCGCCGGCCTATCTGAAGCTCCAAGAGCGCTTCGTGTATCCCGGGCTCGAGTCGCGGCACGCCGCGGGCACGCTGCTCTCGGTGCGCGGCGTTCCGCGGCGCGACGGGCGACGGCTGGTGCTCACCGACGGCACGCTCGAGGTCCCGTTCGTGAGCGACGGCTCGGGGGCGGTGGTCGCCCGCTGGACCATCGCCGCGACCGGTGAGCTCCGGGTCGCGGCCCGCTTCGGCAAGGTGCTGGTCTACGAGCTCGAGACGATCCCGGTCAAGGCCGTCCCCGACGAGACGCCCGAGGTCACGCTGGCGGGGGCACCGAAGACGCTGAAGCTGGCCGAGGTCGAGAAGCTCGAGCTCACGTACGAGGCCGGCGACGACCACGGCCTGCGGCAGGTGGACCTGGTGATGCGCGCGGGTGACCGCGAGGACCGGCGCGTGCTCTCTCGCCTCGACGGCGAGAGCACCTTCGAGCGCGGCAGCCACGTGCTCTCGCCGCGTGATCCCTTCCTGCGGCGCATGTACCTGCCGGTGCAGGTCACGGTCGAGGCCCGCGACAACGACCCGATCACGGGTCCGAAGTGGGGGAAGAGCGCGGCCATCACCCTCGTGCCACCGGTCGTGGGGGAGCCCGAGGCGGCGCGCTACGCCGCGCTGGCAGAGGCCCGCGGCACGCTGATCGACTTCCTGGCCTGGCAAATGGAGCGCGACGGGAGAGAGACCGATCCGCCGTCGCGGGACGAGCTGGATCGTGCGCGTCGTGCCGGCGAGGCGGTCAAGAAGGCGATCGACAAGAGCTACGGCGGGCTCACGGTGCCCGCCGGGCTCCGCGCGTTCGTCCTGGGGCAGCTGCGCGTGCTCGAGCGCGCGCCGCGGCCCGGCGAGTCGCGGCTGCGCCGGACCGAAGACGTGGTCCTCTCTCTGGACTCGGTGCTCCGGGCGCTCTCGACCCGGGACGCCCAGAGCGTCGCCAAGCGCCTGGCGGACGTGGTCGACGAGGTCGCCAATGGTGCCAAGCAGGCCCGCGAGACGGAGCAGAAGGCGGTGGGGCTCGCGCGCCTCGACACCGCGTTGGCCGCCTCGAGCGACGGCGCGGAGCGCCTGCTGGTGCTCGGCCCGCTCGGTCGCGATCTGGGGAGCGTGGCCCGAGCAGATCTGGGACGAGTGAAGCGCGCCCGCGCGGCCGATGATCTGACCCACACCGAGCTCGCCGCTCGGCACCTGGCCGCGCGCCTGAGGCGCCCGAACCCGTCGTTCGGAAGCGCTCAGCGCGGCGGCGTCGAGTCGGGTGCACCCGGCCAGAACGGTGGCTCGACGGGGGAGCCTTCCGACTCGAGCGACCGCTTCGACGAGCTGGCCGCCGAGCTCGAGAAGCTGGCGGCCGATCACGCCGACGAGATCGGCAGGGTCGAGCAGGCGCTGGCCGAGGCCGAGGCCGGGGTGGATCTCGAGAGCGTGCGCGACGAGGCCAAGCAGCGCGCGGACGCCGTTCGCCGCGCTCTGGCGGATCTCCCGCAGTTCAGCCACACCCCGGGGTCGGCGCGATCGTCGGCCGCGCTCGGCCGCGAGCACGGCACGGCGATGGCCGAGTCCCTGGAGCGCCTCAGCCTGGGCGACGCGGTTCAGAGCGGACGAGACGCGATGAATGCGCTCGAAGAGGCCAAGAAGCGGGCCGGGGCCAGCGACCTGATCGACCCGCGAGAGATCGAGAGCGCGAAGCGCGCGCTGGCCGTGCAGCTGGGCTGGGCCGAGAACCAGCTCTCGGAGCTGAAGAAGAACGCCCAAGCCAAGTCACGCTCGGCCACGAGCACCGCGGGCGAGCACGAGCACGAGCTGTCGCGGCGGGCAGGCAACCTGGCGTCGCGAGGCAAGAGCAGCGACACCGCGCTGCCCGACGAGGCGCTCGAGAGCCTGGAGAAGGCCGAAGGGCTGATGCGCGAGGCCGCCCGAGAGCTGACCGACGGCAAGGGCGATCGCGGGCTCGAGCTGCAGCGCCAGGCGCAGCGCCTGCTCGAGCAGGCCACCACCGGGCAGACCGGCGACGACGAAGAGCAGCCTGCGAAGGAGCCTCAGCCGAAAGAGGCTCGAGGCGACCGCGGCAAGGCCATGAAGACCGGCGGTGAAGTGCCGCGCGAGCAGGACAAGAAGAACGCGGAAGCGTTCCGCCGCCGCGTGGTCGAGGGCTTGGGCCAGAGCAAAGACGGACGACTGTCGCCCGCCGTGAAACGCTACGCCGAGGGCCTGCTGCGATGAGAAAGCTGCTCGCTGCGCTGGCGATTGCCCTGGGGGTGACGCTGCCGCTCGGGTCTCGCGCGCAAGCGCCGAGCCGTGCGCAGGCCATCGCCGACGCCGTCACCGAGCTGGACGTGGAGCGGGCGAAGACCCTGCTCGAGAAGACCGACTCGGCGTCGCCGACCATCGCGTTCGAGCGCGCCCGGCTGGCGATCTACCTGGGGGACTGCGACACCGCTGCTGCCATCTTGTCGTCGGCCGAGCTGACGGCGACCCCCGAGGGCGCGGGGCTGCTCGAGCTGTCGAAGAGCTGCGCGCGCGCCACTGCCGGTGCCCTGGTCCACGACGATCGCGACGCCGGCGTGCTGATCCGCCTCCAAGACGAGGCGGATCGCGCGCTCGTGCCGTTCATCGTGGACGTCGCGGTGCGCGCCCGAAAGCAGATCGAAACCGACCTGGGGACGCAGCTGCCACGCCCGCTGCGCATGGACCTGGTTCGGGACCTGTTCACGCTCTCGGCCATCTCGGGGCTGCCGGTGACCGCCGCAGAGACCACCGGGACCGTGGCGGTCGCGCGCTGGGGCCGCGTGACCATGATCTCACCGCGGGCCACCCACCTCGGCTACCCCTGGGAAGACACCCTGGCCCACGAGATCGCTCACCTGGCCTTGAGCCGAGCGACGCGTGATCGCGCACCGCTGTGGCTTCAAGAGGGCATCGCGAAACGTGAAGAGACTCGGTGGCGCGAGCCACGCCCGCTCGACGGCACGCCCTCCGCCGACGTGGTCGCGCGAACGGCGCTCGCCTCGGGGCGCTCGGTCGGTGTCGACAAGCTCGGGCCGTCGATCGCCATGCTGCCCACGCCCGATGCCGCGGCCACGGCGTTCTCGGAGGTGACCAGCTTCGTCGCCTATTGGATCCGCGAGAACGGAGTCTCGGCCCTGCACCTCTTCTTCACCGACTTGAAGGGCAGCGGCACGGAGGACGCGAGCGTCGTGCTCCGCAGCGTCACGGGCTACGACCTCGCCGGGTGGATTTCGAGGTGGCAGAGGTGGCTGCTCGAGCAACCCGCCTCGCCCCCTTCGCCGTCACGGGCAGCGAGTGCCACCCGCGGGGACGACCCGGCTCGGCGCGTCCGCCTCGGCGATCTGCTTTTTTCTCGGGGGCACTCGGCGGCCGCGGTTCGGGAGCTCTCGGCGGCCTCCCAGGCGCTCGAAACCGAGCCTTCCTTGCGGTTCCGCTGGGCACGCGCGCTCTGCGACGCCGGCCGGGTGCCGGAGGCGCGCGAGGCGCTCGGGGGTCAGAAGGACGTCCGCTCGGTGCACGGGGGCTGGCAGGCCCTGAGTGGCCGGTTTCGAACGCAGGCGGGGGACTCGCCGGGCGCAGATACGGCATTTCGGCTGGGAATCGCCGTCGACCCGTTGAGTGAAGAGGTCGCCTGCGAGGGCCAATGGCGGCCACGGCGGCCGGGCGTCGAGGTTCCGGCCCTTCCCGCGGACCCGCGGCGCCGTGACCTGTGCGAGTCCGCACGGCTCTTGCCGCTAGATTGACCCTCGGACCCGGGGCGCCTAGCATCAAACGCCCATCTGCGCGAAATCAGATGGCTCTTCCGCTGACCCGGTCGAGCTCCCGCTGTCTGATCGAGGACTTCTCGTGAGTGCCGCCACCTTCGCCGCTGCGCAGCTCTTGAAAGTGCTCCCGCGCACGCGCATCAGTCGAGCCGTCGGCAGGCTGTGCGAGAAGCCACTTGCGCCGCCCATGTCGCGCGCCATCGAGCGCGTCTACGCCAGCGTCTACCGCGTCAACATGGGTGAGGCCGCGCCAGAGCCGGCGCCCTACCCCACCTTCGACGCGTTCTTCACCCGTGGCCTCAAGCCGGGCGCGAGGCGCATCAGCGACGACGTGATCGTCAGCCCGTCCGACGGCGTGATCGAGGCAACCGGCCCGGTGGACACGGGCAGTCGGGTGTTCGTCAAGGGACAGCCCTACGACGTCGCCGAGCTGGTCGGCGATCCGAGAGACGCCACGCGGTTCGCCGGCGGCAGCTTCGCGGTGGTGTATCTCTCGCCGCGCGACTACCACCGGGTGCACTCGCCGGTCGACGGGACCATCGGCTTGGTCCGCGGGATCCCGGGTGACCTGTACCCGGTGAACAAGATTGGCGAACGGCACGTGCCGCGCCTCTTCGTCCGGAACAACCGGGTGGCCATCGCCATCGACACACCGGGCCTTGGTCGCGCCTACGTGGTCATGGTCGGTGCGGTCATCGTCGGGCGGATCAGCGTCCGCGTGATCGACGAGCCCGCCGTTCCTCCCGGAGACCACGCCGTTCGTCCGCCCGTTCCCGTGAAGCGCGGCGACGAGATCGGTGTCTTTCACTTGGGTTCCACCGCAGTCCTGCTGGTGGAACCTGGCATCACCCTGGCCCGTTCGGTCGGTCCGATCCGGTACGGCGAATCCCTGCTGAAACCCGCATGAGCGACGATCAGCTGGACGACGAGGCGCCGCCGAGCATCCCGGACATCGGGTCGCAGCCCGAGATCGCTCTGATCCCCGAGCTGCCGGCGGAAATCCCTCCGCCGGTCTCGGCGGCCGAGGGCCCGCGCGTCGAGATCTCGTCGGAGCTAGACGTCGAAATCGACGTCGAGGTCGAGAGCGAGCCAGGCGAAGAGGTCGAGCCCGAAGACCTGCCTCCGCTCCCTCCGCCGCGCAAGCGCATGCAGACCGATCCGGCGACGCCCGTCGCTCGCGCCAGCATGCCGCCGCCGGCGGACGAGGCCGCGGTGAACGCCGCGCCGTCCAGCGACTCGCTCCGGGCGCCGCGGCCGCCGTCGCTGTCGGACGCTGACCTGGACGAGCCGACCACGCGCCTCGACGAAGACGACGACCTCGAAAAGACGGTGCGCAAGCTGCCCGACGTCAGCGGGCTCGCGGACCTCGACGAGCCGACGACGCAGATGAGCACGACCGGATCGGTTCGCCCGATGCCCCCGCCCGGATCGGTGCCACCCCGTCCGGTGTCGCAGCCGCCGCGGCCCGTGTCCCAGCCACCCAGGCCCGTGGCGCAGGCTCCGCGCGCGGTGTCGCAGCCGCCGCGGCCCGTGTCGCAACCACCGCCTCCACCGGCGCCCCCCGTCGCCGCAGCGCGACCCGACTCCGAGCCGCCCACGCAGCCCCACAACCCTGCGCCCGAAGGCGGAGAGTCCGCCGCGACCTCGTATCCCCCGCCGCCGGTGGCGACCGAAGACCGCACCGAGGCCGAGGCGATGCCAGCCTCGCTCAAGCCGATGCGGGTCATCGGCGTGCAGGCACACCCGGTGAAGAGCGTCGGCGCGCAAGCCCTGGCGCCGCCGCTGCCGCCGCCAGCTCCGCCCCCGCCGGCTCCGCCCCCGCCGCGCCCTGCGGCGGAGGCCACCCCGAACGCGCAACCGACCCCGGAGCCGCCGGAGGCGCTGGACGAGAGCGACATCTCGTTCCCGGCGGACGAGAGCCAGGGTCCCGAGTCGGTCGAGGCTCAAGACGAGGGCGACATCTCGTTCCCGGTGGACGAGAAGTCCGAAGGGGACGAGCTGACGGACGACGACATCGCGGTGCCGGTCGAGCGCGAGAGCGAGCCCGAGCTCGCCGTCGACGTCGAATCCGAATCCGGAAAACCGCCCCCACCCCCACCCCCGCCCCCGCCCCCACCGCGCCGTGAGCCCCCGAAGCCACCGTCCGTGGCGGAGGCCAAAGAGGCGCAGCGCACCAAGCAGCGCAAGGCGTGGTGGGAAGAGCTCTTCGGAGAGGATTTCGCGCGAGCGAACGCCAAGCTCAAGGCCGGGCAGATCGTCCACGAGGCCGACTTCATCGAAGAGTCACTGGGGGTCGCCAAGGGCGGCGTGATGCTCGATCTGGCGTGCGGCGGCGGGCAGCACGCGGTCGAGCTCGCGCAACGGGGCTACGGCGTCGTCGGCTACGACCTCTCGCTCTACCAGCTGGCGGTCGCTGCCGACGTGGCGCAAGACGCCGGGCAGAAGCTCAACCTCTTGCAGGGCGACATGCGCGAGATGGCGTTCGAGGAGATGTTCGACGGCATCTATTGCTGGAACACCAGCTTCGGCTACTTCGAAGAAGAGAAGAACGCCGCGGTGGCCCAGCGGATCTTCCGCGCGCTCAGGCCCGGCGGCATGTTCTTGCTCGACGTCGCGAACCGCGACTTCGTGGTCGCCAACCAGCCCGCGCAGACCTGGTTCGAGGGCGACGCCTGCGTGTGCATGGACGACATGGCAGTGGACTTCATCACCAGCCGCCTCAAGGTCAAGCGCTCGCTGATCTTGGACGACGGCCGCACCATGGAGTGCAGCTACAGCATTCGCCTGTACTCACTCCACGAGCTGGGCAAGATCTTGCACGACGCGGGGTTTCGCGTGACCGAGGCCAGCGGGCACCCGTCGACACCCGGGGTGTTCTTCGGCGGCAGCTCGCCGCGCATCTTGATTCTGGCTCAACGGCCCTGACAGCTGACGCTGACGCCGCCGGCCTTCTCGCTGCACGAGCAGCCCGAGCCGAGCGCCTTCTCGACGCAGGCGCAGGTGGCGCTCTGGGCACACTCGGGCAACCACGCGCAGGCGGCGCCCCCGGACGCCTTCTCGTCGCAGTAGAACCCTTTGGGGCAGAGCCCGGCACCGCACTCGAAACAGGTGCCGTCGGCGCAACGCGAGGCTGCCGGCGCGGCCGATTCGCCGTCGCCGCGCGCTTCGCTGCCGTCGGACTTCTCGGTGCCGTCGGCGCCGGACTTGCCGGTCTTGGCCGCGGGCTGCGTCGCGCCGCCACCACCGCAGGCGGGCCCGAGCACGATCGCGAGGGCCATGGCGCCGAAGACGAATCGCGGTGACACGGCTGGCAGGTATACGCCCTGGCGCGCGCGGGTTACAAGCACCCTGTGGACGTCACCCGTGCCCTCGAGAGCGCGCTGCCGGGCGTCACGGTCAGCGCGTCGAACCCCGATCGCGTCGCCTATTCCCGAGACCTGTGGCCGCGACGTTTGCTCGACGCACGCGCCGGTCGACCCGCGGTGAGCCCGCCCCTGGCGGTGGTGTGGCCCACCACCACCGAACAGCTGGCGGCGCTCGCGCGCTTCGCGCGGGCAGAGGGCTTCGACCTGGTGCCGTTCGGTGCCGGCAGCGGGGTGTGCGGCGGCGTCGATCCCGGCGAGCGCACGATCGTGGTCGACGTCAAGAAGATGCGCGACTTCAGCATCGACCCGGCGGGGCCGAGCCTGGACGTGGGCGCGGGCGCCATGGGCATCACGCTGGAAGAAGACATCCAGCGCGCCGGCTACACCATCGGCCACTTCCCCTCGAGCATCTTGTGCTCGACCGTGGGCGGGTGGATCGCCGCGCGCGGCGCCGGCCAGTGCTCGGGCAAGTACGGCAAGATCGAGGACATGGTGCAGTCGGTCGATTGCGTGCTCGGCACGGGCGACGTGGTCACGCTGAAGCGCCGCTTCGACGGGCCGAACATGGTCCCGCTGGTGGTCGGCAGCGAGGGCACGCTCTGCACCATCGCTCGTGCCAAGCTGCGCCTGCACCCGGTGCCGGCGGCTCGGGCGTACGCGGCGTTCTCGTTCCCCGATACCGAGTCGGGGTGGGACGCGTTTCGCCAGATGTTCCAGGCCGGTCTTCGGCCAGCCGTGTCGCGCCTGTACGATCCCATCGACTCCGCGATCATGAAGAGCGGCTCGGTGAAGTCGGGCAAGAAGCGCCACGGCCCGAAGACCGCCAGCGGCACCCTGAAGCGCCTGGCCCGGGGCCTGCTCGGCGTTCCGCGCGCGCTCAACGCCGTGATCCAGGCGGCCGAGGGCAACCTGCTCGGCGGCGCGACGATGGTGCTCGTGTTCGAGGGCGCGTCGGAAGAGGCCCATGCCGATTGCGAGCAGGCGACTCGGATCGCCATCCTGGCCGGTGCGCGCCCGCTGGGTGAGGGCCCCGCCCGCAAGTGGTTCGCCCATCGGTACAGCGTGAGCTATCGCCAGGCGCCGGTGTTCCGGCTCGGTGCCTTCAGCGACACGATGGAGGTCGCCGCCCCGTGGTCCAAGCTCTCGGGCCTCTACGACGGCGTGCGCGCCGCTCTGGGTGAGCACGTGCTGGTGATGGCCCACCTGTCCCACGCGTATCCGGACGGCTGCAGCATCTACTTCACCTTCTCGGGCTCGGCGGACTCGGACGCCGCTGCGATTGCCAAGTACGAGGCCGCGTGGCGCGCGGCGATGACCGCCGCCATCGGCGCCGGGGGAACGCTCAGCCATCACCATGGGGTGGGTCGCAGCAAGGCGCCGCGTCTGGGTGACGAGCTGGGCTTCGGCGTCGAGCTGGTGCGGCGCCTGATGCGAGCGTGGGATCCCGACGGCCTGATGAATCGCGGCAACCTGGTGCCCCGGGCCGACGCGCCCCTGGTCGAGACGCGGGCCGCCGAGCCGTTCGTTCCAGGCCGCGTCGACGAGCACTCGCTCTTGGCGACGTTCTCGGGGGACACCCGGGTCGACGCCGCAGAAGCGACCCTTCGCGCTCGCGGGCTCACCCTCGGCGCAGAGGGCGAGAGTACGGTCGCGACCTGGGTCGCCGAGGGCATGCCGGGCGCCAAGAGCGCGTGGGCGGATCCGGTGGCTCAAGCGCTCTCCGGGTTCGTCGCCACGCTCTCCACCGGCCGCGAGCTGGTGGTGCGACCGGCGCCCCGCCGGGCCGTCGGCCCGGATCTCTCGGCCCTGGTGCTGGGGGCGCGCGAGCGCATCGCGCGCATCGATCACGCGACCTTCGCGGTGCAGCGTCACGACGCGCCGCACGCCCGCGAGCTGCCGTTCGGCGCGGATCCGAACCCGCCGATGAGCGACGCCGAGCGCGCGGCCTGGGAGCGGATCGTCTCAGCTCTGCGCTGAGGTGACCGCCACGCCGCCGAGCCGAGACAGCGCCTGCTCGACCAAGGCCTTGTCGGCGTCGTCCAGTCCGCCCGAACCCGCACGGTGCAGCGCATAGCGCAGCGCGGCTGCCTCGATCTGGGTCAGCGCGGCGGTTCGATCGTAAGACAGCCCCTCGACCCGGAAGCGCAGCAGCACCTGCCCGTCGTCGAGCACGGCCTCGCCGGTGAGCTCGGCCTTCTGGCGCCCTTGCCCGAGCAGCTGGCGAATGATCCCGCGCACGCGGGCGGCGCGCCGCCGCACCTTGCCCGCCACCGGATCTTGGAACATGGCGAAGAACCGGTTGCGACTGAAGGTGGGCGGCACGAGCACGAGCGCGCAGAGCAGCCCGTCGGGATCGAGGGGACCGCCCCGTGGTGCATCCGACGTGTGCTGGGGAGCCTGACTCACGCCCGTCCATGTTCGCCGCGAACGCGGGACAGGTCGAGGACAATGCGTCGCGTGCGGTCGCCGCTCGGGGCTCGCGCCACGCTTGACTTTCGTCAGGCCGACGCTTGCCGCTCGAGCTCGGCCGCCTGGTGCCAGGCGACCAGCGCGTCGGTCAGCTCGCCCAGGTCACCTTCCATGATCCGATCGAGCTGGTGGAGCGTGAGCCCGATGCGGTGATCGGTCAGACGGTTCTGTGGGAAGTTGTAGGTGCGGATCTTCTCGGAGCGGTCGCCGCTCTTGACCATGCCTCGTCGCTCGTCGCGCAGCGCGTCGTCCTGCTTCTGCTGTTCGATGTCGAGCAGACGGCTCTTCAGGATCTTGAGCGCCTTGCTCTTGTTCTTGAGCTGGCTGCGCTCGTCCTGACACTTGACGATCATGCCGGTGGGAAGGTGCGTGATCTGCACGGCGCTGTTGGTGGTGTTCACGCCCTGCCCGCCGGGGCCGCCCGACGCCGCGATGTCGAAGCGCAGGTCCTTGTCGTCGATGGTCACGTCCACGTCGTCGGCCTCGGGCAACACCGCCACCGTCGCGGTCGAGGTGTGAATGCGCCCCTGAGCCTCGGTGACCGGAACACGCTGCACCCGATGCACGCCGCCCTCGTACTTCAGGTTCGAGTACACGCGGTTGCCCGTGACCAGCACGATGGCCTCTTTGATTCCGCCGGCGCTGGCCTCGCTCTGCGAGAGCAGCTCGACGCGCCAGCCCTTCTGCTCGGCGTAGCGCGTGTACATGCGGAGCAAGTCCGCGGCGAAGAGCGCGGCCTCTTCGCCGCCGGTTCCACCTCGGATCTCCAGCAGGGTGTTCTTGTCGTCGTTCGGGTCCTGGGGCAAGAGCAAGATGCGCAGCTGGTTCTCGAGCGCCTCGCGCTGCGCCTCGAGACCGGGCAGCTCTTCACGCACCATCGGGCCGAGCTCGGGGTCGTCCAGCGCCTCGCGATCCTCGCGGATCTGCTTGTCCAGCTCGCGCCACTGGCCAAAGGCCGCCACCACTGGCTGGATCTGTGCGCGCTCGCGGTTCAGCGCCAGGAGGCGCGCCGGCTCGGACAGCGTGGCAGGCTCGCACAAGAGCTGCTCGATCTCTTGGTTGCGGCGGTGGACCGCCTCGAGCTTCTCGATGGGCAGCACGTCACGCAGCCGGTCGCGCGTCTCGCAACGCGTCGTAACCCTCGAAGGTCGAGTCGCCGTCGGACTTGGCGCCGCTCTGCTCTCGCACCAGCGCGCTGCGCAGCGCGGCCAGCGCCACCTCGAGCTGCGAGTCGTCCGGTTCGATGGTGGTGATCTTCTGGACCAGGAACCCGGGATAGAGCAAGAGCTTCAGCGGACCCTTGCCCCACCGCGCCAGCGCCCGCTGGATCTCGAAGGTGATGGCGGCGATGAACGGCAAGAACGGCAGCTTCATCAGGAAGAAGACGACGTTGTCGGCGAGCTTGCCCAGGCCCAGCTGGGGCAAGAGCGGGCCGATGGCGCTGAAGATCAAGATCGAGACCAGGGCGACCATCACCAAGAAGGTGGTGCCGCAACGCGGGTGGAGCGTGGTCTTGCTGCGCGCATTCGCGACGACCAGATCTTCACCCGCCTCGTACGCGTGGATCGCCTTGTGCTCGGCGCCATGGTACTGGAACACGCGATAAATCTCGGGCATGCGGCGGATCACCAGCATGTAGCCGACCACGATCACCAGCTTGGCGGCGCCCGTGATCACCTGGAAGCGCGGGTCGCGCACGTCCAGGTTCAGGTCGAACACGCGGCTCGTGCCCGCGGCGAAGGCCTGCGGCAGCGCCACGAAGAGGCCGATGGCGAAGACGATGGTGAGCAACGTGAACAGCGATTTGCCGGCGCCGCCCTCCTTGCTGGGCGCCGGCGGCGGCGCGTCGGGCTCGTGGGTCAGAAGAGCGATGATCGGCAGGGACAACGCCGAGAGAGTGCTGGGGCCCCCCTTCGGGCGCTCGGCCAGCCCGCCCTTCTTGGCCTGCTCCTCGGCCTCCATGTCCTGCTCGTACAGCTCGGCGCTGAACCGCAGACAGCGGCTGCCCAGCTTCAGCGCCTCGACCAGCGTGGTGATGCCGCGGATCAGCGGCCAGGCCCTCGCGCCGACGCGGGGGTCGGGCAGGGTCTCTTCGCGGACCATCAACGCGCCGCTGCGGCGCCGCACGACCGCGGCGTAAGAGTGCGGCGAACGCATCATCACGCCTTCGATCAGCGCCTGGCCCCCGATGTAAGGGCGAGCGACTCCATCGCGACCGACGACCTGAGGCTGGTTCATTGACCTTCAATATAGCGTCGGGAGACGCAACGGACAGTGAACCCGCGCGCGCGCGGCGAGAACAACGAGAGGCAGCAGAGCGCCGCGCTCACGCCGTCTTCGCGTAGCGCTTCCGGAAGCGATCGACGCGGCCTGCGGTGTCCATCAAGCGCTGCTTGCCGGTGTAGAACGGGTGGCACGCGCCGCACACGTCGACGGCGAGCTCCTTCGCCGTCGAGCGCGTCTGGAACGTGTTCCCGCAGGCGCAGGTCACGGTGAGGACGTTGTACTCGGGGTGGATGCCGTCTTTCATAGCGGGGCGCGGACCCTAGCGCCCCAGGGCTCGCTGTTCAAGCGCGAGGTGAACCCAGCCCGGACGCAGCGAGGTCCCGGGAGCGCAAAAAAAGAAAAGCCATTACGTTACGTTAGGTTCCGAGTTTGCAAATTTGACGTTACGTCAGTTCTGGCCCATACCGGGCGGGTCATGTCCGTCTCGCGCCGCGATGCCCTCCGGCGAATCGGCGCGGCAACCGCCGCGCTGAGCGGCTCGGCGTTGGCCGCCAAGCTGGCCTGGGATCCGGGCGGCCTCGATCTGACCCGCCTCGCGGCCGAGCGCCAGGTCCGGGACTTCGGCGCGAAGGCAGCCGCGGGCCCCCTGATGGCCATCGCCAAGAGCTCGACCGACGCGGCCGACCTGACCCGAAAGGCGGTCGAAGCCCTGGGCGGCATGAAGCGCTTCATCTCGCGCGGGGACGTTGTGGCGATCAAGCCCAACATCGGCTGGGACCGCATGCCGGTCCACGCCGCCAACACCAACCCGGTGGTGGTGGCCGAGCTGGTGAAGCTCTGCCTGGACGCGGGGGCCGTGCGCGTGGTGGTCACCGACGCCTCGTGCAACGAGCCGAACCGCTGCTTCCAGCGCTCGGGCATCTGGCGGGCGACCCACGCGGTGGGTGCCACGGTCATCCTGCCGGCCGCGCACCGCTTCCGCGAGCTGCGCATGAAAGGCGACGTGCTCGACCTGTGGCCGGTGTACACCCCGCTGGTGAACGCCGACAAGGTGATCAACGTTCCGATCGCCAAGCACCACAACCTGTCGAAGTACACCGGGGCGATGAAGAACTGGTACGGCCTGCTCGGCGGCCGGCGCAACCGCTTGCACCAGAACATCGACGTGTCGATCGCCGACCTCGCGACCTTCATGCGTCCCACGTTGACCGTGCTCGACGCCACCCGCGTGCTCTTGCGGAACGGTCCCCAGGGCGGGAACATCGACGACGCCAAGGACCTGCATCAAGTCATCGCCAGCCTCGATCAGGTCGCGGTGGACGCGTACGGCGCCACGCTGATCGGCGAGAAGCCGGCGAACGTGAAGTACCTCGCGCTGGGGGAGGAGCGAGGGCTGGGCAAAGTGAGCTGGGCAGACGTCCCCCACGTGGAGGTCTGAGTGGCCGAGAGCTCGTCCGACCTGCCTCGACCCATCCCGTGGCTCACCGCCGCGGGCAAGGTCGAACCGCTCGACAAGGCGCCGGCTGGGCCGGTGAAGGCCGCGCCGCCGTCGGCGATCTCACGCTGGCTGAAGAAGCGTTTCGGTCCTCGAAAGCGCCCGGGCTCGGGCCTCCCCGCCCGCAAGGTGATCCGCGTGCTGGCGAAGGCCCGGGTGGTCAGTCAGGCGGCGTTCTTGGCCGTCTTCCTCTGGTTCCTGTTCCAGACGGCGTTCCGAGGCACCTTCAGCGCAGAGGCGGGCAAGGCGATTCGCTTGCCGCTGCCGGTCGAGGCGTTCTTGCTCGCCGATCCGTTCGTGGCGGTGATGACCTTGCTCTCGACGCACACGGTCTACCGCGGGCTCGCCTGGGCGCTCGTGATCGTGGCGCTCACGCTGCTCTTCGGCCGGGTGTTCTGCGGGTGGATCTGCCCGTTCGGCACGCTGCACCACTTCTTCGGGTGGATCTGCCCCAGCCGGTACCTCAAGGGGAACAAGCGCGTCGAGTCCAACAAGACCAAGGGCTGGCAGCGCGGCAAGTTCTACCTGATGTGGGGCTTCTTGGGCGCCGCCGCCGCCGGCAGCGCGATCGGCGGCTTGTTCGACCCGATCTGCGTTGCGGTGCGCGCCATCGGTCTGGGCGTGGTGCCGGCGCTGCAGTACCTGGGCATTCGCGGCGCCACTGTCGCCGCCGACTCGAACGTGCGCGCGGTGCAGAACGCCAGCGACGGCGCGCAAGACTTCTTCTCGCAGACGGTCTGGACCGCGAACCAGGCCTACTTCCACCAGACGTGGTTCATCGTCTTCGCCCTGGTCGCGCTGTTGTTCATGAACCGCATCATCCCGCGGTTCTGGTGCCGGGCCCTGTGCCCCCTCGGCTCGTTCCTGGGCGTGCTCTCGCGCTTCGCGATCTTCGGCATGGAGAAGGACCACGCGAAGTGCACCGACTGCAACCTGTGCCTGGTGCAATGCCAGGGCGCCGACAGCCCCCAGGGCGGGGTCAAGCACCGCCAAGACGAGTGCTTCGTGTGCTTCAACTGCGAGGCCGCCTGCCCCGAAGACGTAATCAAGTTCAAGTTCCTGCCGAACCGCAAGAGCGAGATCGTCAAACCCGATCTGCAGCGCCGCACGCTCTTGGCCTCGACCGCCGCCGGCGCCGTCGCGATTCCGGCGATGCGCATCGCCAACTGGCCCGACCGCGCCTACAGCGAGAAGGTGATCCGTCCACCCGGTTCGGTGGAAGAGCGCGAGTTCCTCGAGCGCTGCATCCGCTGCGCCGAGTGCATGAAGGTGTGCCCCAACAACGCCCTGCACCCCGCCTTCTTCGAGGCCGGCCTCGAGGGGCTCTGGACGCCGATCTTGGTGCCGCGCATCGGCTACTGCGAGTTCAGCTGCGTGCTGTGCGGTCAGGTCTGCCCCACCGGGGCGATCCAGAAGATCGACGAGAAGCAGAAGATGGGCATCGGCCAGAAGCCGGTGAGCATCGGCACTGCGATGTACGACCAAGGGCGCTGCTTGCCTTGGGCCATGGCCACGCCCTGCATCGTGTGCGAAGAGTTCTGCCCGACCTCACCCAAGGCGATCTGGGCCGAAGACGTCGAGGTCCCGAAGCGCGACAGCCACTATGAGGCCGGCGGCGAGCACGCCAAGATGACCACCATCAAGGTGCAGCGCCCCCACGTCGATCCGTCTTTGTGCATCGGCTGCGGCGCGTGCGAGAAGGTCTGCCCGATCGTGGACAAGCCGGCGGTCTACGTCACCAGCGCCGGCGAGACCCGCAGCCGCACGAATGTGATCTTGCTCGAGAACACCAGCTACTCGTGAGGCGTCGGGGCTACCCCACCACCCGCCACACCATCAGCGCGATCCAACCCGCGACCATCGCCAAGGCGACCAGCGACTGAAGCGGTGCGCGGCGGAAACCCCCGACCGCGGGCACCAGACTCGCGATGGCGAGAAGCCCCGACGCGCCCAGCGCTGCGCGACGGAGGGTCGACCGCCACGACTCGACGCGGTGGAACTCGTCGCCGAGCTCGGAGCGGAAGGCGATCACGAGCCCGACGATCACCCAAGCAAGGGCCGCCAGGATCAGCGCGGTGCGGCTGGCGCGCTGGGGCGGCGGGACCATGGTCAGTGGAACCGAGCGCGGCGCGATCGACGGCGGGAGCGACAGCATGCCCATGGCCCCACGTTGAACGGCCGCGGGCTGCGGACCTTTAACCGCCGCTTGAATTGGGCGGGCCGGTCGCCTATCAAAGAAGGTTGGCGACGTCGGCGAAGGCGGGAGGTCGGAGTGAGCGAGCAGCGAAGAGGGGTCGTGGCGTGCGGGGTGGTGCTCGGGGTGGCGCTGCTCTCGTGCAAGGCCATCGGGCGGATGAGCCCCGAGAAGGCCTGCGACAAGATGGCCGAGATCATGGGCGAGCCGCTCGACGCCGAGGCCAAGGCCAAGTGCGTGACCGAGGCAACTCGTGCGAAAAAAGAGAAACCCGAGCGCTACGACTGCGAGACGGGCTGCCTGAAGAAGTCGTCGGACAAGACGTCGCTCACGACCTGCATGGGGGCGTGTGGCGGCGGCTCCGCGCTCGCCTCGGACGACACCGCCGAGGGCAGCAGTGACGACGGCATCAAGGACCGGCCCGACGAGGTCGACAGTCTGACGGCCGACACGCTGAAGAGCAACCTGTCGTCGGCGTACCAGTACAGAGGCTACGAGCTGATGAAAGAGGCCAGCAACGCCGTGGGCTGGGCGGGCACCATCCGGGTGGGTGACCCCAAGCGATACGATGGCCTCGGGGTGTATCGCGTGATGCTGATCGACATCTTGTCGACCAAAGACGGGTACGAGCAGCAGGTCAAGCTCAAGGCCGGGAAGTCGGTCGCGACTTCCCACCGCGTCGGCTCGAAGAAGATGCTCTTCGTCGAGTGCTTGCTCCAGCGGTCGAGCGGGGCATCGGGGCCCCCGCAGCCGTGCGGGGCGTACGACAGCAACATCGAGTACGTGGTCAAAGACGCGGTGAAGTAGGAGTCCAATGAAGAAGGTAGCACGAACGTTCGGAGTCTCACTGGTGCTGCTCGCAGCGCTGCTCGCCTGCAAGGGCGGCAAGTCCAAGGCCTTCGCCGCCTTCGACAAGCACCGCATCGAGTACGGCAAGTGCGAGATCATGGCCGAGTCGAAGACCGAGGTGGGCGGCAAGCCGGCGTGGATCGCCGCAACCGTCTGCCGGACCAAGCACCGCCAGGCTGTCTCGGCCGAGATCGGCGCCAGCGACTACGACAAGCACATCGACGCCTGGAAGAAGGAGTTCGGCGCGAAGGCGGTCGAGGACGCGCGCTCGGCGCCGGAGACCGAGAGCGCGACTGCCAGCGGCTCGTCGGGCGGCGACTGCCCGAACGGTGCAGCGTGCCTCAACCGCTGCCGCTCCGAGTGCGAGACCAAGCACGGCAAGATGATCGACCTGGACAAGATGAAGGAGTGCACGTCGGCCGGCGGCGGCGCCGACTGTGTCACCAAGGCGACCAACGAGAGCGCGCGGAAGTGCTTCCTCGAGTGCCGCGGGCTGTCGGGCTGAGCGCAGGCTACTGGAAAGTGATCGTCACCAGCGACGCGCCGGGCATCTCGAAGCTGGCTTTCGCGGCCAGCTTCGTGCCGTCGGGGGTCCCGCCGTAGGGGATCTGGCACGACCCGCTGGCGTCGGGCGTGCAATTGCAGATGCTCGAGTCGTAGCAGCTCAGGGTGCTGCCGGCCTGGACCACCGCGGCGTACGAGCCCTTGGGCGCGATCACGCGGCGATCGCAGGTGCTCGGGGCGAAGTCGGGCTCGAAGTAGCACTCCTTCGGCATCGACTCGAGCTCGTATACCGTGCCCAACCAGGTCTCGTCGTAGTGGCCGCCGGGCGCGATCATGATCACTGGCGGCATCATGCAGGCCCCGGCGCAGTAGTTGCCGTGGCTCTGCAGCGCCTCGCAGGTGTGGCCGCACCCGCTGGCCTGCAGCTGCACGGGGCCGTTGGGACCGTCGAGGTCGAACAGCGGCGTCGGGTCGCAGGTGTTGCCGCCGCCTAGGTAGATCGGAGCGCCCGTCGCGTTCTGGTAGCGCAACGTCACGGAGCCCGGCGGGGTCTCGTCTTCGTATCCGTCACACGACGCCCCGCCCGTTCCGCCGGAGATCCCCGCGGTGCCCCCCGTAGCCCCGCCCGTTCCAGCGGTGCCGCCGGTGGACCCGCCCGAACCGGCGCTGCCGCCGGTGGACGAGTCTTGGCTGGTGGAACCGCCGCAGGCCAGGGTGACGGTCGAGACGAGCGCAGCGATCAGGAGTCGGCTGGACATGCCTCCCCCTTCAGCAACGCGCGTGCCGAACTGCAAGCCGCGCTTTGCGCGGGAATCCCGGGGCAGTTGTGCCAGCTGCGTGCCATGGCGGCACGCGCGCCGTGTCAGCGCCGCCCGGAGCGGAAGCTGCGCGGACGGCGCGATGCACCCCCGGGGGACCGCGCCCCGGGCTCGCTCGGCGAGCGGGGTGCGCCGGCCTCGCTGGAACCGCGAGCCGCCGGAGCAGCGTGCGAAGACTGCGAGGGGTGCGCGCCGTTCGAAGGGTGCGCGGCGCGGGGCGCCTGCGGCGCCGGGGCGTAGGCGCTCTTGGGTGCCTCGGGCAGGAGGGCGGCGTCCGCGACCGGCACCTTCTGCCGGATCAGACGCTCGATGTCGCGCAAGAACGCGCGCTCTTCGCCGTCGCAGAACGACACCGCGGTGCCAGTGGCGCCGGCCCGGCCGGTGCGGCCGATGCGGTGCACGTAGCTCTCGGGGATGTTCGGCAGGTCGAAGTTCACCACGTGCGAGATGCCGTCGATGTCGATGCCGCGGGCGGCGATGTCCGTCGCGACCAGCACCGGGATGCGGCCGCGGCGGAAGTCTTCCAGGGCGCGCTCTCGGGCGCTCTGGCTCTTGTTGCCGTGGATGGCCGAAGCGCTGATGCCCGAGCGGGTGAGCTGCTCGGCCACGCGATTGGCGCCGTGCTTGGTGCGGGTGAAGACCAGCGTGCGCTCGACGCCCTCGGCGCGCAGCACGCGCTCGAGCAGCACGCGCTTGTCGGTGCGGCTCACGAAGTAGACCGACTGCGTGACCAGCTCAGTGGTGGACGCAACGGGGGTGACCGCGACGCGGGCCGGCTGGTGCAAGATGCTCTGGGCGAGCTCGTCGATGTCCCGCGGCATGGTGGCCGAGAAGAGCAGGGTCTGGCGCTGCTTGGGCAGCTCGCGGATCACGCGGCGCACGTCGTGGATGAAGCCCATGTCGAGCATGCGATCGGCCTCGTCGAGCACGAACACCTCGAGGGCATCGAGCTTCACGAACCGCTGCTGGATCAGATCGAGCAGGCGGCCCGGCGTGGCGATCACGATCGCGGGGCCGCGGGCCAGAGCTTGCTCTTGCGGGCGCTGGCCCACGCCGCCGAAGATCACGGTGTGACCGAGACCCAGGTGCCTGCCGTAGGCCTCGGTGCGCTCACCGATCTGCGCCGCGAGCTCGCGCGTGGGCGTGAGGATCAGCGCGCGGATCTTCTTGGGCGCGGGGTTTTGCGCCAGGCGCTGCAAGATGGGCAGCACGAATGCCGCCGTCTTGCCGGTGCCGGTCTGCGCGCAACCGAGCAGGTCACGGCCGTCGAGCAGCGGCGGAATGCACTGGGTCTGGATCGGCGTGGGGGTCGTGTACCCCTCGCTCGCGACGGCGCGGACCAGCTGGCCCATCAAGCCGAGGTCGGCGAACGGAGAGGGGGCGGGGGCCGGGCGAACGTTCGCCTCGTGGGCCCGCGCGGGGCTGAGAGAGTTCATCGGAAACACACACTTTCTGGCGGCACATGGGCCGCGTTCGTCACGATCTCGGAACCTGGACTGCCCAGGCACCTGATGGCCGAGGGGGCCGCACGAGTCGTGAGCGACACGAGGCGTAGCGCGATTCGGGCCGCTTCGCAAGTCGTGGTAGATTCGTCAGGATGCGGACTCGGCGCGCGATCGCGGTTTCTGTGCTCGCAACGCTGGCCGCAGGGGGCTGCCACGAGGCCCCCGGCGAGGCCGACGAGTCAGGCTCGGTCTGCCCGCCAGAGGACCCGGACTGTGATCGCATCGACGAGCCCTGCGTGGCGGACGAGGGCAGCGGCGAGCTCGGGCCCGGGTCGGCGCCCACGGGGCTCGGCGGGCCGCTCACCAGCACGGGCAAGCACCAGATCTGGCCCAAGGGGCGCGTGCCCTACAAGATCGGCTCGACCGTCAACAGCACCACCAAGAGCCGCCTGCTCACGGCGATGGGCGAGTGGGAGACCAAGACCAAGAACGTCATCAACTTCGTGGCGGCGACCAGCACCGACAATGCCTACGTGCTGGTCGGCGAGGGCAGCCCTCGGGTCGAGTTCGTCGGTTATCGCTCGGGCACCGTCTCGAAGCTGTACCTGCGCGACTCGGAGTACCTGACCGTGACGCGGCACGAGCTCGGCCACGTGCTGGGGCTCGAGCACGAGCACCGCCGCAAGGACCGCGGCAGCTACATCCAGGTGATCTCGAGCAACATCGTCAACAGCTCGCTCTGCCAGTACCAGTTCGCGCTGTGCAAGGACTGCGCGCTGCTCGACAAGTACAACGTGGGCTCGGTGATGCACTATCGGTCGACGCGCGACCTGACCAGCTGTCGGGTGGGCGGCAAGGCAGTGCTCTTGACCAAGTCGGGCTCGCTCATCAATCACGAGTGGGTCATCACCGGCGGCGACGTGAAGTCCATCTGGGAGCTGTACGGCTCACCCACGGTTCCCGACGCGGGCACAGGCGGCACCGGCGGCACGAAGGACGCGAGCGCAGACGCTGCGAAGGACGGCAGCAGCGAAGCGGGGAGCGACGGCGCGGTCGACGGTGCCAGCGGCGGCTCGGCGGGCGCTGGGGGCTCGAGCGGCGCAGCGGGCGCAGCCGGTGCTGCGGGCGACGAGGGCATCGACGAACCGGGTTGGTCTGGCGCGCCCGGTGTGGACGGCGCAGCCGGTGGCGGCGGTCAGAGCAGTCAGAACACCAAGGTCGTGTCCGACGACGAGGGCGGCTGCGGCTGCCGCACGTCGCCCGCGCGGGAGCACGGCGGCTGGTGGGCGCTCTGCGCCGGCGCGTTCGCGGTGCTGAGCGCGCACCGACGACGGCGGCGTCTCCCCAAGGTGTCTTCCACTAGTAGAGCTCACCCGTGCGAGTGAGCTCGGCGCTGTGGCTCGGTGCGTCGATCGCCATCGCCGGGTGCGGGGGCGGCGGGAACGCCTCCGGCGGCGGGGGTAGCTCCGGGGCCGGCGGCGGTTCGAGCGGCGGCACTTCGGGTTCGGGCGGCGCTTCGAGCGGCGGCGCTTCGAGCGGCGGCGCTTCGGGAGCGGGCGGCTCGGGTTGCAGCGACGGCGACGGCGATGGGCACACGGCGGCTTCGTGCGGGGGCGACGACTGCGACGATGCGAAGGCGGCCCTGTACCCTGGCGCCGCGGAGGCGGTCGTCGAGGGCGGCTCGATCCCCGTCGACCCCAAGCTGGGGAAGAGCTCGCTCGTCGACATTGCGCTCGGCCCGGGCGGAGCGATCCACGTGCTCTATGGCGCCACGGGGGGCATGGGTCTCTCGGTTTGGCAGACCGACACGTGGAAGCACGAAATCATCACCGCCAGCTCGTTCAACGGGGAGCTGGCAGTGGACGCGCAGGGCAAGGACCACGTCTTGTATCGCGTCGGCTCCCCCAGCGCCGGAGAGCTCTTCTACACGACGAACGTGACCGGAAGCTGGGTCACCACGCAACTGACCGAGCTCGCCAAGGGCGACGCTTCAGTCGGGTACGCCCTGGACATCGCGACGGACGGCAGCTCGGGCGTCCATGGCGTGTTCTCGGCAGCCGGGCTCTGGCACGCCGTGTTGTCGGGGGGAACGATCCAGAAGAAGCAGCTGGACGCGAACGCCGGCTCCTTCCTCCTGGCGACCGACCCCAAAGGGGTCGTGCACCTCGCCCGCAGCAGCGGAGGCGTCCAGCTCTCGACGCTCTCGTCGGGCGCGTGGGTCGCCGGCCCTGCGACACCGACGGTCACGTCGGTCGCCGCGTTCGCCGTCGACGGCAGCGGGAAGTTCCATCTTGCCAGTGAGAAGGGTCAGGACCTCGCGTATTCCGTGAGCGGGCCCTCGGGGCTGACGGCCGACTCGCTGCCGATGCTTCTCCACAAGGACCCACAGCTTCGCATCGCGCCGAACGGCACGCTCCACCTGTTCGCGACGCGAACGATCTCGAGCTACCACACCGTGGGCAGCACCCACGCTTACAAGGCCAGCGACGGGTGGCGCACCCAGCCGCTCCACGAGACCAAGTCATACATCCAAGAAGAGCTCGGCTTCGTGATGATCGACGCCGAGGGTCGGCTGCACCGCATCGAACCCACGGGTCGCCACAGCTACTGGGACGCCGCGGACAGCGACTGTGATGGGCTGGGGTGGTGACGCACGGCCAGCGCATCGCCGCTGGACGCAGGTGGCGTCAGGCGGGCTGCACCACGGTCACGCACCCGAACAAGATGTCGATCTTGCCGCCCGGGTCCGACTGGATGCTCTGGCAGGTGGAGGGGCAGACCGAGATCGTCTTGGGGTTCTTCGGATCGTCGTAGTACCAACCGCCCTGCGGTCCACAATGGCTGGCGTCGGGCACCGCGTAGAGGTCGGTGGTGGTGTTCGCGCTGGAGGTGAAGCGCACGTTGACCTTCCCCGGGTCGAAGGTCTCGCCGGCGGGCGGCGGTGGAATGGTCCACTGGCAGTCGAGGGTCTTGCTCTCGACGATGGCCTTGGCGAGCGAGTCGAAGACGGGCTTGAAGCCGCCGGCGTTGCCGCCGCACAGATCACCTGCCACCCCGCTGGTCTGAGCCACCAGCGCGTTGTAGGTGTGACCGGTGGCGGCGCAGTTGCTGTTGCAACCCTTGCCGGTGCAGAAGATGCCCGACACCTTCCAGTCGTCGAACCAACCCGGCTCGAGCTTGGCCACAGCCTGGCTGAACTCTGCAGCAGAGTTGATGCTCCCCGGCTCGGTGTTGTCGTCGGTGACGACCGTGAACACCTTCAGTGAGCTCTGACGCAGCGCCGGCTTGTACGCCGGGTAAAACGCGACGAAGGCGCTGAGGGCGTTGTGGCTGCCCACGTACTTCTCGACGTGGATGAACGTGGGCGACTGCGAGCCGCCCGGGCAGCTTCCCTTTCCCAGCGGAGCGCCGATGCACATGCCACCCGGGTCGGCGATCAGCACCACGTGCACGTCGATGCCCGCCGCGGTGATCGTCTGCGCGAAGGTGTTGAGGTGAGTCTCGACCGCCTTGCGCTCGGCGTTCATGCTGCCCGAGGTGTCGACCGCCCAGATGATGTCGACCGGCTTGAACTTCGTCTGCGCCTGTTGCGAGATGGCCTGGCACTCGACCCCGCCGCCGGCGCCACCGCCGGCGCCACCGCCCGCGCTGGTGCCGCCCACGTTGAGGCCGCCGCCAGGCCCACCGCCGCTTCCGAGCCCAGCGCCGGCGCCACCGCTCGCGCCACCCGCGCCTGCCACCTCGCCGTCTGGCTCGCTGCCGGCGCTGGTGGCCGAGCACGCAGCCAGTGACAAGACGAGGATCGCCGCCGCTGAGCGAGAGTTGCAGAAATGCATGGGCAGAGGTCTCCACCCTTGAAGACACGCCGGCCGCGCCCGCTTGCGCGTCAGCAACTGCTGACACGACGAACGCTCACCCTTCGCGATATGAAACGAGGCTTCAGGAGGACTCGCACATGCTTCGTTGCAGCTCAGCGCTGGTGGCCATCTCATGCTTGTTGGTGGGTTGCGGGCAGTCCGGGGGCGATGATTCGGGCGGGACCGGGGGCACCGCGGGTAGCGCGGCGGGCGGCGGCGCGGGCGGCGCGGG
>JACPVJ010000011.1 GCA_016191785.1 Myxococcales bacterium | reverse complement strand
GCTCACGCGCGAGTGCGCGCGGCGCTCAGGCCGTGACGCGGGTCACCACGGCCACCACTCGTTCGGGATGCGCTGCCAGGTCGAGGGGCGGCGGCGGTCGCCTTCGGGCAACACCAGCGAGCCCACGAACTCCGCGTGCTCGTACACGCTGCCGATGCTCTTGGCGATGGCGTCGAGATCCTTCTCGTCGGCCACGCCGTTGCTGGTCGCCTTGTAGAACTGCACCGTGATCCGGATCGGGAACTGGGGGTCGCGCTCGAGCCGGAGGTTGCCGCCCTCTTCGAAGGGGCCGCGGGCGCGGCCGTGACCGAGCACCGCCTGCTCGACGTCGCTCTTGTCCTTCGCCTCTTCCATCGGCATGGCGCTGGCCTTCTTGGAGGGCGCGGCGCCGCCGGCGGCGGCGGAGGGCTGCGCCATCTCGGCATCGGCCATGGCGCCACCCAGGCGGCCGCGGTGCCGGTGCTTGAGCGGGATCTGGATCAGGAACAGCACGTCGGCGCCGCGGGCCAGGGCCGAGCGGTCGTCCTGGGTCTTGGGCCCGCCCTGGGCTTGGATGCGCTGGGCGACGTCACTCTTCCGTTCGGCAGTGAAGGCTGAGCGCATGCCGTCGTTGTTGAAGTACAGCTCTTGCCCGATGCCCTGCGAGGCGGACTCTTCCGGCCGATTCTCGATCACCTTCATGCTCGTGCCCTGCCGCGTGACGAGCAGCGTGAGGACCGCCGGCGAGCCCGGGGCGGACTGATAGTTGAACAGCGCAGGGTTGAACTCGGCCTTGCCCTTCTTGGGGATCGGCAAGAACACCGCCTGCGCGCTGACCAGGAAGTGGGTGTCCCGCGCCGCGAGCATGTTGCCGCTGCCCTGGATGCTCCAGGGCTTGCTGGCGTACTTCTTGAGATCGCGCAGCACGTCGGTCAGCGGGACCGTGTCGAGCTTCTTCTTGTTCTTGTGGTTCCCGACCCGCACGAAGAACTTGTCGGCGGGCACGTCGCCGGTGCGGTCGGTGAAGTTGGGGAAGCGGATCACCGGCATCAGCGCGGTGGTCTCGCCGCCACCGGGCGCGCGGTAGCGAACCTGCAGGGTCAGGTCCGAGATGTTGGGCCCGAGGGACGAGCCCTCGGCGCGGCCGGTGTCCTCCCACATCACGTTCAGCAGATCGAGCCCGCGGCGGCTGACCGCGCCGCGGATCTGCTGGTCGCTCACCATGTTCACGACCTTCTGCACCACCGACGGGTAGTCGGGGTCGGCGGCGCCCACGATGCCCCACTCGGGGTCGTCCGGGCCTGGCTCTTCGGGATCGCCGGTGGCGATCACGTTCTCGCCGCCGGGCCCGTGGGGACCACGCGCGTACTCCGAGTCGCGGTGGCCGCCCGCGCAGGCCGCCGCCACCAGGCCCAGGGTCACGACGCCGATCAGGATCTTGCTCTTCATCACGTTCACTCCCAGCCTCCGCGGAAGCCCCCGCTCATCGGGACCAGGCGGCTCTCCATGGCGATCTTTGCGATGCCGACCGTCTCGCGGGTGCCGTTCAAGAAGAACGGAACCACTCGACGGGCGCCGGCCACGTTGACGATCACCTCGCCACGCACCGGCGTCGAGCCCGAACCGCGCACCACCTCGATCACGTACTCACCGGGCTTCGCGCCGCGCAGGGCCAGGCTCTCGCGCTGCGTGCTGGTCACGTCCAGAGCGCTGATCACTGCCTTGGTCGGCGCGCCGAGCCACGACACACGGTTCCCGTCCGGATCGATCAGCGCGATGTCGAGGTCGGTGTCGGCGCCGAGCCAGGTGGCCTCCAGCTTGAGGTCGCCCGACAGATCGTCCTTGAGGTTGTCGAACTTGGTGAGCTGCGCCTCGGCGGCCTTGCGTACGGTGGCCTCGGCCGCTTGCAAGATGTCGTCAGCCAGGCGGCCTTCACCGTTGCGGCGACCGCAGCTGACGGCCTCGGCCAGGAGCGAGGCGTCGCCCGAGCGGAGCTGAGCCAGCGCCAGCGAGTGACGGCAGCCGACGGCGGGGCGGCCCGCCCAGCGGTGGAGCCTAGCCAGGCGCTTCTGCGACGGGATGTCGTCGGGCCGTACGTCCACCACGCTGCCCAGGATCCGGATGGCCCCTTCGCGGTCGCCGTTGCGGGCGGCGATGTCGGCACGGGCCGTGAGCGCGTCGGCGTCGAGCGGTTCCTTCTCGCTCCAGCGCTCGGCCAGCGTCCGCGCCTGGTCCACGTCACCGCCGACGGCGTAGAGCGTGAACAGCTTGCGCAGCGCGCCGCGGTGGTTGAGGTTCGCCTGCACGTCGCGCTCGGCTTGGGCGATGTTGCCCAGGCTGACCGCCTTCGGCTGGACGCGACCTTCGAGCACGCTGCCCTTGCGCTCCCAGATGCGCCGCATCGGGATCATGTTGCGCGGGCGAGTCCACGGGTCCATCGGCGGAGGTCGGCGCGAGGCCCGCGGCGCGTCCTCTTTCTTCGCCTTCTCTTCGGCGAATGGCAACGGCTCACCGCTTGCCATGCTCGGGGACGCAGGCTTCGCGGCGGGCGGCGCGGCACCGGTGGCACCCAGGCCGAAGCCACCACCACCGGGAGCCTCGGAGTCCATCGCCTTGGCGCTCATCTTCGCCGGGCCCGAGCGGCCGCGCGCGGCCGAGTCCTTGTCGAAGGCGTCACCCTCGGACTCGTCGACCTCGTTCGCGCCCTGGGCGACCGTGCCGGCGGCGGCCTCTTCACCCGTCCACTGGTGCGAGGTGCGGGTGTTGTCCAGACCGAAGGCCTTGAACATGGCTTCGCTCTCGAGCACGAGCAGCGAGGTGAAGCGGCTGGCCACGTCGAACGCGCTCGACAGGCGGATCGCCTCTTTCTTCGCTTCGGCGCTGGGCTCGCGCTCCAGATCGGTGATGCGCGTGGCGGCGAACAGACGCGGCACGAAGGCGTTGCCCTTGGCTTCGGTGGCGACGACCCGCACCGGGTAGCGCTGCTCGAAGCCCTCTTTGCCGAGCTTGCCTCGCACCACCACGTTGCCTTCGACTTCGCCCTTGTCCATCCGGGCGACCAGCATCTGCTCCCCACCCGCGACGATCGTGTCCACCCGACGCGGGGCGACCTCGGTCAAGCCGGCGGGCAGCTCGACGGTGACGTCACGCAGCGTGGTGCCATAGGTCGCCGACAGCGTGGCGTACACCGCCTCGGCCGTGGTCTGGCCGGGAACGAACGGCAGCATCACGCCGCCGCCGCCGCGGGCCATGGCGCCCAGCGTGTCGATGTCCGAGTCGGCGCCGATGGCGACCGTGGTGAGCGTGCCGCTGCCCGGGGGCATGGCGTCTTCGATGGCGCGGGTGACGTAGGCCGGGCGGATCTGGCCCGTGGTCGGCATGCCGTCACCGATGAAGACGACGCGCAGATCTTTGTTGGTGGCGGCGCTGGTCGCGCCGCGCGCCAGCCGAATCGCCATGGTCGGGTCGCTGGCCCCTTCGGGCACGACGCTCTCGAGGAAGCGGCGCGCCTCGGTGGCGCTCTGGCGGCTGGGCCGCATCAGCCCGCCGGGCAGGACGCGGCAGTCCGTGTCGCAGGCCAGGAGCGTGAAGCTGTCGCCCTCGTCGAGCTCGCGCACCAGCTTGCTGGCCACGTTGACGGCGCGCTTGTAGCTCTCGCCGAACATCGAACGGCTGCTGTCGACCACGATGGCGAAGGTGCGCTGCACGGCTTCGCGCGACCGCGGCAGCTTCGGACGCAGCGCCACCGCCACGTACGGCGCGTCGTTGCTCAGCTTGGCCACGGGCGGAGGCTCGGGGGCGGCGTCGAGGACGGTGTTGCCCGCCGTCTTCTTCGTCGCGGGCGGGGGCACCTTGGCCTTCTGCTCGAGCCGGCTCGCCTCGTCGGCGCTGGGCTTGTAAGCCCAGGCGGTGAGCTCTGCGTCGCGCTCCGGCAGCGCGTACTCGACGGTCAGATCGCCGCTGGGCGAGAAGCCCGTGGCGTTCAGGCTCAGCTGATCGGCGCCGGCGTTCTTGGCCGAGGCCAGCTGATAGCCGTGGGGGCGCACGCCGAAGCTCTCGTCGTGACCGCGCACCTGCACGTCCACGTCGAAGCGCCCCACGCGGGTCGAGCCGCTGGGGTCGTGAGCCATCGGGTAGCTGTAGCGGCGCACGCCGCCGGTGGGCTTGATGGTCTGGGTGTAGGCCAAGATCACGCGCCGCGAGCCGCGCTTGGGGATCGGGAAAATGCGCAGCTCGAAGCGCCCGCCGCGCTGCCACTCGAGCAGAGCCGGATCGCGCCAGGGGCCGGGCACCCACACGATCTCTTCGCGCACCTGCTGACGGACCTGGGGCGCCGCGTTGACGATGGCTCCGCGCCAGATGGCCGCGGCGCGGTCGCGATCGACGAAGGCGCCCTCTTCCAGCTTGCCATCGACCTCGAGGGCCAGGCGTTCGATCTTCGCGTCCGGCGGCACGGGGAAGCGATAGATGCCTTCCAGCACCTCGTCGGTCGAGTTGGTGAACACCTCGTCGATCTCGGTGCGCGCCATCGCGCCGGCGATGCGCACCTTCACCGAGTGCGAGGTGAGCGAAACGGCGTTGTCCCGCTCGGTGCTGTCGCCGGGCTTCTTGGCCTTGAGCTCGCCCAGGCCCCGAACCGCGACCTCTTCGTGATTGTCCTCGGCAATGCCCGACTCGCTCCAGGCGATGTTCTCGCCCAGGGTGTTCGAGTTGCCGACGAACGGGGCCGTGCCGGCATACGCCCGGCCCTGCTCCCCGGCGCGGACCGTGACCTCGCGACCCTCGGTGTCGGCCAGCTTCACCGTGCCGCGGCTCACGTCCACCGTGGCGCTGTCGTCGCCGGCAGTCAGCGAGAACTTGGTGCCCAGCACCTCGACGTGCCCCTTGGGCAGGTCGATGCGCGCGGTCTTGCCCTCGATGTGGGCGACGTCGGCCACCAGGCTGCCGCTCTCGAGCTTGGCGCGCCGGCCCTTCTCGTTTCCGAGCGCGAGCCGCGTGTTGCGATCGAGAGACAGCTCGGTGCCGTCGGCGAGCGTCACTCGGACGCGCGTGCGGTCGTCGGTCTTCAGCACCGAGCCCTTGGGCACCGCGCCGTTGTCCGCGGCCTGGGTGCAGCTCGCGCCGTCGGGGGCGCACACCGAGAGCCCGTTGCCGGCCAGCTTGGCCACGGTGCCGTGCCAGCCTTCGGCAGCCACGTCGGCCGCCGGACCACCGGTGCTGCGGGCCTTGATCACGATGGCCGCGGCCGCCGCGGCCGCTAGCACCGCGCCCATGCCACCCACGGCGAGCCAGAGGACGGGGCTCGATTTCGGCTTCAGCGCCACGACTCGCGGTCGCGCGTCCACGCGGTCGGCAGCGATCGCCGGGGTCTCGGTGAGCTCGGTCTTCGCCGGCGCAGGCATCGCCTCGGTGGGCTCAGAGGTCGGAGCGGGGCTCACCCCCGCCGGCATCGCCTCGGTGGTCGCGACCGCGCCTTCGGCCGCAGGCTGCGTCGCCGGCATCGCCTCGGTCGTCGCGGCCGCGGCCTCCGCCGCAGGCTGGATCGCCGGCATCGTCGGGGCGGGAGCTGCGACGGGCGCAGTCCCGCTGGTCGGTGGGGCAACGGGCTCCGCGCTCGGCGCACCCGTCGCGGGCGCGGCGCCGCCCTTGTCCAGAGCCGCGAGCAGGCGGTCCTCCAGATCCGCCGGCGCGACGTAGTCCACGCCTGCGGCGGCCACGAGCTCGATTTGCTTCTCGGCGTCGTAGCGCGCGTCGCGGCAGCGATCGCAGTCGGCCACGTGGTCGAACAGGTGGTCCGGCGCCGAGCCGTCCAGGATGTCAGCCATGCGCTCTTCCACTTCGGCGCAGCTTGCTTTTCCGTTTTCGTCAGTCATGGCGTCACTCCTTCACCACTTCACGCAGCCGGGCGAGCGCCCGGGAAACTCGTTTGCGCGCGGCGGCTTCGTCGATGCCGCACGCGATCCCCACTTCACGAAAACTGAGCTCGCTCGCGTAGCGCAGGACCACGGCCTCGCGCTCGCTGGGCTTGATGCCCGACAGCGCCGTGCGGGCGGACTCGGCGCGCTGGCGGAGCTGCATCAAGTCCTCCGCGCTGCCGTCCCGTTCCGCGTCGTGCACCAGCCGCAGGCGCGCCGTGCGGCGGGCGGTCTTCTCGAGCAGCCTCGCGCACTTCTTCCGGGCGATCCCGAACAGCCAAGCGCGCATCGAGCCATCGGCTCGCCACTCGGCGAACGCCGCGTGCGCATCCAGGAGGGTCTCTTGCACCAGGTCGTCGGCCTCGGCGTTCGACCCGACCAGGGCCATGCACAGGCGGCCGACCGCGGTGCCGTGGTGCCGGGCGCACAGCGACAGCGCCAGCCGATGGTCCCCGCGCCGGATCGCTTCCTCGATGGCTCGGTCTTCGGCCGAGTGGGGGACGGGGCCGCCCCCGTCCAGATTCGCCCTTGCCTCAACACCCATCGAAAGCTCCTTGTCCGATCCCATGTGGCCCTCAGCGCGCGGTTCGTGACCGCTTTTTCTCAAACGCGGTCGGTTGCCCGAGCTTGCAGGGTCGGCGACGCAATTCCGGCCCGCAACCACGGGCCCATCCCCCTCGGAACCATGGAGGAAATGCCCGCGGTCGGGCCTTTCCGACTAGACTCCGGGCCGTGGAGACGCCCCTGGCTCACCGCGTCATCCCGGCGCTCGAAGCGGTCGTGTCCCGGATCCTGCCTGGGGCGACCCTGCTGTCGGCCGCGCCGTTCGGCGTCGACGACGCCGAGGTCGTCGACCCGGCCACGACCAAGGGGCTGGGCTACGGCGTGCCGCTCCGGCTTCGCGTCCGGGAGGCGAGCGGAGCCGAGCTCACCCTGGTGTTCCACACGGCCCAACCCGACCAGTTCGGGCACGACCGCCGCGCCGACCGCGCCGCAGAGCTTCTCCTTTCTTTCGACCGCTTCGAGCAGATCCCCGGTCACGTCCGCGCGCTCGACGTCGGCGCGATCGCCAAGAATGGCCGCGAGCTGATCTCGCTCCGCGACGCGGGTGAGTTCTACCTGGTGACCTCGTTCGCCGAGGGTCACCTCTACGCGGACGAGCTCCGGCGCATCGCCCGACGGGGTGTCGCCACGGCCGACGAGATCGCTCACGCCGAAGCCCTCGCGCGCCACCTGGTCACCATCCATTCGCAGAAGCTCGACGACCCGCGGGTCTACCAGCGCGCCATCCGCGATCTGGTCGGGAGCGGCGAAGGGATCTTCGGCCTGCTCGACGCGTACGCGCCGGACGTCCCCGGGGCGCCGCCCGAACGCCTGATGGCCCTCGAGCGCTCCCTCACCGCGTGGCGCTGGCGGCTGAAGCCGCGAACCGCGCGCCTCTGCCGGACGCATGGCGACTACCACCCGTTCAACGTGGTGATCTCCGACGCGGGCGAGGTCGCGCTGCTCGACGCCAGCCGCGGCTGTGCGGGCGACCCGGCCGACGACGTGACCTGCATGGCCATCAACTTCGTGTTCTTCGCGGTCGAGCACCCCGGAACCTGGGCCACCGCGTTCCGCGATCTCTGGCACCGCTTCTGGCGCGTGTATCTCGAGGCCAGCGCCGATCTCGAGCTTTGCGAGGTCTGCGCGCCCTTCTTGGCTTGGCGCGGCCTGGTGGTCGCCAATCCCGTCTGGTACCCGCAGGTGGACGGTGCGGCCCGGGACCGCGTTCTCTCGTTGGTCGAGCGCGCTCTCGCCGCCGAACGCTTCGACCCGGCCTTCGCCGACGAGGTCTTCGCGTGAGCGGCGTGGTGGTTTGGCTCACGGGCAAGCCCTCGTCGGGCAAGTCGACCCTCGCGCGAGCGCTTCAGGCCCGGCTCGGGCAGGGTCAGATCGTCGCCTGCGTGCTCGACGGCGACGAGGTCCGTGATGCGTTCTGCCCGCGCCACGGCTACGACCCGAAATCGCGAGACGAGTACTACGCCACCCTCGCCAACCTCGCCGCGCTGCTCGCGCGGCAGGGCCTGGTGGTGCTAGTGCCGGCCACTGCGCACCTGAAGGCGTTCCGCGACCGGGCGAGGGCTGCGGCACCGAGCTTCGTCGAGGTGTACGTCGAGGCGACCCAGGCCGAGGTCGAACAGCGCGACGCCAAGGGCCTCTACCGTGCAGTCCACGAGGGGCGCGCCGGCGGCGTGCCCGGAGCGGACGTGGGGTACGAGGTGCCCGAAGCTCCCGACGTGGTCGCGCATGGGGGGCACGACGGGGCGGCGGTCGAGGCGATCTTCGCGGCGGTCGTCGAGCGACGTGGCTGACGGCTCGGGCAGCGCTCGGGGCGCGGCGATGATCGCCGCGGCGGCTGCGGCGTGGGGCACCTGGAGCCTGTTCTTCAGGCCCGCCGAGGCCCGCGGCGGTGTCGACGCGCCGCTCGAGGTGTTCGTCGTCTTCGGCGTCATCCTGATCACCACCGCGCCGCTGGCGATTCGAGATCGCCCCGGGGTGCGGCGGCCCCTTGCCGCGTGGGCGCTGCTCGGCCTGCAGGGGGTGTTCGACGCGGCCAACGCGTTGCTGTTTTTCTGGGCCATGCAGCGGACGACGCTCGCCGTGGCCGTGCTGACCCACTACCTGGCGCCGGTGCTGGTATCCCTGGGCGCCCCGATGATCGTCGGAGAGCGCGTCGGGCGGCGCGCCTGGGCGGCGCTGGGCTCGGCGCTCGTCGGGCTGGTCGTGTTGCTCGAACCCTGGCGCTCCGGCGGTCCGGTCTTGGGCGCCGGCGCGTGGCTCGGGGCCGGCAGCGCGGTGTTCTTCGCCTGCTCGTTGCTCGCGGCCAAGCGGCTCGGGCGCCACTTCGCGCCCACCGAGATCCTGGCCTGGCACATGCCCACGGCGCTGATCGCCATCCTGCCGTTCGTCTCCCGCGGGTCGCTGTCGGCTCCGCCCGGGGCCTGGGCTCTGATCGGCCTGGCGGGGCTCGGGCCCGGCGCGATCGCGGGGGTGCTGTTCATCCGCGGGCTCGCCCGCACTCCGGCCAACCGAGCTGCGACCTTGCTCTTGCTCGAACCCGTGGTGGCGGTGATCGTCGGCGTCGCCGTGTTCGACGAACGCCTGCGGCCCGCGGCGGCGCTGGGTGGGGCGTTGGTGTTGATCGCGGCGGCAGCTGTGATCACCGAGCGGTGACGCTAGACTCGGGATCGGACCGATGCCAGAGCTCCCCGACGTCCAAGTCTACGTCGAGCGCCTCGCGGCCCTCGCAGTCGGGCAAACGCTAGAGCGCCTACGGATCGCCAGCCCCTTCGTGCTGCGGACCTTCGACCCGCCCGCGCGCGCCCTCGAGGGGCGCCGCGTGGTCGGGGTCGAGCGGTTGGGCAAGCGGATCGTGATCGAGGCCGAGGGTGCGCTTTTCGCCGTCGTCCATCTGATGATCGCCGGCCGCCTGCGCTGGCGAGAGCGGGGGGCGCCGGTGCCGAAGAAGGTCGGGCTCTTCGCCTTCGACTTCGAGCCCGGCTCGCTGGTCATGACCGAGGCCAGCACCAAGAAGCGCGCGAGCCTGCACGTCGTCTCGACGCGTGCCGCCCTCGAGCCCTTCGACCGCGGTGGCATCGAGCCGCTCGACGTCACCGCCGAGCAATTCGCCACCGCGCTTCGTCGCGAGAACCGTACGCTCAAGCGCGCCCTCACCGATCCGCGTCTGGTGAGCGGAATCGGCAACGCCTACTCGGACGAGATCTTGTTCCACGCGGGCCTTTCCCCGGTGCGACAGACTCACAAGCTGGGGGAGGGCGAGATGCGGCGCCTCTGGTCCGCGACGCAGGCCACGCTGCGAGACTGGCTCGAGCGCACGCGGCGCGAGGTTGGCGACGGGTTCCCCGACAAGGTCACCGCCTTTCGCGAGGGCATGGCCGTTCACGGGCGGTATCGTCAGCCCTGCCTCGCGTGCGGCACCCCGGTGCAGCGCATCCGTTTCGCGGAAAACGAGGTGAACTACTGTCCGCGCTGTCAGACCGGTGGCAGGCTCTTGGCCGATCGCGGCCTCTCGCGCCTGCTGGGTGCGGACTGGCCACGGAGCATCGACGAGCTCGAGGAGCGGCTGGGCAAGGGCGAGTGACTGGGCTACAAGTGGGCGCGAGGTCACCATGCGCGTCTCCTGCATCATGGTTCCGGTCGAATACTCCGAACACTGCCTGCGCGCCCTCGAGTCCGCGGCGGTGTGGGCAGATCGGCTGGGGGCTCGCCTCGAGGTGATTCACGTCTGGGATCACCCGCCGCTGGTCCCGCCCGAGACCCAGGTCGAGCCCTCGGGCGGCGGGAAGCGCACGCTCTTCGAGCTGATCGGCGAGAACGCCGAGAAGGAGATGCTGCAGTTCCTCGCCGGCGCGAAGTTGCCGGCCGGGGTGACGGTGACGCACCACCTCGAGACGGGCGAGCCGGTGAGCGCCATCCTTGCTGCCGTCGAGCGGCGCGGCGCCGACCTGATCGTGATCTCCACTCACGGGCGGCGCGGGCTCCGGCACTTCCTGATGGGCAGCGTCGCCGAGAAGGTCGTGCGGCTGGCGCCCGTGCCCGTGCTGACGGTGCCCGCGCGCTTCGCCTCATGAACACCTTCCTCGCGGACTGGGCGACGCGGGCACGCCGCTGGGCCCACGGGCATCCGTTCGCGCTGTGGTACGACCGGGCCTACCGCCTGCCGTTCGCGTCGATCGAGGCCAGCACCGGGATCGACCCTCGCCGAGCAGATCTGGTGCTGTCGTACCTGGTCGGTTCGGGCTTTCTCTTGGCGGAAGACGTCCGGACGCCGAGCCGCATTCGCTACGAAGATCTGGCGCGCGTGCACAGCGCCGAGCTCCTCGAGTCGCTGCAAGACCCGTTGGCCATTGCCCACGCGTTCGCGGTGCACGCATCCGACGTCGTGGTGGACGAAGTGGTGCAGACCATCCGCATCGCGTGCGGCGGAACCTTGGACGCTGCCCGTGAGTCGCTGAGCACCCGGGGCCCCACCATGAACCTGCTCGGAGGCTTCCACCACGCGGGTCGCGCGCGTGGTGGCGGCTTCTGCATCGTCAACGACATCGCCGTGGCCGTCGCGGCGCTGCGCTGCGAAGGTTTTGGCAAGCGCGTGGTCGTGCTCGATCTGGACGCGCACCCCCCCGACGGCACCGCCGACTGCTTCGCCGGCGACTCGACCGTGTGGATCGGATCACTGTCCGGGGCAGACTGGGGAAAGCTCGAGGGCGTCGACGAGACCGTGCTGCCTCGCGACTGTGACGACGGCAGCTACCTGGCGGCGCTCGAAGGGCTGCTCTCGCGCATGCCGCCGGCTGGCTTGGCGTTCGTCCTCGCCGGCGGGGACGTGCTCCGCCACGATCGCTTCGGAGCGCTGGCCTTGAGCCTGGGCGGGGTGCGACGGCGCGACCTCGCGGTGCACCGCGCGCTGATCGGCACGCCCACCGTGTGGCTCCCGGGCGGCGGTTACACCGCAGACGCCTGGCGCGCGCTGGCCGGGACCGGGATGGTGCTGGCACGTCAGACCCTGACGCCCATCCCCGCGCGTACCGACCCGCTCTCGACCCAGTTCGCCAACGTGGCGCGCGAGCTGACTCGCGACAAGCTCGAGGGGCCGTTCTTCCTCACCGAAGCCGACCTGCTCGGAGAGCTCGATCGCCACGGCAGCCGCTCGCCGCGGTTCCTCGGCTACTACACGCCCGAGGGCATCGAATATGCGATGTCGCGCTACGGCATCCTCCAGCACTTGCGGCGCTTGGGGTACGGCTCGTTCCGGGTGGACGCCGATCGGGAAGAGCGTGGCGACCGCCTGCGGCTGTTCGCCCAGGCCGACGGAGTCGAGCACCTCTTGATCGAGACCGTGCTCGAGAAGCGCAAGGTCGGCGACGAGGACGTGCTCTACGTGCATTGGTTGACCCTGCGACACCCGCGGGGCCGCTTCAGCGACGAGCGCCCACGCCTGCCCGGGCAAGAAGAGCCCGGGCTCGGCATGGCCCGGGAGGCGGGACAGCTCTTCGCCCGAGTCGCCGAACGCCTCTCGCTCTCGGGGATCGCGTTCCGCCCGGCGTGGCTCCACACCGCCTACGCCGCGCGGTTCGCCATGGGCTTCGTCGACCCGACCCACCAGGCGCACTTCGAGGCGCTACTGCGCGACCTCGAGCACGTGCCGCTCGTGAAGCTCACGCGCGCCCTGGCCGACGGCAAGGTCACCATGAACGGTGAACGCTACACCTGGGAGGCGGGTGAGATGGTCTACTGGCTGGATCAGCGCCCTCGCGAGCGCGCCGCGGTCGAAGCCGAAAAAGAGCGGGTTCGATTCGCCGTCAGCGAGTGATCAGTACCGGGCAGTGCGCGTGGCCGAGGACCGCGCTGGCGACCGAGCCCACCAGCAGCCGCTCTAGCCCCTTCTTGCCGTGGGTGCCGATCACGATCAGATCGGCGTGGACGTCCTCTGCCAGGGCCAAGATGCCGTCCAGCGGCTTGCCGAAGTCGACCGCCGCCGCCACCCGCTTGCGGTTGAGCCGAACTCCGGTCTTCTCGAAGTCGTCGATCTCGGCGGCGATGAAGCGGTCGAGCGTGCGCTGCGCCTCGTCGTGAAAGGCCTGGTGCATCTCGTTGCTCTCGACCGCCGGGCGGCCGGGCCCGTAGCCTTCGGCCACGGTCACGCCGTAGATCTGTGCGTCCCGGAACAGCGCAAAATCGAGCGCCGCGCGAAGGGCGCGCTTGCTCTGCTCCGAATAGTCGATGCCGACCACGATCTTGTAGGTCTGGGGTACCGGGGGGGCAGGGGGCGGCGCGCTCGGCATGCCGGGTGTATCGGCCGCTTTCCGCCCGGAGGCAAGCGTCGAGGTCGCGTCGGGCCGCCCTCCTCGTGTAGGCTCCGCGCCCCGTGCAATCGGACCTGCCGGAACACTGCCTGAGCCGCTACGTGATCCGCGTCCGGTTCTGCGAGACGGATCTGATGGGCATCGTGCACCATGGCTCGTACCTCTCCTATTTCGAGGCCGGTCGCGTCGAGTACATGCATCGCCGCGGCGTGGACTACATGGAGTGGGCGAAGCAGGGCTTGCACCTGCCAGTGGTCGAGGCGAACGTGCACTACCGCCGCTCGGCGCGCTTCGACGAACGGCTGGTGGTCGAGACCCGGCTCGCCGAGCACACCCGGGTGACCGTCCTCTTCTCCTATCGCATCTCGAGGGAAGACTCGGGCGAGCTGATCACCGAAGGCTCCACCCTGCTCGCTTGCGTGGACGACACGCATCGCCCCCGCCGAATGCCCGAGCACGTACTGTCGGTGCTGCGTTCGCCCGAGACGCACCCCCGGCCGATCGACGCCGCGTGACGCTCGTCACAGACTGACGGGTGGGGGGCGGTCCTCCGAAGCCCCGTCGTCCACGCCGGTGCCGTCCAGATCCAGGCCGGCGTGGTCGAGCACGCTCCGGGCGACGTGGATGGGCACGTCGTTGCCGATGGCGACGGCGATGGCGTCCGAGGGCCGTGCGTCGAGCTCGAAGCGTTGGTCGCCGCTCGAGAGCACCAGCGTGCCGTGAAAGACGTTGCTCTCGATCTTGTCGACACGCACGCTCTCGACCTTGCCCCCGAGCTTTCGGATCGAGGCGTCGAGCAGGTCGTGGGTGAGGGGGCGCACGAACGGCTGCTTCTTCAGGCGTAGCTGGATGGAGAGAGCCTCGGTCCCGCCGATGAAGATCGGCAGCGCGCGTCGCTTGCCGTCTTCGACCAGCAGCACGGCGTCGCCGCCGTGGGGCAGGCGAGTGACCCCGCCGACGCGCACCCGGACGTAGCCCGCCCCAGCCGCCGGGGTCGGGCTCGGCGTCGCCGCCGGAGCCTTCGCGACGACGCCGGCCTTCCTGAGCGGCTCGCGCAGCTTGGAGCAGGCCGGGGCCACGAGCACCAGGGCCACGGCGAGGGCTGCGCATCGCGCCATGGCGAGAGCGTAGCGCCGAGAGCGCATCTCGGCGAGCAGCGTCAGACTCGGACGCGCGGAACGCGGATGCGGGGACCGAGGCGCACGGTCAGCGTTCGCAGCCCGACGAACGCCTCGCCGTCGATGATGGGTGCCAGGGCCTCGTCGCCGAGCGCTTCGATCGACATCTCGCGCCCGCGGACCTCACGCAGGCGCTCGCTGGGGATGGCGCCGCCGCGCGCCAGGGCGGGCAATGCCAGGATCATCTCGCGCGGCACGATCTCGCCGGCCTGGAAGTGGAGGGCCCCGTCGTCTCGAGCCAGAGGAAACACGCGGAAGACGCCACCGAGCTGCAAGTCCATGGCGCCGGCGTGGATCGCGCCGTGAGCCGTGCCCGGCACCACCTCGCCGTCGATCGTCACGCGCGCAGAGGTAGGTCGAAACACCTCGCGCCCGTAGTCCAGCAGGCGGTCGGGGAGCGGAGCTCCGAGCGACCCGGCGAGGCGGGACGCCACTGCCTTGGTCACCACGCGCACGATGGCGCCGGCCCCGAGCTGTTTCTCCTCGTAGTACTTGGAGAAGAACCGCTGCCCGATGCCCCCGGCGGCCAGGGCGAATCCCAGACGATCGAAGGGCTGCCCATCGAGCTCGCTTCCGGTGAGCCAGAGCGAGTCGAGCTCGACCAGCTCGGGCATCTGGCCTCGATCCAGTGCGCGGAGCAGCGCCGCGACGATGCTCTCGGCGTGCCCGGTGATGCCGACCTTCCTGGCCACGAAGTCGATGGTCCCGCCGTGGGTGGGGAGCAGCGCTGGCAGCCGAGTGACGTCGGGGACCAGCTGGCGCGCTTCGTTCAGCACCCAGTGCAGCGTGCCGTCCCCGCCGTCGGTGACCAGCACGTCCGGCGGGTCCTTCAGGATTTCTCGCACCGCGTCCCCCAGCTCGTCCAGGGTGCGGGTCGCGTACACGGTGCCGCGTCGACCGATCAGTCGCTCGAGTCGACTTGCGCGTTCAGCCATGGTGCGGCGCCCGCCGCGGGCGTTGGGATTCTGGACGACCGCAATCCTACGGGTCACTTCGGCTCGTCATGGGTTTGCGCCGGAGTGTACGAGAATCCCGTGCCGGACACCGAGGCGACGGCAAATTGAGGGCCGAGCCCCGGAACTTCCGCTACGCTCTGGCCGAGGGATGCCCCAGGATCACAAACTCGGCCGCCCGCGAACCTCGCTCGTCGACGGGGGGTGGGAACAAATCCCGAACGCGATCCCCGAGGACACGGCGGCGGAGCCGACCGTGGACTCGAAGGAGCTGACCTCCCCCGATTCGTCGCGCAAGCTCCCGGATCCCGAGGCTCGACCTCGGACCCCGGGACCGAGCGCGCTCGGGCTCCCGCCCGCGTCGGTGGGCGCGCCCAAGCCGCCAGCGTCCCGGCCGGGCCGTCCGTCGGTGCCTCCGCCACCGCCCTCGCAGCGCGCGTCGAACCCTCCGCCACCGCCCTCGCAGCGCGCGTCGAACCCTCCGCCACCGCCCTCGCAGCGGGCGTCGAACCCTCCGCCTTCGCCCTCGCAGCGGGCGTCGAACCCGCCGCCCGCGCGCCCGTCAGTGCCGCCGCCTCCCGTGCGACCGGCGCCACCCGCCGCGCTCGTCGACACCTTGAGCGAGTCCCTCGACGCCATCGTGGCGCGCGCGCCCGATCCTCCACCCGAGCACTCGAGCCTGGCTCCCACGCAACCGAGCCCGACGACCGTCGAACCGAGCGCACCGACGTCGATCATGCCCGGCCCCGCGCCCGTGGCCGAGCTCCCCACGCTCGTCGAGGCCCTGGGCCAGCGGGTGCAGGTCGCGGGGGGCGCCGGCCCGTTCTGGGCGTTCGCGCTGATCGCGGTGGCGCTGGCGCTCGCCAGCATGGCGCTGACGTCCGGCAGCTGCTCGGCGCTGATCGCTCGCAGCTCGGCGCCCAGAGCTCGCCCCGACCACCAGCCCGCGCCGAGCGCGACCGTCGCCGTCCTGCCCTCAGCGCCCTCCCCGGAGGCGGCGAAGCCCGAGACCCGAGAGCGTCCCGCAGTCGACACCGCGGCGATCGAGGCGCGCTCGGCAGCCGAGCGCAGCGTCGACGACGTTCTCGCGCTCAGCGCGGCTCGCGCCGACGAAAAGCGTCGCGGCCTAGTCGGCGCCCAGGACGACCCCGCGCGACTCAGGGCCGCTGTGAGCGATCCCGACACGATGCGCGAAGCGCTGGGCGCCATGGCCAGGATGAGCTCGCCCCTCGGCTCCGACCTCTTGTACTCGACCTGGACGACCCGCAAGAAGGGCGACCCGGCCGCGGCGATCGCCGAGGCGCTGCTTTCCACCGACGAGGTCCGGAAGCGGGCCTCGCCAGCGCTGCTCGTGGCCCTCGACCTGCGCGCCGCCGAGAGCTGCGACGCCGCGAAGGCGGCCCTCGGCCGTGCCGCCGAGCACGGCGACCGGCGGGTGGTTCCGCTGCTCGGCCGCTTCAGCCAGAAGAGTGGTTGCGGCGAGGGCAAGCGCGACGACTGCTGGCCCTGTCTGCGCGAGGGCGACGATCTGAAGACCGCAGCGAAGGCCGCCGGCAAGCGAGCGCCCCCCAAGCCGTAGGGGCGCCGCGGCTACCCTCGCTCGACCCGCTTCTTGAGCGCCTCGTTCATCCCGACGAAGCCGCGGGCCATCGCGGTCAGTCGCGGGCCCATGTGCTGGACCAGTGCGCCGCTCAGGTCTTCACCCTGGACGAAACGCGTTCGCCCGCCGTCGATCGCGCCGAGCTCGAAGTAGTGCTCGCCCTCGAACAGCCGGCGCATCAAGAATCGGGTCCGGTAGCGTAGGCACCGCGGGGCGTCGACCTTCACCACCGTCGCCCGCTGGCGTCGCTCGCTGCCATCCGTCGACGTCAACGTGAGCGTGAGTTCGGCGCCCTCGGTCAGCTGCCCCTCCACCGTCGTCACGTACGGGTTCCACTCCGGGTACTCGGCGAAGCCCACGAGCACTTGCCAGACGCGGTCCGGCGGTGCGGCGATCTCGATCTCGGCCCTGAGCTGCATTGGCCCCACGACTTTCTCACGCTTCGCGCTACACTCCGAGTCGCGCATGTATCTGACCTCGATCCGCCTGGTGGCCGTGGGTCCGTTCGACGATCTGGTCGTCCCGTTCGCGGACGACGACGGCAAGCCGCGCCGGATCAGCGTGATCCACGGCGCCGGCGGCGTGGGCAAGACCACCCTCCTTACGGCCGTCGCCGCCACCCGGCCCGGAAACTCGGTGGTGCTCTCGCCGGGGGTGCTGGGCGGCGCGCCGCCCGATCCCTCGCTCTCCCGTCCCGTGGTTCCGCAGGCCGTGTGCGAATACTGGCTGGGTCAGGACGATCCCGAGCGGCCCCACGTCCTGCGCGTCGGGACCCCCGGGGCCCGGCTCGGCGCCAGCGACGAGGAAGAGGCGTTCCGTCGTCGCGAGCAGGCGCTGTTCGACAAGCGCGCTGCAGGCGGCGGGTTCGCGTTTCTGCTCTTGCCCGCACATCGCTTCTTCTCGCGCCAAGCGCTGGCGCTGAGCGCGCCGGCCCGGACCGTGGCGCGCTACGACGTGCGCGGGCCTTCGGCCATGGACGAAGCGCAGCGCGCGGATCTCACCCGCGAGACCAAGCAGGCGCTAGCTTACGCTGGCATCGGCTCGGCCCTGTCGCGTGGCGGCGGCGATCGCGGTCGGCGGCTGGATCTCTTGGGCGGCGCCATGCACTCAGCGGTGGACCACCTGGCCTCACTCGCCGGTTTCGCGTATCGCGGGCTCGACGCCGCCACCTTCGAGCCGGTGTTCCTCGACCCCGATGGGCGCGACCGCTTCTTCGACGCGCTGCCGACCCGTGCGCGCCACCTGGTGGCGTTCGCGGCGCTCGGCACGCGTCTCCTCTGGGCCGCGTACCCCGGGCAAGATCCGCGCACCGCGGAGGGGGTGATCGCCATCGACGAGGTGGACCTGCACCAAGATCCAGCCACGCAGGCCGGCCTGGCCGCGGCCCTCGGGCGGGCGCTGCCCGGTGCGCAGTGGGTCTTGACCACCAGCTCGAACCTGGTGGCCGCTTCCGTCGACACCCGCGACGTCGTCGCGCTCCGGCGTTCGATCGACGACGACCGCGTGCAGCTCTATGTCGGCGACGAGGCGCGGACCCACTAGCCTCGACTCGGGCCGCCTCGAAATGAGCAGAGCGCGATCCTCACCGGGGGCGAGCCCCGCCCGAGCCGCCGCTGCGGACCGCGTGGCGTCGCCCAGTCGGTTCGTCCAGGGCGTGCTCGTCGCGCTCTTGTGCGCGGTCTGGGGCAGCACCTGGCTCGTGATCCGCGGCGGCCTCCGGGATCTCCCGCCGTTCACCTCCGCTGCTGCGCGCTTCGGCGTGGCGGCGCTGGTCATGACCGCCGTGGCGGGGCCGATCGCGCGACGCGAAGGCGGCAGTCGCCCGCCAGCCTGGGTCTGGCTGGTGTCGGGGCTGGCGAACTTCGCGACCTCTTACGGCGTGGTCTATTGGTGCGAGACGCGCCTGCCGTCGGGTCTGGTGGCGGTGCTCTGGGGCGTGTTCCCGGTGCTGATGGCCCTCGCCTCGCACTGGCTCTTGGGCGAGCGCCTGCGGCGCGGCAGCTGGCTCGGGTTCCTGCTGGGGTTCGCCGGGCTGGTGGTGCTGTTCCGAAACGACATTGCCTCGCTGGGCGCCGGCGCGACCGGGGCGGCGTTGGTCTTGTTCGTGAGCCCGGTCGTTTCGGTCGTAGGCACCACGGTGGTGAAGCGCTTCGGCGCCGGCTCGAGCTCGGTGCTGATGAATCGCAACGCCATGTGGGTCGGGGCAGTCACCCTCGCGGGCGTTGCGCTCGTCACCGAACAGGGCGCCCCGCGACACTGGACACCAGCCGCCCTCGGCAGCGTGGCCTATCTCGCGCTGTGTGGTACCGCGTTCACCTTTGGCATCTACTTCTGGCTCTTGCGCTACGCCGACGCGCACAAGCTGGCGCTGATCGCCTACGTGACGCCGGTGATCGCCCTCACCCTGGGGTGGGCCGTGGGTGGCGAGACACTGAAGGCGTCGACCCTGGCCGGCACCGCCCTCGTGCTCTCGGCGGTGCTCCTCGTCGTCCGCCCGAAGGGCTAGGCCGCAGCCGGCGGCGATTTCTGACCACAAAACACGAGCACGCGCCGGAACGAAGCCCGACGCGTGCTCGTGGTTCGGGAGGTTGTCAGCTCACTTGATCTTCTTGGCCTTGATCGTCACCGTGGTGCCCGGCGTCTTGCTTCGCGCACGCACGAAGTAGGTGTCGCCGTTGAACGAGGTGTCCACCGTGCAGGTCTGGTTGGCCGTGCCGGCCGTGGTCGACTTGCAGCCGTACGAGTAGACGGTCGGGTTGCGCTTGGCCCGGACGTAGAGCTCGGCGGCGCCGGTGCCGGTCATGGTGACCTCGAGCTTCTTGAAGCCGCCTTCGACGGTGACCGAGCCGTACTTCGAGGCCCAGCTGGTCCCGCTCTGCTGGACGACCACGCCGTTCAGAACGGTCGTCTCGGTCTCGACCGGAGGCGCGCCGGCCGCTTCGTCGTTCAGCGCCTTGACCTCGGCGTAGGTGATCAGGCCGCCGGCCTGGGGGCTGCTTGGCTTGCTGGTGGGCCACCAGGCGAAGTCCGGGTGGTTGGTGCGGCTCTCGCCGACCCACTCGCCGCCGATGATCTTGCCGGCGTCGTCCGCCTCCAAGATGTACTTGTAGTGCTTGGTGGTGGCGTAGCTGGTCAGCGCCTCATCGACGTGGGACTGCTTGGCCGGCTTCGACTCGACGATGTACGTGAAGTCCATCTCGACGTAGAAGAAGCGCTTGGCGAGCGTGTTGTAGGTGTAGCCGCCGCCTGCGCCGGGGACCGCCGCGCCGAGCGTCACCTTGCTCTCGTCGCCGTAGCCCTTGACCATGTAGAAGACCTTCTCGCCGGCCGCGAGCTTGACCAGGCACTCTTCGTTCGAGTTGCCGCCGTAAGGCCGGCAGTCGTACTCGCTCTCGGTCGGAGCAGCGCCCTTCTTGACGTACAGGTCGGCGTCGCCGCTGCCCGACATCTTGATGGTGTAGTCGCCGGCGGCTGCCGCGGTGTACTCGCCGGTCTTGGTCTCGTCCTTCTTGATCGCGACGGTCGGGAAGATCTCGGTGAGGGTGAGGTTGGCGCCCAGCATCGAGACCGCCTCGTCCTTGCTGATCTCCTTGAGCTTGCCGTTGTCCGGGTTGGTGATCTTGTAGCCGTAGCCCGGCTGGTTCCAGACCTGCGAGCTGTAGGTGGCGTCGATGTTGAAGCCCTGACGGCGGAGGCCCATCAGGTTGGTGGTGACGACGTGCCACGAGCCCGGGTTCATGTCGCGGCACTCGGTCGCTTCGATGCGGCCGGTTCCGTCGGTGACCGGGGTGTCCTTGTTGCAGCGGCGCGAGACGAACTTGGTGTCGATGTCGGTGTAGAGCAGCGACATCAGACCCTCGAGGTCGCCCGGGTAGAAGGTCACACCGTTCTTGGTCACGGGCTTGATGGCTGCCGCCTCGGAGAGCGCGTAGGGCGCCCAGCCGTGGCAGATGCCCCACCAGCCGGGGATGCAGCGGCCCTTGGTCGCGCCCTTCGGGATGGAGCAGCTCCCGCCGTCCTCCGAGCCCGCGCACTCGTTGCCGCCGGCCGTGCACTCCTTCTGGTACGAAGCCGACTCGATGCCGTGGTACTTGGTGATGTTGGCGGGCACCGCGGCCTTGTTGAACGCCTTGGCGTACTTCTCGGCGGGCGAGGAGCCCGGGCCGTCCCACTCGTGGTTCAGGTTGTCGTGCTGCGTCGCCCAGTAGTCACCCGGGATCGGCACCGCGCCGTGACCCTCGAGCGGCAGCTGGTGCACCAGGTAGGCGAAGTTCGGATCGACGTTCGCGGGGTTGTTCGCCGAGTCCCACGCGTCGAACTTGCCCTCGCCGTCCATGCCGGCTTGGTCTTCCGGTTCGAGCAGGTCGTCCGTCGGCCCCCCGTCGTCGTTGCCACTGTCGCTGGAGCAAGCAGCGACGAACAAAGCCATGACCACCCAAGAGATGTGACGTACTCGCATGGCCGTCAGATTACTCGTCGGATCAGTGACTCTCAATGTGAAAATTTGCATTTTTGTGGGCGCATGTGCGGTATGGGTGTTCTCTGCGGGCGCAGGTGCGCCATTGATCCCGGCGGCGGGAGGCCGTGCGACACTCCGGGGGCCATGAGCTCGAACTTCGACGAGCGCCCAGCCTTCCGCGCGGGAGCGCCGCTCCATGAGTGACGAGCTGATCGGCGTGCTGCAAGAGCTCGGCTTCACCGCGGCAGAGGCGAAGATCTACGTCGCGTTGCTCAAGGTGAGCCCCGCGACGGGCTACGAGCTCGCGGCCCGTTCCAACGTGCCGCGCTCGGCCATCTACGGCGTGCTGAAGCGGCTCGAAAACCAGGGCTTGGTGAACGCGGCCGGGCGCGAGCCGGCGCGTTGGGTCGCGCTGCCACCGGCCGATCTCGAGAAAGTGCTCGAAGCTCGGTTCGCCAAGCGCCTGCGCGGGCTCAAGACCTCGCTCGAGAGCCTGGCGCAGCCCGCCAGCAGCGCCATCACCTGGACGATCCAAGGCTACCCGTCGGTGATCGAGGAAGCCGAGCGCTTGATCGGCGCCACCGAGAAGCAGCTCTATGGCTCGCTCTGGAACCGCGAGGCGACGCGGCTCGCGGGGCCGATTCGCGAGGCGCGGCGTCGCGGCGTGGAGATCATCTTCTTCTCGTTCAACCCGCTCGACGCGGCGCTCGGCACGGTGCTGTCGTACGGCATCGACGAGCACGAGCTCGAAGCGTACTGGCCCCACAAGCTCATCCTGGTGGGTGATCAGAAGCGTGCGTTGCTCGGCGGCGCCGATCAGGTGGCGAGCACGAGGGCGGTGCTCACCGAAGAGCGGGCGCTGGTCGAGATGGCGGTGGCGAACCTGGTGCTCGACATCACTCTGCTCGGGCAGCGGCGCGGGGTCGACACCGCGGCGGTCGTCACCCGGTTGACCGCCTTGCTCGCTCCCGTCGAGGAGCTGGCGCCCCGGAAAAAGGCACCGAAGAAGCGCCCCGCTTGACGGGTCGAGGCCCCCCGCGTAAGGCGTGACTCAGCGCTGAGTCACGCCCTCCTTGGCCGGGGGCGGGGCTCAGCGACCGTTGGTTCTTTTGCCGCGAAGAGGAGCGTAACTCAGATGAGAGTTACTCGTGGGGCACGACACAAGATCGGTCTGGTTCGGGTGGCGCTGTGCGCGCTCTCGCTGCTCGCGAGCGCGGGTCCCGCGTGGGCGCTGACCCAACCCGACAGCGCGCCCATCCCGTCGAAGCTCGGCTGCGACGGCGGACAGCCCACCGGGCTTGCTGCGGCGTTCGCCTGCGCGTGCAAAGAGAAGGGCGTCTGCAACATCGGCAAGGCCTGTCCGGGCGGCTCGGCGAGCTGCGACCCAGGACAGAACGGCACCTGCGAGACGCGGCTCTGGCACGAGGTCAACGACAACGCCTGCGTCCCCACTCACCTCGCCGGGCTCGACCCATGGAAGGAAGCGGTGGTCGTTCCGGAGACCTTCCATCCGACGTGCCCGCAGACCTTCACGTTGATCACGCGCGGCACCGCGCTCTTCAAGAACGCGTTCGGTTGGTACAACGTCACCGGACAGAAGCCGAAGGCGGAAGACCTGCACGTGATGCTCGGCTGTAGTGCCAAGCCGGGCGACACGGCGGTGCTCGACCTGTCGAAAGAGGCCGGGTACGCCGGAGGCGAGATCGGGTTCTTCTTGGTCACCCCCGAGAAGGGTGACGGCAAGGGTGGCGGCAGCGGCAGCTGTGGGGCCCTGGGCTGCTGCTCCACGGTGGCGGGCGCTGCCCAGGGGGAGGGCTTCGTGTACTACTCCGAGCGCAAGCACAACCCGGACTATTCCGGCGGCTCGTCGTGGATCCACCTTCTGACCTACGGCAGCCACGTCTTCCAAGACACCTTCTATTTCGCCTGGGAAGACAGCAACAAGAGCCCGAACAACGACTTCACCGACATGCTGACCAGCGTGAGCGGCATCCGCTGCTCGGGGGCCGGCGTGACCTGCGCCACCGGGGCGCCCGGCGTCTGCGGCAGCGGCGTGACGACCTGCCAGCAGGGGCAACTGGCCTGCTCGCCGCTGTTCGACAAAGGCGCGGAGCAGTGCAACGGGCTCGACGACGACTGCAACGGCCAGGTCGACGACGGCGCGACCTGCGAGAAACAGAATCACGCGTGCCATCACGGCAAGTGCGTCGGCCGCTGTGAGATGGCGGAGTTTCCGTGCGCTGCCGGGCGGTCGTGCGACGAGCTCACGGGTCTGTGCGTCGAGCCGAAGTGCGCGGGGGTCAGCTGCGGTGCGGGCGAAGTGTGCCGTGGCGGGAGCTGCGGCGCGCCGTGCGCTGGCGTCGTTTGCCCGCAAGGTCAGACCTGCGTGGGCGACCGCTGTCTGGATCTCTGCGCCGGCGTGACGTGTGCCGCGGGCGAGGTGTGCCAGGCGGGAAAATGCTTCCCGCACTGCGCCAAGTGCGATGGGCTGAGCTGCGAGAAGCCGCTCGCGTGCGACTCGGCCAGTGGTAAGTGCGCGGATCTGTCGTGCAAGACCGGCTGCCCCGCCGGAACCCTCTGCGCCTCGGGGAGCTGCGTGGACGCTTGCGCCGGCGTGAAGTGCCCGGCCGGGCAGAGCTGCATCGCGGGTCAGTGCTGTGCGGGCGGGGAATGCGCGGCGCCGGACGGCGGCGTCGGGTTCGGCTCGGGTGGGGGCAGCGGCGATGCCGGTGTGGCAGGCGCGAACGGCGCACCGGCCGCGAGCGACGCGGACGACGCCGGCTGTGGGTGTCGGGCGACCAGCAGCGGCGGCGGTGAGGCGGCGGTCGGCTTCGTGGGTTTCTGGCTCGGCCTCTTGGGGAGGCGGCGCCGCCGCGCGGGGGTCTTCCGTTTCGGCCCGCGCTGACCCACGATTTCGGTCGTGGCCACGCGACGACCTCCCCCGCCTCCTCGCCGAAACACCGTCGACGTTCAGGCGGACTGGCTCTTGCCTGACTCCGCCCCCGGGTGCCCGCCGCCCCCGCGCAAGCAGACGATCGACGTGAAGCTCGAGTGGCTCGAGCCAGGGTCCGGGGGCCGTTCCAAGGCCGCGCCGCCGCCGTTGCCGCGCCGTCGCGCGCATCCGCCGCCGCTGCCGCGAGGCGAGCCCGACACCGGGCCCCCGCCGCGGCGCTCGCGCCGGCCGCCCGGGCGCTGAGCTCGGTTCACGGGGTCGCTGCGCACTTGCCGAGCACGTACTTCGGCTCGCACTCGCACTCGCAGCGCGCCTGTGCGGTGCCTTCCGCTTGTGCGCACGCGGGCTTCACGTCCACGCGTGCCGTGCCCAAGCCGGGCCCCTCGATCTCGTCGATGATGACCTCGAGCGTCCAGGGCGCGCCCAGCAGCACCGCGTCGTCGTAGTTCGGACACGCGGGGATGTGCGTCACCTGGCTCACGCTTCGGAGATCCGGTTCCATCCACTCGGGCTGGCCGGGGACCGGCCGCATCACCACGTCGCGGGCCTCTTCCATTTCGATGGCGCTCGTCGCCGGGTCGCGCAGGCGGGAGCGGATGTTCACCGTATCCGACCCCAAACCGCGCACGCGCGCGCCCACGTGGATCACGTGCCCGCCCTGCGGGGCCGCCACCAGCTGGATGGCATCGCCCGTGCTCAACATCTTCAGCGGCTGGTTCTCGCCCATGAAGTCGCCGGGCAAGACGTCGAGCGGGACCACCACGTCCGACTTCGGCTCGGGCTCGGGCTCGCTCTTGCACGCAGTGGCCGCCACGAGCAGGCAGGGCAGGAACAGCAGGGGCCAGGGGCGCACCGGGGAAACCTGGTCGATCGGCTCCGCGTCCGCAAGTCCTCGGCCGCCCAGGTTGACCTCGGCGAAAGCGGCACCCTAGCTTGGGGGCGCCGTGCGAGTGCTGTGCGTCAACCCGAACCGCGAGCAGATGCCGTGGCCCGTGATCCCGGTCGGGCTCTCGATGGTCGCCACCGCGCTCGACACCGCCGGGCACGACGTGGCGTTCGCGGACCTCACCTTCGAAGGCAAGCCCGCTCGCGCCGTCGAGCGTGCGGTGCGGCGACACCAGCCGGAGCTGGTCGCGCTCTCGATCCGCAACCTCGACAACTGCAATTTCGACAAGCCCGCGTTCTTTCTGCCCGAGATCCGCGAGCAGGTCGTGGCCCCGCTCCGCGCCCACGCGCCGGCGGCGCCGCTGGTGGTCGGTGGCGCGGCCGTGAACGTGTGCCCGACCGAGATTCTGGAGTACCTGGACGCGGACTTCGCCATCGTCGGTGAGGGTGAGGACGCGCTGCCGGCGCTGATCCGCGCGCTCGAGGCGGGCTCCGACGTGCGGTCGATCCCCGGCGTGATCGCCCGCCGTGCCGCGCGTGGTCTGCCGCTGTCGGGATCGCAGCGCGGCGAGCCACCCGGAGGTCGGGCCCGCGCGGAGGCGGTCGCCGGTCGCTTCAGCCGCGCTCACCGCTGGGTCGACCTCCGACGTTACGCCGAGCTGGGCACGCCTTATCCGATCCAGACCAAGCGCGGGTGCGCGCTCGAGTGCTCGTACTGCGTTTACAACGAGATCGAGGGTCGGCGGTATCGCCTGCGCGACCCAGCGGACGTCGTGGACGAGATGGAAGACGCCGTGGCACATGGGGTCACGCAGATCGAGATCGTCGACTCGACCTTCAACCTGCCGCTGTCCCACGCGCGGGCGCTCTGCGCCGAGCTCGAGCGCCGCCGCCTTCCGGTCGAGATCTCGACCATGGGGCTCAACCCGACCGGCGTGACCGACGAGCTGGTCGAAGCCATGAAGCGCGCCGGCTTCTCGACCTTGATGTGCACGCCCGAGAGCGCGTCAGAGGTCACCCTCGCCTCGCTGAACAAGGGTTTCGGCAAGCCGGCCATCGAGCGTACGGCCCGGGCGCTCGCACGGGCGGGGATCCCGACCTGGTGGTTCTTCCTGATCGGCGCCCCAGGCGAGACCATGGACACGGTGCGCGAGACGCTGGCGTTCTGCGAGGCGCACATCCCCGAGTCGCACCTGGTGCTCTTCTCGACCGGCATCCGCGTCTACGCCGGCACGCCCCTCGAGCGGCACTGCCGGGAGACGGGTTGGTTTTCGCCCACCGAGTCGCTGTTCGAGCCGTCCTGGTACCTCTCGCCCGATCTCGACCTCGACGAGCTGTGCGCAACGCTGGCCAGCGCAGCCCTTGCGCACCCCAACTGGATGACCAACGCCGAGACCGTGATCAGCCCGACCTTTGCCACGCTGATGAAGCGTGGGTTTCGCGCGCTGGGCAAGCGCGGGCCGTTCTGGCTACACCTGCCGCAGCTGTTCTCGCTGGCCACCCGGTTCGGCGGGCGGCAGCGGGGCTTCGCGCTCGCCGCCCAGAACCTGCGGCGGCTGCGCGACGTCCGTCATCACCGCTGACGACCGGGCTCGACACCGGTGCGTCGCGCGGGTAACTCTGCTCGTATGCGCCGAGACTCGTCCCTCTCTTTCGCCTGCGTCGCTCTCCTGGTCGTGGCCTGCGCCACCGGTGAAGGCACCGACGGGGTCGGTGCCGGGGGCAACGGTGGATTCGGAAACGTGTCGGGCACCGGTGGCGCCAGCTCGGGCGGGGGGACGGGCGGCAGCCCGGCGGGGGGCGCGGCGGGGAGCGGCGGCACCGCGGGTTCGGGGGCCGCTGGCGGCGTTGCCGGCAGCGGCGGTGCCCCGAGCGGCGGCGGTGGCGGAACGGGTGACGGCGGGCCGGGCTGGCCCACTTGCGACAGCCCGCCGAGCGGCGTGCCGCAGAAGACGCTGGCGCAGATCTGGTCCGACAACCCGGCTAAAGAGACCCAAGTCTGGGTCCCCGGAGTGTTCGTCACCGCGATCAGCGGCGCGGGCTGCGTCGCCGGTTCGGCCTGCCAGGTGTTCGTGCAGCAGGCCGAGAGCTACCCGACCCTCGCGGCGGCCGCGAAACAGGCGATCAAGCTGCGCATCGCGAGCACGGTCGCGCAATACTTCGGGGGCTTGAAGGTCGGTGACAAGGTCGACGTGCTCGGTCACGCGTGGCGCTACGCCTTGGGCGGCGTGAGCGAGCTGGTGATCCAGATCAATTCTCAGTTGCCCGGGTGCGCCAAGAAGGTCGGCAGCGGCAACCCGGTGCCGGTCACCGGGGTTCAGCTCGGAGATCTGAGCGTCGCCGCCTACGAGCAGACCCACGGTCCGGTCTTGATCCAGATCTCGAGCGTGAGCGGGAAGCCGGCCGGGTCGAAGGAGATCTTCGGGCTGTGGAAGACCGGCGTCGGCATCGGTGACGCCGGGCCCGAGTCCCTGGTGAACGCCAGCCCGTTCTTCCTGCCGAACAACGCCTTCGTCGCGCTACCCACCACCGGCACCGACACGGTGAGCTTCAAGACCGTGAGCGGCGTGTTCGCGGTGTTCGTTCCCAGCACCGACGGCGGCACGGCCCCGAAGTACAAGGTGGTGTACCCCCGCACCATGGGCGAAATGGCCCAGTGAGCTCTCGTCAGCTCAGCGACCGCCGCTCGACCTCGCTCCACTGTCCGAACGGCCGCTCCGACAGCGCGGCGTTGGACAGTCGACCGTCGTCCGTGACGTCGCGCCCCAGCCAGGCGGGCGGCCGCCCGAGGGCCCGGGCGAACTCGCGCTCGTCGGTGACCTCAAGCTCGGCCACGACGAGGCCGGCGCAGTCCCCCAAGAACTCGTCGACCACCCACGCGAAGCCCGCGTGCTCGGCGTGGTGCCGGATCTTCTCGATCCGCGCGCCCTTGCACAAGTCGAGCAGCTGGTCGGCCTGTGGGCGCGGGATCTCGAGCTCGACCTCGACGCGGCGCGCCCCCTCCGAGCGCCCCTTCACGGTCAGGTACCCGGTGTCGCCGCTCAGGCGGACGCGGACGACGCGGTCCGGATCGGTAGAGAGGTAACCCTGCCGGAGGGTCTCGGTCTTTCCACCCCGCCAGCCCTCACCGGTCACCAGGAACTTGCGCTCGATTTCGATGCCCACGAAGCCGAGCCTAGCCCAAAGCGGCTCACCGAAGGATCGGCCCGATGACCACCGCTTGTGCCACGAGCCCCAAGAGAGCGATGGGGACCGCGCGGGCCGGGGCGAGCCCGTGGGCAGCCATCACTGCGCGCGCGCAGAGCGCCCACTCGGCGCCGACCAGCAACAGCCCGCTGACGCGCACGACCTTTCCCAGCGCCCCGAACCCGAACAGCAAGTAGGCGACCAAGTCGGGGACCACCAGCAGGCAAGCCAGCGGAACGGCATAGGCGAAGCCAGCGCAGGCGAGCGTGCTTCGGAGCGTCCCGCTCCCGCCCAGGCGGCGCGCCAGGCCGTGGCAGGTCCCGCCGACGATCGCCCAGCCGACGACCACCGCGGGAACCAGCCACAGGGCTTGTGCCAGGTAGTAGCCCTGGGGCGCGATCGGCACCAGCGCCCGCGACGGCGAGTGCCCGCCGCTCCACAAGGCGACGCACAGCGCGGACCAGAGCAACGCCGTGGACACCACCGCGAGCGCGGCCGCGCCGAGGGCCGGTGCCCCGGCGATCCGGTCCAGGGTCCGCCCGGGGGCGACCACCATGCCCAGCGCGAGAGAGGCGGCCCGCCGGACTTCCATCCCGCCAGGATAGCCGCCGTCGGCGGATCGTGAGGGAATTGGCGAGGCCCGCCACCCAGGGCCTCCAGGGTCTTGGCCCTTGGCTGCAAGGCTCTGGCACAATTGCGGGGTCCCCCGTGAGCGCGCGAGACCCCCTCCAAAAGGCCGTTGCCCGGATAGCGGCGCTCGAGACCGAGCTCGCTTCCCTGAAGAACGAGACCGAGCTGTTGCGCGAGCGACACGAAGCCCAGCTCGAGACGCTCAAGTCGCAGCACCGGGCGCAGCTCGAGGCGGCGACCGCGTCGACGCGCACGCAGATCGAGAACGCTCGGATGCAGAGCGAGCTGATGACGATGCAGCTCCAGGCCGACCTCGTGGAGCACGACCGGGAGAGCTATCTCGATCGCCTGAACGCGTTGGCGGCCGAGCTCAGCGAAGAGATCGACGTGCTTTTGTCGTTCTCGCGCGAGACGGCCGCCGCGTTCTATCAGCGACGGGTCGAGCGAGAGACCGAGGTGCTGCGCCAGGCCGAAGAGGCCCACCTGGTGGCCAAGCGGGCCCTGGCCAGGAAAGAAGCCGAAGCGCAGGCCAGTGGCCAGAGGACGATCGCCCAGATGGCGGAGATCGACATGGCCATCAATCTGGCCCGCGCCGAAGCTCAGAGCGCCGGCGTCGCGGTTCGCGACGCCAAGACGCGGCTCGAGACGCTGGTCGAGAAGCTGGCGAGCTGTCGGGCCTGATCAGGCCGACTTCGCCAGGTCGATCACGCTCGCCACCGCTTGCGCGATGCTGCCGAAGGGGCTCTCGCTGGAGCCGAACTGGGTGATCTTCACCTCGCCGAACTTCTGCCCGACGGCGGCGGCCAGCTTCGGGAGGTTCTCGGCGGTCAGCACCCGGGCCTGGGCTTCTGCTCGCTCGCGTTCGGCCCGCGCCTTGGCGAGGGCGCCCTCGGCCTGCGCGGTGTCTTCGACCAGGTACACCTCGGCCATGGCCTTGCGGCGCTCGACGTCGCTCTGCACCTCGACCCTGGAAAGCTCGGCGCGCTTGGCCAGCGCCTGTGCCCGGATCTCGTGGGCTTCGAGCTCGGCTTTGGCCTCGGCAACGGTTCGCTCGTGGGCGAGGACCGCGTCTCGCGTCCGGGCCTCGGCCTCGTGCCGGGCAAACTCGGCGGTCTGCTCGCGCAGGCGCGCGGCGGCCGCGAGCTTGGCCTCTTCGATCTCGCGGGCGGCGGTGGCTTCGCGCAGCGCCCGGGCCTTGTCGGCCTCGGCGCTCATCCTCTCCAGCTCTTGTTTGCGCTCGCGCACCACCATCTCGCTCTGGATCCGCGCTTCCTCGACCTGGCGCGACAGATCCGCCTCCCGGGTCGCGATGTCCTTGTCGGCCTGGGCCCGCGCCTGGCGCGCGTTGCGCTCCAGGTCGGCGCGGAACGGCGCCTGCATCGCCGCGAACACCGCCTCCGACAACACGCGCACTTCTTGGATCTCGATGGTGTCGATCACGATGCCCCAGCCTTTGGTGGTGAAGTCGTCGAGCTTGCCCTCGCCGCCCACGACCGGGGAGACCTCTCGCAAGAGCTCTTGCGCCAGCGCGCTCTTTCGCTTCTGCAGGCAGTCTTCGACGCTGAGGTTCGCCACCAGGCGCCGCGTAGCGCCCACGAACATCCCGGTCAGAGCCTCTTCGAGCTTCAGCTGGGCCCGCTCGGGGAAGCTGAAGTTGAGCACGCGGTACGCGATCAGCGGCTCGGCGATGCGATACACGGCCAAGCCCACGATCTCGACACCGACCTTCTCGAGCGTGACCTGGTCGGCCCGGAACATCAGCCGCTGGAACGAGGTGGGAACGACCGCGACCGCGTCCCACGGCCACTTGAAGCAGGTGGCGCCTTGGCCCGAGCTCTTGCGCCGCACGCTTCCTCGCCGGACGTGCACCAGGTACTCGCTGGGCTTGGCGGTGACGAAGCCCCAGCGCTTGATCTTCTCCGGATCTTCGACGGGCTTGCCCTGGCGCCAGCCGCCGGCCTCGGTGGGGAGCTGACTCAACTGGATATCTGCACGACGCATCGATTTGCCTCCGCCCGGGGACACTGCACGGGCCGCGCCAAGGCTTTTTGGCCCGATCCGCGCGGAGGTCGTGTCAGCGCGACGCGTTCGGCTGCCCCAAATGAGTGCGACCGGTGGCGAGGGGATCCGCCACCGGTCGGCTCGAAGCGCGCGGTCGGGTCAGCCGCAGTAGGTCTTCTTGTCCGGGCAGCAGTCGCCGGAGGTGGTGCACTGCGAGTCGCAGTAGCACGACCCGGCGGACTTGCCGCCGCAGTACCCGTTGCAGGTCCCGGTGGTGGTGGTGGTCTTGCAGTACCCGCCCGAGCAGGTCAGGCCGGTGCAGCAGTCGGTGCTGTAGTAGCAAGACTGGCCGCTCGACTTGCAGGTCACGGGCGTCTTGCACAGGCCGCTCTGGCAGGTCAGACCGGTGCAGCAATCGGAGCTGTAGGTGCACGACAGCCCGCTGGACTTGCAGGGCGCTGCGCACACGCCGCCGTTGCAAGACAGCCCGCTGCAGCAGTCGCTGCTCGCGCTGCAGCTCGACCCGGTGCTCTTGCAGGTGCCACACTTGCCGCTGATGCACTGGGTGCCGGTGCAACAGTCGCTGCTCGCGCTGCAGCTCGACCCCGTCGCTCCGCACGGCTTCTTGCAAGTGCCCTCGCTGCAGGAAAGCCCGCTGCAGCACTCGCTGGAGTAGGTGCAGGCCTTGCCCTCGGTGTTGCAGCACTTGCCTCCGTTGCAGGTCAGGCCAGAACAGCACTGGCTCGAGGTCGAGCAGCTGTTGCCGGCGCCCTTGCAGGACTCGCAGGTGCCCTGGTTGCAGATCCCCGAGCAGCAGTCCGACGCATAGGTGCACGACGAGTAGTCGGGCTTACAGTCGAGGCACTTGTTGTTGTAACAGAGCAGCCCATTGCAACAACCACCCTCCCCGTTGCAGGCCTGCCCCTTCGCGCTGCAGTTGGTACAGACGTTGGCGGCGCAGGAGCCGCTGCAGCAATCGGAGTACCCTTGGCACGCCGCGCCACCCATCTTGCAGGCGCTGCTGCCGCCCGAGCCGCCGGCCCCGCCCGAGCTCGCGCCACCCGAGCTCGAGCCACCCGAGCTCGACCCCGCTTGACCCGCCACGCCTCCGGTGTTGCTGCCGGCCGCGCCGCCGAACGACGACCCGCCGCCTCCGGCCTGGCCACCGACCCCAGCGGTGTTTCCAGTATTGCCGGAACCGCCGACGTTGCTGCCGCCGCCGATGCCCGCGCCGTTGCCCACGCCGGCACCACCGTCGGTGAGGCCGCCGCCGCCGCCGGCCCCCGAGCCACCGCAAGCGACCGCCAGGGAAAGTGCGCCCAAGACCGATACGAAACGAGACAGTTGCATGACGAAGCTCTCCGCGCAGAGGCCCGTGCCTTGGGCCCGGCGCGCTCCTCCTACGACGCTCCCCCTGACCACCTTCCCAGCGCTTCTCCCACCCGGCGCGCTGCCGGTGGCGGCACGTGGTTCACCCGCTGGCGGGCTTGTCGGCGACGAACCAGGCAAAGTCGCCCCAGAGCTCGTCGCTGACCCGCACTCGAAAGCCCGCGGCGTCGAGCGCGCGGGCGAAGCCTTCGCGATCGAAGCGATCGTGGCGCGGGTGGTCGAGCAGCCTGCGCCACACCGGGTGGAGGATGAACTTGGCGAGCACTTCTTCTGCGTACAGGCGCCCGCCCGGCCGGAGCACGCGAAAGATCTCCGCCAGCGCGTCGCGCCAAGCGGGCACGTGGTGGATGATGCCGAAGTCGAATACTGCGTCGTAGCTGTCCGCGTCGGCGCGGATCTCGGTGACGCTGCCCTGCCAGAGCTTCACGCGATCGCCACGAGGTGCGAGCCGGCGGCGCGACAGCTCGACCATCCGGGGGTCGAGATCGAAGGCGTCGACGCGGGCCGCTCCGAGTTGGTCGAGCAAGATCTCGACGCCGAGCCCGCGCCCGCAGCCGACCTCGAGGACGTGCTGGCCTCTCACGCCACCGCCGAGGCGCTCGAGCTTCCTCGCCTCGTAATGCTTCTGAACGAGCCCGCGGACGGGGTTGTTCATCATCACGGTCTCGAAACGGTTCAACAGCATGGCGCGAGAGTACTCCCGTTCCTTGGCGCCGCCCCGCGGTGTGTGTGCCTGTGTGCTCGGTAGGTGGGTGTTTGCCCCTGCGGAGCGCGCATGGTTCAATCCGAGGCGGCTGGCTTCACTTCCCGGGAGGCTCGGATGCGTCCGTTCTGGTACTCAGCGCTTGCTCTCGTCGTTCTGGTGGGGTGCGGCGGCGACGACGACGGTGGGACCGCCGGGGGCACCGGGGGCGCGGTGGGTTCGGGCGGCAGCGGCGCCACGGGCAGCGGCGGCGGCGGCGGCATCAACGTCGGGGGCAGCGGCACCGGCGGCGGTGGCGGCTCGGCGGCCAGCGGCAGCGGCGGGAGCGGTGGCTGCGGGCTGAAGCTCACCGGCACGGTCCGCGATTTCGCGGTGAGCCACCCGGACTTCGAGGACTTCACCGGCAACGGCGAGACCGGCATCGTCCAGGCGACGCTGGGCAGTGACGACAAGCCGGTCTACGTCGATCAGGCCCATCAGTACACCACCACCAAAGCGAACTTCGATCAGTGGTACCGCGACGTCGCGGGGACGAATCAGGCGTTCCCGTTCACCTTCAGCCTGACCAAGAACGGCAACGTCTACACCTACGACAACGGCGCGTTCTTCCCGATCGACGGTCAGGGTTTCGGCAACGAGGGCAACCCCCACAACTACCACTTCACCTTCGAGCTCCACACCGAGTTCATCTACAAGGGCGGCGAGGTCTTCAACTTCACCGGGGACGACGACCTCTGGACCTTCATCAACGGAAAGCTCGCGATCGATCTGGGCGGCGTGCATCCTTCCCAGAGCGGTAGCGTGAATCTGGACGCCGACGCCGCGAAGCTGGGCCTCGAGAAGGGCAAGACCTACGCGCTCGACGTGTTCCAGGCCGAGCGCCACACCGACGAGTCCCATTTCCGGATCGACACCAGCCTGGAGTTCACCAACTGTGGCGAGCCGCCGAAATAGGCTCGGTGCAAGCACCTCTGGAACGATTGCCGACGGCGGAGTGAGGGAACCATGAGACGTGGCGCTTGGTTTGGGTTGGCGGTGGCGATGGCTCTCGGGGCGCTGGCCGCGTGCGGCGGCGACGACTCGACCGGCGGGTCGGGCACCGGCGGCAGCGGCACCGGCGGCGGCGGCACCGGCGGCAGCTCGGGCGGCGGCGGCATGGCCGGCGGTGGTGGCAGCGGCAACGCCGGCGGTGGGGGCACGGGCAACACCGGCGGCGCGACCAACCCGACCTGCGAGAAAGGCACGAGCGCGGGTCCGGTGCAGGCGCCCACGCTGTGGAAGAACCTCAAGGGCGAGACCAGCTGGTTCGCCTCGCCGCTGGTCGTGGATCTGGACAAAGACGGCAAGAACGAGCTCGTCGCCGCCTACTATTCGCTCTTCGTCTACGACAGCCAGGGCACGCTGGTGTCGAGCGCCAAAGACGGCAGCGGGCGCGTTTACGCGCCCCACGTGGTGGCGGATCTCGACGGCGACGGCACGACCGAGATCGTGGTCGGTAACGGGAAGAACGTCATCGCCTACGAGTGGAAGGCCGGAAAGCTGGCGATGAAAGCCGGTTGGCCTGCGGACACCACCACCGCCGGCAACGCGCCCGAGGTGCGCGGGCTCGCCGCCGCCGATCTGAACGGCGACGGCAAGATCGAGGTGGTGGCCACCACCACCCAGACCGCGAGCACGAAGAACGGCGGGGCCCAGGTCTTCGTGTACTCACCCGACGGCAAGCTGTATCAACCCGCGGGGGCGTCGTGGCAGGCATGGCCCCGCTACAACAACAAGACCGGCACGGGGAACGACGCCGACCGCAACGGCATGGGTCACAGCGGCTACGGCTGCTACGGGCTCAACGTCGGCATCGGCAACATCGACGACGACCCCGCGCTCGAGATCCTGGCGACCTACGACAACCACCACATCCAGGCCTTCGATCACGACGGCGTGGCCATCGACTCGGCGCCCTGGTTCAAGAACCGCGACAGCAAGTACGCGAACCAGCGCCTGACCTGGGGCCAGTTCATCCGCTGGGCCGATCCGAAGGTCGAGTCGGACCACTATCACGACCACACCGGGCAGTGGCCACACCCGAGCTGGGCGGAGTGGCTGCAGTGGACGGCCTCGCCGCCGAACGTGGTCGACCTCGACCAAGACGGGAAGAACGAGGTCGTCGGCGTGCCGAACGTGGAGAAGAACGAGCCCTACGAGACCCAGGCCTACGCGGTGATGGCGCTCGAGGGCATCTACGGCGACGGCAGTCGCTCGGCGATGCGCAAGCCCGGCTGGGAAGCGCTGCCGCGCGGCGGCAAACCCATCTCGGTCAGCGGCTACTACCCTCCGGGGGGCGTGCCGGCGCCGGCGACCATCGACCTTCAGGGGGACAAGAAGCCAGAGGTCATCGTCTCACTGAACGACGGCCACATGTACGCCTTCGACGCCGGCGGCAAGCAGCTCTGGAAGTTCAACTACCTGTTCGGCAAGGCCATCATGTACGCCTCGGAGCCGATCGTCGCCGATCTGAACCAAGACGGCTCGCCGGAGGTCCTGTTCTCGACCTTCGGCGACCCCGACACGACCGACTCCGGGCACCTGGTGATCTTGGCGCAGGACGGCGCGTTGCTCCACGACGTGAAGCTGCCCAACCCCGGCCACAATGGCAATGGCAACGGCGCTCCGGCGGCGCCGGCGGTGGGCGATCTCGACGGGGATGGCGTGCTCGAGGTGTTCGTGCAGACCTTCGAGCACGGCATGGACATCTTCAAGGTGCCGGGTTCGGGCACCAAGTGTCTGCTCTGGCCCACCGCCCGGGGCGGACGGCTGCGGATGGGGCAGCCGAGCCAATGAGCTCGAGACGCCTGATTGCCCTCGCGCTCGGGCTCGGTGCGCTCGCCTGTTCGGTGCTCGGCTCGGATCTCGAGCACTTCACCGAAGGCGGTGGCGGGGCCAGCCAGTGCCCGACTGGGCTCGAGCGCTGCGGGGAGGAGTGCGTCGACACGAGCTCGAACCCCGCGCACTGCGGCGCCTGCGGTTCGGCGTGCCCGGGCGGGCAAGTGTGTGACCTCAGCGCCTGTTCCGACAGTTGCTCGTCGGGCAAGACCAACTGCGACTCGGCCTGCGTCGATCTGGACAAGGACCCGCTGCACTGCGGGGACTGCGCCACCGCCTGCAACGTGGGCGAGAGCTGCGCGAAGGGCGGCTGCGCGGTGTCGTGCTTTCCGGGGCAGACCGCCTGTGGGTCGTCGTGCGTCGATCTCGATACCGACAGCCAACACTGTGGGAAGTGCGGCGCGACCTGCGCTCCGGGCGAGGCGTGTCAGGCCGGAAAATGCGTGATCAGCTGCACCGGCACCCAGAAAGAGTGCGCGGGCGCGTGCGTGGACACCCAGACCAACCAGAACCACTGTGGCGCGTGTGGCTCGGCCTGCAAGGCCGGAGAGGCGTGCAGCGCGGGCCAGTGCAAGATCGCCTGCCCCGGCGGGCAGGTCGAGTGCGGAGGATTGTGCAAGAGCCTGGAGAGCGACAGCAAGAACTGCGGCGCCTGTGGCAAGGCGTGCGTCGGCAGCGAGGCGTGCAGCGTCGGCAAGTGCACGCTCGACTGCGCCCCCGGCGAGACCAACTGCAGCGGGTCGTGCGTCGATCTCGGCTCGAACGCGGCCCACTGTGGGGCCTGCGGCACCGCCTGTGGCACCGATCAGGAGTGCAGCGCCGAGAAGTGCGTGGTCGCGTGCAAGACCAAGCTCAACTCGCCGATCACCGATCCGTGGGGCTACTCGTGGGACGGTCTCGAGCGCGCCGCGGCCGCGCACGCCACCGCCACCCAGACGTGCTCGGGTTTCGCGGGGCGCCTGCCCACGGCCAGCGAGCTGTACCGCGTGGGCGCCACCCAGTCGGCGACGGTGGGGCAGACCGTCCACACCAACTACTTGTGGTCGCTGACCCCGAACGGCCCGGCCGAGCGGATCCGGCTGCGGCTCAGCAACGGCAGCACCGCCAGCTCTGCGGCCACCACCAGCTCGAACTATCGCTGCGTGTGCCCGCCGCCGGCGCCGACGGCGTTCACCGGCAAGGCCTGCAACGGCCCGGCAGCTCAGGGCTGCTTCGGGCTCGACGGTGAGGGCAAGAAGCACAACATCGATCTTGCCGATCGGCCCGCGCTGCCCAAGGGCTCGGCGATCTGGGAGTGCGGGTTCTATCAGGGTCACCTGGCCACCCCGGTGCGCGTGACCGAGGCCATCGCCAAAGGGGTCGGCGCCGGCAGCAACGCCTACCTTCACACCGCCGACGACACCCGCAACGACTCCGACCTGATCTTACGCTGGCAAGATCCCAAGGTGTTCGCCCTGGCGACCGCGGTCACCTCCAGCGCGACCACCGCGCTTCGCCCGTTCCGTTGCGTCGGCTCGAGCCAGGCCGGCACGCACCCGGCGAGCATCGTGGGCGAGTGGGTGCCGGCCGGCAGCGGCGCTAAGAGCGAGACCAAAGACAGCGCGGCGCTGGGTTGGGCGGCCGCCGCGAGCGCGTGCTTCGCGAAGGGGGGGCACGTACCCACCACGGCAGAGCTCGCGGAGCTGGTGGCCCGCGGGCTATCGGGCGGCAGCGGCGCCTGGCTCTGGGGCGCGGACACCAGCAGCATCGTCCTCAGCGCGGCGACGGCGTCGGCGCTGAAATGGACGGGCAGCGCGGCGCCCAGCTACGCGAGCGGCGCAGATCTGACGGCGCAAGCCAAGACCACGACCTCGGCGTACCGCTGCACGTACTATCCCATCGACGCGAGCTTCACCGGTCCCGCGAGCGGCGCGTGCTCGGGCACCTGCGCTGAGATCGCGCTGCCGGGCAGCGCGGGCGCGAAGCTCTGGTTCGACGCGGCCGATCGCCCAGCAGCCAGCCTGCAAGCCGCCATCGACACCTGTCGCAAGAACGCGGGGCACCTGGCCTCGACGCGTGAGCTGCTCGAAGGGATCCGCGCCGGGCTCGGCGGCGGGTCGAACAAGTACGTCTGGGCCGGCGACTTCACGCAGTACCTTGCGAGCCCGTACACGGGCTACCAGCTGCGCGCGACCACCGTGCGCTGGACCGGGACCGCACCGACCTTCGCCGACGTGTTCGGCACGTCGTCGTCGGTCGCCGATCCGGCGTCTGCGCTCCCCTATCGCTGTTTCTGGACGAACGAGCTCAGGTAGCACTCGGGCCTACACACCCCGGCTCGAATGCGGCCGCGCCAGCGGGTCCGATGCTATCCTGAACGCCGCTGATGTCGGCTGCTTCCTTGCGATTTCCTGCGGTCTGCACGCTTCTGGCGGTCGCGCTGGCGGGCGCGTGCTCGGTGTTCGGCTCGTCACTGGATCACTTCACCGAGGGCGGCGAGGGGGGCGGCACCAGCTGCCCGAGCGGTCAGACGGCGTGCGGCGACACCTGCGTTCAGACCGCTCAAAACCCGGCGCACTGCGGGGCGTGTGACGCGGCATGCTCCGCTTCCGAGGTGTGCGACAACGGCAGCTGCGCGAGCGCGTGCTCGGGCGGTCGCAGCGACTGCGACCGGGCTTGCGTCGACTTGGACACCGACCCCGGACACTGCGGGGCTTGCGAGACGTTCTGCACCCAGGCCGAGATCTGCTCCAGCGGCAAGTGCGCGGCCTCGTGCGGCGCCGGGCAGACCCAGTGCGGGGCCTCGTGCGTGAAGCTCGAATCCAGCGATCAACACTGCGGCGCCTGCGACAACAACTGCGGCACCGGCAAGAAGTGCCAGGGCGGAAGCTGCGTGGCTTCGTGTGGCGCGGACCAGACCCTGTGTGACGGCGCGTGCGTGGACACGCAGGTGAACCAGAACCACTGCGGGAAGTGCGGCGCCAAGTGCGACCCGGGCAAGGTCTGCAGCGCGGGGCAGTGCAAGATCGCCTGCCCGGGCGGGCAGACCGAGTGCAGCGGGCTGTGCGAAGACCTGCAGAGCGACGACAAGAACTGCGGCGCGTGCGGCAACGCGTGCAAGGCGGGCGAGGTCTGCAGCAAGGGCCAGTGCACGCTGAACTGCGGCAGCGGCGAGACCAATTGCAGCGGCGCCTGCGTCGACACCAGCACCCACGGCTCCCACTGCGGCGCCTGCGGAAACGCCTGCGGTACGAACCAGGAGTGCAGCGCGGGCAAGTGCGTGATCGCCTGCAAGACGCTGCTGAACCAGAGCCTGAGCGACCCCTGGGGTTTCGCTTGGGACGGGCTCGAGCGGGCGACCAGCACTTACGCGGCGGCCAAGACCACCTGCGAGGGCATCGGGGGCCGGCTGCCCACGGCGAGCGAGCTCTATCGGGTCAGCGCCACGCAGTCGGCGACCGTGGGTCAGACCACCCACACCAACTTCCTCTGGTCCGCCGTGCCGTACAACGCCACCAGTCACGTGCGGGTGCGGCTCAGCGACGCCAACACCTCGACCGGCGCGGACACCGGCAGCCTGAACTATCGCTGCGTGTGCCCGCCGCCGCTGCCCACGTCTTACACCGGGGGCAACTGCTTCGGGCAGGTGGGTTCGGCGTGCTACGGGCTCGACGGCGAAGGGAAGCGCATCCACCTGGACGCGCAAGACCGCGCGCCGCTCTCCAAGGGCGCGGCGATCTGGGAGTGCGCGTTCTACCGCGGTCACCTCGCGCGCCCGATCCAACTGGCCGAGGCGATTCAGCAGGGCATCGGTCCGGGCAGCAACAGCTGGCTACACACCGCTGACGAGGTCCACTACAGCCACGACGCGCTGGTCAGCTGGAAGGCCAACGCGACCTGGGTCTTCCAATACACCGCTGGGGCCAACGCGGTGAGCTGGGGGAGCGTGACCGACTTCCGGCCGTTCCGCTGTGCGGGACCGAACTACGACGCGGGCACGCACCCCGGCTCGGTTACCGATTCGTTCGTGGGGTCTCTGGGCGGGCTCACGAGCGAGACCAAGGACACCCCGACCGCGACGTGGGTCGAGGCGCACGACACCTGCGTCGCGCGCGGCGGCCACCTGCCGACCTCGACCGAGCTGGGCGAGCTTATCAGCCAAGGGCTCCCGGCGGGATCGGGCGGCTGGACGTGGTCGAGCGATCAGACCGGCTGGAACGGCACGGGCTTCTTGATCGCGATCAAGCGGTGGACCGGGACCGAACCGTCCCACGCGTTTGCCTACCCCACGGACCTCAGCTGGGACTATCGAACCAAGAGCTATCCGTATCGCTGCGTCTACTATCCGGTGGACAGCAAGTACGCCGGGCCGGCGGCGAGCGGGTGCGCCGGAGGGTGTTTCAGCGTGGCGCTGGGTGGCAGCTCGGGGGCCAAGCTGTGGCTGGACAGCTTCGACCGCGCGCCGGCGGCCAAGCTCACCGAGGCCGTCGACACCTGTCGCAAGGCCGGCGGGCACCTGCCCTCCGAGCGCGATCTGATCGAGGCCATTCGCCAGGGGCTGCCCAACGGCTCGAACACCGCGATCTTCACCAGTGACGCCGAGATCGGCGACGGCTCGAACAGCGGCCTCTTGATGGGGGTCGTGAAGTGGGCCGGCGTGAACAAGGCCTTCACCGACCAGTACCCCACGTTCAGCACCTGGGCGTGGCCTCACAACGCGATACCCTATCGGTGCATGTGGACGAACGAGCTTCGCTGAAGACAAGATGACTGGGCAGCCGATGACCGGACCGACAGGCAACGAGCGAGTGCTCGGGCGCTACGCGCTGTTCGACGAGATCGCGTCGGGCGGCATGGCGACCGTGCACCTCGGTCGCATGCTGGGCCCGGTCGGCTTCTCGAAGACGGTCGCCATCAAGCGCCTGCACCCCCACCTGGCTCGGGATCCCGAGTTCGTCAGCATGTTCCTGGACGAGGCGCGGCTCGCCGCGCGCATCCAGCACCCCAACGTGGTGGGCACGCTGGACGTGGTCGCGGCCGACGGCGAGGTCTTCCTGGTGCTCGACTACGTGCAGGGCGAGAGCTTCTCGCATCTGCTCAAGGCGACGCGCATCAAGGGCGTGCCGATCGCGCCGCGGGTTCTGGGTAGCATCCTGGTCAACACCTTGCACGGCCTGCACGCGGCACACGAGGCCACCGACGAGCATGGCCGCCCCTTGGGGATCGTGCACCGCGACGTGTCACCGCAGAACATCCTGGTGGGTACGGACGGAGTCGCCCGGGTGCTCGACTTCGGCGTTGCGAAAGCCGCCGGTCGCTTGCAGAGCACGCGCGACGGGCAGCTCAAGGGCAAGCTCGCGTACATGGCGCCCGAGCAAATCCGGGGGGACGAGCTCGACCGCCGCACCGACATCTACGCCGCCGCGGCGGTGCTGTGGGAGGGCTGGGCGGGGCGGCGGCTGATCTACGGCATGAACGAGGGGCAGGTGCTGGCCGCCGTACTGGCGGGCGGCTTCCCTCCGCCCTCGAGCTTGAACCCGGCGATCCCGCCGGAGGTCGACGCGCTGGTGATGCGCGGCCTGGCGATGAACCCGGCCGAACGCTGGTCCACGGCGCGCGAGCTGGCGATCACCCTCGAGCGCACCGTCGGCGTGGCCTCGCCCTACGAGGTCGCCGAGTGGGTGCAGTCGGTGGCGGCCGAGACCTTGGCCATCCGTGCGGCGCGAGTGCGCGAGATGGAGAGCACCAGCGCGGTGCGCGTCTCGCTGCACGAAGAGTCCGGGCCCCAGGTGATCCACGATCCCCCGCGCTACGACGCATCGCGCTCGGGCGTGACAGGGTCCACGGTCTCCCAGCTCGTGCGTCCGCTGCCGCCGGCACCCGGGGTGGCGGAAGGCTCGGTGTCCTTCGCTCTCCACCCGTCGTTCGCCGCGCAGCAGTCACCGGCCGCTGGCTACCCGCCGGCGTATCCGCCCCCGGCGCCCGGCGCGCCGCCGACCTCGAAGCTGAAGGTCGCGATCGCGTCGGTGGTCGTCTCCGCGCTGTTCGGCCTGAGCGTGATCATGCTCCTGGTCTGGTTCCGCGGGCGTTCGCGTGCCTCCGACGC
>JACPVJ010000029.1 GCA_016191785.1 Myxococcales bacterium | reverse complement strand
GCTCGGCGCCCGCGCCCGGCGGCTCGGCGCGCTCGACACAGCCGGCAGCGGCCAGCGCTGCGACGAGCGTGACAGAGAGCGGGATCCGAGCGCGAAGCGGCATGGCCGAGAGAGGGGCCCCGCGTACCACGAATCCCGCGGCGAAGGGCAGAGTGGGCTTGGTCTTTGCGGGCAATTCGTGATCTCATCCCGCCGCGTGCGCATCCCGAAGGGCGTCTGGACCGTGGTCAAAGAGGTGGCGCGCCACGTCCTCCGCCGACCCGTGGTGGGGATCGCCGCCGCCGCGCGCACCGCGGACGGGCGCTGGCTCCTGATCCGCCGCACCGACACCGGGGAGTGGGCCTTGCCCGGGGGCACGCTCGAGTGGGGTGAGCGGTTGCGCGACGCCATCGTGCGCGAGCTCTGCGAGGAAGCCGGCGTGGACGTGGTCGAGCTGGGCGAGGTCGCCGGCGTGTACTCCGATCCGGGGCGCGACCTGCGCTTCCACGCCGTGACGGTGGTCGTTCACGCGCGCGTGACCGAGCCGACCCGGCCGCCGGTGAACCCGATGGAGGTGAGCGAGGTGCGCCTCTTCGAGACCGCGGCGCTTCCCCCCGCGCTCGCCCACGGGATGACGCGGATGCTGGCGGACGCCGTCGCCGGAGCACCCGCCTGGGAGTGACCGCGGCCCCCTACCCGTCGCGGTCGAGCCGTGGCAAGGTCACCCCATGCCGCTCTGGCGCGCAGCTTGGCTCTTGCTCCTTCTCCCCCTGACCGTGGGCTGCGGTCTGTTCAAGCAGCTCGAGGTCGACTCTCCTGGCCACTGGGTCCAGAAGCCGAGCAACGTGGCGGTCCACCTCTCGGTGAGCGACGGTGACACGCCGATCACCGACCTGACCGACCAGAGCTTCGCGATCTACGAGAACGATCAGCTCGTCGCCACCGAGGACTCGAAGCAGATGCTCCTGGACCGGGAGCTGATGGCCCACTTCCGCACGCTGCTCTTAGTGGACGTGTCGAGCGCCCAGGACGAGGCCACGCGCGGCAAGGTCGCGCGCGGCGTCGCGGCGTTCGTGGCCGCGCTCCGCAAGACCCAGGCGGTCACCGTGTATGCCTTCGACGGCTCGGCCGACTTGACCAGCATCGGGGACTTTCCCAAGGGCGAGGCCGGCCCGGAAGACCTTCCCACGCTGGCGGCGCTCGCCCCCAAGGACACCTCCCGCAACCTCCACGGCGCCGTGCAGAACGGGATCAAGGAGCTTGGCGCGCGCCTGATGACCCAGCAACGGTCGGTCCGCGTCGGCACGCTGGTGGTGATGACCGCGGGCCCGGACAAGGCGGGCCGGCAATCCGCCGAGCAGCTGCAGCAGGCGGTGGACGCCTCGCCCTATCAGTTCCTGGTGGTCGCCGTGGGGCAGGAAGCCTCTTACGACGTCAGCGCCATCGCCAAGCATGGCACTCTCTGGGCGCCCAACTTGGTGGGGGTCGGTCCGACCCTGGCCGACGCGGCGAGCAAGGTCGAAGACCTGATGGAGCGCCACTACTTGCTCTCGTACTGCTCGCCGGCCCGGGCCGGGGTGCGGCGCGTGCGCATCGAGGTCACGCGGATCGGCACCGAGGGGGACGAGCGTAAAGGCAACGTCGAGTTCGAGATCGACACCACCGGTTTCACCGCGGGCTGCGATCCGTCCACCCCGCCCAAGGGCGGAGTTCCGAGCGCGAAGAGCGACAAGCCCGAAGGTGACGGCAAGAAGCCCGACGACAAGAAGGGCGACGGCAAGAAGCCCGACGACAAGAAGGGCGACGGCAAGAAGCCCGACGACAAGAAGGGCGACGACATCGTGCCGCCGCCGAACAAGCCCGGCTACGCGCCGACGCCGGGGAAGTGACGGGCGACACCTGCCGGGTGGTGGTCCAGCTCTTCGAGAGCGAGACCATCGTCGGGCGCGGCCGGCGGAAGGTGACCTATCTGGTGCGCGTGAACGACGCCTGGGTGGCCGCCAGCGTGCACCCCGGCGCGGTGATCGAGCGCCTGTCGGCCGCCCCGGGCACGGTCTGGGAGCACCGCGTCGAGCTCCTCTTGCCCGTGGGTTCGCGCCTGTGCCGCGTCGAAAGCACGCCCCTGGCCGAGCCCGCCCGCGACGCGCTCGCCTATCTGACCGACGAACGGCGGAGCCCGCGCCGAGCCACTCGGCGGCGCGAGCTGGTGGTGGACCGGCGGGGGGACCTGGTCGATGCCCCCGCGCGCCGTTGACCGAGCCCGGGCCTGAGCGCGGCTGCCGAGTCGACCAGCGCGGTTGACCTGCCCGCCGTCCCTTGCTCTGCTCGCTCACGGAGGCGACCGTGCGACGTGCGATCCCCGTTCTCGCGACCCTGGCGACGCTCACCAGCGCGCGCGCATCTCGCGCATCGTCCGCGCTCGAATACCCCGACAATGGGGTCGCTCAGTTCTCGCGCGGCGGCGCTTGGCTCGCCACGGCCACCGACCCCATCGCCGGGTACTACAACCCGGCGGCGCTCGCGACCCAGGCCACTGGGTTCGGCATCGGCTTGAACCTGGCGTTCCAGTCCATCTGCTTTCAGCGCGCGAACGCCGACGGGTCGGACGTCGGCCCCAGCGACGGCTTCACGTCGCAAGGCTTGACCTACACCGAGGTGTGCAACGCCAACGCCGGGCACCCGAACCTGATCCCCAATGTGGCCTTCGCGTACCGCGCGAGCCAGAAGCTGGGGCTCGGGCTGAGCATCGTCCCGCCCTCGTCGTTCGGGCAGGTCGAGTGGCCCGATCGGGTCACCCCACCGAGCAACCCCGGCGGCCGCACCGAGCCCATTCCGTCCGCGCAGCGATACCTGTCGCTGTACACCAAGGGCACGATCCTCTTCCCCACGCTCAGCGTCGGCTACTCGCTGACCGACCGCTTGCACGTGGGTGTGGGGTTCGTCGCGGGCATCGCCCTGCTGGAGTTCCGCTCGATGTCGATGAGCAACGTCGAAGCCGGCAACGCCCGGGACAATTTCACCGGCGACTCGCGGAGCGCGGTGAAGGCGAAAGACCTGTTCGTGCCCGGCGTGGTCGCCAGCGCCTTGTTCGAAGCGACCGACCACCTCGACCTGGCCGCCTGGTACCGCTACAGCGACAAAGTCCGGGCAAAAGGCGACCTCGAGGTCACCGCGCAGTACTACAACGCCGCCGGGCAACGGAACTCCAAGGCCGAGCCCACCCTGAGCCGAGACCAGAAGGGCGCCGACGCCGCCAAGATCGTGCTCACCATCCCGATGGAGGCGCGAATCGGCGCGCGCTGGCACATGCCGCTTCGGTCGCCCACCGGCCTCGACGCCGAGCGCTTCCGCAACGACCGGCATCGGGTGCGGGATCCGCTGCGCGACGATCTGTACGACTGCGAGCTCGACCTGACCTGGGCCAACAACGGCAGCGCGGACAAGACCGAGATCCGCTTCGCGGACGGGATCTTCGTGGCGAACCTGGGCACGGTGCCGACCAACGCGGACCGCCCGACGGGCTGGCGCGACTCGTTCGGGGCCCGCCTCGGCATGCAGTACAACCTACGCCGCAACCTGATGGGACTGCGCACCGGAACCTGGGTCGAGACCAGCGCAGTGAAAGAAGAGTACCTCTCGGTGACCAGCGTGCCCGCGCTCCGCGGCGGCGTCGCCGTCGGCATGGTGCTCCGCATCCAGAGCGTGGATCTCGAGACCGGCTACCAGCACGTGTGGAACGCGGGCCTCGACAACGACGGCAACGGCAAGCAGCGCGCCATCGCCGCCACCGGCTCGCCGGACGACCGCTCGTACCACGCCGTCAACGGCGGCGGCGTCACCCAGCACGCGAACGTGTTCTCGCTCGGCGCCGTCACCCGGTTCTGAGCTTCGCCCGTGGCGGACCCTGGCGGTCGCCCGCGGAGCACGAACGAGGCACAAAATAAAACAAGGGCGACCTGGTCACCCAGATCGCCCTTGGGAAGTCACCGTTTACCGGTGGTGGGCGGGACACGCCCCGAGCATGTTTCAGCTTTTGCTATCACCGGTCTCCACGCCGCCGTTTGCATACGGTCGGGTGGCATCATCGCCTCAATGTGGGCTCCGCAAGACTCGAGGCCCGTCGATTTCGCGATCGCTCGGCCTGGTGCGGTGGCAGGGTTGTTGGCCGCTGCCAGCTTCGGCGAAGAGTATCGTCGGCGCACCGCTCAATCGGTCGGCTTTCGCCCACCGGAGCCTCGGCATGACGCGCGTTGTCGCGGTCACGGATGCTGACCCCCCGCGTCTCTCGACTGGAGGAGCCTTCACCAACATTTACTCAGCCTCTGATGTTCCATGTCACCGCATGGGCACGGTCAGCGAGACCTCAGGCTCTCACTGGCCGCTGGCTGACCCCGAACGCCACTCGCTCGCGCGAGCACTCTTTCGGAGCCGCATTGACCCTCACGGTCAGAATCGCGCTCGCGCCGAACGGTTTATGAACGACGCTGCACACGACCCAGAACACCTGTCGTCGTATCCGCAACGCACCAAGTTTTACCCCAGTGCTCGATACCACCCGCTCGGTTGTCCACGCGAAGCTGGTGATGCCGCGTACCCGTTCGCCCGCACGCTTTGCCGCGACACCCCGTCAAGGGCACCTCGGTTCCGTCCGAGCTATGCCGAGCCCGACCCGTGCCTTTCGGCAGACGAGCCCACTCGACCAAAGATACGTCCGATCGACGACTGCAATCCCACATGTCAAAAACGAGAACTCGTTGCTTCGCGCTGTTACCGAGTCGCTTGCCAGAGTTGCCCCTGGCGCGCTGCGATGAGTGAGGCGGTTCACGCCGCGACCACTCGCTTCGGGCGGCGCTTCCACCAGTGCTGCGAGTATTCTCCCCTCGCGGCTCCGTTGGAGCTCCGTCACCTCTGATGTTCCCGTCACCGCCCGAGCTCTTCCGGCTCATTAGGCCAGTTTCACCCGAGCGACCAAGACCACTTCCGCCGCCGCAGTGCGTGAATGGCGGCAGCCTTCATGGCCCGGAACACCTTCCTCTGGAGCGGAGCCCTTCTCGGGCCCTTCGTTGGTCCCCGCGCTCGGTAGTGCCGAGCAACGGATCCAACTCACAGCGCCCCTTTGCCCACAGCGGGTATTAGCCGCTGTGCGCTAGGCCCCGTCCGCTCACCTCAGCCGCAACCGAGGTTCGCCTCTCGAGCCAGACGCCGCTCACCAGATTCTGCAACATTTCAACGCGAAACCCGAGCACACCAACGAACGACGTTTCCTCACGCGAAGAGCCACTTTCGTACCCTTCGCTGCTCGACCCGACCGAAGTCGACCCGAGCCGTGAGCAGCGCAGCGCCGGAGGATCGATTCTTTCGAATGACTCCCCGGCTGGCGCCCCGAAGGCGCCTGCCGCACCGGCCGAGATACGGGGAGTTGGCTGTGCGTGCTGCGACGCAGAGGCCCACTCGGCCGCATCTCGAACACCCCGTTGTCGTTGACTCGCCGCCGGTCGAACCTGAAGAGACTCGAGCAGTCAGCTGGTCAACCAAGGCCCTCACTCTCACCGCCCGCGCGAACGGGTGGGGTGGTCCTGAAAGCCGGGGTGCCTTCGAATCCCGGGAAAGCCCAGACAGAGGCGCTACTCCGTCGAGCCGGGATGCCCCATTTCCGAAGAAAAGCGCCCACACGAGGTGGGAACCTGGGGTCACCCTCACGCCTTTTTCACCAGCCGCGACGCCCGACCTTGACGGGTCGATGCGTGGCGGGGGGCGGTGGCGGCCATCCACTGTGGGGCTTGCGGCCCGCACGGCAGACAGTACGCCACGGCGCTTCTGAGATTCTCTACGAACCGGTCGCTCGCCGGCAGATGTGCCGCGAACTTCCGAGGGCTATTAATGCTTCAGACCACCCCTCTAAGCAACAAGAAAATCGGCGCAGATGCGATTTTTTTATCCACACGGTCAGCCACAAGTAATCCACAGGTCGCGCAACGAGCCCTGCCAGGACCCCGTGTTTCGCGCATAACTTCCCGAAATAAAGGATCAATCTCGCAGCACCGGAAGCCCGGTCCAGGGGGCCCGACGCCAGAATGTTCGTTTGAGTTTTATCTTTGAATTGTGTGGCAATATTCCTTTGAATCCCCGGGGTGCTCCTCCGTTTGAAGCCGCGGGTGGGAGAATCCACCACCCGGTGTCGCGCGTGGTGCGCGCCGACCGCCGGCGCTCGCGCCTGCAACAGACCAAGAAGGTGTCCTCACCCCGTCCCAATTTGTGCGCAGGCGCCGCTGATTCGGTGCTAAACCGCTGGCCTTCCGAGGAGATCCCCTGTGGCGCTGAACGTCGACACGCTGAAATCCGAGCGCGACAAGCTGAAAGAAGGCCTGCGCGAGATCGAGGCCGAGCAGCGCAAGCTCGAGGTCGAGATCAAGGCGCTGCGGCAGCGCGAAATTCAGGCGAAGCGCGAGATCGAGGCGCTCAACGTGCTCCTCGAGATCCACGACGCTCGGGATCCGAACAACAAGAAGCCGGCGGCCAAGAAGCCCGACGAATAGCTCGCGGGGGGGTCACTCCGGTGCGTCGGCGCGCGGGTAGTGACCGCTGGTGATGCGAATCGCGCCCAAGCGCGAGGCCGAGCCGCCGCGCGCGAAGCTGTCGACCAGCGGTCCGAGCTCGCGCGGCGCGGCCGGCTCGGGCGCCCTCGGTGCCGTACCGCTGGCGGCCAGCGACTCGACGTGGATGGCACGAGTGGGCAGCGCGAAGCGCACCCCGAGAGCCTCGGCGAGACGCAGGATCTCGAGCAGCAACTCGTGGCGCACCGTCAGCTCGTCGGACCAGCCGCTGACGTCGACGTAGCAATGCAGCGTGACGTCCAGCGACGAGCTCGCCAGCTGAGAGAGATGCACCTCGAAGTTGTCTTTTCGAGTCTTGTCCGACGCCCAGAGGATGGCGCGAAGCCCCTCGACGAAGGCCTCTACGCGCTCGACCGAGGTGTCGAGGGGCAGCGGGAAGGTCCCGTGGATGCGGCGGTGCCTTCGAGCGCCCAGGTTGTCGATCTTGGCCTCGGCCAGGCGCGCGTTGGGCAGGGTGACCAGCGAGTCGGCGAGCGTGCGGATCCGCGTCGATCGGAAGCCCACCTCTTCCACCTGCCCTTCGACGTCATCGACCTTCACCCAATCACCGATGCTAAACGGGCGGTCGACGAAGATCATGATGCTGGCGAAGAAGTTCGCGATCGTGTCCTTCGCGGCCAGAGCCATCGCCAGGCCACCGATCCCCAGGCCCGCGAGCAGCGAGGCCACGTTGACGTTCAAGTTCTGAAGCAACACCAAGAGGCCGGCCACGACCAAGATGACCTTCAGCGACGTGCGAAGCAGCGGCACCATCTGGTCGTCCAGTCGCGACGCGCTCGCCTCGGCCCGCAGCGAGAGGTGCGCGGCCAGCACGTCCACCAGGCGGTAGAGGGCCAGCACGACCGCGACGACCACCAGCGCGCGCACCACCGTGGCCGAGACGATGGCCACGCCGAGCGGCAGACCGAGCTCAGGGTAAGCCAGGCGCAGCATCAAGGCAGCCAGCACCAGGGCCCCCGGAGTGGCGAACACCTTGACCAGCTCGGCGGCCAGGCGGGCGCCGCGGCGCTCGGCAAAGCTCGCCAGCCTGTTTTTGAGCACGAAACGGATCGCCTGCCGAAGGACCAGGGCCGACACCAAGATCAGCGCCAGGGCCAGCCCCTGCCAGAGCTCCATCCCGGCGGCACGGGCGCGCATCCACGCCGGCATGCGCCGCACCAGCCCATGCTCGCCGATCAAGAGCGAGTCCTCGAAGACCTCGTCCACCACGTCGAGGGTGGTGCGCGACCACCGCCACATGCCGTCGGCCTGCTTCTCGACGACGACCCCGGGCAGCGCGTCGTGCGGCACGAACGACGTCCGACGCGTCTCGGGGTTCACCCAGCCGGGCTCGTCACTGAACTTCTCGGGGTCGATCTTCAGGGCGCGCGCGGCGTAGATGGCCTTGATCCTGAGCGCGCTCTCGCGCACCTCGCGGGCTGACCGACCGGTTCGGTCGAGACAGCGCGTGGCTTTCGCGGGGTTGTGGTGCTCGGGAGAGAGCCAGCCAAAGACCGAGTCGACCGCATCGCGCGGCGACTTGCAGCTCTCGGGGGGCTCGGCGGACGCCGCCCGCACGAACACCAGAGTGACCAGGAACAGAACGACACGAACGACAGCTTGATGCACTAGAACCTCCGGCGGCCCGGAGCTTCCCAGAGGCCGAGGGCCGCGTCCAAGGGCTCAGAGCTTGGTCCGACCGAGGGCCAGGATGACCCCGAGCTCGGCGTCGGACACGGGCACGACCGAGAGCCGGCCACGCCGGACCAGCACGAAATCGGCGAGCCGGGCGTCGGCCTTGATGGCGGCGAGGCTGACGGGAGCCGTCACGTCTCGGACGGGCGCGAGATCGACAGCCAGCCAGTCGGCGTCCGCGGGGTCGGGGTACGCGGCGCGCGTGATCTTGGCGACGCCCACCACCGCACGCTCGTCACCGGTGTGATAGACGAGCACCAGGTCACCCTTCTTCGCCGCACGCAGGTTGTTCCGTGCCTCGGGGTTTCGGATCCCGTCCCAGACCGCGGTCTTGTCGCGGACCAGATCGGCGAACGCAAACGTCTTCGGCTCGGTCTTGAACAGCCAGGTCGCCATCAGCCGCCGTCCTTCCCGCCGCCGTCCCCGCCCGCATCCACTCCACCATCGCCACCGCTAGGACACCCGGGCAGCGCCACGGCCGGGGCCTCGGCGCCGAAGGCGGCCGGGCGGGCGTCGAAGCCGATGCCCACCGAGAGCGCGTCACAGGGGGCCGACTCGACGTTCGTGCCGTTGGAGAGCAGATCCGCGTTGAGCGCGACCTGACCCTTCATCAAGCCATAGAGCGAGTGGCCGTCGCACAGCCCCAGATCTTCGAAGGCCTGCACCAGATCGGTGGTGCGTGCGCGACCCGCGATGGTGCCGTCCTCGATGGCGTAGCCCCCATCGGCCTCCACCAGCTTGGCAATCACCACGGCGCGCTGCAGCTTCAGCGGATAGGCCCAGGCCGCGCTCTTGCCAGGGAACCAGAACAGCGTGTTCTCGGGCAGCTGTCCCACGACGAAGCCGTCACGCACGAACGCGCTGGGGTCGCTGAGCAACGCATTGGGGAGCTCGCCCGGTGTCACACTGCCGTCGGTCGTGCCCTTCTGAATCGTCCACTTGTCCTTCGCCCCCCAGCAGGCGTTCTTCTTCCACGCTCCGGTGGCCTTCAGATCGCACTGCCACGCCGGCTTCTTCTCGAGCCCCGGCGAGGGGTAGAAGTCGAGCCGCACGCTCTCGTCGTCGGGGGTGCCGTTCCAACCGGAAAGCCGGAACACGAAGTTGTAGTCGCCGCGGCACAAGGCGCAGTTGAACGCATCGTTGCTCAGCCCGAAGTCGATGCCCAGACCCTCGACCGCGATCGCGTCGGCCTCGAGGCGACCGAAGGTGTTGTCGCGACACTCGCGGCCGTCGCCCGGAGCGCTGCCGACCGAAGCACAAGCAAACGTCTTCGGCTCGACCTCGCACGTCTCGGAGGTCGTGCACAGCCCGTCGAGATCGAGGCCGAGGGTCTTCCACGCGCCGTCGGTCGCCTGACCCTTTCGGTCGAGCGAGCCAAGGGCCATCGACGAGATCGCGAAGTGAAGGTCGCCGATCGACTCGGCCTTGGTGTTCGTGGGCCGGTCGCTCTGCGTCGGGATCCCCGCGCTGACGCACCCGGCGGTCTTCTTGCTCCACCACCCGATGCCGCTGCCCCACTGATCGGCAGGGACGGGGCTCGAGGCGGTGCCTTCGAGCAGCGACTCGTCGTAGACCTTGCACGAGTGCGACAGCGTGAGCCCCGCCACGGCGGCGCCGATGGCCACCGCGGCGGGCCGACGAGGGGTCACTCTGCTTCGCACGGTCACGACAAGGATAGCCCCCCGAGCCGCCGTCAGTCCAAGTCCCTGTCCGGGATGTCCAGGAACAGCGGACAGTGGTCCGACAGCTCGCGCTCTGCGGCCCGCGGCCCGCCGGCAGGCGCGACCGCGCAGGCGGCATCGCCACACAGGCCCGAGACCCGAGCCCGAGCGCTCGCGCCGAGCTCGGCGAAGGACGCCGACGCCACGAAATGGTCGAGCAGCGTGCCGTGGCCTTTGTAGTACTCCGAGCACGCCGCGCTCGACGGGATGCGACGGTGGCGCGCGGAGAGCGCGGCGAGCGTACGGTCGGTGGTGGCGAGCTCGTCCGCTGCCGAGATGGGGGGCGAGCATTCCTTGCAGCCCATTGTGTTGAAGTCGCCGGCCAAGAGCACGTCGGTGTCGCGGTCGGCGCCGAGCAGCACGCGCGTGGCATCCGGCAGCGCCGCCAGGGTCTTCTCGCGCAGGCCGATGGACCGCCGATCGTTGCCGCTCTTGGTGTGCACCGACACGAAATGGAAATCGAGCCCGGCGGGGAAGGTCAGGTACATCGAGAAGCCGGGACGCAGGCTGTCCTTGCAGGGCTGCCCGTGGGGGTTGAGCTCGCCGACCGTGGCAGCGCCCTTGGCGGTGACGCGCTTCGAGTCGTAGACGAGCCCCACGTGCTGCGCGTCGGTGTTGGGACAATCGTCGAACGCGGCGGCCCACTTGCCTGAAGTGTGGCCGTCGAGCAACCGACGAAGCTCGTCCACCGCCCCGCGGGCTCGCGGGTTGGTCTTGAACTCCTGGACGGCCAGCACGTCCACGTTCGACCAGGCGATGATGCAAGCGAGCCAAGGCAGGTTCGTGCCGTTGCCCTCGCTGCCCTTGCCCGGCTTTCCGTCGGGAAACCAGCGCACGTTCCAGCTGCCCACCCGCGCGACGGCGGCGGGACGCTCGAGCTTGCGCCCGGCAGCGAGCGCGCGCTCGCACGCCGCCTGGGACGACCAGGGCGAGTCGGTCGACAGCGCGTCCGCTCGGGGCTCGTCGGGCTCCGCCCGAGCGCCGGCCACGTAGCGTCGAGTGATGAAGCCCCGGGCTCCGTCGCCCGCGCGGACCTCGAGCCAGCGCCCGTCGGCGCTCTTGCCGAGCACCTCGACCTCGGTGCCGTCGGCGAGCCGGGCCGACACCGCCGAGCTCTTTTCCGCGGGGTGGAGCGGCACGCCGTCGGGGTTGGTCGCGCGCAGCGTGACCTTCACGGTCGCGGGCCGGGCGCTCTTGGCGGCGGCGTCAGGCAGCGCGCTCGGGGCGGGGCCGACAGCGGCCGGCGGCGTGCGGCCCTCGCGACAGCTGGTGATCCACAAGAGCCCGAGTGGGATCGCCCACAGCCTCATGCCGCGACCGTACCACGGCTCACTCGATGCTGATCTTGGCGTCGAAGCGGCGACCAGCAGCGTGGACGAAGTAGGCCCGCCCTGGTCGATCGGGGCGCGGGGGCTCGAAGCCCATGGCCACGGTGTGGCGGGGATCCTCGTAGTCTTCCTGCGCATCCACCGCCGAGAGGGTCACGTCGATGCGCAGCGTCTCGGAGCCCGACTTGGCGTCGGCCTTCGAGAGCGCGAAGCGCCCGGCGCGCATCAAGAGTAACGTGCGCTCGACCAGCTTCACCAGATGAGCCGGGCGAAGGTCCCGCTCGCTCACCTGGCTCTGCTCGATGCGACCTTCATCGTCGATGGTGATCACCACGCGGAGCTCGCCGGCAGAGCCCAGGGGCAATTGGTCCCAGGTCGGATCCTTGTGGCTCGCCGCGGCCATCGCCTTAGCGAACGCCTTGGCCACGTTGGCCACGCCTGCCGCTTCACCGCGGGTTCCCGCGTTGCCACCCGCGGCGCCCTCTCCACCGGGCGCCGCGGCCGGGGCTGACGCACCCGCCGCGGCGGGCGCAGGCTCGGCGGGGCTCGCTGCCGGCGCCGGCGGCTTGAGGCGGACGCGTCTCGGGCGCCGGACCGCCACGGCCGCGGGGTCGGGAGCGGGAGCAGCGGCGGCAGCCGCCTGAGCCGCGGGCGCAGGCGCAGGGTCCGACGCTTGGCGCTTCTGGGTCTCGAGCACCTCGTCCAGATCGAACGTGTCGCCGCTGAAGCTCGCGCCCGCTTCGGTCGCCGGGCTGCTGGCGCGATGCACCGTCAGCAGCACCGCCAAGGCGAAGACCGCACCGTGGACGAGCACGGAGACGGCCAGGGCGGGGCGCAACGGCTCGACCATGAGCGACGGCACGGGGAGTGTGACACCCCCGAGCCCGGCGAGGTTCCAAAGCGGCGTTTTGCCCGGAATCCGCTAAGGTGGGCTGGCGTTGTCGTGGATGAAATGGCGTGGACTTTGAGGCTGATCGCTCTCGGGGCGCTGGTCGTGGGGTGTCGGGGCCCGGAGGTCGGGGCCGCCCCGCTGCCGGATGCCGCAACCGGGCCGGGGCCTTCCGCGGCGGTCTCGGCGAGCGCATCGCCGGCCGCCGCTGCCGCCGCCGGCCTCTCGGACGGTGAGGCCGTCCGCCTGTTCCGCGAGTTGTCGGAGCAAGACCGCTACTTCTTCAGCGACAACTACGTCTCCAACGAGACCAGCTACCTGCAGCCGACGGCCGAGCTCGCGGCGCGCGCCAAGAAGGGGGGCGCCTACATCGGCGTGGGGCCCGAGCAGAACTTCACCTACCTGGCACTGCTCGAGCCCAAGCTCGCCTTCATCGTCGACATTCGCCGCGCCAACGCCGTCCATCACCTGCTCTACAAGGCGATCTTCGAAGAGGCCACGTCTCGCAGCCACTTCGTCGCGCTGCTCCTGGGGCGCGCGCACGACGCCAAGACCGACCCAGGGCCCGACGCCCGGATCGAGGCGGTGCTCGCCCACGCGACCGGGGTCGCCGCGACGCCCAAGACCTTCGACTCCATTCACGCGCTCCTGACGAAGAAGATCCGGGACAAGGGCTTCGTGCTGGGGGCAGAGGACGAAAAGACCTTGGCCGCGACCCACCGCGCCTTCTTCGACCGCGGGCTCGATCTGTCGTTCGAGCTGCACGAAAAGAACGGCCGGAAGTACCCGAAGCTCACGGAGCTGCTCGGCGCCAAGGACGCCGGCGGCGAGACGCGCGGGTTCTTGGGCAGCGAGGCCGCGTTTCGCAGCGTGCAGCGCCTGCAGCGCGAGAACCGCGTGATCCCGGTGGTCGGGGACTTCGCGGGCGATCAGGCGCTGATACGCATCGGCGCCGAATTGAAGAAGCGCGACCTGCCCGTGAGCGTGTTCTACACCTCGAACGTCGAGCAGTACCTGATGGAGCCCGACAAGTGGAAGGCGTGGACGCGGAACGTGGACGCGCTGCCGTCGAACGAGCAGAGCCTATTTCTGCGCTGCTACCTCGATCAAGGCCGGCGGCACCCGCGCCAGATGGACGGCCACCGAACCGCCACCGTGGTGGCGAGCTTCGACCACTTCAAGTGGCGCAATCGGACCCGGGGGTATGGCAGCTTCTTTCAGCTGGTGACCGACGGGCTCGGGCCAGATTCGGGCCACTGAGGCGCCGCGAGCGGTCTCACGCGCGCGCTCCCAAGATCTCCTCGATCCGTTTTCGCTCCAGCGTCTCGTCGTCCATCAGCGCTGCGACCAGCGCGTCGAGCTCGACCCGGCGCTCGCCGATGCGCGCCTTGGCTTGCTCCAAGGCGTCGTTCAAGAAGCGGCGCGTCTCTTCCTCGATCACGTGCACGGTGGCGTCGCTGGTGCCGCCTTCGACGGCCAGGCGCTGGCCCAAGAACGGGTGCTCGGTCCGATGCTCGTGATAGACCGGCCCCACACGCTCGCTCATGCCGAAATGGGCCACCATGTTGAACGCGATGTCGGTCGCCTTCTGCAGGTCGTTGGCGGCGCCGCTCGACACGTCGCCGAACACCACGCTCTCGGCCGCGTAGCCCGCCATGAGCACCTGCAGGCGCGCCGACAGCTCGGCTCGCGTCATGAGGTGACGGTCGACGCCCGGTGTCTGTTGGGTCACGCCCAGGGCCATGCCACGCGGGATGATGGTCACGCGCTCGGGGGGCTCGGCGCCCGGCGTGAAGTGCGCGAGCACGGCGTGCCCGGCCTCGTGCACGGCGACGCGCTGCTTTTCCGCCGGGTCGAGCTTGGTTTCGCGGGGGTCGCCCAGCACGATCTTGTCGTAGGCCGCCGAGAAGTCCTGTTGCTCGATGGCATCGGCGCCGCGGCGGGTCGCGCCGAGGGCCGCCTCGTTGACCAGGTTCGCCAGATCGGCGCCCGAAAAACCCGGCGTGTTCTTGGCGATGGCGTCCAGGTCGACCTCGCTCGACAGGGGCTTGTCCTTGGTGTGCACGGTCAGAATGGCTCGGCGCGCGCCGCACTCGGGCCGATCGACCATCACCCGCCGGTCGAAACGGCCGGGGCGCAGCAGGGCCGAGTCGAGCACGTCGGGTCGGTTGGTGGCTGCCAGCACGATGGTCAGGTCGTTGCGCGAGAAACCGTCCATCTCGGAGAGCAGCTGGTTCAGGGTCTGCTCACGCTCGTCGTGGCCACCACCCATTCCCGCGCCCCGAGAGCGACCGACGGCGTCGATCTCGTCGATGAACAGGATGGCCGGCGCCACCTTCTTGGCTTCCTCGAACAGCTCGCGCACCCGCGCCGCACCCACGCCGACGAACAGCTCGATGAACTCGGAACCGTTGATCGAGAAGAACGGCACCTTGGCCTCGCCGGCCACCGCCCGCGCCAAGAGCGTCTTGCCGGTGCCCGGAGGGCCGACCAGCAAGATGCCCCGAGGCACCTTGCCGCCGAGCCGACGAAAATGCTCGGGATGGCGCAGGAACTCGACCACCTCGCGCAGGTCTTGCTTGGCAGCCGCCAGCCCCGCGACGTCGTCGAAGGTGACCGCGACCTGGCCTTCGCGCTCGAAGCGATGCGACTTGCCCTTCATCATGCCGCCCGCGCCGAACGGGTTTCCGGAGCCGAGCATCCGCGACGCGCGACGCGAGAACCATACCCACAGGCCGATGATCAGCGCGAACGGGATCAGGTTCACGATCAGCTGCAGCGCAAAGGGCTGCTCTTCGCTCTTGACCGAAATTTCGACGCCCTTGCTGCGAAGCAGGGGCAAGAGCTCCTTGTCGTCTTGGCCGGGCAGCATCGACTTGAAGCTCTCGATGGCGTGGCCTTCCAGCGTCTCTTTCTGCTTCAGCTTGCCGGTGATCTGCGGCCCCCGCAGCGTCAGGCGCTCGAGCTTGCCTTCCTCGGCCAGGCGGTAGAGCTGCGTGTAGCTAATCTCGGGGTGGGCCGGGTCGTCGGCTCCGGCGTATTGCCACGCCCAGAAGCCGCCGAGGATCAGCGCGAGGATCACCCAACCCTTCCACGAGGGACGCCCGCTGGGCGCCGGCTCGTCCGGCGGCTTGGACGGCTCCGGCGTCGGCGGGACCGGCGGCATGCTCTGCGACATGGCGCCGCTCAGGAGTCGCTGCGTTCAGGGTCTCTGCGGCGCTCGGGCGCCACTCCGGCGCCCACCACCCACTCGAGCTCGGGGACGACCTCGTCGAACTCGATGGCCATGCGGTGGGGCCAGAGGCCGTGCGGGTCGGCCTCGTTGGTCTCGACCCGCACCACACGCCCCGTGACCCGCTTCGGAACGGTCTGATCGGGGAGCTTGAGCGCGACCTCGACCGGCGCGCCGGCGTCCAACGTGCTGGCCGTGAGCATCAGCACGCCGCGACTGCTGGCGTCGTGCGTCACGGCGATGCCCTCGCGGAGCGCGTCGACTTTGACTGGGATCCAGACCTGGTAGCGATCGTTTTCGCGGCGCGACATGAGTGCTGGGGAGCATAGCTGTTTTCCAGGGCGCGCGAAAACGCTGGTATACAAGCGCCGAAACCCCGAAGGAGGGACCATGGCGAAAGACATCACCCAAACCGTGACCTTCAATGCGACCCCGGCGGAGGTCTACCGCGCACTGGTCGACCCGAAGCACCACAGTGCGATGACTGGCAGCCGCGCGACCAACGATGGCAAGGTGGGCGGCACGTTCAGCGCGTACGACGGCTACATCGTGGGGTTCAACGTCGAGCTGTCGAAGGGCAACCGCATCGTGCAGGCGTGGCGCGCGAACGACTGGGCCGAGGGCGCCTGGACGATCGCCCGGTTCGAGCTCGCGCCGGCGGGAGCCGGCCGCACGCGGCTCACCCTCACCCAGCACGGCGTGCCCGATGCGCAGCACAAGGCGATCAGCCAGGGTTGGAAGGACTACTACTGGACGCCGCTCGGCGCGTGGCTCGACGCGCAATCGAAGAAGCCCAAGCCCAAGAAGAAGACGAAGTAGCGCGCCAGATCGCGGTCGGGCTCTGCAATTATTTCCAACCTGGGGCGACCCTGGCGTGTAGGGAACCTGCGCCTACGTGCAAAATCGCCGTGTGCCTTGCCCTGGCACGGGGACTGCTTACGTATGAGGCATGCCTCACACACCTCCCCAGGTCGTGAGCCCCACCCCCCGCGCCGATCGCCGGGCCGATCGGCGCGCCAAGCTCGACCGCCCGGTGCTGATCGACACCGAGGCGACGTCCCGCCCCGGGCGCGCCCTCGACGTCTCGCGCGGCGGCCTGTCGATCGAGAGCGAGCTCGAGCTCGCCGCCGGTGAGGTCGTTCAGGTGTATTTCGAGCTCCCGATCGGCGTGGCGGTCGAGGCCCGAGCGGTCGTCACCCGCTGCGAGAAGAATCACATTGCGCTGCGCTTCGTCGAGCTGGACCACGAGGCGGAAATCGCGCTGCGATCGTTCTGCCGCATCAGCGGCCTGCACCGCTTGCCGCACGCTTGACCGACGAGAAGAAGCGCCAGAGCTCCTGATTGGCGTCGACCACGGTGGTGCCCGGACCCAGCCACCGCCGCAGTGTGTCGCGTTCGCCGCCCGGCCAGACGTGGCCTGCGCCGGTGAGGCGCAAGAGCTCCACCCGCGCGCCGTCGCGACAGCCGCCCCAGATGACTCGCGTGGCGCTGTGGCCCAGATCGGCGCCCACCCCCCGCAGCGTGGGACCGCTCGCGGGCAGCGACGTGCATCCGTCGTGGCGGGCCCAGGTCTCGACCACGCGCTCGACGGCCGGGTGCATGACGCGATGACGAGTGAAGGGAAACGGTGGCCCAAGCCCGCCGGCGTACAGCGCGCGCGGGTCGTCGACGCTGTGGACGTGCAGGACCGACACGACCGGACGACCAGCCACCGGCGCCAGCGCGTTGGCACCGCCTATCGGCGCGATGGCGGCGACAAGGTCGGGAGCGTCGACGGCGAGCCGATACGACATCATCGCACCGTTGGAGAGCCCGGTGGCGAACACGCGGCTGCGGTCGACGTTCACCAGGCGAGCGACCTCGTCGACCAGCGCCCGCACGAAGCCGACGTCGTCGACGTTCTCGCGCGCCGCCGGGCCACAGCACGCGCCGGCGTTCCAGGTGAGAAGGCGCCGCCCGACTCCCCCGGTACCATCTGGGTACACGGTGACGAAGCCCTCGCGATCGGCGACGGCGTCGAGCTTCGCATAGCGCTGCTGGCCGAGGGCGTTGCCGCCGCCGCCGTGGAAGGCCAAGACCACCGGCAAAGGCCCCCGAGCGTGCGGCGGGACGTGCAGCACGTACGAGCGCTCGCGCCCGGCGTGCACCAGGACCCGATCGTGGTCCACCGCCGAGACTGGGCCCCGCGACGCTTGCCGCGGCCGGGCGTCGCGCACCACGCACCCCGCGAGGACCAGGGCGAGCACGGGGCTGATCCGCTTGCGCCGCGACGTTCGGGCCACCGACTCGAGTGTGCCACGCGACGGGGCCTTGCGGCCCCGCGGGGCCGGTGGCATCGACCCCCGCCATGAGCGAGGACGAGGGAAGCGGGCCGGCGGCCAGCGCCGAGGAAAACGAAGATCTACCCGGGCCGGGCGTGAAAGCCGGGGGCGACGCGGGCGGGCACGGCGCTGGGTTGGTCCAGCTCACCGACGAGCAGATCCGCACCTGGACGCTGGAGCAGAAAGACCGCTGGTGGCTCGAGAACGTCTACAAGGGCGACATGCCGCAGCTCACGCTGCGCTCGGCCCTCACGGGCATGTTCTTGGGCGGCCTGCTCTCGCTGACCAACCTGTACGTCGGCGCCAAGACCGGCTGGACCCTGGGCGTGGGCATCACCAGCGTGATCTTGGCGTTCGCCATGTTCAAGGTCCTCTCGAGCATGAAGGTCGGCGGTGAGTTCACCTTGCTCGAGAACAACGCGATGCAGTCCATCGCGACCAGCGCCGGGTACATGACGGCGCCGATGATCTCGAGCCTGGCGGCGTACATGATGGTCACCGGCAAGGTCATCCCGATGATGACCACCATGATCTGGATCACGGCGGTCGCCATCCTCGGCGTGCTGTTCGCCTTCCCGCTCAAGCGGCGGTTCATCAACGACGAGCAGCTCCCCTTCCCCGAGGGGCGCGCGGCCGGAGTGGTGATGGACGCGCTGCACTCGGGCGACGCCAAGGCCGGCCTGCTCAAGGCCAAGATCTTGGTGGTCACCGGTGGCCTCGCAGCGCTCCTGAAAGTGGCGCAGAGCGAGGCCATCATGAAGAAGCTGAAGCTCACCTTCTTGCACGTCCCCGAGTACCTGGACGACTGGCTCTACAAGCTGACCACGCTCAAGGTGAGCGGCGTCGACCTGCGCCAGCTCACCGTGCGCCCGGACACCGACTTCGTGATGATGGCGGCGGGCGGCCTGATGGGGATTCGCACCGGTGTTTCCATCATGATTGGCGCTGGCATCAACTACCTGCTGCTCGCCCCTTGGGCGATCAACGCCGGGGACATCCACGGCAAGGTGCGCGACGGCGTCACCACCTATGGCTTCCGAGCCATCACCATGTGGGCGCTGTGGGGCGGCGTGGCGATGATGACCACCGCCAGCCTGTTCGCCTTCTTCTCGAAGCCGCAGATCTTGGTGAGCGCGTTCAAAGGCCTGTTCGGCAAGAAAGATCCGAAGAAGCAGAGTGACGTGCTCAAGGACATCGAGCTGCCGATGAGCGTGTTCGTCATCGGAATCCCGGTCGTGGGTGGCATCGTGGTGGCGCTGGCCGCTCACTTCTTCGACGTGAAGGTGTGGATGGGCATCCTCGCCGTCCCGCTGATCTTCGTGTTCACGCTGATCGCCGTGAACTCCACCGGCCTGACTTCGATCACGCCCAGCGGCGCGCTGGGCAAACTGACGCAGCTCACCTACGGCGTGATCGCCCCCGGCAACATCACCACCAACCTGATGACCGCGGGGATCACCGGCGAGGTGGCCGGCAACGCGTCGAACCTGCTGATGGACATCAAGCCGGGCTACATGCTGGGCGGAAAGCCACGCCATCAGGCCGTCGGCCACGTGCTGGGCATCGTCGCCGGCGCGCTGGTCTCGGTGCCGGTCTTCTACTTGGTGTTCATGCGCAACGGGCCGGCGAACCTGGTCACCGATCAATACCCGATGCCCGGCGCCACCATCTGGAAGGCCGTGGCCGAGGTCTTGACCAAGGGCCTCTCGAACCTCGAGGTCAGCGCGCGCTGGATGGCGCTGGTCGGCGCGATCGTCGGCATCGCGCTCGAGGTGGCCAAGGTGGTCACCAAGGGCAGGTTCTGGATCTCGGGCGTGGGCATCGGCCTCGCGTTCGTGATCCCGTTCAACACCTGCCTGGCCATGTTCCTGGGGTCATTCCTGTTCTGGCTAGCCGAGCGCGTGCTCACCAAGGAAGAGAGCACCAGTCACCAGGTGTTCGTGAAGAACATGGAGCCCACCTGCGCCGGGCTGATCGCCGGCGGCGCGCTCATGGGCATCGGCGTCATCTTGCTCGAGAACTTCGTGCTCTGATCGCCGCGAGGGGCGGCGCCCTCAGGTGCAGGTGCCGTTGATGCACTGCTGCCCGGTCTTGCAAGCCCGGCCGCAGCCACCGCAATGCGCTGAGTTGCTGAACAGGTTGACGCACCCGGCCGTGGGACAACAAATCGAGCCGAGCCCGGTGGAGCAAGCAGCGCCGCCATTGCAGCTGCAGATCGCAGCGTTCCCTTGCTTGATGCAGATCTCGCCAGATCTGCAGGCTGAACCGTCGCAAGAGCACCGGTGCGAACCAGAGTCACAGCTGGCGCCCGACATGCCGTTCGCCCCCTCGCACTGGCTCGCGGTGCTGCAGCCGCAGCTGCCGCCGAAGCAGCTGAACTTGGAGAGCAGGCCCCCTTGCGAGCCGCAGCTGTTGCCGCACGCGCCGCAGTCGCTCGCGTCGATGTTCAGGTTGGTCTCGCAGCCATCGTCGGGCAGTGGCTTGCTGCCCTCGTTGCAGTTGCCATAGCCGTCGTTGCAGGTTGGCGCGCACGACCCGGCCTCGCAGGTGGACACCGAGGCGTTGGTCGCAGTGCACGACCGATTGCACTTCCCGCAGTGCACGGTGAGCCCGCTGCCCGTGAGGGAGGTCTCGCAGCCGTTGGTGGTGACGCTGTCGCAGTTGCCCCAGCTGCTCGAGGTACAGCTGATGCCGCACGCTCCGCTGGTGGTACAGGCCGCAGTGGCGTTGGGCTGCCCGCCGGGGCACGGTGCACAGGACGTGGTCGAGCTGCAGCCGTAGGACGGGCTCGACTTCGAGACGCACGAACCGCCGCAGAGCTTCTGAATGCTCAGGCAGCCCCCGGTGCCGCCCGTGCCGCCGGTACCGCCACCGGTACCGCCGGTGCCGCCGGTGCCGCCCGTGCCGCCGGTGCCACCGCCACCGGTGCCGCCGGTGCCACCGGTGCCGCCCCCAATGCCGCCGCTCCCACCGCCGCCTGAGAGCCCGCCAGATCCGGACACTCCACCGCTGCCGGCATCTCCGCCGCTGCCGCCGCTGCCGCCGTCTTTGCCGCCGCTGCCGCCGGTCTTGCCTTCGGCAACACACGTGCCGCTGACCTGGTCGCAGACGTAGCCCGCTGCGCACGGGCACTTCTTCCCTTCGAGGCTGACGGCGTCGACGGTGCAACCGGCACCGACGACCCAAGCGACCCCCACGCCGAGGGCAACGAGCACGAACCGACTCACGCGGACCTCCGACGACACTAGCCACGAACCATAGCGGTTTTGCGCGCAGGCTCAACCCTTGGCTGGCCGGCGCCCAGGTCCTGGGCTAGAAGCGGGCCCTCCGGAGCCCCCGTAGCTCAGGGGATAGAGCAACGGTTTCCTAAACCGTGGGTCGTACGTTCGAATCGTATCGGGGGCGCCAACCTACGACGTGTGTACGAACTTTCGTCGTGGTGGTTGAGACCAGCGGTCCGCCGCGGGATTCGGCCATCAGGGCTACAGCGGCCGAGGCCTTGCCCTCAACCAGTACGTCACCGTCGCTGATCACGATGCGGTCCACCAGGCGCCGGAGGTACTCGCGGGCCACGCCGGTCTCGGGGTCGCCCAACGTGGCCTTCAGCCGCTTGCGGAAGCGCTCCACGACCTCGGGCTTGAACAGGTAGGGCGGCAGCGGAGCCGGGCTTGCCATGGCCGAGGCGGCGAGCTGGCGCTCGACGTCCTCCCGCGCTTCGCGGAGCGCCCGGAGTCGGTCAGCGCCGAGCTGGGCCAGGTTCTCTCCTGCCTCGAAGGCCTCGCACCACCTCGCGATCCTCTGGTCCAGGTCACCGCGCTTGGCCTCCAGTCCTCGGCGCACTTCGGCGAGCCGCTGGCGCTGCTCCGACTCGGAGCCGATGACGTCCCGGAGGATGGCCTGGCAGCGCTCCACGGTGAACAGCTCGTCGGCCAGGTGGGTCAGCACCGCTGGGTCCAGGACGTCCTGTCGCACCCGGAAACCCCGGCACGCCTCCCGGCCCGCGCGGCAGGCTGTGCGGCAGTTGTAATAGCGGTGGGCGGCCACTCCGACCCGGTTGCGCTTGCCCGAGGTTTCAATCTGGTAGCTCTCGCCGCACTTGCCGCAGCGGAGCAGGCCCCCGAGGAGCTGCGTGCTCGCCGACGGGCGACGGTCGCTCTTCACCGGGTCGCGTTGGCGCCGGACGGCCTGGGCGGCTTCGAACAGCTCCGGCTCGATCAGGGCCGGAACGGCGGTCACCACGTGCTCGGCCGAGGCCCGCTTCGCTCGCGTGCGACCGTCCACCCTGCCCCACACGTACCGCCCGATGGCCGCGGTGTCGTCGATCACGCCGAGAACGCGGTCCCGGTTCCAGTCCAGGCCGCGGTACTGGATACCGCTCTGATTCAGGGTGCGCGCGACCGCCTTCGCGCCCGCTCCTCCCACGTACAGGTGGAACACCCGGCCCACGAGCGGGGCCTCGACCGCGTCGGGTACCAGCCGGCGCTTCTGCTTGCCGCTCGGGCTCGTGACTTGCTCCACGGCGAAGCCGAACGGCGGTTTCGTCCCGTTGAAGTAGCCCTGCCGGATGTTTTCCTTCATGGCAGCGCGCGTGCGGGCACCGATGATGCGGCTCTCGTGCTGGTCGAATAGCTCGTAGACGCCCTCCATCAGCTCGCCGTTCGCGTCGTCGGATACTTCCTGCTGCACCGCGAGGACGCGGACACCGTGCTTCCGAAGTTCGCGCTTGTACCGGCGAGCAAGCTCCACGTCGCGCATGAATCGGCTCGTGTGGATGACGACCACCGCGTGGACTTCGTTCGCGGGGCTTAGCAGCGCCTCGATCATCCGCTGGAACTCGGGCCGGCTGTCGTCCGTGGCGGACGCGCCGCGCTCGATGAACTCGCCGGTGATGGTCAGGCTGCGTTGCTCGGCGTAGGCCCGAATCGCCCGGAGCTGGGCGTCGAGCGACATGCCGTCGGCCTGCTCGGCGGTAGAGACCCGGACGTAGGCGACGACCTTCTCGGTGGCGGCTCTTGTCACGAGGATGGAGGGTACGCTTCCATGGAAGCGCCGTCACTCCATCGGCCATGCCGCAGACCAGGCTGCCGGTCGAAAGGGTCTCCCCGGCGGCGTTGGAAGCCGCCACCGTGGCAGCTGCTTGGGCGAGGTCGCCCAGCTCGCCCAGGAGCTGGAGGGCCGGCGGCGAGCCCTGGCCGCCACCGTGGACCTCGGCGCGGAGCGTGCCCGGCGCGGTGCGAAGTGACCCGACGACGGGCGCTAAGTCGCGCTCCGCAAGTTCAGGGCTGAGGCCGGCACGGCGCCGAAGCACCGGGGCGGCGCCGCCAGACTGGCCGAGTCGCCAGGTCGATTTTTCGTTCGGGGAGGGACTTTGTTTGTACCCCCCCGCGTTCTGTCGTCAGGAGGTAGGAAATGTCGGAATACTGTCCAGAAATCAAGCATCTATGCGCAATCTGCGGCGCCGAGCTCGAAGTTCACGACTTCTGCGGCGAGTGCGTTGCAGGACTCCAAGACTACGGCGAGGATCCCGACGATCTGACGGAGCGCCGCGCCGCCCGAGAAGCATACCGGTCAAGCCCGGAGGGCCGCGCCGAGGCCCGAGCATTCGGTCGCAAGGTGAAGCTCATGCAGCAGGTCCTGGCCGTGCATGGTCTGCCGCATGATTGGAAAGACGCGAAGGCCTGGGTCCGCGTCTGGGGGGAGGATGAGGACGACCCCGCTGCGCTCGCCGCCGGATGGCTTCGTGCCGGGTGGGACAACGCAGACACAGTTCGCGCGGCCGAAGCCATTCTGACCGGTCCAGAGGAGGACGTCCTTGATTGGCTAGCCGACTTCCGTGACCTGTCGGATGCGCAGCTGGCGCCTTTCGAACCGACTACCCGAGAAGCTATCGAGGAACACAAGAGGAAGACCGCAGAGCTTCGTCTAAAATGGGAAGCGGAAGAACAGGCTCGGCGGGCAGCAGAGGAAACGGCGGCGGCGAAGGTTCTAGAACGAGAGCACGACAACATGCTTCGCAAATTGGCGGATTGGCGTTTGGCAATCCAAGCCGCGATGGAACGCGGCGAGTTTGGCAGGCGGACGAGTATTTTTTACTCGCTCTCAGAAGCGCAATCCGCTCTGACGACGGCGAGAAACGGTGGCCCGGCCCACGCCGCTGTGCGCGCCTTTGAGCGCGCGAGCAACCATGTACGCACGTTCGAGGGCGGGCGGTTCCTGATCACCTTAAGGAACTGAACATGGGTCAGTCGGCCACCGTTATCGAGATCGCGCTCCTCGCCGGGCGTGGTCGGTCCGCACAAGGCGGGGTGGCGCGCGGGGGCGCTCCCGCCTAACGGCTCCCTGCAGCGGGACAGGAAGAGCGACCGGGTGCCCCCCGCCGGACAGACACAGTAGAGCATCGCGGACCTGCAAACCCCAACCCGCGCCGCTAAGGCGGTTCTCCAATATTCGCTGGTCCGAAGAACCCAGGCAGGTCACCGTGCCGAACTCCCGGTTCGAGACCACCGGTCAATCAGTACGCAATCCCGTCCCGCGCCCTCGCGTTCCGCTGCTCCCGCGCCTCGTGCTCCCTCCACGCGACCTCCAGCACCTCATCGCTCGGCTCCAGCTCTGAGGCCAGCCGCTCGACGTGCTCCACCGGGTCCACTGCCCTGGCGTGGCGCTTCACGGACGCGAGCCAGCGCTCGGTCATGGCGTCGAGCTTCGCCGTGCCGATTCGCTGCTCAAGCGCGACCACGAAGGCCTGCAGATCCTGAGCCTTGCGCCAATCGTTCACCATGCGCTCGAACGCCCTGGCCAGCTCGTGCTGGTACCAGTTGAGGCGCTGGGTGCGCAGGCGCCGGCGCTCTGCGGCCTCCCATTCGGCTTGGCGCTGCGCGGCCTCCGCACGCGCCCGTCGGATGGCCTCGGGAGCTAGCTCGATATCCACCACCACTCGGCCGAGTAGGTCCTCCAGGCGCGCCACCTTTGAGTCCGCCCAAGAGCGGCCGGGACGCACCTGCAGGGTGAGTTGGCCCGACGGGTACCCGTCGTTCTTCGGGATTCGCGCGCCCCAGCGCTTGTTGTTTTCGATCTCCGCTTCGGTTGGGACGTGCGGTCGCCTGCCAACCGTCTCGTCCACCGTCATCCGCACGCACTCGCCATCCACGATCACGCTCAACTCCAGAACCCTGTCGTACCCGACCCCGTCCAGCTTCACCTCGTGGCCGCGCTTCTCCAAGGCGTTGAACAGAGCATCGAGCACCCGGAGCGTCCTTTTCACCGAGTCCGACCCGATCTTAAGCGCGGTGCCGGTAGCCCTCGTCGCGGACACGCGGAGCAGGCCGTTGTGGTTGACCTGCGCTTGGGCAAGCTCGTGGCGGAGGCGCTCGACTGCTGGGTGCGGCGACCGAAGCGCGTCGCGAACGATCACGTCGGGCGGGGGCGGCTCGTCGCGCGGCTCCTCGCGCAGCGCTGGCTCGGGCTGCTTCTTGAACGTGATAGCCAGCTCCCATGGCCGCAGGTTCTTCGGCGGTGGCGGAAGTTTCGGCCGCTTGATCTTCTGGCCGGCGGCCAGGCGTGCCCAGTAGCCGAGCCCGGGGTACGGGATCCCGAGCCGCTTGCAGCGCTTCGTGAGCGCCACGTCGGAAATGCCGAACTCGGGCGCGAGCTTGGACATCGGCTTGGACCAGACCAGGTCGTAGAGGGCCTCGCGGGTGAGGGTGATGTCGTCGTCGTTGGCCATGTTCGACGCCGTACACCAGGCACCCACCGCGGGCTCGGCTGCAGCTCGGTCCAGGCTAATCAATCTGTTGGGTCGCCTCGACGAAGGAGCTGGCGGGCACCTCGGGGCCCGCCTGGTAGAGCGTGTACGCCGTCGTCGCGTACGGATTCGCGGTGCTGGTGCATGCACCCGTCGATGGGTTCTTCACGTACACATTCTGGGTGCCAGGAACGGCTGGCCCGAGCCCGAAGACGGTCACCGAGTAACCCGTGCAGGCAGAGCCCAAGGTGGACCGCATGCCGTACTTCGGCGGTGCACACGCCGTGCTGAGGAAGAGCGAGTTCGAGCATGTTGCGTCCGGGAAGTATGATCCGATCTCGCCGATCATCGCGGTGGGTACGCAGCGCAGCTTGCCCTCTGCAGTGGTCATGAACTGGCAGTCCTCCTTCCGTTGGGAGTCGTGCCACCCGACGAACTGCGACGCGCCGTCGGTGGCGACGTAGCGCCGCGCGCGCAGGCGCGTGCCACTCTGGTTGGCCTGTGCGTCGGGAACTGGGCCCGTCAGCGCATCGGCAACCGCGTCGAACAGCGACGAGTCCTGGGGGGCGCCGCCCATGCCGGTCCCGCCGCCGGTTCCCGACGGCGCGTCCTGGCTGGCGCCGCCGAGCCCTGCTGAGCCGCCACCTGATGAAGCAGCGCTACCACCACCGCCTGCAGCGGAGCAGGCCGCCACGATCACGTACACGAGAACTCCCGACGCGAACGCTTCCAAAGTCTTGCGCATGGCCACGCCTCCGGGCCTGAGGCCAGGCCCTCCGTCCGGCAGACCCAAGGCGCTCCCGCCCGGCTGCGACAGGATTGATCGCACAACCCACCGGGCCGCTCCGCACTCTCACAACCGAATAGCTCGGCGCTGAAAGCAGCGCGACGGCGGAGCTGCAGGTAAGGGCAACTGTCCGCACTGCGCGCGCTGCGGCTGGGCGCTTGCGGAAATTGGCGTTCCGGTCGGGGCGAGGTTGAACAACTGGCCCGTGCGCCGCGGCAAAGCGCAGACGGGTCCCACGTGGGTCCGGGATTCCCTGCACCGGGCTCGGGCTTACGCTCGGTGAGCCCCGCGCTGGTAGTCGCCCGCCGGCGACAGCCCGGGCAAGCGCGATGACCCGGGGGGGTGGCCCCTCGATTCACACCAAGCCCGCCCACCGAGCGGATTCCCTCGACCAAGTGCCATCGTCACCAGCGCCGCGTGCTCCACGGGCTCGCTGGCAGGTCGCGGCGATTCCGCCCGAGCGACCGGAGTGTACGCTTCGGGTGATGGCCGACGCGGACAGCACTTGACTTGAGCGCCGTGACTTTGCAGGGCACCGGAGGCGGGTGTACTCTGGCCTCTGAAGGGAAGGGCATGCTATGACGCTTCGCCAGGTGCACCTCAATTGCGGGGCACAGTCCGGCATTTCGCGCCGCGACGCCGCCGCCGCACTGTTGGGAATTTTGGCGCTCCTGCTCGGGTGCAAGGAGAGTTCGAGCGAGCGGCCGAGCGAGACCGTCGTCGCGCAGGACCAACTGATCCTGAAGGACGGGCACCAGAGTTCTTATCCGCTCGTAGCAGGCACCTATCGTCTAGAGATGACCGCCACCGGCGACGGCGCAGGGATCGAGTGGATCGGGGCTGCTTGCACCAATGCCAAAGAGACCAAGGCGTACGATTCGAACTGCGCTCTCACCCGATCGGGCCAATTGGTCATCACAAATCCGACCACTTTTGGCCTCGGGAAGACCACAAGCGTCACTGTCCGACTGGTGAGAACGCCATAGTCTAGCGCCGATCATGGACGGATGCGGCGTGGACGATGCGCTCGCGGCGCGAACCGTCGCCGCCAGCGCCACGTCCTCACTGCCCGCGTGCCCACGGCAGCGCAGGCCCCACGAAGCCCTGATGCGCGCCAAAGGGTCGCCGACCCTGTGCTTGGACCTCGCGCGCTTCACCCGCTTATACTCTCGTTCGCGCTCGACTCCGCCTTGTCCTTTCGGAGTGCTCGGTTCGCCGCCCTGGCTACGAGCCGCTTCGCCGCAACAGACCTGTCGCCCTCCAGGACATCGCGCTTCAGTACCTCGTTTACCAGCACCGTCTTGATGTCTTCGACCTCGATTTTCGCGTCCGGGGAAACGCGACGCAGTTCTCGCCGGAGGACATCAAGCACCGGTTCGTTCTGCAGCAGCGCAGCGAGTGTGAAACGGCTCAACGCTGCACGTTGGGAATGGTAGCCGTCGAGGCCGTCCTTCTTGCAGCCGTCCCGGGACATGACCCAGAGGAGTTCGATGTCCCCTTCCTTCCTGGAACTGAGCTTGAGCAGATCGAGATCGACCACGATTTCATGCTGGATGGGCTTCTCGAACGAGACGCGGAACGCCTGCCAGCAAATGCCATTGGTCAGGAGCACCCACTCGCATCCCTGGTTCGCTGCGTAATCGACCGCCTGCTTGACGTGATTGCCCTTGAGGTCGAGGCCGATCGCCTTCACTTCGATGAGCAGCGTGAGCTTCCCGTCCACCTTGATCGCGAGATCGCAGTAGGTGCCACGGATGGCGTGCTCGGAGGTTATCTCGGAGTACTTGTCGTAGCCGAGCACCTCCTGGAGCATGTCGGTCACGATCACCACAGTGTCGGACTCGTTGACGTCGCGCGTGCGCGCCGATTCGAGAATCGGCTGAAACTTCTTCAGTCCAGGTGCGATGCGTTCTGCGACCTTGGATGCGACCTTCGCCATGGGAGTTGATGGTCGCCCTGCCTACTCCCATTCGTCAACCCGGGCAGACCGTTCAGCGTGTGGCGAGAGCCGAGCCTGGCAGCAGAAACCGTTGCATCCGCGGCCAACGACGCGGTCTGTCGCACGGCGACCGCCCAGACGGGACGAGCCGAGCCGTTTCGCAGACGAGGCGGACGCCAAGTGTGGAGAAGCGCGCCTCGCTACGGCCCAGGCACGGCGCGTGCATCGCCGGCTCGGCTTCGAATCGCGCGGTTCAGTTCGAAAATCCCGGGGCGGTTCGCGGGTCGCCCGTGGTGGCGAGGACGCGAAGGCCGTGTTTGCGCGCGACCACCACCGCGCTTCGTTGGCTGGGCAGAGCCACGGCCATCGGCGATTACTCCATGGAAGTGCTGTCACGCCGCCACGCCACACAAGTTCCGCCGCGATCCTGCGCGCCGCGCGACCAAGGTACACGAAGCGGAGACGGTTCGGCGGCGTGTCGGCGAAGAGCAGCGCCTCCACGGACCGCAGCAAGGTGCGCTGGGGCGTTCCTTGGTCCCACACGCCCTCGGGCATGCACGCGGTCACCAAAGCGCCTCTATGGTTTCGAACGTGCTCGGTGCACGCTTCGATCTCTCGCTCAGGACGTTCAGGTCTGGGGCGTCGGCGCGGTGGCCAAGCATCCACCACCCGGTCGGCGATGCGCGCGGTTTCGAGCAGCAACGGGTCGAGTCTGGGCCGTTGATTGGACATCAGGCGAGCGTGGCAGCCGCGAATCGTTGCGCAACGACGGCTTGAACGCGTACACCCGCGCGCGACTCGATACTGCTCAGAATTTTCTCGTCTGCCCCCCCCTAAATCGTGCCACAGCCAGGCGGACGCAGGCAGCGTCGGCGCGACTTGTCGCAGTTTCCGCCCCCACTAGGATCGCTCGGCCGCGCCGGGCTGATCGCTACCCTGTCTAACCAATGCCAGAGAATCAACTCTTCGCTCTTGGTTGCCCGCACTGCGAGCACGGTCCCCGCTGGGCTCGTGCTTAGGTGTCCGCCGGGCGACCAGGAAGAGCGGCCCGATGTGAGAAGATTCGGGGCCCACGGTGTCCGGAATGCCGGCGACCCTTCCTGAGCCTGCAGGAGCGCGAGGTAGTGAACCGACTTCAGGCATGATCGCACGAGGTGGCAATCCCCAGTCGTCAGGAGCCCCACATCGGGGGCAAGGCTCGACGACTCAGTTCCAAAAGCGATTCCCAGCAGCTACCGGGAAAGCCGGGGCTGGTTTCGCGGGCGCCCTGCCGTGCGATAACACGACAGTTGAGACGGTTGCCCAGACGTTCAAGCGCTGAAGTTCGACCTACCGTCGCCGACGACTCGTGGCACGCAACACTTGGAGGATGCCATCTTGGACGTCCCCCGGCACGGTCTCGAAGATCCGTGCTGCTTCAAGCGCCCGAGGCGAAAGGTCCCTCACGGTCCCAAGCAACTCGCCCGGCGCGACCTTCCCCAGGCCCTTCGCGATCGCCGCGAGCGTGCTCACGTGAGGATCGGGGATCTTCCCGCGCTCCAAGTTGCTAATGTGGTGGGGAACGAGCCCTGAGCGTTCCGCCAGTGCCTCGATGGTCAGTCCCGCAGCTAGCCTTCGCCGGCGGATTTCCTTGCCGATCTGCACAGCCAGGAGGGTCGCCGGCCCGCACCGGGCGGTCGATGACTGCACGTGCATACGCCATACACGCGGGTGTATGCTCCCCCTTGGTGGACTCAGCTACCGACGCCGTCGATCCGACGCTGCTGCACGCGCAGCACCGTGTCGGGACCACCCTCCGCGGCAAGTGGCACCTAGACCGCTTGCTGGGGCTCGGCGGCATGGCGGCGGTCTACGCGGCGACGCACCGAAACGGCACGCGTGGCGCCATCAAGATGCTTCACGTCGAGCTGAGCTCGAACAGCCACGTGCGCTCACGCTTCCTGAAGGAGGGCTACCTCGCGAACAAGGTCGACCATCCCGGCGTCGTGCGCGTCCTTGACGACGACGTCGCGGAGGACGGAGCGATCTTCGTCGTCATGGAGCTGCTCGACGGCGAGTCGCTCGAAGAGCGCCGGCTGCGCCACGGGGGCAAACTCGAATCCGACGAAGTCCTTGCGGGGGCTGATCAGCTTCTCGACGTGCTCGCCGCCGCTCACGAGAAGGGCATCGTCCACCGCGACATCAAGCCCGAGAACGTGTTCCTCACTCGCGACGGCATGATCAAAGTGCTCGACTTCGGCATCGCGAGACTGCGCGAGCTGTCCACTGCGAGCACCGCGACTCGCGCCGGTTCGACGATGGGTACGCCCGCGTTCATGTCCCCCGAGCACGCGCGTGGCCTGTGGGACGATGTCGATGCGCGAAGCGATCTCTGGTCCGTCGGCGCGATGATGTTCAACCTGATCTCGGGGCGCACTGTCCACGAGGGGCGCACTACCAACGAAGTGCTTCTCTCCGCAATGTCGCAGCCAGCCCCGCCGCTATCGAGCGTGTCCAACGTCCCAGATCACGCAGCGGCCGTGATCAACCGGGCCCTCGCGTTCGACAAGAAGAACCGCTGGCCGGATGCGCGGAGCATGCAAACCGCCGTCAGAACCGCGTACCACGGCCTCCACGGCTCACCGATCAGCACCCACCCGAAGCTCACTGTGCCGCCGAGCGTGCCGAACAAGACGCTGGCGTCGGCAGATGTGGCGCCGGTGGCCGCGTTGGGGTCAGCGGGCACCGGACCCGCGGTGGCCTCGGGCAAGACCGGCGTACCACTCGGACCGAAGACGACCCCCGGCATCTCGCGCCCGATGTTGATGGCCACTGCGGGCGTGGCGGGCGCGGTCGTGCTGTTCCTACTGGTGGCCATCGTCGCGGTTGTGGTGTCGAGGCGCCAAGCAGGTGAGACGCCAACGTCGGCGGCTGCGGGAACGGGGAGTGTCGGCGGGGCCACCACGCAAGATGGTGCGCAGGGGAGCCCGAGTGCGCAGCAAGTGCCCCTGGTGCAGCCGAGTGTCTCGGGCATGCCAGTGGTCGCGCTCGAAGACCTTCCGACTGCGGGCAAGACCGTGCCTGCCGTAAGGGCCGATGCTGGGGCGGGCTCGAAGTCGAATACATCCCCACCGATTGGCGCGGGCACCGACTGGAAGGATCAGCGTCGATGATGTGCGCGCGCGCAGCCGTCGGGCTCGCCCTCGTCGTAGCGCTCGGAGCAGGGCCGGCGCGGGCTCAAGGGAAGGACGCTGCCACAGCTGACGCGCTCTTCCGCGAGGCTCGCGCTCTCATGAAGAGCGGCGACTTCAAGAAGGCGTGTCCGAAGCTCTACGACAGCCAGCGCCTTGATCCAGCCGCCGGCACCGCTATCAACCTGGGCGACTGCTGGGCGAAGGTCGGCAAACTAGCCGACGCACTGCAGTCGTACCGCGATGCGCTCGACTTGCTGAAGGCCGGCGACAACCGGATCGGCGCCGTCAAGGAGCAGGTCACCGCGCTGGAGAAGCGCGTGCCAAAGCTCACTCTCAAGCTTGCACCCGGCGCGCCCGAGGGCACGCGCGTGAAGCGCGATGATGTCGAGCTTGGTGAGGGGAGCCTCGGTGTCGCTCTGCCAGTGAACCCAGGCGAGCACTGGATTGTTGTCGTTGCGCCCGGGCGCGCAGACTCCCGGACGAAAGTGAGCCTCACCGAAGGTGCGAGCCGGACGGTGGTTGTCGAGGCGGGCGAGCGGCGCGGGTCAGAAGCAGCGGCTGAGCCGGTCGCGTCGCACGACACGGTGGAGCCGCCCAAGAGGACTGGGCCAACGTCAACGAACGACTCGGGCTCGACCCAGAAGACTCTAGGGTGGGTCGTCGTTGGCGGCGGCGCTGCGTTTCTCGTCGCCGCGGCGTACTTCCGCTACCAAGCGGGGCAGAAGGCTGACGAAGCAGACAAGCTCTGTCCGACCAGCCCTTGCGCGAAGGCTGATCAGTACGCCGCGCTGCGCGACGACGAGAAATCCAACATGTCACTGGCCAACGTGTCAGTCGGTATCGGGCTGCTAGCAGTCGCGGGTGGGACAACACTGGTACTGCTAGCTCCGGCGAGTCCGACGCCGCCCACCGCTCGCGGTGGCTCCAAACCTTCGAGCGCTTGGGGGTTTCAGCTGCGAGGAGTGTGGTGAACCAGTTGGCCTCCGTCGCGCTCGTTGCAGTCGTACTCGCCGCGTGCAGCGCGTCGGACCGCAGCGTGACCAAAGCGACCGGTGGCGGTGGCGGGGCTGCGGACGCTCAGGCGGGCGGAGCCGGCGCAGCGGGCGCGTTCGGTGGCAGCAGTAGCGGCGGAGCCGGCACTGCGGGGGCCGGCGGATCGGCTGGGCTCGACGCCGGGTCGGACGCACCCCCGCCGACCGGGTGCGAGCAGTGCAAGTGTGCGAACCAGATGAACGAGTGGTGCGGTCCCTATCAGCCGCCGAGCAACATGTACTGCTCCGCTGACCAGCCGATCTGCTGCTTCTGCCCGGCAACCTGCTACGAGCGACCGAACTGCAAAGCGAGCAAGAGCAATCCGATCGGCGGTTACACGTGGTGGTGTTGCGAGCTTTAGTACGGAGGCGTCAAGATGTTGAAGTGCGCGATTTCAAAAACTGTGATCTACGCGCTGGTGACGACGTCACTGCTAGCCGCATGCAGCGCGTCTGACCGAGAGGTTACGAAGGGCGGAGGCGGTTCTGGGGGCACCGGGGGCGCAGGAACCGGCGGCACTTCCGGCGGTGGGGCCGGCGGAGGTGGAGGCCAAGCCGGCGGCGGGGGGTCGCCGACGGGCGGTGCGAGTGGAGGCGGTGGCACTTCGTCCGGCGGCGGCGGAGGCGGTGCACTCGGAGGGGGCGGAGGCGGCCCAGGGGGTGGGGGCGGTACCGGCGGCGGCAGCGGCGGCAGCGGCGGCAGCGGCGGCAGCGTTGGGGGCGGCGGACAACCGTCGGGTGGCACCGGCGGCGCGAGCGGCGGAACTGGAGGCGGAGGCTCCGGCGGCGTGAGCGGAACGGGTGCGACGAGCGGTGCTGGGGGAACGTGCGGCTGCGCGAACCCGAACCCGGTCTGCTGCAACGGCGGCTGCGCGCCAGCCGGCGCGGTCTGCTGTGCGGGTCAGGGGTACGCGTGCCCAAGCGCCACTCCGCAGTGCTGCGGCGGCGGCACCTGTTGCTGGGCGGACGGCGTTTGCTGCGGCAGTGGCAGCAGCACTTGGTGCTGCGTGAAGGGCAAGACCTGCGGCACGCAGCCCCCGACGTGCGTCTAGCTGATCCGGCTAAGAAGCCGACCCGCGACCAGCCCCGCGGCCTGTCCCGCGAGGTCACGCCGGTTGTCGTCGTACACCATGGTCGTGGCCGGCGAGCCGTGACGCGCGAAGCTCTGCGCCATCCGCACGTTGCCCTGACTCTCGTCGAGCACGGTGGTCACAGCGGCATGCCGAAGCCCGTGGGGCCGTAGGCGTACCCCAGAGCGCTCGCCCAGCTTGCGCAGCACGTAGTAGATGCCGCCTGGCGTGATCGGCTCGATGCCCTTGCGGTCGAGGGCAACGAACAGCGGAGTCGCGGGATCGCCCACGCCGCCACTGCAGCCGATGCTGCGCGACGCGCACAGCCACTCGTCCAGCTCCTGCACGATCTCGGCCGGCAGCGTGACCCATTCGGGCTGGCCGCCGCTGCCCTTGCCGATGATGCGCAGCCGGGAGCGCTCGCGGTCGTAGTCGCCGACGGTCAGGCAAGCAGCTTCAGCTCGGCGGAGCCCCAGAGAGCAGATGACGACCACCAGGGCCCGGTTGCGGCGGCCCTCAGGATCATCGCCACATACCGCCAGAACCCTCTGCAAGTCGGTGAGCGCCGGCCCCCGTGTGTCGCGCCACTTCTTCACCTTCGGTCCGCGGAGCTTGAGTGACCAGCTGATCACGCCGAGCTGGCCGGCCAGGTCTACGAACGACCTCAAGGCGGCGAGGCGGCGCGAGCGAGTGGCCGGGGCGTGGGCGGCCATGGAGTTGAGCCAGCCGAGCGCGAGCTGGTGAGCACGCTGCGGGCCGCCCGCGAGCAGCTCGGCCATCGCGTGCTCGGCGTCCTGGGCGCTGCGCCAAGCTGCGTACTTCTCCAGGTCAGCCCGGTAGGCGTTGACCGTGTTGGCGCACCTGCCGGCCAGGAAATGCCGAAGTACGTCACGCGGCGTCGGCGGCTCGACCCCGCGAGCCAGAGCAAGGGTGCCGCCCGCCGGCGCGACCTCGACGCCGCCGGCCAACGCCGGGCTGAGCCCGGACCCGGCGCCGGCGTCAAGGTCGCGGCGCACGGTCATGGCCCCTCAGAGAGCGACCTGAGCGTGCTGGCGGCCGTCTCTCGACGTGGTCGGCGGGGCTTGTCCAGCGGGCCCAAGCGCTGACGAATAACAGCTCACGATAAGAAGGCTTTCCGTGAGCGCTCACTCGCCCTCGCCCTCGCCCTCGCCCTCGTCGTCGTCGTCGTCGTCGTCGTCGTCGTCGTCGTCGTCGTCGTCGTCGTCGTCGTCGTCGTCGTCGTCGTCGT
>JACPVJ010000014.1 GCA_016191785.1 Myxococcales bacterium | reverse complement strand
GGGCAGCGGCGGCTCGTCGACCGGCGGCAGCGCGGGCAGCGGCGGCTCGTCGACCGGCGGCACGGGCGGCTCGTCGACCGGCGGCACGGGTGGCTCGTCGACCGGCGGCACCGGCGGCTCGTCGACCGGCGGCAGCGGAGGCACCGGTGGAAGCAGCGCGTGCAACACGCTGGTCAACGACGGCGGGGACATCCCCGAGGTCGCTCAGACCGGCACCCCTCCGACGATGACCGGCGGCAGCATCGCCGACGGCACGTGGGTGCTGACGGGCCGCAAGGACTGGCAGGGCTCGTGCAACTGCACCTCGCGTCAGAAGCTCACGGTCGCCGCCGGCGCGATGCAGCTGGTGAGGCGTACCGACAGCAAGCCCGACCAGCACATGAGCGCGACCGCCACGCTGGCCGGCAACAAGCTGACGCTCGCCGTGAGCTGCCCTGCAACGGTCAAGCAGGACCTCACGTACACCGCGACCGCGACGGAGCTCCAAGTCTACGACGCCAGCGACCACTCGCTGAACATCTACACCAAGAAGTGACCTAGAACCGGTAGCCGTACGCCGCGCTCGCGGGTCCGACGCCCAGCGTGTGGATCCGGCGCGGCGCGCGGCCGGCCTTGGCCGGCTCTTTCGACGACAGCACGATCAGCGCCACGCCAGCCGCCGCGCTGAGGCCGCCGCCGATCATCAGCGGAACCCCCAGGCGCTTCGAGCCCAGGTCGTCGGTTCCGAACGTGAGGTAACCGCCGACTGCAGCGGCGCCGACCCCTGCCCCGGCCATGAACATCGCGACGGGCAACGGCGAGTCCTTGGGCGGAGCGGCCTCTTCAGCGGGCTTGTCCGCGGGGGCGGCGGCAGCCTTGGGCGCGGGCCCCTCGGCCCGAGCCGGGGCGGCGACAGCGAGAGCGAGAACAGCGGCGGACAGAGCGAGGGCGCGCATGGCGGGCGGAGACTAGGGCAGAACGGTCCTCTCGCCAACCCGCTGGCCCCACGCTAGCTTCCGCCGCGTGAAACGCTTCAAAGCAGCCGTCATCGGCGGCTCGGGCTACGGCGGGGGCGAGATGATCCGGCGCCTCTTGCTCCACCCCGAGGTGGAGCTGTGTCGGATCTCGTCCCTGGACTTCATCGGCGAGCCGCTGGGCGCGGCCCACCCGAACCTCGAGGGCCTGTCGGAGCTGCGCTTCGAGAGCATGCCTCCCGAAGAGGCCGCCAAGGGCATGGACGTGGTGCTGCTCGGGCTGCCGCACAAGGTCAGCGCCGAGGTGGTGCCGAAGCTGATGGCCACCGGCACGCGGATCGTCGACATGAGCGGCGACTTTCGCCTGAAGAGCGCCGCGGCCTACGAGAAGCACTACGGCAAGAAGCACCCCTGCCCCGAGCTGCTCGAGAAGTTCGTCTACGGTCTGCCCGAGCTGAACCGTGAGGCGATCCGCGCGGCGAAGTACGTCGCCTCGCCGGGTTGCTTCGCCACCACCATCGAGCTCGGCCTCTTGCCGCTGGCCAGGGCCGGCTGGCTGCGCGGCTCGGTCGAGACGGTGGGCATCACCGGCTCGAGCGGCAGCGGCGTCGTGCCCAGTGCAGGCACCCACCACCCGGTTCGCGCCGGCAACCTCAAGACCTACAAGCCGCTCTCGCACCAGCACGTGCCCGAGATCGAAGAGACCCTCGCGGCCGCGGGCGCCCCCGGCGTGTCGCTGCGCTTCGTCCCGGTTTCGGCGCCGCTCTCGCGTGGGATCTTCGCCACCAGCTTCGTGCACGTGGACGCATCGGTGCCCAAGGTAGAGCTCGAGCAGATCGCGACCCGCACCTTCGCCGGAGAACCCTTCGTGCGCGTGCCCCGGGGGCGCCTGCCCGAGGTGGTCGCGGTCGCCGGCTCGAACTACGTCGAGGTCGCGCTCGTGCCCGGTCCCGTCGAAGACGGCCTCCGGCTGGTCACCTGCTTCAGCGTGACCGACAACCTGATCAAGGGCGGCGCCGGCCAGGCCATCCAGAACATGAACCTGATCCTGGGCCTGGGCGAGAAGCTGTCGCTCGAAGATCCAGGCGGCTATCCATGATCGTCGTCAAGCTGGGCGGCGAGGTCATTCGCGGCTCCGCCCTGGGCTCCGTCGCTCGCGAGATCGCGGCGCTCGCCCGGGACCATCGCGTGCTGATCGTGCACGGCGGCGGCCCGCAGACCACGGCGCTGCAGCAGGCCCTGGGGCAGACCCCGAAGATCGTCGGCGGCCGGCGCGTCACCGACGCCGCCGCCCTCGACGCGATCAAGATGGCGGTGGCGGGCCAGGCCAACGTCGACCTGTGCGCGGCGCTGACCGGCGCGGGCGCCCGCCCGGTGGGGCTACACGGAGCGTCCAGCGCGGTCGTTCGCGCCAAGCAGCGCCCGCCGCGGGTGTACAGCGGCGCCGGCCCCGACCCCGTCGACCTCGGCCATGTCGGCGACGTCGAGGGCTTCGACGTCGGCCTGCTCGAGCTCCTGGCGGTGGCCGGCTACCTTCCGGTGCTGGCCTGCCTCGGCGCGGACCCGGAGGGTCACGTGTTCAACATCAATGCCGACATCGTCGCGACCCGGGTGGCCGCCGCGATGTCGGCGTCCGATCTGATGGCGCTGATGGATGTCCCGGGCGTGCTCCGAGATCGCTCGGACCCGAGCACCCGCGTGCCGACGCTGACCGTCGCCGAGGCCAAGGCGCTGATCGCCGAGGGCGTGGTGGCCGGCGGCATGATCCCCAAGCTCGAAGAGTCCTTCGTGGCGCTCGAGGCCGGGGTGCCTCGGGTGCACTTACTGAACCGCGAGCTGGCGGCGGCCGCTGCGGCTCCGGGCTCGGTGGGCACCTTGCTCGTCCAGTGCTAGCGTCGGGCCCATGACGACCCGTGGGATGGCTCTGTTCACGTTGATCGCGCTCACTGCGGCTGCCTGCTCCAAGAACGAGGACAAGCCGCTCGACAAGACGACCACCCAAACCACCGAGGCGCCGAAGCCGGCTGAGGACAAAGCCGGCGCCCCGACGGCGGCTCAGGACAAGGCGGCCGCGCCCTCGGACAGCGCGGTTCCGCCCGCAGCCCCCACCGCGAAAGCGGGCGACGTCGCGATCACCAAAGACGGCGTGAAGACCGGCGGCACGACCACGACCAAGGACGGCGTCGCCACCACGGGCGGAACCACGGTCGACAAGACCGGCGTCAAAGCCGGCGGCACCGGGGTCACCACCGACGGTAAGACAACCAAGGTCGGCGGCGCCGGCATCGTGGTGGACCCCAAGAAGGTCAAAGTCGGCGGGCTCGAGATCGCGAAGTAAGGCAGAGCGCGCGCCAGGGTCTTGATCCCACCGACGCGCGGCGGCCGGGCCGTCCGCGGAGCGGGGAAGATCTCCCCGTTACTTCGCGTCCGAGCAGCACCGGAAGCCGGTCTCGGTGCCGTGATAGTAACGGTCGTGCGCGGTCTGGGCCGCGCGGCAGAAGTTCCGGCTGGGCTGCCAGTAGGCGCCCTTCATCGCCGGACGTGCCGGGACCGAGTTGTCGATGGTGACGAACTCTTCCAGGTTGCCGGCCAGGTGCTTGATTCCGAACGGGCTCTCGCAGCGCGGGTACTCGTCGGCGGTCACCCGCATGTCCCGGAGCTTGCCCTCGGGCGTCACCACGTCGAAGTGATCCGCGTTGCAGGCCGAGGCGTCCCGCTTGAAGCCGTAGGGGTAAGGGCGCATCTCTTCGCCCTCGCAAGCGAAGTTGTATTCGCTCTCCATGCACATCCGCTTGCCCAGCCCCCGGCAGGTCTGGTCACCGTGGGTCCAGCTCTGGTCGTTGGCGGGAAGGGTCTCCCCGGGCCGGACGTACTCCGAGCGGTCCATACAGAACCGCATCTTCTTCCGGGGCTTGAGGCACTTCGAGGGCTGGGCGTACTCCGCGCAGCGGAAGTACTCATAGCGCCCGGGCGGGTCCATGTACTTGATGCAGCGCTGCTCGACCTCGGGGCAGTAGTCCCCTTCGACCAGCACCATTCCCTCGCCGCAGGCCTTGGGCTCTTCCGGCTTGGCCAGCAGGGTCAGGTCCACCGCAGCCGGCACCAACGCGGCCAGCGTGGGCGACTGGGCCAGGCGGGGGGTGGGACCTTCCTCGTCGACGGGTTGCGGGGCAGCCGCGTCACGTCGGTTACAGGCGACGAGAAGCAGCAGGGCTGCGCTCATCACCGCGGCGTTGGGGAGGCGTCGCACGCCGGCCATGAATCCCAACGAAACGCCGGGGCGTCAAGCGCTGTTTTTTCCGGCGGCGTCTGGGAATTCCCATGGCCTATTGCAGAGATGCGTATGATTTCGGCAGCTTTGGTTGCGCTATCTCGAGTAGATCGTTCGGTCGGCCGGCTGCTCAGCCGCGGGCGCCAGCGGTCGCTCCGGGGGCGTCGCCGCAGCAACGAACGCCCACCTGAATGTCGTGGTAGTGGTCGTCGTGCTTGGTCGTGGCGGGGCGACAGCGGTTGCGCGCCGGCATCCACCACCCGCCCTTGAGGCCGTTCCGGTAGGGGTAGTTGTAGCGCTGGCTCTCGCGCAGCACGGGTTCGTCGAGGTTGCCAACCATGTCGTAGACGCCGAACGGGCTCTGGCACTCGGCGTTCGCCCCGTTCGCCATCCGGTGGTCCATGAGCACCTGGTATTGCCGGTTGTTCGGGTCGTACAGCTCTTCCTTCGGCCGGTCCTGGTTACACTTGGCTTCGCGCTTCCAGCCGTAGGGATAGGGCCGCATTTCCTCGCCTTCGCAGGCGAAATTCCACTCGTCTTCGGTGCAGACCCGCTTGCCCAGGCTCTTGCAGGTGTCCTGGGCGATCACGAAGCTGGCGTGGTTCATCGGCAGCTTCTCCCCGGGCTTGGTGTACTCGTGCCGGTCGATGCAGAAGCTCATCTTCACGCGCTCGCCCACGCAGGTGGCCTGGGGCTCGTACTCGCCGCAGCGGGCGTAGGGCAGCGCCGGGTCGTCCAGCCACTTGACGCAGGTGTGTCGAACCTCGGTGCAGTAGTCGCCATGCACCGCGACCATCTCGGGGGGGCACGCCCCGGACGTGGTGGGCACAGCCCCCGTCGGCGCGCCCGGAACCGGCGCGACGTTGGTGTCAGAGGTGGGAACTCGATTCACGGCGATGGCGTCGAGCGTGACGCTGTTACGCACCGAGTGACGGTCCTCGACCGCCCCTTGATACGGATCCGCGGTGCCCAACGGCGCCGCCTGGGACGTCGCAAAGGCGTCGGAAACCGGCGCCCACATCGGGTGCTGGGCGCTCGATCCCGCGCCTTTCGTGAGAAACCCTGCTGCGACCAAAAGGAAGCCCGTCAACAAACGCCGAGTCATGCGACCTCCACCTACATGGTCGCAGTCCTCGAAGCGCCGAACCAAGTTCCCTGACATGCCAGAGGGAATTGCATCCGCCGTGCCGAGCGATCAGCGTCCACCATCTCCCAGGAACGGCACGAAGCGAACATCCAGAAGTCGGTCTCGCGAGAACGCGTCAGCTCCCTGCCCCGGCTGCTTTCGCGTCCACCGCTCGAGGCCTTGAACCTCGGTGCGCGGCCCGACCGGGATCACCAGGCGGCCGCCCGGCGCCAGCTGATCGAGCAACGGCTGCGGCACCTTTTCGGGAGCTGCGGTCACGACGATGACGTCGAAGGGCTGCGCCTCGGGCCAACCCACGTAGCCGTCACCAGTCCGAAGCGCGACCTGATAGCCCAGGGCGACCAGGTTCTTCTTGGCCTGATCGGCGAGCTCGGGGAGGTACTCGATGGACCAGGTGCGCTGGCAGAGCTCGGCCAAGATCGCCGCCTGGTAGCCGCTGCCGGTGCCAATCTCGAGGCACTTGTCGGTCGGACGGGGGGCGACGGCTTCGGTCATGAAGGCGACGATGAACGGCTGGCTGATGGTCTGCCCCATCCCGATGGGCAGGGGCTGATCCGCGTAGGCCATGCCCTTCACCGAGACCGGCACGAACGCGTGCCGCGGGACTCGGCGCAGGGCCGCGAGCACGCGCTCGTCCTTCACGCCCTGGCCGGCGAGATCACGGACCAGCGCTTCGCGCTCGGCCCGGCGCTCGCCGAAGGCAGCCGAAGTCGGCGCCGGCGGCGCCCGGCCCGGGGGCGCCACGGTCGGCTCGTGGGTGGTGCCCGGCGTCGGCGAGGGCTCGCGCCGCGGACAAGCGCTGAGCAGCACGGACAGAACGACGGCTGGGCTGGATCTCACGCCCAACGAGGTGCAGGCGTCATGCCGCGCTGCGAGCCGCTAGCTTCTGCCGGAGCTCTGCCGCGAGCTCGGCTTCGCCGCCGGCCTCGGTTTCGCGTGCGATGCGCTCCAGGTCTTCGTCGGGGACCTGCTCGGCGATCTCGAGCGCGAGGTCCGCGGCCGCGCGAACATTGCCGGATTTGAGCAGCAAACGCACCAATGTCGCGGCGACCTCCACGCGCCGGTCGCCTTGCTCGCGCAGCGCGACGAGCAGGCGTGTGGCGTGGGGCGCATCGCCGTCGGCCTCGGCCACGGCGGCCTCGACGTAAGGATCGAGCGCGCCGCGCGTGCTGCGAACCAGGTTTCGCGCGGCCGCCGTGTCGCCGCTGAGCAGCGCCGCCCAGACCAGGGTCTCGACGGCACGCTTGCGCTCCGCCGGATCGCGGCTCGCGTCCAGCGCCGCGCTCGCGAGGGTCGCCGCGCGCGGCCCGTGGCCCGCCTCGAGCGCGCGCTGGGCCTCGGCCAGGAGGTCCTTCGCGGCTTCCGGGGGGATCTGGGGCCGATCGGGAGCGGCCTGCATGGCCGAGAGGAAGTTCGACACGCCGCCCATCGCGAACAGCAGCGCGCCAAGCAACGACCCGAGCCGATAGAGCGCGATCGCAGTGATCACGCCGAAGACGAGGGAGACCGTGGCGGCGAGCTTGCGCCGCTCGGGCCCGAGCGCGGCGGCCAGGACTTGCCCGCCGTCGAAGGGCAGGACGGGCAAGAGGTTGATCACGCTCCAGAAGACATTCGCGAACGCCAAGAGCGCCAGCCCCTCGACCCAGGGGGTGCCCTTCGGTGCGCCGAGGGCACGCGAAAGCCCGATCAGCGCCGCGTAGGCGACGAGCCCGAGGGCGAAGCCGGCGCCGGGCCCGGCCAGAGTCACCAAGATGCGGCGCTTCTTGCCCAGGTCGCTGGCGGCCGACCACGAGGTCACGCCCCCCAGCATGTGGAGCACGATGCTCGGCGACTGCCCGTAGGCGCGGGCCGCGAAGGCGTGCCCCAGCTCGTGCACCATGATCGAGAGGAAGATGATCCCGAGCCACATCGCGGCGTCGGTCCACGGTCGCCCGGGCCGAAGCCCGATGATCAGCGCGAGGATCCAGAACCCGATCTGGATCTCGACCGGGAAGCCAAACAGCCGGAATCTGAGCGCGCCCATCAGCGGGTCAGATAGCGCAGGTTCGGTGCGTGGGCGAGCCGCGTGTCACTCGTGGACGTAGACCGCGGTTCCTTGCCCCATATCGGCACCGACGTTGATGCCGTGCCAGCCCTCGGGCAGCGGCGGATCCGTCCAGCGAAAGACCAGGCGCGCGTCGATCGGTGACAGGTTCACGCAGCCGTGGCTGCGCGGAAGGCCGAACACGTCGTGCCAGTAGGCCCCGTGCAGCGCGTAGCCCGCGGCGAAATACTGGATCCAGGGCACGTCCCTGAGCTCGAAGTTCTGTGACCCGCGCCGCACCGTGATGCCGTACTCGGGGTCGCGGCCCTTCTTGATGTTCAGCAGGCGGCGCTGGTCGTCCTCACTCAGCTTCGAGCCGTCTTCCTCGGCCTTCTTCAGCCGCGCGATGGTGGCGGCCTTGTCCGGGCTGACCGCCGCCGAGCGGCCGCGGCTGCCGCCCGCCACCGTCGAGTTCTCTTGGGAGTCCATCGCCGCCGCGATGTGCTTGCTCTGCAGGCGGAACTGGCCCTGCACCGTCGAGAGCGTGGTCTTCGGATCGCCGATTCGATCGCGCCCCGTCGACACCAGCGTCGCGTACCAGGCGCGCTTGCCCTCGTAGAGCACCAGCGTCTGCTGCATCAGCGACACGTCGATCCACTTCTCGCCCTTCCCCGCCGCCTCGGGCCACTCGGCGGGCGGGGTGACCACGGCGATGTCCTCGGCGCGCAGCCACCGGGTCTTGTCCTTCGCGGTCTGGTAGAAGCGCTTGCCGGCCTTGACCCGCGCGTTGCCGCTGAGCGGCACCAGGGCGCGCTTCGGGACCTCGTCCGCGGGCTTCGCCTCGTCCTTGCCCTTGATCAGCTTCCAGGTGGTCACCTCGCTCTTGATCACCCAGGCGAAGGGCGGCTCGATGCCCTTGCCGAGCTCGACGCCGTGGAACGCCGAGCCGGTGTCGGGCTTGACCTTGGTGGCGGGGATCAGGCGCAGGTCGACGGTGATGCCGAACTGGCGCTTGAAGCCGGCGTCGTCGGTGTCGAACGACCCCACGAACGACAGCCCGGTCTTGCGCCGCACGCGGTCGGCGAACACCGCATAGTCGGGCACGTTGTACCCCGAGACGTTGGGCACCAGGCGCTTGCCACCCTCGAGCCAGAACGGGATCGGGTCGCTCGCGGTCTTGGCGCCGAACAGCTCGAAGATGCTGAGCTCGGTGGCGGGGCGGAAGCCCGCGGCGGGCTCGAGCCCCGGCGTCGCGATGCCGCGGGCGTCCAGGGGCACGTCGTTGGCCCCGACGATCACGCTCTGCACCTCGGACTTGTGCGACTCGTACCAGTCGAGATGCTCGGCCAGCGCCATCTCGCTCTTCTCTTGCTCGGCCTTGCTCGGGACTCGCAGGTACTGCGGCGCGGTCGCGCGCACGAAGCCGTATCGGTAGGGCAGCGGCTTGTCGAGATCGGGCCGCACCGCCGCGGCGCGGAGCAGCGGCGCGTCCATCTCGGTGGTCGCCTCGTCGGTGCAGACGTGGCCCATCGGGTAGATGCGGTACCACTTGCCCTTGCAGCCCTTGCCGCTCACCGGCTCGGCGTCGCGCTTCACGACGCCGCCCAGGCGGATGTAGCCCAGCTTCCGTGAATCGACGTCGGGCAGCTTGTAGACCGTGGTCGCGATCACCGTCGCGCCCAGCTTCGGCGCCTGGTCCGGCGCCTTCGTGTCGAGCTCGCCGTGCTCGACCACCAGGCTCGAGACGGGGTTCGGCGCGGCGCTGGCGGAGGCCTGCGGCGAGGTCTCGCCCTTGGCTTTGGGCGAGCAGGCGCCGGCGGACACGGCCGCGATGCACAGCGCTGTCAGGCCCCGAGCGGTCACGAGACGGGCGTTCTTAGCGGGTTTGACGGCTCCGTCAAACCCGAAGCTCAGCCGGCCGGATCGCCCTCGGACGGCCCCTCGCTGATCGGCTCGCCGCCCTTGCCCTTGCCGTCGATCTCGACGTGCTTCGCCCCCTCGGGCAGCTCGGGCAGCTCGGCCAGGTTGGCGCCTGGCCCGACCCAGAACACCTCGGGCACCGGGCGGTACTCGCTGTGATAGCTGCGCAGCGGGCGGACCTCGCCGTTCGGCAGCGTGACCTTGACGCTGCTGACCACGTCGTAGCCCTTGATGCCGCGCTGGCGCTTGAGGGTCTTGCCCTCTTTGACGAACGGCTTGGTCCACACCCGCCGATAGAAGTCGTGGGTGCGCACCACGGCATAGGTGTGCTCGACCTTGCCCTCGGGCTCGCGGCCCAAGAGCTCGACCCGCAGCCGGGTGGGCGTGGGCAGGAAGGCGTGGATGATGATCGGCGTGTCGTAGGCGTTCTTGAACTTGAGGTCGACCTCGCCCCACACCACGGTGGCGTCCAGGCCCAGGGGCGCGTAGCCGCTCGGCCGGCTGTGGCTGCGACGCGCGACCACGTCGAGCGCGCCATAGACCGCCGCCGCGTGCACCGTCGAGGCGACCTGGCACGTCCCGCCGCCGAGGCCCGGTTCGAGCTCGTCGTCGCGGATCACCGGCGCCATGGTGAAGCCGCGCTCGATGGTGCGGGGCCCGACGATCTGGTTGAAGCTCACGGTCTGGCCGGGCGCGATCACGAACCCGTTCAGGTACTCCGCGGCCTTGGCGATGTTCACCGCGCGCCCGCGGCCGGTGCCGCCGAACCCGGTCTCGAACGCCGAGAGCACACGGGTCACGTCCACGTTCACCAGCGACGCGCTGGTGACCTTGGCGGGCACGCCTCGGGTCGCCACCGCGAACACCGCCAGGTCGCCCCGCTCGCCCTCGGACAGCATCTGCAGCGTCCCCTCGGGGTCGAGCTCGCGCCCCGGCGCGTCGTCGATGCGCTGGTGCAGGACCAGATCGAGCCGGGCGTCGACCGGAGCCTTGGCGACGTGGCGGGCCACGCGGTCGAACGCCATGCGGGCGCGGTTCGGATCGAGGCTCCAGACCAGCGGCAGATCGAGCTCGCCGCGGCGCGACTTCACGGCGCGGTACAAACGCTCGCTGGGCGTGCCCGCGTCGCTGTGGTCTCGCACGGCCTTCATGGTCGCGGCCACGTCCAGCTCGATCCCCAGCTCGCCGAACGACACCGGGAGGGTGCCCTCTTGATCCGGCAGGGCGAAGTAGGCCTCGCGATCGAGCAGGCGCACCCGGCGAGCCTCGAGCCAGTCGCCGAGCGCCACGCCCTCGGGCTGCAGCTCGCCGCCGACCGTGGCGCCGGGCATGGCGCGGCCCGACGACTGCCAGTCGAAGTACTTCCAGGTGACCGCGCCGGTGAGCGCAGCCGCGCTCAGGGCAAGGAACGATGCGAGGACGAGATCGCGACGCACGGTGAAAGGGTAGCGGGCCGCGGCGCCGACCGGCAAAGTGCCGGCGGCCCGATGACTCGTTGCCAAGGATTACGCTCGGATGCCCGGGTCCTCTTCCCGGGGTATAACCTGGCGAAATGAAGCTGATGGTCAACGGCGAGCCGTGCGAGGTCCCGGACGGGCTGAGCGTGCGCGGCCTGGTCGAGCACCTGGGCCTGACCGAGGGCCCGGTCGCGGTGGAGCGGAACCGCGAGGTAGTGCCCCGGGCCGAGCACCCGACCGTGGCCCTGGCTCCCGGGGACGTGATCGAGATCGTTCACTTCGTCGGTGGGGGGTGACGCACTGGACCCGGGGCGGGGCGTGATCCACAGCTGGTGTCGCGAAGGGCGACACGAAGCGCGGATCACGGGGCGTGATCCACGCCGGATGTCGCGTGGGGCGACACGGAGCGCGGATCACGGGCGTGATCCACGCGGGATGTCGCGCAGGGCGACACGGAGCGCGGATCACGGGGCGTGATCCACGCGGGATGTCGCGGTGGGCGACACGGAGCGCGGATCACGGGGCGTGATCCACAGCTGGTGTCGCGCAGGGCGACACGGGGCGCGGATTACGGGGCGTGATCCACAGCTGGTGTCGCGCAGGGCGACACGGGGCGCGGATCACGGGCGTGATCCACAGCTGGTGTCGCGGTGGGCGACACGAAGCGCGGATCACGGGGCGTGATCCACGCCGGATGTCGCGTGGGCTCGCAACGTTTCGCGATGAACCGCACTTTGGTGCACAGCTCGACCGGGGATTCCACGCACGCATGACCTCGGTTTGATCACGCGTGGCTGCCGACGTCGATCCCCCTCCACGGCCGGCGAAGCCGGACGTTTGGAGGGGGCAGGCACGCGCAGGGCCTCGCGCGCAGCCGCGCGTAGGGCGCCACCGCGCTGGCGGGTTACGACGCCGTGGGGCGCCCGAGCACGGCGAGCACGAGCCCGAGCATGCCTGGGGGGAGGCACCCAAAGCCAAGCGCTCGACTTCGCTTTGTTTTCCTCCCCCGGCCCGTATCTGATCGGGCGTCTAGGGGGATTCGGAGTGGCGGTCATCGTTTGCGCCCAACGCCAATCCGACGCGAACCCCCATTCCGTAACCGCGATGGATGTCGCCGGTTGCGAAGACCGCCTCCGCGAAGATCCCCAGCACCAACCATCGAAGGCGCAAATCCGAGCCAACCTTTCCATTGATCCCGACCGCCCATTGGACGCCAGGGTCGCCTTCGGACGCCGATGGCTCACTTGCAGCCTGGACGGCACCGACGCCCAGCCGACCCCAAGGTTCCCACGCGACGGCGGCGCGCCGTTGAATCCACCTCGACTCCGCGAACCCTCCGAACTGCTGGAAACGACGCAGGCAGAAGCGGCCCGCCTCGCATGGGGATCTGTAGGAGTCCGGCTGCGACAAGCTGATGGAACCTCCCACTCCAAACGAGGGCATGAAGAAGACGGTTGCCGATGCGCCGTACGTCAGCGCCAATGGCCCGGCGTCTTCCCCGGAGAAGCGCGAGAGTCCCAGGATGCCCGCAGCCGCATCGAATCGATACGCAAGATCATCCGCGAACGCCGGTGGGCTCGCGAGAACCAAGACGATTCCCGTTGCGACCGCGGCGCCGTGCAACCTAGCTCTCGACCTGGCAGTGCTTGAACGCGGCGCGAGCGGCACGGGCACCTTCTTGCGTTTCGAGGGCCTCACCCCTGCTGCCGGCGGTGCTCCCGAGCCAGCTCCCGATAGCTCACCGCACCGTTGATCCCCAGCAACGCCTCGTCCGGCGTCACCTCGCGGATCACCTTGGCGGGCGAGCCGCGGACCAGGCTGCGGGGCGGGATCTTGGTGCGGGGCGGGACCACGCTGCCGGCGGCGATCAGGCAGTCGTCGCCGATCTCGACGTTGTCCAAGATCACGCTGCCCATGCCGACCAGCACGCGGTCGCCGACCCGGGCGCCGTGGATCACCACGTTGTGCCCGACGGTCACGTCCTGCCCGATCTCGGTGTGGCTGATGCCCGTGGTCATGTGGACCATGGTCAGGTCCTGGATGTTGGTGCGCGCTCCGATCCGGATCCGACCGCAGTCGCCGCGCAGCACCGCGCCGTACCAGACGTTGACCTCGTCGCCGAGCTCGACGTCCCCGATGACCACGCAGGTGTCGGCCAGAAAGCAGCTCTCGTGGATGCGCGGAGTCAGGGTCTTGTAGGCACGGATCAGGGCCATCAGGTCACCACGGGCAAGAGGCGTTTGTCGGGGGGCTTGGCCGCGGCCCTGAGGGGCGCGGCGCGGCGGGGGTCGGTGAGCTCGGCTTCCAGCGAGTTCTTGAAGGCGCGAACCACGCGCACGGGCACGACTTCACCGCTCGGGTCGTCGGCCGCGCCAAAGTGGACGATCTCGTTCGCCTCGGTCCGCCCGCTGTATCCGACCTTGCCCGGGCCCTCGACCAGCACCTCTCGGGTCGAGCCGACCAGCCCCGCGAGGTGCGCTCGCCGGATGCCGTCCGCCAGCTCGAACAGCTCGGCCAGGCGCGCGCTCTTCTCGTCCTCGCTCACGTCGTCGTCGAGCTTCTGGGCCGGGGTGAACGGGCGCTCGGAGTACTTGAAGCCGAACAACCCCACGAAGCGAAGCTCGCGGACGAGCGCCAGGGTCCCCTCGAAGTCCTCCCGGGTCTCGCCCGGGAAGCCCACGATCACGTCGGTCGAAAGGGTCACCTCCGGAACGGCGGCAGAGAGGGCCGCGACTCGCTCGCGGTATTCGGCCACCGAGTACCGGCGGAGCATCCGTCTCAGCACGCGATCGCTGCCGCTCTGCACCGGCAGGTGCACGTGCCGCACCATGAACGGCAGCTCCTGGTGGGCGCGGATCAGGCTCATGGTCAGGTGCCGCGGGTGCGGGCTGGCGTAGCGCAGGCGCCGGAGGCCGGGCACCTCGCGAGCGACGCGGCGGAGCAGCGACGCGAGCTCGCTCTCGTCCTGCCGAGCGGTGGTCGGGTGGGTGTGGGTCCAGGGCGTCTCCCCCGCCCCGGGCGCCGATTCCAGGGCCCGCGCCGGGTCGCGATAGCTGTTCACGGTCTGGCCGAGCAGCGTCACCTCGCGCACGCCCGCCCCGACCAGCTGGGCGATCTCTCCCACGATCTCGTGGCTCGGCCGGTAGCGCTCGGGCCCGCGGGTGTGGGGCACGATGCAGAACGAGCAGCGCTCGTTGCAGCCCTTCATCACCGTGACGTGCGCAGTCACGCCGGCTCGCCCGAGCTCGGGACGCGCTTGCAAGAACCGCGGCTCTTCCACGTCGTGCACGGTGCGCACGCGGGGCGGCCCGCCGGCGTCGAGCTCCGACAGCAGCGCCGGCAGCTCGGGGATGTTGTCGGGGCCGAAGACCAGATCCAGCTCGGGCACGCGGCGCAAGAGGCGATCGCCCTCTTGCTGCGCGACGCAGCCCGCCACGCCGATCACCACCTCGGGACGCGCCCGCTTGTGCTGCAAGAGCCGGCCGACCTCGCTCCGCAGCTTGTGCTCGGCCTTGTCCCGCACGCTGCAGGTGTTGACCAAGATCACGTCCGCCCGCTCGACGCTCGGTGCCTCTTGGTAGCCCGCCTCGCGCAGCACCTCGGCCATGCGAGTCGAGTCGTGCTCGTTCATCTGGCAGCCGAAGGTGACGAGGGCGAAGGTGCGCACGGGGGCGCGGGACGCTAGCACCCCTCGGTCAACGGGGCATCCGCTCGCTCATTCCCTGGAGGACCAGCTTCGGGCTCGGCCCGTCGAAGCCCTCGAGGGTGAAGAGGAGCCCCCGGCCCGTCTCCATCTGAGCCACGATCGAGCCGGGCCCTTCGATCAGATCCTCGTGGGCCGACGGCACGCCGACCTTCTGCATCACCTTGCCGTCGCTGCGCCGGATCACGAACAAGAAGTCGGGCTCGGCGGTGAAGCCGTAGCCGGTGACGATGTACTTGTCGTACACCTTGAACCGGTTGTTGCTGGTGAGCGCGGGCGATCGCCACAGCACCTTGCGCGCGTACGGATCCAGCGCGACCAGCGACGAGCACTTCCCGCCGGCCCCGCTCGAGTAGCTCTGGCAGGCCTCGTTGAAGTACACCACGTCCCCGGCGAAGCGCGCGTCCTGCAGCTCGAGGTGGTCCTTCCGCGAGAAGAAGGTCTTGAGCGGCACGCGGAACAGCGTCTTGCCCGAGCAGTCGAAGGCCGCGACCTCGTTGTCGCAGTTCTTCGAGCCGCTCAGCTTGCAGCTCGAGGCGTCGTAGGGATCGCGATACACGGCGAAGTACCCGTTCGGCGTCGGGTCGAGCAACATCAGCTCTTGGGTGCCGCTGGCGAGCGGCACGAACGTGGGCACCGGCGTGCCCACCCACACCCGCTGCGAGCGGGCGCTGAGGGCACCGTCGGTGTGGCTGCGCAGGCGCCCGGTGAACTCGTAGCGGCGCTTGCCGGGCACCGCCGGCACGGTCAGCCCTCCGGCGCTGCGGGTGGCCGGCAGGCCCGTCGGGAAGCCGCACGCCGGGGCGACCGCGAGCAACGGCGCGGGGCCCGGGGGCGGCGGCGGGATCTCGGCCGGGGTGGTCGGCTCGACGATGGTCACCGGCGCGGGGGCGGGCTCCGGCGGGGCCTCGTCCGTGGGAACCACCAGCGGGGGCGGTGGTGCCTCCGGCGCCGGACGCGCGCACCCGACCACGAATACCAGCACGAGTCCGACTCCTCCGGTCCGCATCGGACCGCAGCATGCCACCAGTCGGCCCGGTCGTCATTGACCGGGCCCCTGCCCTTCCTTATGTTCCGCGCCGTTTTTGGCGGAGCCACGGCTCACGCCCGAGGGAGCAGGGAAAAATCGATGGCCGAGCAATTCAAGAATCTGGTCGATCTGTGTGAAAAGAGCTGCACGAAGTTCAAGGACCGCGAGCTGTTCGGGACGAAGGTCGACGGCAGCTGGAAGTGGATGACCTACGGCGAGTTCGGAAAGCTCGTCGACGACTTCCGCGGCGGCCTCGCCAGCCTGGGCGTGGGCGCGGGCGACAAGGTCGGCATAGTCGCCAACAACCGCGTCGAGTGGGCGGTCGCCGCCTACGCCACCTACGGGCTCGGGGCAGCCTTCGTGCCGATGTACGAGGCGCAGAAGGCCGACGAGTGGCGCTTCATCCTGGACGACTGCGGCGCCAAGATCGCCATCGGCGCCACTCCCGAGATCTACAAGAAGCTGAAGGGCGTGAAGGACCAGGTCGCGTCGCTCGCGCACGTGGTCGGCTTCGAAGAGCCCGAGAGCGACGACCACTCGTACGCGGCCCTTCTGAAGAAGGGCGCCGAAAAGTCCGTTCCGGCCACCCACCCGAAGGACGGCGACACCGCCGGCTTCATCTACACCTCGGGCACCACCGGCAACCCCAAGGGCGTGATCCTGAGCCACGGCAACATCTGCAGCAACATCAACGCCATTCACGCCATCTTCCCCTTCGAGGCCAGCGATCGCTCGCTCTCGTTCCTGCCCTGGGCGCACTCGTTCGGTCAGACCTGCGAGCTGAACGCCATGCTCAGCATGGGCTGCTCGATGGGCATCAACGACGCGGTCGAGAACCTGGTCGGCAACCTGGCCGAGGTGCAGCCGACGATCCTCTTCGCGGTGCCGCGCATCTTCAACCGCATCTACGACGGCGTGAACAAGCAGATGACCGAGAAGCCCGGCTTCATCCAGAGCCTCTTCCGGAACGCGGTCAAGAACCGCACCAAGAGGAACCGCGGAGAAGACGTGGGGGTCTGGTCCGGCATGGGGATCTCCCTCGCCGACAGCATCATCTTCTCCAAGATCCGCCAGAAGTTCGGCGGTCGCCTGAAGTACGCGGTCAGCGGCAGCGCAGCCCTCTCGAAAGAGGTCGCCGAGTTCATCGACGCCCTCGGCATCGAGGTCTACGAGGGCTACGGCCTGACCGAGACCAGCCCGATCGCAACCGCCAACTTCCCCGGCAACCGCAAGATCGGCAGCGTGGGCAAGGCCATCCCCGGCGTCACCATCGTGATCGACAAGGCCGTGACCGGCGACGCCAAGAACGGCGAGATCCTGATCCGTGGCCCGAACATCATGCAGGGCTATCACAACCGCGACGACGAGAACAAAGCGGTGCTGATGGCCGATCGCACCTTCCGCAGCGGCGACATGGGCTACGTCGACGACGACGGCTACCTGTACATCACCGGCCGCATCAAGGAGCAGTACAAGCTCGAGAACGGCAAGTACGTGGTCCCCTCGCCGCTTGAAGAGGAGCTGAAGCTCTCGCCCTTCATCGCCAACGTGATGATCCACGGCGCGAACAAGCCCCACAACGTGGCGCTGGTCGTGCCGGACAAGGCGGCCCTCGAGAAGTGGGCGGCCGACAACGGCAAGACTCTGGGCGACATCGAGCAGAGCGACGACGTCAAGCAGGTCATCGCCGAAGAGCTGAAGAAGTACGCCAAGAGCTTCAAGGGCTTCGAGCGCCCGGAGAAGTTCGTGCTGACCAGCGAGGACTTCACCACCGACAACGGCATGCTCACCCCCACCCTCAAGCTCAAGCGTCGCAACGTGCTCCAGAAGTACGAAGGCGCCCTCGACGCCCTGTACAACTGAGCCACGGCTCGCAGCCCGGACGTTCGATGCTGCCCCCCCACGCCCGTGCTCGGCTTCGCCTGCGCGCGGGCTTCCCCCCCAAGTCGGCCGCTCCGCGGCCGCCGGGGGGGAGCGGCTGGCGCCGCGCCTGGCTGCTCTTGTCCTCGCTCGGCTGGGCCCCCGCCGCCTTGGCCTGCGCGCCCGCGTCGCCCCCGGTCGCCGCGACCGGGCCCGGGCCCGAGCCTGCCCCGCCCAAGTGCGAGGCGATCGACGTGGCCCGGGGCGAGCAGGCTTTCGTGCGAGCCAAGCCGTTCCTCGAGCACCTGAAGCACGAGGAGCATCCGAAGATCGAGGTCTTCGAGCAGGGCGTGCGCGATCTGGAAGAGGCCGCCCGGAACGGGCACCTCGAAGGCCAGCTGCGCTTCGGCAGCATCGTCTTCGGCTTCGCGTTCACCGACCACGCGCCCGAGCCCGCCGACCAGAAGGACTACGTCCGGGCCTTCACCTTCCTCCGGATCGCGGCGCTGCGCGGTCACGCGCGAGTACTGAGCTCGTTCCCGGGCCTCGATGCAAAGCGCCTTGCCGACCTGAAGCTGAGCGAGCCCCTCGACACCATCCCCCGCGGCTGGCTCGAGCAGGCCTTCGCCAAGGCCGACGCGTGGATGGCCTGCGCCCCGGCGGCGGCCAAGACCCGATACCAGGCGCCCCCGCCCGAGCCCGAGGCGCCGAAGCTGGTCAAGTCCGACAGCGGCTGGACGCGCGCGGGCGATGCGGAAGGCCCACTCTTGCGCGTGACCGAGCGCCACGACGGCGGCGCCGCCGCGAAGCCGCCCGTCACCACCGCCTGGCTCGGCGCGCTGCCGGCGGTCCATGCTTGCTACGCCGAGTGGCTACGACGCGATCCCCAGGCGACCGCGACGCTGGTCGTGAGCGTGAAGCTTCCGCCCGGCCACGTCGATGTCGCGGGGGCGCCGGACAACGCGCTGATGAGCTGCTCGCGCTCGGCGTTCGCCGCGGTGAAGCTGCCCTCTGACGCCGAGCGCACGGCGCGGCTCGAGATCGCGCTCTACCCGCGGGCGCTCTCGGCGCAAGAGCTCGGCGACGCCCGCGACGGCGCGAAGGTCGAGCGCTGGGAAGCCGACGGCAGCTGCTGGATGATCGTCTCGCACCCCTGCGCGCCGAACAAGATGTGCATGGCGGACACGCGCGTGCGCGTCCGCTGCGCCGCGCCGGAGTGATCGGCTAGTCCCCGGCGCCGATGGGTGTTCCGGGCGTGGCGTTAGTCGCCCCCAGCGACACCGACCACGCCGAAGCGCGTTGCCCTGTGGCCGTTGTCGCTCACAGCGACACCGACCACGCCGAAGCGTTGCCCTGTGGCCGTTGTCGCTCACAGCGACACCGACCACGCCGAAGCGCGTTGCCCTGTGGCCGTTGTCGCT
>JACPVJ010000021.1 GCA_016191785.1 Myxococcales bacterium | reverse complement strand
CCAACCTGACCCAGCGCGAGCGCCAGGTGCTGATCTATCGGATGCTCGGTCACCCGCTGAAGCTGATCGGCTACGAGCTGGGGCTCGGAGTGAGCACGGTGTCGGTTGCCCTCTCGAGCGCGCTCCGCAAGCTGGGCGTGAGCTCGGTGACGGACGTGATTCGGATCTTGGTGCCGGGGGGAGAGGGGTGAGTGACGAGCCCGCTCCGCCCAAAGGCTTGCGCCTGTCGCAGCTCGAGCACGGCGGGGACGACTTGCTCGTGCTCTCGTTTCCGTCCCCCCGGCGGCGCCTGCCCGAGGGACTCAGCCCGGCCGAGATCGAGGTGGCGCTGATGGTTCGCCACGGCCTGTCCAACGCCGAGATCGCCGCGGCCCGCGGGGTCTCGGTGCGCACCGTGGCCAACCAGCTCCAGGCGCTGTTTCGCAAGCTGGGGGTCGGGTCGCGGATCGAGCTGGCCCGCAAGGTCGGGGGCTGAGCCGGTTCGAACCCTTGACCCCGGCCCGGCGCCGATCAAATGCTTCGCACGCGAAACAATTCGCGATGGAGCCCAACGACCGGTGCGCGCCGCCCCCAAACCGCCCAGCGCCGAGCAACCCGAGCTCGACACGATCGTCGAGGCCATCCTCTATCTCTACACCGAGAGCCGGCGCATCACGAAGGACGTGGCCGCGCGGCACGGCGTGACCGGCCCGCAGCTGGCGGTGGTGAAGATGCTCGAGCCGGTGGGCAAGCTCTCGCTCTCCGAGCTGTCTTGGAAGATCCGCGCGCGCAACAGCACCGTGACCGGCATCATCGATCGCATGGAGCGCGAAGGTCTGGTCGAGCGCCGCCGCTCCGAGGACGACCGGCGCGTGATCCACATCACGCTGACCAAGAAGGGCCAGCGCCTCGCCGGCGAGATCCCCGTCGAGCCGGTGCAGATCTTCCGCCAGATCTTGTCCGAGCTGAGCCCGCGCGACGCGGGTGAGCTCAGTCGAATCCTGACGCGCCTGGCTCGCCGGGTGCGCGAGCTGGTCCAAGAGAAAGGTGAAGTCGAATGAGCAGCGAAGCGAAGACCTCTCGTGATCCGAACGTCTGCGTGGTGACCTGCGCGCTCACCGGCGTCCTGGCCAACCGCAACCAGTGTCCAGGCATCCCCTACACCCCGGCAGAGATCGGGGAAGAGGCGCGGCGCGCCCACGACGCCGGCGCGTCGGTGGTGCACATCCACGCCCGCAACGACGACGGCTCGCCCACCTTCAGCCCGGCGGTGTTCGCCAAGATCCGCGAGGAGGTGCGGGCTCGGTCCCCGGTGATCCTCAACTACTCGACCGGCACCATGAGCGACGACGTGACCGAGCAGGCCACGACCATCCGGGAGACCCGCCCCGAGATCGCGGCGCTCAACATGGGCACCATGAACTACTCGAAGTACTCCGAGAAGCGGAAGGACTTCGTGTTCGACATGGTCTTCCCCAACACCTACAGCAAGATCATCAACCTGCTCCGCGCCATGAACGAAGCCGGCGTGAAGCCCGAGCTCGAGTGCTTCGACAGCGGCCACACCCACGGCGTCTGGCCGCTGGTCGACATGGGGGTGCTGAAGCCGCCGCTCCAGTACTCGTTCATCGTCAACGTCCTGGGGGGCATCCCGCCGCGGGTCGAGTCGCTGCAGCTGCAGGCGCAGCTGGCAGTGCCGGGTAGCGAGTGGGAGGTGATCGGCATCAGCCATGGTCACTGGAAGATGCTGGCTGCCGCACTGGTGCTGGGCGGCAACATCCGCACCGGGCTGGAAGACCACCTCTACTTGCCCAGTGGGCAGATGGCGAAGTCGAACGGCGAGATGGTCGAGACCGCCGTCGGGCTGGTGCGCACCGTGGGTCGCCGGCCCGCCACGGTCGACGAAGCTCGCCAGATCCTGAACCTGCCGCGGGTGGCGTGATGCCGGCGCGGGAGTACAAAACGCTGCTGGTCGAGAGCGAAGCGGGCGTTGCTCGGGTCACGCTGAACCGCCCCGAGCGCCGCAACGCCATCGGCTCGCAGATGGTGAACGAGCTGCTCTGGGCGCTGGGGGACGCGAACGCGGACGACTCGGTGCGAAGCGTGGTGATCACCGGCGCGGGCAACGCCTTCTGTGCCGGCGGAGACTTCCAGCAGATGACCGCCGGCAGCGAAGCGGGCGAGCTACCGTTCAAGGGCGACTACAAGGATCTCTTGCTGGCGCTGTGGCGGAGCGAAAAGCCGGTCATCGCCCGGGTCAACGGTCACGCCATGGGTGGGGGCCTGGGCCTCGTGGCCGCGTGCACCTTCGCGGTGGCCGCCCGCGACGCCAAGCTCGGCACGCCCGAGATCAAGGTCGGGCTGTTCCCGTTCATGATCATGGCGGTGCTCGAGCGGGTGATTGGGCGCCGAGCCTTGGTCGAGATGATGCTGAGCGGTCGCCACCTGAGCGGGGACGAGGCCGCCCGGCTGGGCCTGGTGAACCGGGCCGTCCCGGCCGAGTCTCTCGACGCGGCCGTCGCCGAGTACACCGCGATGATCGCCGGCAAGAGCCCGAGCACCGTGCGCCTCGGCCTCGCCGCCCTGCGGGACACCGAAGAGCTGAGCCTGGACGCGAAGCTGCCCGTGCTCGAGGAGCGCTTGCACCAGTGTTTGAGCACCGACGACGCCCGCGAAGGGCTGATGGCCTTTCTGGAAAAGCGCGAGCCGAAGTGGAGCGGCCGTTGACCGTGGTATGGAGCGCCGCATGTCGCGACTCGGCGCAGCTCTTCCGACACTCTTTCTGACGACGCTTGCCTGCGGCCCTGCGGCGCGCCCGGCCGCGCGACCCCCGGAGTTCGCGCCGGCCGACCAGGCCAAGTGCCGGGTGAAGAAGAGCTCGGACCGCCCGCTGATCATCGAGTGGCCGTCGTCCGACCGTGCGGCGCTCGAGTCGACCGCCAAACGTGGGCTAGTGGTCGTGCGGTATTCCGGGTGCGAGATGGAGGTGCTGCCCCGCTGTCAGCTCGGCGGCTCGTATCGGTACACCGCGACCACGCGCAAGCTCGAAAAGGTGTCGATCCGCGACGCGGACGAGCTTTATGCCCAGGTCCCGGTGGGCGCAGCCAAGCTCGAAGCCAAGCTCGAGAAGGCTGGGGAGCTGAACGTGGCGATGCACGTGGTCGGCCGCTTCGACGCCATCGAGCCGGAGAAGCCCGAGCTCGCCGGCGCGTGCGACGGCGCGACGCACGTGGTGACCGCCATGACCTCCGGCGCCTTCGAGTTCTTTGCCGGCGCCGAGGCTGCGGCCGGCGGTGGCGCTTCGGTGGTCGGTGTGGGTGCGGGCGCCAAGAGCTCGAGCAAGAACGAGCTGCTCAGCCGGGACGGCGAAGCCGAGGCCTGCGCGGCGGCGTCGGCCGACGCGAGCGCACCGCCCGCGGGCTGCGGGGCCATCTTGCGGCTCGAGGTCTCCGAGCTCGGCAGCCTGGCAAAGCTGGCGAAGGCCGCACCCATCTCAGCGGGCGACCCGGGGGGCGGGCTCGGGACGTCGAGCCCGTCGGCGGGTCCGGTCATTCGCTCTGGCCCCGGCATCGTGCGCCTCCACGTCGAGAGCCCCGATCGTGCGGTCGAGGTCCACGGCTTCGGCGCCCAGCGCTTGGACAAAGTCGCCGGGGGCTTCGTCGGGCAGGGCGCGAGCACCTTGCTCTGCCGCGCCCCGTGCGACGCGATGATCGAAGCGCGCCTGGGGCAGCCGCTGAAGATCGTCGGCGCCGACATCCCCGACTCGGCGCCGTTCCGGGTCTACGACAAGGAAGGCGACGTCACCGCGCGCGTGCGCCCGGGCAGCAGCTCGAAGCTGACCTGGTCGGCCATCACCGGCTCGATCGGGGTCCTGGGAGCCATCACTGGCGGCAGCCTGCTGCTCACGGGAGTGCTGCTGAGCTCGGCCGACTCGGAGTCGGGCAGCGGAGACGGCCTGACCAAGTGGGGCGGCATCACGCTGGGCGCCGGCCTGGTGCTCACCGGGACCGGGATCGTGCTCTACAACTCCGGCACCACCGACGTGACGCTCGAGGGCGGCGGCGGCCGCCCGCGCTGACATCGCGCTTCCGGCGCACCGGCGTCCGGGCGAGACTCGGCGCATGACGATGAAGGACCGGGTGGCGGAGCTCGAGGCCCGACGCGCGAAGATCCGGGAGATGGGCGGTGCCGAGCGCGTCGCGCGCCAGCATGCGCGCGACAAGCTGACGGCGCGGGAGCGGATGGCCGCGCTGTTCGATCCGGGTCAGTGGTTCGAGGTCGGGATGCACGGCCGGCAGATGGGCCCCGCCGGAGAACGGGGCGACACCCCGGCGGACGGCGTTGTCTGCGGGTTCGGCAAGGTGGACGGGCGCATGGTGTGCGCAGCGGCCTACGACTTCACGGTCAAGGGCGGCAGCATCGGGCAGACGGGGGAAGAGAAGGTGACGCGGCTGCGCAAGATGGCGCTGACCGGCCGCTGGCCCATGGTCTGGCTGATCGACTCGGCGGGCGCGCGCATCGACCCGGGCAGCGGACATCACCCGGACGAGCTCAGCTTGTTCGCAGGCTCCGGGCATCTGTTTCGCGAGCAGGTGGTCATGAGCGGGGTGGTGCCCCAGGTCGCGGCCATGGTCGGCCCCGGGGCCGCGGGCACCGCGTACATCCCCGGCCTGGCTGACTTCGTGCCGATGGTGAAGGGCGTCGGCTCGCTCGCGCTCGGCGGCCCGCCCCTGGTCAAGGCGGTCACCGGTCAAGAGATCGACGAGCAGTCGCTCGGCGGCAGCAAGGTGCACTGCGAGACCAGCGGCGTCGGTGACGTCGAGGTGGCGACGGACGCCGAGTGCATCGCTCTGGTGAAGCGATACCTGTCGTACATGCCGTCGAGCTCGGACGAGCCCGCCCCCGCCATCGCCTGCGACGACCCCGTCGACCGGCGCGACGAGAGCCTGCTCGAGCTCTTGCCCGACAACCCGCGGCAGACCTGGGACATGTACGCCCTGATCCGGAGCCTGGTCGACCACGGCGAGTACCTGGACGTGAAGCCGAAGTTCGGGCGCAGCATCATCACGTGCCTGGCCCGCGTCGGCGGCAAGAGCGTGGGCATCGTCGCCAACCAACCCAAGCACCTGGGCGGCATCCTCGAGAACGACAGCGCCGACAAGGCGGCGCGGTTCATCCAGATCTGCGACGCCTTCAACCTGCCGCTGGTGTTCTTGCAAGACGTGCCCGGCTTCATGGTCGGCTCGAAGGTCGAGCACGCGGGCATCATTCGCCACGGCGCCAAGCTGCTGCACGCCATGAGCGCGGCCACCGTGCCCAAGATCACGGTGATCGTCCGCAAGGCCTACGGCGCGGGCTACTACGTGATGTGCGGGCGCGCCTACGAGCCGGATCTGATCGTGGCCTGGCCCACGGCCGAGGTGAGCGTGATGGGCGCCGAGGGCATGGTGGGCATCGCCGGCAAGAAGCTGTTCGGCGGCGCCGAGCCCGACCCGGAGGTGAAGCAGCAGCTGGTCGAGCTGATCGGCAAGAACATCGACGTCTACAAGGTCGCCGGCTGGGGCTTCGTCGACGACGTGATCGACCCACGCGACACGCGCCGGGCCGTGGCCTTTGGCCTCGAGCTCGCGGCGAAGAAACAGGTCGAGCGACCCCACAAGAAGCGTGGCATTCTGCCGGTGTGATCGTCGCAGGGACCCGGCTGGCGGGAAAGGTGGACCAGGCTCAAACGGGGTTCGTGGTCACGCGGTTCGTGCACGTCTGGTTCGTGCCACTGATCCCGATGTCGAGCTGGTTCGTCACCGACGGTGGGGCACGGCCGGTACCGTTCAGCCTCAAGTCCGCGTTCGTGGGCTACGTGCGCGGCTGGGGCGTTCTGGCGGCGCTCGGCGGCTTCGGCGGCTTCGTCTACCTCTGCACCGAGTACTACAGTCGCTTCGAGGTCTACCTGCGCGGCGGGACCGCCGTGGGCGAGGCCGAGGTGGTCAGCATGGTCATCACCCTGGCGGTGCTGGGGTTGCTCGCCGTGCTGGGCGGGGTGGCGTTCGTCGCCATGCGTTTCTTGTCGAAAGCCAGCGCCGCGCGCTGCGCAGAGCTGTCACGCCTCACCGGCCTGACCGTCGCGCCGCTCTAGCACTTGGTCCCCGCCCAGCGCTCGAGCTCGCCGAACGGATCGAGGACGCCGGTCAAGACGCCGCGCCAGGTGCGGTCACCGATGCGTCGCGCCAGCGACCAGCCCAGATAGCGGGCCTCGCCCAGCACCAGCCCCGCCGCCGGCGTGTACCAGAGATCGAGGGCGCTCGGCCTCACGCCGTTCGCTTCGAAGCCGTACTCCCAGACCGTGCTGCCGATGGCGGTGAACGCCAGCGCCGGCAAGATGGCATTGTGGCAGGTGCGGGCGCGCAGGTAGAGCTCGCTGCCGAACAGCGCGTGCCCGACGGAGTTGACCCACCACGGATCGCCGTCCCACTCGAAGGCGCGCTTCGAAGAGTCCCACTTCGGCGGGAGGGTGAAGGCGGCCCGGTAGCTTCGGCCCATCCGCGCGAGGCTGGTGTCGGCGAAGGGCTCGGGCCAGATCACCGCTTCGGTCAGGCGCATGCCGGTCATCAAGCCGAGCGCGTGCGCGGACGGAATGGTCCACGACTGCGGGTCGTCCGGCGGCAGCGCGGCGCTGCCGGTCAAGAGCAGCACCGTAAGCGCCGGGCTCATGGCAACACCCGGACGAGCTCGGCGCGGGCGGTCTCGCCGTCGGTGTCGAGCCGCACGTGGAAGCGACTGCCGTCCCGCTCGATGCGCGGTACGCGCGCGGCGTTCACGTACAGCACGCCGTCGCGCTCGACCATCCAGCGACGCTCGCCGCCGCCCTTGAGGCGGTGGTGCATGTGACCGGCCACCACGGCCAGCACTCGCTTGCCCCGAGCCCGCGCGTGCTCGATGGCGGTCCGGAGGTCGCGGTCGCCGAAGTCGCCCTCGGCCCGCCGGAAATCGCAGCCCCAGATGTCGTGCCGTCGCGCGCCCAGCCCGCTGGGCCCGTTGTGGGCAACGAAGATGAGCCGCGGGTGCGGGGCCTCGTCCACCAGTCGACACAAACGCTCGGCCGACTGCTCGAGCGAGCCGACGCCGTACCGCCGCTCCAGGTGGCGCGAGAACGCGAAGAAGTCGCCGCCTTGGGAGTGCGGCCGGCCTGCGATTACGCTGACCGCCAGGTCGGCGCGCGCCACCGCGTGCAGGCTGTAACCGGCGAGCGGTACTGGCCCCAGCATCGCTTCCAGATCGCGACAGCGTCGGGGTTGACCGCGTCCCATCAGCCGCGCGAGCCCGCGTCGCTCGAGGGTCTCGACCGCCAGGTGCGGCAGGCTCGCGCCGTCGTGGTTGCCGGGGATCACCAGGGCCGCGGTGCGCAGCCGCGCGATGCTTGCCGCGACCCCGAGCGCGTCGCGGCGATAGCCCGCGAGATCCCCGACGAACGCCACCAGGTCGTAGTCCGCGGCGTCCAAGAGCTCGACGTCGCGATCGTCCCAGCGCAGGTGTACGTCGCCGACCACGGCGATGCGGATCGCCGAGCGTGTCATCACTCTGCGGGCGGGCTGGAAGAGACCGGCTGCTTCAGCTTGCCGCTGCACAGCCACGCGCACCCGCAGACCTTGAACTTGTGCCCGCTCTCGGTGCAGGCGTCCTGGAACGCGGCGCTCGTGTCCGGCGGCGTGCAGTCCTTCTGCTCCGGCGCGCAGGGCTTCTCGACGTTCTGCGAGTCGTAGGCGACCTTGCCGCCGCCGGATCGGCCGGTGCAGACCATGGCGCAGCCGCACTGCATCAGGCGAAAGCCCCCGAGTCGGCACTCGTCGCGGAACGCGAGCGGTGCCTCTTCGGGGGTGCAGCTGCGATCGGGGGGAGCGCAGGTCAGCTCCGTTCCCTTCGCGTCGTACACCTTCTGGCCTGCCATGCGGTCCTTCGGGAGATCGAGCGGCGCAGGGTTTGCGGGCGGCGCTTTGGGTTCGGCGGCGCCGCCCCCGCACGCGGAGAGGACCAGGCCCAAGAGCGGCAACAATCGTGGGTGGGCAAGCGCCATGACTGGCCGGTAGTATCGCGAAGCCGGTGCGCCGTCATCCTCTGCTTCTCGGTCTGGCCCTCGTGCTCGGCGCCGTGCCGTCCCCCGCGGATCAGACGCCGTCGCTCGCGCTCGCGCCAGCCCCGGCCGGCGATCCACTGCTGCTCACCGAGCTGGCGCAGGTCCGGGGAGACGCCCACCTTCGCGCCCGGGTGCTCGGCGTCTTCGCGCGCGAGCCGCTGGTCTTGCAGAACGACGATCAAGAGTACGACCGAGTGGTCGAAAGCCAGCTCTGGCTCCACGCGCTCGCGTCACTGTCGCTGAGCCACCGCTATCAGCTCTCGGTCGACGTGCCAGTGCTCGTGTCGCAAGCCACCGGCGAGCCGCCGTCCCAAGGGGCCACCGCGTCGCGGCCCCTGGACGAAACCCTGCTCGGCGACCTGCGCTTGGGGGCGCGCATCAAGCTGCTGGGGCCGGCGGGCGACGGCGAGCACCTGGCACTCTCGGCGGGCGCGTGGCTGCCCACCGGCAAGGACTACGCCGGCGACGATGGCGCGGCGGCGCGGGGCGCCGTCGTGGTGGACGGCACCTACCCGCGCTGGCTGTGGGCGGCCGAGCTCGGAGGGCGGACGCGCTCGTCCATGCGCTTGCCGGGGGTCGTCCCGACGCGGGTCGGCTCGGCCGTCACTGCGGCGGTGGGGCAGAGCACGTTCCTGGACGCCGCGCGGCAGATCGCGGTGAGCAGCGAGCTCGTCGGGGCGTTCACGGTCGCCGCCGGCGCGAAGCCCTTCGATCCGCGGGGGACGCGGGTCCATGTGCTCTTGGGCGCGCGCTACCGGCCGATCCCCGAGCTCGAGCTCGGCGGGGGCTTCGGCCCGGATCTGGGGCAAGCGCCGGGGGCGGCGGACTTCCGCGCCCTGGGTTTCGTGGGCTTCTCGCCCGAGGTCGCGCCCCCGCCCCCGGATCGCGACGAGGACCGCGTGCCCGATCGCCTCGACGCGTGCGTCGATCTGCCCGGCGTGGCCAGCAGTGATCCAGAGATGAACGGTTGTCCGGAGGTGCCGCCCGACTTCGACACCGACGAGATCCCCGATCAGTTCGACGCCTGTCCGAAAGAGGCCGGGATCGCCACCGGTGATCGCAGGACCCACGGATGCCCGAAACGGGTCGACACCGACGGCGACAAGATCGTCGATCGCGACGACGCGTGTCCGCGAGAGAAGGGCGCGCCGAGCGCCGATCGCGCGAAGAACGGCTGCCCGCCGCCGCCCCCGCCGCCCCCACCCGCGGCCCGCGTCGAAGACCAGCAGGTCGCCATTTCCGAGCAAGTGCAGTTCGAGCACGGGACCGCGGTGCTCCGCCCCGAGAGCGACGGCATCTTGGCCGAGGTGGCCAAGGTCCTCGCGACGCATCCCGAGCTCGAGCTGATCGAGGTGGCCGGTCACACCGACGACACCGGCACGCCCGCAGTCAACGACAAGCTGAGCCAAGAGCGCGCTGCCGCGGTGGTGAAATGGCTGGTCGATCGCGGCACGGCGGCCGCGCGCCTGTCGGCCAAGGGCTATGGCCAGAGCGCTCCCATCGCGGACAACACCAGTGACGAGGGCCGCGCCAAGAACCGTCGCGTCGAGTTCCGGATCGTCAAGCGAGCGGAGGTGACGCCATGAGGGCGGGCCTGGCCGCGCTCTGGGTCGCGCTGTTTCCGGCGCTGGCGCTGGCGGACGGCGGTCCGAGCGAGCTTGGGCCCGGGGTGCTCAGGCTGCCGGTGCTCGAGCGCAGAGCCGAGCAAGGCATCCTGACGCCCGTCCCGATCACCGTTGCCCTACCCGCCGAGCTGGCGCCCAAGGCTGCGCGGGTACTGGTGCACTACAAGGTGTGGGGCGATCCGGACTGGATCACTCTCGTGCTTTCGCGTCGCGGCGCAACCTGGACGGGCTTCATCCCGTGCCTCGAGGTCAGCACCATCACCGGAGACGTGCGGTACTACCTGCGCATCCACGACGCGGAAGGCAGCGTGCTCGCGAGCGCCGGCTCGCGGGTCACTCCGTTTCGGGTCACGGTGAAGCACGACAGCGTGCTCGGGCAGCGCGCGCAGACCAAGGCGCGCTGTCCCGATCCTTCCGACTGCCCTCGGGGCCTGCCTGGGTGCCCGAGCGAAGCCATCAAGGAAATCCCCTGCAAGTCCGACCGCGATTGCGAAGGGGGGACGAGCTGCAGCTGGCGCGGCTTCTGCGAGGTGACCGCGCGCAAGACGAGCTGGCTCTCCCTGGGCGTGGAGCAGGACTTCGGGCTGGTCTCGACCACCGGCGCCTGCTCCATTCAGGCGCAAGAGAACGAGGGCACCGCCTGCTTCCGCGAGCTCGACGGAGCCAACTATGCCAGCTACCCGGTCTACACCAACGAACCCCTCGGGCCGGCGCGCGGTCCCACGCGGGTGCTGGTCGGCTTCGACCGGCTGGTCTTCTACGACACCAGCGTCGGCGTCCGCGCTGGCATGGCGCTCTGGGGCGAGGGCCCGACCCTCCGCGGCGCCGCCGAGTTCGTCCCCTGGTCGCTCTCGGTGCGGGCGACGCGCTGGTTCGGCGACGACCTGTTCGTTCGCCCCGGGTTCCGCCCCTTCGCGTTCGTGACCGCGGGCTACGGGCAGTTCGATCTCGTGACCCACGGCTCGGTCCGCGAAGATCCGACCCACGTCTCGTACCAAGGCGGCAACGACCTGGAGCAAGACGTCGAGATATGGAAGCGCGCGGGTGACGGCTTCGCCGGCCTCGGCGCGGGGGCCGGCTACGCGCCCACCCTCGACAGCTTCGTCTTCGGCGAGCTCGCGGTGGTGCAGGTCTTCCCCTTCAGCGCGACGGTGATCACGCCGACGGTCGGGGCTGCGATCGGTTTCTGACCTTCGCGGGTGACGATCAGAATCGATATTTCACGTGGCAGCCGGTGCAGCCCTCGAGCACCACGCCGAGCTGCTTGGTGGCGCCCGGCAGGTCGTTCGCCTTCGACGCCTTGAGCAGCTTCACCAGCTCGTCGTGAAACGCGGCGTCTTGCTTCTTGAACGCGGCGAGGTCCGCGCCGGCCTTCGGCGGCTTGTATTCGCCCTTCTCGAGGGCCTTCTCGGTGACCAAACGCGCCGAGTGCACCTTAGAGATGCCCGGCGGAATGCTGGCGAGGTCGTTGTTGGCGACGGCGGTGACCCAGTCTCGCGTTGCCTCGTGCAGCGCTCGCATCTCGGCTTGCACCGGGTTCGCCGGCGGCGGGGCAGGGGTGGCCGACGCGGTGGTCGGAGGCGCGACCTGAGCGTGCTCTTCATGAGCGTGGGTGTCGCCCTTGGCGGCGGGTGCGGTCGCCGTCGGCGCTTCGGCGGTCGGCTGGACGTCGGCCTGCTTCTTGTCGCACGCGGCGACGGCGAGCAGGCCCAGGAGCGTGACGAGCGAGAGCGAGGTCTTCATGAGCGAGCCTTTCTACATCCGAGGTGCTTGCAGGCCAAGGCCGCGATCACGGTCCAGACGCCGGTGCGAACCGCCATGGCGATGGCGGTTCGGCGCTCGAAGGCGCCGCCCGTGAGGGCGTGGAGCCCGAACGCGAGATAGGTCAGGGCGGTCGCTGCCGCAATCGCCGCCGCCAGGCGCGCGGCCCTCGGGTCGCGGCGCCAGAGCCCGACACCTGCGAGGACGTAGGCGAAACCGGCGAGGAAGTTGAACCACAGTACGAACGGCACGACGGCGCCGGCGGCGACGCGCGCCGACTCGGGACCGAACAGCACGCGCCCGCCCGAGATGAGGGTCGCGATGCCGAACGCCACCGCGACCACCGCCGCGATCCGCAGGCTCGGAGACTCAGCGTGTTTCTGGGCTACTTCCATCCGTCCTCTGGGTGAGCAAGAGCTCGAGCGAGTGCCACGCACCCGCCGGATCGAAACGCGCCGCCCTGCGGCGCAGGCTGGGCGCGTGGCTTGTGCCGGCGGCGCCACGCAGCACCCCCGTCACCGTCCAGACCAGGACCTCGACGGGAACGTCGTCGCGGACCAGCCCCTGGCGGCGAGCGAGCGTGAGCTGCTCGCGAATGAACGTGACCGACCGCTCGACGACGGCGTGAACCCGCGCGGCGCCCCGGGCGCCCGCGACCTCGGTCAAGCGATCGCTGAGCGCCAGGCGCAGGAGCTCGGGCCGCGCTCGCGCCAGGGTGACGCGCCGATGGAAGAGCTCGGCCAGCGCGGCGAGCGGACCCTGGCCGGGCTCGGGGAACGTCTCGCCCATCAGCGCCTCGAAGGCGTCGATGGCGGCGTCGACGATCGCCTCTTTGCTGGCGAAGTGCCGGAAGAGCGAGCCGTCCTTCACGCCGACCCGCTCGGCGATGGCCCGCGCGGTGAGCCCCCGCACCCCGTCCGTGGACAGGATTTCGAGGGCAGTGGCCGCGATTTGCCGGCGGCGCTCGGGGGCGGGGAGGCGTTTGGCTAGCAAGTGCTCACTAGCTTAGCGGGCCCCGACGGCCCGTCAAGCCGCCCGCGCGTGGTACGGTTCGGCGGTGACCTGGTTCCGCCGGTCGGTAGTCGTGGCCTTCGCATGCGGGGCCGCCGCCTGTGCTTCGGACGCGGTCGAGCCGCCGGAGCCGACCCTCGAGACCGGCGGGGCGTTCGTCGCCAGCGAGCAGGCCCCTGGCGACGTGGTGCTCTACCGAATGCTCGGCTCGCTGCACCTCGAAAATGGCGAGACGGCGCTGATCATGAAGCGGTTCGCGGAGCGGAGCCAGACCTTCGCCCAAGCCGAAGCGCTGGCGAAAGAGCGGGAGCAGACGATCGACGTGGCCCTGATGAGCGCCCCCAAGTCCGAGTTCGTGAAGCTTCCGTGGCGCGTGGTCTGGTACCGCACCCTCGACGACCAGGAGCGCGATGCGCTCTACTAGCGCCCTGCTGATCGCCGGCGCGCTCTTGGCGGTGGTTCACGGGTGCGAGCGCCGAGCAGATTTGGTGGACGAACCCGACGCCGCCGTGGCCATCACCCAGACCCCGAAGTACGACGGGGACCTGCCGCTCTTGGACGCGCACCTCGGGTCCGACGCGTTTCCTGCCTGCGAGGACCGCCCGATCGAGGCCTGCAAGGGCCCGAACGACTTCGTCTGCGGGTTCGGGGAGTGGATGCGCGAGATCGCGCGGGACTGCCAGCGGCAGACCGGCTGCAAGACCAACGGGTGGGTGACCGTGAAGATTGGCGCCGATGGTTGTGTCAGCGACCTCGCGATGGATCGGCCCTACCCGCCCATCGTCGAGTGCCTGGTGCAAGAGCTCTCGGTGACGCGCTGCCCGTGCCCGGCGCAGGAGACCACCTTCTATTTCGGCGAGGGCAACGCCGGCCCGTGCCCCGACGGGGGCCCGAAGGGCTGACGCTGCCGGAGCATTCTCGCCGCGTCGTCGCGCGACGCAGCTGCGTCCATCTGTCGCGCTGGCCGAGAGGTTGATATAGAGGCCGCCCTCGGACGGTGTGACCACCGACCGAACCGGGCGGTCACGTCCGGACCTCTGGGAGGCACTCATGTCGAAGACCCTCGTGCGGCGCGCGGTCGCCGCCCTCGCCATCGTCGTTTGTTCTGGGCTCGCCGGCTGCGCCGAAGAGCGCGACCCGATCAACCGAGTGCAAGCCAACGCGCTCGCCAAGAGCTTCTTCGTCGGCGAGGTCGCCAGCCCGGACGACGACCCGGAGTTCTACATGCGCGTCACCGTGGTCGACGTGGACTCGGGCGCGGGGTCGGACGGACTGTTCACCAACAGCGACGCGCAGCCCACCATGCGTGTGCGCTGGGAGATCACCGAGAACCTGCTGATCGCCCGCCTGACCTACGAGCGCATCGACGGGACCGACGGCAAGGGCGTGCGCCGCACTCCCGACGGCCAAGCCGTGGCGGCCTACTCCATCGAGAGCCACTTCGACATCAAGCGCTCGTACAACGAGGCGACGGGCGAAGAGCTGAACGTGGTGGTCGAGAACGACACTGACCGCCCGTGGTACGCGCGCGCGCACTTCCGCGTGGACTGGTCGAAGAACCTGATCACGTCGGCTTACGAGCTCGACACGCTCTCGCAGCTCGGCATCTACTACGGGGTCGAGGTCGAGCCGATCGCGTACTACGTGAACGACCCCGCGAACGCGGACACGCCGGTGTTCGACCCGAAGCGCGGCTACTTCGACGTGACCCACAAGGTGTGGGCCAAGCCGCAGATCATCAAGGACGAGGTCTGGGGCGACTTCCCGGCGTGCTGGCTGTACGGCAGCTTCCCCAGCACCAACTGCAACCCCAGCGAGGTCACGCTCCGGCAGTCGTACCTGAAGATCACGGACACCGACTACGAGCCGCTGGAATACGACGGCACCAAGATGGACCTGTTCGGTCTCTTCACGGTGGACCGCTTCGGCTACGACCGCAGCTACGGGGTGGTGGACGATCGCTGGCACCGCTTCGGAGCACGCTGGAACCTGTGGCAGCGCTCCCACGTGGACCCGGTGGTGAAGTGCAACACGCCCGAGACCACGCCGGTGGGCGCTGACCCGCACCGCGACGAGGACGGAAGCGGCACCGAGGACGAGTGCGAGAGCGTGGGCCGCGGCAGCCGCTGCGACAAGGTCGTGGGCGAGTGCACGTTGCCGCTTCGCGATCGCCAGAGCCGGACCATCGCGTGGCACGTGAACTCGGGCTTCCCCGACGATCTGTTCGCTTCGACCAAAGAGATGCTCTCGGCCTGGAACGACGCGGTGCGCGTCGGCGTCTTGGCGGGGCGCCTGGCCGAGTGCCGGCGCACCGGCGAGAAAGACTGCGAGGCCACCCATGGCTGGCCAGCGCGCTGGTCCGACGACTTCGTGCCGCCCGTGGGCAGCGCCACGCCGGCCGAGGTGCCGAACGTCTTCGTGCTCTGTCACAACCCGGTGTCGGCCGCGGCCGGCGACGACCCGGCTTGTGGTGAGGACGACACGGCGCCTCGCATCGGTGACCTTCGCTACAACATCCTGGCGGTGGTGCAAGATCCGCAGCTGATGTCGCCCTGGGGCATCATGATGGACGCCGAGGACCCGCTGACCGGTGAGAAGATCGCCGGCTCGGTCGCCGAGTGGAGCGCGGTGCTCGATCGAGCCGCGGCCACCTTGGCGGACCTCGCGGGGTTGCTCAACGGGCAGGTCGACCCCGAGCAGTTCATCAAGGGGCAGAACGTCAGCGACTGGGTCGCTGCCAACCAGCCCAAGGGCCCGGCCGACAAGCTGCCGGGGATGTCGAGCGAAGAGCTGTCGTCGCGCCGCGCGGCGTTCGACCCCAAGGTGCTCGAGAAGTACTGGGCGGGTGCGCCCGTGGGCAAGCAGCACCACCACCCGCTCGCCCGGCGCGCGGCCCGCGCGAAGACCTTGCTCGACTCGGGGAAGCTCGGGCCCGGCAATGCGGCGCTCTCGTCGCGGCTGGCGGCGCTCCGAGGCACCGCCGTCGAGGCGAGCCTGGTCACCCCGGAGATGCTGCAGGCATCCGGTGCCGACCCCAGCGCGGCGCCCACCGCCCAGAGCATCCACCGGGCGTCGCCGTTCGACCGCAGGATGAACCCGAGCCTGCGCGCCGCCGATCGCCGCGCGCGCCTGATTGGCAACGCCAAGCGGCACGCCTGCCGCTACGACGCCGTGGAGCCCGACAACCTGCTGGGTCTGGCGCGCCGGGTGAAGAAGCTGTTCCCGTCGCCGGATCCCAAGAACAAGGCGGCCGTGCACGAGCACAGGAAGAAGGTGGTCGACTGGGCCCGCGCCGAGCTCAATCGGGGGGTGATGGCCCACGAGCTCGGTCACTCGATGGGGCTGCGGCACAACTTCGGAGCTTCCTTCGATTCGCTCAACTACGAGCCGGAGTACTGGCAGCTCAGGACCGGCAACGGAAAGGTGACCGCTCCTTGCGCTGACGGCACGACGGACGGGTCGAAGTGCCTGGGGCCGCGCTGGCGCGACCCGATCAGCGACACCGAGATCGACAGCGAGATCCAGCGCTACTCGACCTCGAGCGTGATGGACTACCCCGGCGAGCACGCGCAAGACATGCTCTTGCCGGGCAAGTACGACCGCGCCGGAGTGCGCTTCACCTACGGCGGCGTGGTGGACGTGTGGGCGAAGGACGGCCTGAGCGTGAAGGCCAAGGGCGCAGCGCAGGCCCAGGCCTACGAGCTGACGGCGTTCACCAACAGCCCTGGGCTGTTCGGCGTCTATTACTTCCCGCCGGTCAGCGCGACCGACCCGTACCAGTTCATCCACTACAGCCAGTACCAGCAGAAATTCGGGCTGATCGGCGAGTGCAGCGCCGACTCGGCGGCGCCCCTGGGCACCCGCTGCAAGCAGGCCGAGATGGACGTGGTCGACTATCGTGACATGGAAGACTTTGCCTCGGACCCCGACTACGCCGGGTTTGCCTGGGCGGTTCAGCCGCGCGCGGTCGACCCCGACGGCCGGGTGCGGCGCGGGTACGTGTTCTCGAGCGACGAGTACGCCGACACCGGGAACGTTCCGGCCTTCACCAGCGACTCGGGCGCCGACGCCTACGAGCAAGTGCGCTTCCTGGAGTCGGGCTTCGAGAATCGCTACGTGCTGGACGCGTTCCGCCGCGACCGCGTCGACTTCAACTCGTTCGACGTCACCTCGCGCATTCAGTACCGCTACCTCGACAAGATCCAGCAGATCAGCAAGGCCTTCGCCTTCGGCGCGGTGCTGGACGGCGATCCGGCGAAGCCCTCGACCGAGCTGCTCGCCGACGGCAACTTGGGCGCGCTCGGTCTGGCCGCGACCCACGGCCTCGATCTGTTCGCGCGGATCGTCACCCGCCCCGAGCCCGGCCATTACTGCCCGGCCTCGATCTGCGGCAGCGGGCAGCCGGTGGGCGTCGAAGGCGAGCTCTTCGCCGCCGACTCGGCGGCCCTCCCCGAGGTGTACACCTACGACTTCCGGGTCGCCCTCGGTGACGGTCGCTACCTGCACAACGACTTCGACTACTCGCAGGGCTACTTCTGGGGCGACTACCAGACCCAGGTCGGGACCTATTACGAGAAGATCTGGGCCACGTACTACCTGGCCGAAGCCTTCGACTCTTTCGTCTCGAACTCGAAGGAGGACTTCTACGACTCGCGCTACAAGAACGTGAGCTTCGCCACGATCTTCCCCGAGCAGGTGCGCCGCCTGTACTCGTCACTCTTGACGGGCGATCTGGACACCTTTGCGCCCTGGGTGAAGGTGAAGAAAGATCCGAACGACACGCCGCTGGGCACGCTCTCTTACCCGAGCTGGCACGACGCGGCCGACCTGGGCACCCGCCCCGCCGACGCGCTGCTCGCCGATCCGAACTATGGCTTCAACCCGCAGCTCTACGCCATGGTCTGGGGCAGCATCTACTTCCCCACCAACTGGTCGAGCGCGTGGGTGCACGACGCACGCATCGCCGTGCTTCCGAGCGAGCTGCCCGACTGGCCGAAGGACGAGATCCTGGTCTTCAACCATCCGGTGACTGGCCTCACCTATCGGGCGCACCGCACCGGCACCGAGACCCTGTTCGGGCGCGTGCGCGAGAAGGGGATCGGCGCGCGCATGCTGGCCTGGGCCAACCACCTCTTGGCGCTGGCCTACAAGGTGCAGGTCGACGGTGCCGGCAAGCCGCTGTTCAACCCCGATGGCACGCCGATGCTCGAGCTGGACGGAAGCGGAAAGCCGCAGCTGAACCCGGCCAACGCTGGCGCCGCCGCGGCGCTGCAGAAGTACGTCGATCAGATCGACCTCTTCCGACAGCTCACCGCCAAGTTCGTGATGCCGCTCGACGGTGGCAGCTTGCCCGCGCCCTGACTCACTGCTCGGCGCCGGGCTCTGCCTGCTCCACCGCGTCACGGGCGCGGGTGCTCGCGATGTACGCTGCGCCCAGGCCGAAGCCGATCACCAAGAAGACCGCTCTCAGGAGCGGGTTCGTCGATCCGTAGCGGTGCGAGGCCAGCGCTGCCGCCGCCAGAAGAGCCAGGGCGACCGCCGCGAAGGTGAGGTCGAGGGGGCTCATCGCTGCGGTTTCCCTTCGAGGCAGTCGCTGTAGGACGCGTACGCCTCGCCGCAGGCGATGCCGGCGGCAGCGCCCGCGACGAAGGCTCCGACCACCGTCGCGGTCGTTGCCACTGCCGTCGCCGCCCCGCCGGCGCACACGATGGCCGTCTTGAACGCCGGGTACCCGCACTCGCTGGCCGACCGGCCCCGACTGCCCGCGGCTCGGCTCTCGGTGGCCAGAGCCTGCGGCGCTGGCTTCTTGGGGGCTCCCGCGACCAGCTGATTCACCGCGTCGCGCGAGACCCCCGTCGAGCCGTCGGCCCCGGTGTACCCGCCTTCGAACCGGCCGCTGTCACCGGCCGGCGCGACCGTGCGCGGCGGGCAGGGCGCGTAGGACTGATTCGGGTAGTCGTCGATGCTGCTCTGATTCTTCGAGCGATCGGTGGTTGCGATGGGGGCGGTCATGGCCCCCTGTCGGGCGGACTGCCACGGGGGTTGCGTAGTTTTTCACCCCCGGGGCCACCCCGTGGTCAGCACGTCGGGCAGCCGCAGGTCACGCCCTTCACACCCGAGAGGTCGTTGCACGAGTTGAAGCTTCCGGTGCACACGCTCGGGCCGAAGCAGGCGCAGCTGGCGCTGCCCCCGCAGACCGGCGGTACGTCGACGCAGTGCCGCACGGGAGCGGGCTTGGCCACGTAGGTGACGCAGGCGTACTTCGACGTGTCGCAGTCCGAGCAGGCCGCGACGTTCTTGCACTCGTCGGCGGGGACGCACTCGCCGCTCCAGCAGGCGCCCTTGACCTGAGCCACCTCGCCGGCGGGGCACTTGGGCGGCATCGCCAAGCAGACCACCGCGGTGGTGTTGCACTCGAAGCCCTTCACGCATCGGCCGGCGACGCAGGCCACGTCGGTCGAGCTCACGCCGAGCGCAGCGCACTTCTTGGTGGTGCACGCCATCTTGCAGACCGGTGGGTTGTCGCCCTTGGGCACGCCCTCGCACGAGCAGCAGTCCTCGAACACCTTGCAGTCGCCGTCCGCCTTGCACTCGGGGGACGCCACCGCGGCGCCTCCGGTTCCGCCGGTGCCGCCGGTAATCGAGCCTCCGGTTCCGCCGGTGGTCGAGCCGCCGGTTCCGCCGGTGGTGGAGCCTCCGGTGCCGCCGGTGGTGGAGCCTCCGGTTCCGCCGGTGGTGGAGCCGCCGCTGCCCGCAGCGCCGCCGGTGGTGGTGCCGCCGCTCCCCGCGGTGCCACCGGCATAGCCGCCGCTTCCGGCCGAGCCCCCCGTGGTCGAGCCGCCGCTGCCCCCGCTGGTCGCGCCGCCGGTGCCGGTGCCGCCGGTGCTGGTGCCGCCCCCGTCTTCCGACTCACCGCCGCAGGCGAACGCCACCGTCGAAGCCACGATCAAGAAAGCAATGCTGCGCATCACGAACCTCCCGATGGCGGAAGGTGTACGAGATGAGGCGGGTTGGTGCAAGCACGGGCGGAAGCCACCGGTGGCCTCGGCCCGGCCGTGAATCCAAGCTTGGCGTCGCTGGCGAGGCGGGCTAGTCGCTCGCGCGAGCAGGATGTTTGGATGACCCGCGAGCCCAGCGAGCTCTGCCTCAGTCTGCGGCTGACGCCTCACGGCCAGCTGCTCATGGCGCCGCTGGCCGACGCGCCCGCCCTCGACGCTGCGCTCGCGCGGCGCCTCCAGGCGTCGTTCGCGCGGGGCGCGGGCCACGGACTGCTTCGGCTCGGCGCGGCAGAGGTCGCCACCGCCCTGCCGCCGGTGCTGTCCTACTTTCGCGAGCTCGGCCGGCGTCATGTCACCGCGATCTGCGCGCGGCCCGACGTCGAAGATCGCTCGAGCGAGATCCCTCCGCCCGATCCGGCGGAGCTGGAGCAGCTGGCTCGGGCCGTACCCGCCATGCCGGGTGCGGACCATCTCACGGCCGAGGTGCTGTGCGCCCTGTGGCGGCACATGAGCGTAGCGTTCGCGGTCGAGCTCGCCGAGTCGGGCCTGACGGCTCAAGGCTTCTTCGAGCGAGCAAGCCCGGTCTGGAACGTCGTCGGCCGCGTGTGCTTCAACCTCGCAGAAAACCGCAGAGACGAGCAGGCGCCGTTCGCGTTTCTCGCGACGTATACCAGCGGCGTGTCCGCCCACGGCTCGGCGCAGCATCAGCCGCTGGGGCAGGCTCTGCGCGAATACGCCGGGGCGGCGAACAAGGCGCGGCTGCTCTCGCTGCTCGTGCCGGTGCAGCGAGCGGCCGAGCGCTGCGCGTGGCTGCGGCAGATGGTCGACGCGAGCGAGATCTTCCACCCATTGCGCTGGACGCCGGACGAGGCGTTGCGCTTGCTGCACGACGCGCCCGAGCTCGAGCGCGCCGGCGTGGTGGTGCGCATGCCCGCGGGCTGGAGGGCCGGGCGCCCCGCTCGGCCTCGAGCCACGGCGACGGTGGGGACCAAGGCCGCGGGCGCCGGCTTGCTCGGCGCCGGGGCGCTGCTCGACTTCCAGCTCGACGTGACGCTCGATGGCGAGCGGCTCGCGCCGGGCGAGGTGGACGCGATCCTCGCGGGCGCGAGCGGGCTGGCGCTAGTGCGCGGGCAGTGGGTCGAGGTCGATCGCGAGCAGCTCGCCCGGGCACTCGCGCGGTTTCGCCAGGTCGAGGCGCGGGCTCTGCGCGAGGGCATCGGATTTTCCGAGGCGATGCGCATGATCTCGGGCGCACGCATCGCGCCGGGCGGCGCGGCGGAGCCCGCCGACGGCGAGGGCGGCTCCGGTTGGTCGGGCGTCACCGCCGGGCCCTGGCTGGAAGAGACGCTGCGCGGCCTGCGCGATCCCGACGCGCTCGCTTCGGTGGAGCCCGGGCGTCAGCTCCGGGGCACGCTCAGGCCCTATCAGCTCCGCGGAGTGCGCTGGCTCTACTGGGTCAGCCGGCTCGGGCTGGGGGCGTGCCTGGCCGACGACATGGGGCTCGGCAAGACGATCCAGATCCTGGCGCTGCTCTTGCTTCTCCGCGCCGAAGGGGGCAGCGCGAACCAGCCGAGCTTGCTGGTCGCTCCGGCGTCGCTCCTCGCGAACTGGGTTGCCGAGGCCGAGCGCTTTGCGCCCAGCCTGCGGCTGCTCGTGGCCCACGGGTCGGTCCGGCCCGCCGCGGAGCTCGCCGCGCTCTCGCCAGAGTCGCTTGGCGACGTGGATCTGGTGATCACCAGCTACGGGTCACTCGAGCGCATCCCGTGGCTCGCGACCACTGCCTGGCGGCTGGCAATCTTGGACGAAGCGCAGGCGATCAAGAACCCCGGCGCCAGGCAGACCCGGGCGGCGAAGAAGCTCAAGGCCCAGTCGCGTGTCGCGCTCACCGGCACGCCCATCGAGAACCGACTCGGCGATCTTTGGTCACTGTTCGACTTCACCCACCCGGGGCTGCTGGGGTCGGCCAAAGAGTTCGAGCGCTACGCCAAGAGCCTGGCCACTCTGCCGAGCAATCCCTATGGCCCGCTGCGCGACCTCACGCGACCGTTCATCTTGCGGCGGCTGAAGACCGATCGGACCGTGATCGCCGATCTGCCCGACAAGACCGAGGTCGACGCCTTCTGCCAGCTCAGCAAGAAGCAGGCGGCGCTCTATCAGCAGGCGGTGGACGAGCTCAGCGAAGCGCTCGCCGGCGCCGAAGGGATCCAGCGCCGCGGCGTGGTGCTCGCGTCGCTGATGCGGTTGAAGCAGATCTGCAACCACCCCTCGCAGTGGCTGGGCGACGGCGGATTTTCGGAGGCCGAAAGCGGCAAGTGGGCCCGGCTCAGGCTGATCGCCGAGGTGATCGCCGACAAGCAAGAGAAGCTGCTGGTCTTCACCCAGTTCCAGCAGATCACCGCGCCGCTGGCCGCGTTCCTGGGGAGCGTGTTCGGCCGCCCCGGGCTGGTGCTGCACGGCGGCACGGCGGTGCGGCAGCGCAAGCTGTTGGTCGAGCGGTTTCAGGACGACGAGTCGGTCCCGTTCTTCGTGCTCTCGCTCAAGGCGGGGGGGGCGGGGCTGAACCTCACCGCGGCCTCGCAGGTCGTGCACTTCGACCGTTGGTGGAACCCCGCGGTGGAGAGCCAGGCCACCGACCGCGCGTTCCGCATTGGTCAGAAAAAGAACGTGCTGGTCCACAAGTTCGTCTGCCGCGGTACCGTCGAAGAGAAGATCGCCGCGCTGATCGAGTCGAAGAAGCAGCTCTCCAGGGATCTCTTGGAAGGCGGCGCGGAGCTCGATCTGACCAGCCTCGGCGACGAGGAGCTGGTGAAGCTCATGAGCCTAGATCTCGAGAGCGCAACCCAGGAGTGAACGATGTACGGGTTCAGACCTTACGTGCCGGTGGCCGAGCGAAGACGCAGGGCCCTGCGCGAGATGAAGAAGCTCGCCAAGAAGGGTCACCCGGTGGCGCCGGTGGTGATCGAGGGTCGAACCATCGCGAGCTCGTTCTGGGGCAAGGCGTGGTGCGACAATCTGGAGAGCTACAGCGACTTCGAGAATCGCGTGCCACGCGGGCGGACCTACGTGCGAAACGGGTCGGTGGTCGATCTGCAGATCGCGCCCGGCGAGGTCCAGGCCCGAGTCGCTGGCTCCGAGCTCTATCGGGTGACGATCGGGGTTTCGCCCGTGACTCCCGCGCGCTGGAGCGCGCTGTGCCGGGAGTGCTCGGGCGCGATCGACTCCCTGGTGGAGCTGCTGCAGGGGCGCTTCGCTGCGGGGGTGATGGAGCGGATCTGTCGCCAGCAGGGCGGGCTGTTTCCTGCGCCCTCTGACATCGACTTTTCCTGCGACTGTCCCGACTGGGCGGACATGTGCAAGCACGTCGCGGCGGTGCTGTACGGCATCGGCTCGCGGCTCGACCAGCGGCCGGAGCTCCTTTTCGCGCTCCGCAACGTGGACCAACAGGATCTGATCACCACCGCGGGCGCCGGGCTCCCCCTGGCCCCGCCGCGTCCGGCGGGCGAACGGATCCTCGGGACGGAGGGGCTCTCGGAGCTCTTCGGTCTGGATCTCGCGGAGCCGGGCCCGGAGTCCGCGGTGCCCGGCGCGACGAGCGCGACGACGAAGACGCGGGTGGGCGCGAGCGCGAGTGCGAAGGCGAAGCCCAAGGCGAAGGCGAAGCCCAGGGCGAAGGCGAAGCCCAGGGCGAAGGTGAAGCCCGGGGCGAAGGCGAAGGCCAAGGCGAAGGCCAAGGCGAAGCAGGCGGCCGATGCGGACGGCGCACGGTTGCCAGCAACCACCAAGCCTCGCAAGGGCTGAGGAAGGCGGGAGGCGTTGCGCGGGTGGCCGTGGCGCTCACTTCGCCAGTTCTCGACCGCAAGGCCGGCGACTCGGGAGAACTCGCGCTCATTGTTGGTGACCAGCGTCAGCCGCATCGAGCGCGCACCCGCCAAGCGCACGCGGGCTGGTGCTGCGGATGCCCGAGCCGGGGCTCAAGGCTTCTTCTGCGAGACCTTGACCACGTGCAGCGAGCGCTTCTGCAAGAACGGCTGGTCGCCGGTGCGGATCCGCACCGTGGCGGGGGAGCGCGACACCACGCGGCCGACGAAGGCGTCGATGTTCCACTCGGTGCCGGCCTCGGTGGCGTCGTAGCGCGCGTGAACCAGGTAGAGCCCCGGGCTGCCGAAGGTGCCGGTGGGGCAGAGCTCGATCAGGCGGCTCACCACCGAGATCGCGCCGCCCGGTCCAAGGCGGGTGAACGCCTGGCGATCCGGCGAGCGCGTGTCGGGTTGCGGATCGCAGGTCACGAGGCCGTCGGGACGCATCACCTCGAACTTGACCAGCTCGCGGCGGAAATAGACGGTCTCTGCGTGCTTGCTGCGGTTCTTCACGGTGAGCTTCACCGTGGCCGTGCGCTCGGCGTGGGCATCGGAGCCTTGCACCATCTCGAGCACCAGCGGGCTCTCTTCACTCGCTCTCCGGTCCGCCTCGATCCGGGTGCGCGACCACTCTTGGTAGTCGCTCTTGAGGGCGAAGGTGCTCCCCGTGAGCTCTTTGACGCCGGCGTCGTCGTCGGAGCTGGCACTGCCTTTGGCGGGCGCGGGCAGCACGGCGAAGGGTGCCACCTGCTTGGGTGACTGCTCCACCTTCTTCCCCCCGCGCCATACGGTGGTCTTCTTCTTCTCGGGCCAGCCGAAGTGCGGAGTGACCATGGCGCCCGGCACCAATTGCCACTGGCCGCCGGCGGCAAAACAGTAGAGCCGCGGGTCGAAGTGTTGCTCGACGCCTTCGCCGGGCTCGAGCACCAAGAGCGTGCGCTTGTCGGCGCGCGCGGGGAAGAGCTCGGCGGGCAACGCGCAGGTCTCGGGCTTCTTCTTGCTGGGCGCCAGGATCTCGAGGCGGAGCAGGCGTGGATCGGCCGCGAGCACCGCGGCGCTGCTTCCCGCGTTGGCGATGCTGAGCGACCACGGGCGGTTCGGCCCACGCTCGCTCACCCGCAAGGTGAGGTTCGGGGCAGACGGCGGGCCCTCGGCGGGCTCGCCCTTCTCTTCTGCCGCGGCCGCGCCGGCGGCCAAGAGCGCGGCCGTGCACCAGAGCGAAGCGCGGAGGGTCATGGCCGATGGGTTACCAAAGCCGCGAGGCGCCGCCAACCCGGGGTATGCTCTGGCCCACGCATGCGCGGGCTTTACGCCATCATCGATCACGGCAGCCTGAGCCGGCTCGGCGTCGACCTCGTGGCTTTTTCCCGCGCGTTGCTCGCCGCTCGGCCCGGCGCCGTGCAACTGCGGGCCAAGGCCCTCGGCGCGGGCGACACCCTCGCGCTCTTGCGGGCGCTGGCGCCCCTCTGTCGCGAGGCGGGCGTCTTGCTGTTTGCCAACGACCGGCCCGACCTGGCGGTGCTCGGCGGGTGCGACGGAGTCCACGTCGGTCAGACCGATCTCGCGGTGGCCGACGTGCGCGCGGCGTTCCCGGGGCTGAAGGTCGGGGTCTCGACCCACGACGGCCGTCAGCTCGAAGCGGCCGTCGCCAGCGCGCCGGAGTACCTGGCCTTCGGACCGGTGTTCCTCACCGGCTCGAAGGACGACCCCGATCCCGTGGTGGGTGTCGAAGGGCTCGCGCAGGCGCGCGCGGTGTCCCGCGGCGTGCCACTGGTCGCCATCGGTGGCATCGATCTCGAGCGGGCGGGCACGGTGGCGCTCCACGCCGACATGGGGGCGGTCATCGGCGCGCTCTTGCCCGGTGTCGGCGAGGGGCTCGACGCCGTGACGGCCCGCGCCCGGGCGTTGCACGCGCGCCTCGGAGGCGCGGCGTGAGCTTGATCGTGATGGCGGTGGTGGTGGGGGGCAGCGCGCTCATCGCGGGCCTGGCCGCGCGGCAGGCGGTCAAGATGCGGTCGGCGCCCGCGTTGCCGCCCGCGCCGCCGCCCGCGCCCGCGGCTCCGTCCCCTCTGGCCCGCGCGGGCTTCGAGATCGAGCTGGGTGACGTGATGGAAGTGCTCGGCCGCGAGCTGTGGCTCGAAGCGGCGTGGCTCTTGTCCGAGGGCGGCGAGCCGGTGGCGGCGTTGTTCCAGGCGCGGGAGGCCACGCTGCTCGCGCTTCCGCCGCCGGCGGGCACGCTCTACTTGCTCGCGGCGGCCGAGCTGCCGCTGCCAGAGGAGCCGCCGACCAGCCTCGAGTCGCGTGGCGTGCGCTTCGAGCGCGTGCGACGCCTGCCGGTCGAGGTGATTCCGGTGGGGAAATCCGCACCGCTGCCGTGGAACGACGCCCTGCTCTCGGAGTATCGGGGGCTCGAGAACGACGCGCTCTGGGTGCTCGGCCGAGGTGGCCACAGTCGCGTGTGGCAGGGGCGGGCCGTCCACGCTTCCGACGTGGTGCGCTGGGGCGGCGGAGCCAAGACGCTGGAATAGCCGTCACGCGCGGCGCAGGCGCGCGACCATGGCCTCGAGCGCCAGCGCGGGTTGCACGTTGCGCTCGATCTCGGCGAGCGTGGCGAGCACCACCGCGTGCCGGCTCGCGTTCCGCTCGGCGCCGGCGGGATCGGACTCGATCGCGGCGCGTGCGTCGTCGGCCAGGGCTTGGGCGAAGAACCCGAGCTGATCGCGAATCGCGTCGCGGCCCTCGGCCCGCTCTTTCCCGAGTGCGATGGCCTCGGCCAGATCGGGCGCCGCGAGCGCCGCGCGGGCTGCGGCCAGGAACTCCTCGCGCTCGCGCATGGCTTCGGGGTCGGCCAGCTCGAAGGCCAGCTCGGCGCTGCCGTGGGCCAGCGGCGCGACCTCGGGGCTGAGCCCCCGGGCCACCAGCAACTGAGCGACGATCTCGGTCGAGAGCGGGCCGAATCGCACCGCCAGCGTCCGCGAGCGCACCGTGTCGAGCAGGCGCCGCGGTCGGCTCGTGAGCAGGACGAAATGCGTGCGATCCGCGGGCTCTTCCAGGGTCTTGAGCAGCGCGTTGGCGGCCTGCTGGGTGAGCTCGTCGGCGTCGCGCACGATGAACACCAGCGCGCGCCCTTCGTGGGGCCGATAGCCCGCGCGGCTCAGCACGACCTTCCGGATCTGGTCCACGCTGATGCCCGTGGCCTCGCTTGCCCCGCTGCCGAGCAGCGCGCCGTACAGCCCCCGGCCGATCAGCACCACGTCGGGGTGTGCCGGGACGTGCGGCTCTTCCGCCGCCAGGGTCACGGCGCGCTGGCACGCGCTGCACTTCTCGCACCCGAGGGGCGTCGGCGCCTCGCACACCAAGGCCTGTGCCAGGGCGAACGCGGCCAGCTCTTTGCCGACGCCTCGGGGCCCCTCGAAGCGGTACGCATGGTGAAGCTTCCCGGCGGCCAGGGCGCGGGTCAGTGTCTCGACCGCCGTGGGCTGGCCGAGGATGGCCGAAAACCCGCTCACTCGCCGTTGCCCCAGGACAGCGCGCCGCTCTCGACGATGCCCGGCCAGCTGTCGACGTAGCGCGACGGCTGCCCGGGCTCGGAGACGTCGACCCACACCGCGTGACCGGTGCCCGGCGGACGCACGTCCACGTGGATGAACTTGTTGTGGGGGTAGAAGCCGCAGCCCACGTCTTTGAGCGTGCGGCAGAGCTTCATCACCGCTTCGTTCGAGACGCCCATCACGAACAAGTCGAGGGCGCGACCCTTCTTGTGAAGGCTGTCGTGTCCGTCGCGGCGATACCCGCTGATCAGGTAGATGGGGCGGGCCGGGAAGGCCTCGGAGATGCGCGCCACCACCCATAGAAGGCGCGGATCGAGCAGGCGCACGTTGGGCACCCACTCGCCCAGCGCTTCGCTCTCGGCCATCGGCTCGAGGGGCAGCGGCAGGTCGGGGCGGTCGGCGCCTGCCGGCCTGGCCGCCACGCTCAGTCGATCGAGGGCGTCGAGGGCCACCGAGCCGTCGCACTCGAGCAGCTCGAAGGTGTCGCGCTCGCCGCCGTAGCGCGCCAGCGTGACCGAGTACGGCCGCTGCCACGGCTGACAGCGGGGCGTGCGCGAGGCGCTGACGAACGCCGCATCGACGCGTGGCGGTGCTTCGAGTCGCCACGAGGGAAGGAGCTCTGCGCTTCCGAGCTCGGGGCCGACGATCTCACGCGCGGGGATCATCACCAGCTCGAGCGCCGAGCCCTCGCGCTTGGTCGGTTGCCACGCGCTGAGCGTCCACGACAGCATGGGTGGTGCGGTCCACGTCGCGGGACCGAAGCGGCCTTGGTAGAAGGCGCGCCACTCGCCTTGTCGTTCGATCCGCGGCTGCTCGAAGCGCTGCAAGAGCGCCAGATCGGTCTGGGAGGGCAGGCGCACCTCGAGCAAGCCGGCCCACGGGCTATCGCCCAGGCCCGGCAAGGCGGCCGGCTTCTGCGGGCGAGGCGCGATCGGAAAGGCTCCCGCGGTCGCCGCGCAGCCGAGCGCGAGGGCGAGGGCAGGCAGGAGCGCGGGCTTCACGGCAGCGAAGATGCCCTGGACGGGGCCGGTTTTCAAATTCGGCGAGCCCGTCAGCTCTTCTGGGCCGGGGTCTCCATCGCCTTCATTCCCAGGCGCAGGAGGTAAAGGAAGGTCTGGTAGGCCTCTTTTGCCTTGGCGTCCTTCTCGCCCTCGAGCTCCTGGGCGACGGCCAGCCCGTTCAGGACGGCCAAGATCAGGACCGACAGGGCTTCCATGGGCGGGAAATCCTTGGCGTCGATCTCGAGCACGTCGGCCACGCCTTCGGCGATCAAGGCTCGGGCGTCGTGCTGCAAGGTGGCGGCGCGCTTGCGCAGCTCGGGGTCCCGGCGTGCCGCGGCCCAGACCTCGATGTTCAGGCCGACCATGGTCCGGTTGTCTTGGAGCGAGCCCCAGAGCGAATCGAGCGCGCTCATCATGCGCTGCTTCGTCCCGCCGTCGCTCGAGCTGAGCGAGCCCTTCACCTTCTCGAGGTAGCGCTTCTGGGTGAAGCTCTGCACCTCGTGGATCAGCGCGTTCTTGCTCGCGAAGTAGTAGTGGACGATGCTCTTGCGGAGGCCGAGCTCTTTGCCGATCTCGGCGAGGGTGGTGGCGCTGAACCCCTTGCGGGCGAAGCAGGTGGCGGCGGCCGACAAGATGGCGGCAACCCGGGGGTTCTCCCAGTCCACTGCGCGGTTCGCGGCGCCGTTGCCACCGCCGTTCGAAGGCTCGGGATGAGTAAAAGTTTCCACGGAATTCATGGTCGTCTTGAGGTCCCGTAGTTCTCCGGGGCCTCGCCCTCCGCTCCGGCTTATTGGCCAGGGGACCCATCGGAGTCAAGGCCCGCGGGCCGAACGGCCGAAGTCCTTGGATTTCCCGACCTAGTCGTCTCGCCTCCCGTACCGACGCCGGAGGGCCGAGCGGAACTCCCAAGCCGGGGCGATGAGCAGATCGGGCGAGTATCCCAGGTGGGCCAAGGCGAGGGCCTTGGCCCCCGCCACGTGCTCGAACGCCGCCTCGACGCTGCTGCCGAGCTCGCAGAGATGGGCTGCGATCACGCTCACGCTCCGGCTCATGCCCGCCGCGCAGTGGACCAGCACGTTGCCGTGGACCAGGCGACGGCGGATGAACGGGAGCGCGACACCGAGGGCGTCTTCGAACTCGTGCTCGCCGTTGCCACCGTCCATGATCGGCATGTGCAGCCACTCGGTCTCGTCGCGGGACGGGCCGGCCAGCTCGACCCCAGGGTAGAGCGGCATCGGGCAGAGCGAGACGACCCCGGCGAAGGGCGCGGGGCTGCCCTCGGGATCGGTGGGGTGCTCTTCACCCATCAGGGCAGACAGGCCCGATTCGTGATCGCCCAGGTACAAGCGGTGCTCGATCCTCCACACGATCGGGCAACTATGCCACGGAACGGCGCGCGCGCGAACCGCTTCAGAGCCCTGGCACCAGCACCAGCCGCCCGGTGACGGAGCGCTCTTCGAGGCGCTCGTGCGCGGACCTGGCCGCGGACAGCGGCAGCCGCTCCGCCACCCTCGGTCGAAGCTGGCCGCGGAGCACCAGGCGGAAGCACTCTTCCAGGTCGTGCCGCGTGTAGCTTCGCGCGCCCATGACGGTGTGTCCGAACAAGATCAGCGGCCCCAGCGCCAGGCTGACCTTCCCGACGTCGATGTTGCCGATCACCACCAGGCGGCCGCGGGGCCTGAGGCTCTTCTGAGCGTCGCGGAAGGTCGCCGCCCCGGTCAGCTCGACCGCGACGTCCACCCCGCCTTCGGACGCCGCCCGCACTTCGGCCGCGAACTGATTGTCGTGCGCCACGACCACCGCGTCGGCGCCGGCGGCGATCAGCGCATCCCGCTTCGACTCGTTGCCGGTGACCGCGATCACCCGGGCGCCGGCGGCCTTCGCCAGCTGGATCGCCGGGAGACCCACACCGCCGCTCGCGCCGGTGACCAGCACCGTCTCGCCCAGCGAGAGCTTCGCGCCGTCGCGAAGCGCGCGGAGCGCGACGGCAGCGGTGCACCCGAGGGGCGCCGCCTGTTCGGCGCTCACGCCCTCGGGGATCTTGACCAGCGCGCGCTGTGGCGCGGCCACCAGCTCGGCGTAGCCGCCGTCGATGGTGTGGCCGAAGCTCTGCCAGGCGCGCTCGCAATCGAGCGTGCGCCCTGCCACGCAGCTGGGGCAGTCGCCGCACCAGGGCCGGTGCAGCGTGGCGACCCGATCGCCCACGGCCACCAGTGTGACGTGCTTGCCCACCGCCACGACCTCACCGGCGATCTCGTGGCCGAGGATGGTCGGGAGCTTCATCATCGGGAAGCCCCCGCGCCGATCGATCAGATCGCGCCCGCACACTCCGACCGCGTGCACTCGCACCAGCGCATCGTCGGGACCCAGCTCGGGATCGGGGCAGTCGCGAAGAAGGAGCTCGCTCGCGTCGCCGGTGCGCTCGAGCACGACCGCGCGCATCGACTACTTCTTCGGCGCGGCCGGCGGGGGCGGCGGGGCCGGCGCAGCCGCGGGCGGCTTCGGCGGCGCCGGCTTGACCGGCGGCTTCGGCGGCGTCGGCGGAGGCACCGCGGGCTTTGCACCGGGCGGTGGCGGAGGTGGTGCTGCGCCGGGCTTGCCACCGGGCGGTGGCGGAGGTGGTGGTGCCTTGCCGGCAGGCGGCGGTGGAGGAGGAGCCTTGCCACCGGGTGGCGGAGGAGGCGGAGGAGCCTTGCCAGCTGGTGGCGGCGCTGGAGCTTTGCCAGCTGCTGGTGGCGGAGGCGGAGCCTTGCCGGCTGGCGGCGGCGGCGGAGCCTTGCCAGCTGCTGGCGGTGGAGGAGCCTTGCCGCCTGGTGGGGGCGCTGCGCCGGGCTTCCCCGCGGGCTGCGTCGCATCGGGCTTCGGGCTGTCCTTGTCGCCCGTGTCGTCGGCGTCGTCGCCGTCGTCCTTGTCCTTCGCGGTGCTCGCTGCCTGCTTGGTGGTCTTGGTCTCTTCCTCTTCGTGGCGCAGCCCCTCTTCGGGTACCGGTTTGAACACCGGTGCGACGGGAGGGATGCTCGCTTCGCCGGCGCCACCGCAGGCGACGGCCAAGAACAAGACGGGCAGAGCGGACCAGCTGAGAGAACGCATGCGGCGAGCCTAGAGCATTTCGGGGAGGGGATCACCGGCCTCGGAGGGGGCGCGGTCGGGATCTGGGGGGCCGGGCCGTCCGCTCGCCCCTTGGCCATACGCTCGCGGGGCCCCCTCGCCGTGGGCGGCAAACGGCCCGGGGCAGCCCGGCCGCGTGGTCCGTGTCGCCGCGGGCTCCGCTGCGGCGCGGATCGACGTGGTCGGTGTCGCTGAGGGCTCCGCTGCGGCGCGGATCGACGTGGTCGGTGTCGCTGTGAGCTCCGCTGCGGCGCGGCTCGACGTGGTCGGTGTCGCTGTGGGCGACAATGGCCACAGGGGAACGCGCATCGGCGTGGTCGGTGTCGCTGTGAGCTCCGCGCCGGCCCGCACCGACGTGGTCGGTGTCGCTGTGAGCGACAAACACCACGCCGCAAGCCGCACCGACGTGGTCGGTGTCGCTGTGAGCGACAACGGCCACAGGGGAACGCGCATCGGCGTGGTCGGTGTCGCTGTAGGCGACAAAAACCACGCCGCAACACGCATCGGCGTGGTCGGTGTCGCTGTGAGCGACAGCGGCCACAGGGGAACGCGCTCGCGCCGTCACCCCTTCTTCGCCTTCGCCCCCTTCTTTGCCTTCTTCTTCTCCGGCTTCTTCTCGGTCGCGTCGCTGGCCTCGCCCTCCTTGCCCGATGCCTCGTCGAACCAGGGCATCCCGGCCTTCTGCGTCCAGCGCGCCTCGCCGAACTGCCCCGGCTCGCGGCTCTCGGACACGTCGCGGCCGGTCGACTCGCCGTCGTTCGCGCCCACGTCCAAGCCCTGGGTCATGACCAAGAGCTCGTCGGCCAGGTACTCCGGGTGTTCGTCGTGCTTGAGCGCGATGCTGTCCTTCGGCATCGACCCCCGGCCGACCTTCACGATCTGCGTGGTGGGCGGGTAGACGTCGTTCCAGCGCTCGCGCACCGCGTGCTAGCCCTCGCGCACGATGCGATAGCGGTGCAGCTTGAAGCCGGCGACCCCGCGCTGCGACAATACGCGCACGCCCTCGGGCAGATTCGGGTCGTCACGCTCGACCTCTTCGTAGGGGATGGCGCTGTCGATGCGGCGAATCAAGGTCACGGTGCGCACGCGCCGCGGGCCCAGCACCTCTGCCCGCACCACGCCATTTTTCACCGTCTGGTGCAGCACCACCGGGAAGTCGAAGCCGTTCTTCACGCGGAAGTTGATGGTCGGGTACACCACCGTCGCGTCGAGCCCCATCTTGATGTACGAGCTCGGCCGCGTGTGCGGGTAGCGCTCGACGACGTCGAGCCCAGCGAAGAACGCCGCGCCGTGCAGCGTGCCCGAGATCTGGCAGGTGCCGCCGCCGATGCCGTCCACCAGCTCGCCTTCGGCGATCACCGGCGCGACCTTGTAGCCGTTGGCCTCGTCGCGGGAGCCGACCACCTCGTTGAAGTCGAACACCTCGCCCGGCAAGAGCACGGTGCCGTCGAGCTTGCTCGCGGCCAGGCGCAGGTTGAACGTGCGCGCCTGATACTTGTCGCCGCGGTTGTACTTGGTCTCGAACCAGCCGAGCACCGCGTCGAACTTCACGTCGCCGAGCTGAGCCGCGGCCCGCCGCGGGGGGCGGGCCTCGAACACCGCGGTGGCCTGGGTCTCGCCCGCCGCGGTCGCGGAGCGCAGCGCCGCGAGCGTAGCGTCCACGTCGAGCAGGCGCCCCGACACCTCGGGGACCAGCGTGCGCTTCTCGAGGTCGAGCCGCGCGTCCACCGGCAGCCGGTCGAGCTCGTCCTTGAGGCGCAAGAGCACGGCCACCGCGGCGCTGGTGTCGAGCACGATAGGGACGGGCAGGGTCACGTCTTCCCGGCTGCCGCGGCGCGCCATCCGAAGCGGGCTGGTGGGGTCGCGGCAGTCGCGCACCAGCTGGGACAGCCGCACCTTGTCGATCTCGGCGCCCAGGCGCCCGAACTGGAGCTCGCGCTTCTGGCCTTCGCCCACGTCGAGGGTGAGCTTGCCGGCCGCGAACCGGCGCACGCGGTCCAGCGCGTGCTTCGGCGCCTCGTCGCCCAGGGCCAGCGGCTCGCCCAAGAGCCGCACGCCCGGCGGGGGGTCCTTGGGATCGCCGGGCGTGGGCGCCCGCGGCACCAGCAGAAAGCCGATCCCCAGGCCGGCGGCCACCGCCACGCCGAGCATCAGCGCGCCGCGAGAGCGATCGAGCGAGAGCTTGTGCCAAAGCGGCATGCCGCGGCGCTAATATCACGGCCCCGCCAGGCCGGCACGCCCGTGACCCTCCCCGAACCCGTCGCTGAGAAGCTGAAAGCGTTGCCCGCGCGACCGGGTTGCTACGTCTTTCGCGACGGCGCGGGTGCGGCGCTCTACATCGGAAAAGCCAAGAGCTTGCGCGCGCGGGTGCGGAGCTACTTCCAGGACGGGCAGAGCGACTCGCGCGGCTTCATCCCGCTCTTGCAGAAGCACCTGGCCGACTTCGACACGGTGGTGACCCGCACCGAGAAGGAAGCCGCCATCCTCGAGAACAGCCTGATCAAGGAGAACCGGCCTCGGTACAACGTCAAGCTGCGCGACGACAAAGAGTTCCTGACGCTGCGGCTCTCGCTCGACCACGACTGGCCGCGGCTCGAGCTGGTGCGGCGCCCGGCCGCGGACCAGGCGCGCTACTTCGGGCCCTACCACTCGGCGACCGCGGCGCGCCGCACGCTGAACTTGATCGAGAAGCACTTCCAGCTGCGAACCTGCACTGACCGCGAGCTCCAGAGTCGCTCGCGGCCCTGCCTGCAATACCAGATCAAGCGCTGCCTCGCGCCCTGCGTGTACGAGGTCGATCGCGGGCGCTACGCCGAGCAGGTGCGCGCGGTGAGCCTGTTCTTGGCCGCGCGCCACGACGAGCTGACCCGCGAGCTCGAGGCCCGGATGGCGGAGGCGGCGCGCAGCATGGAATACGAGCTGGCGGCGCTGTATCGCGACCAGCTGCGCGCGGTCTGGCTGGTGCGCGAGGCGCAGCGCGTGGTGGCGGTCAGCGATCGCGACCAGGACGTGCTCGGGCTGTACCGCGAGGGTGAGCTGGTCGAGCTCTCGCTCGTCACCGTGCGGTCGGGGCGAGTGGTGGAAGCCTCGAGCTTCAGCCACAAGAAGGTCGAGCTCCCGGACGACGAGCTGGTGGGCTCGTTCTTGCGCGAGCACTACGGCGTCGAGGGGCTGTCGGCCGGGCTCATCCCGGACGAGGTGCTGGTGCCGGTCTTGCCCGAGGGCGCGGCGGGCGTGGCCGAGTGGCTGACCGAGCGCCGCCAAGAGCTGGCGCGCGAAGAGGGCACGCGGGCCCGCAAGGTCGAGATTCTTGCGCCGGAGCGCGGCCCGAAGCGCCAGCTGCTCGAGCTGGCCGTGGACAACGCGCGCCACGCGTTCGAAGAGAAGCGCCGGTCGGCCGAGGACATGGACCAGCGGCTGGTGCAGTTGAAAGAGAGATTGCGGCTGCCGGTCGTGCCCCGCCGCATCGAGTGCGTCGACATCTCGCACCTCGGCGGGCAAGACACCGTGGGCGCCATCGTGTCATTCAGCGATGGCGCGCCGGACAAGAAGCGGTACCGCACCTATCACGTGAAGGGCGTGAGCGACGGCGACGACTACGGCGCAATGTACGAGGTCTTGGCGCGGCGCTTCCGTCGCGGGCGCGCCGCCGAGGCCGGCGACGACAAGACCGAGTGGGAGCTGCCGGATCTGTTGGTGGTCGATGGCGGCCGCGGGCAGCTGGCCGTGGCGCTGGCCGCCGCAAGCGATCTGGGCCTGCCCGAGCTCTGCGTGGTCGGCCTGGCGAAAGAGCGCGAGAACCCGCTGGGCGACAAGCTGGTCGATCGGGTCTACCTGCCCGGTCAGAAGAACCCGATCGCGCTCCGGCCGCAGAGCGCCGAGCTCTTCCTGCTCGCCCGCGCCCGGGACGAAGCGCACCGCTTCTCGAACCGCGGTCGCAAGCAGACCGGCAAGAAGCGCCGCTTCGAGAGCGAGCTCGACCGCGTCCCAGGGGTGGGCCCCAAGACTCGCCGCGCGCTGCTCGACGCCCTCGGTACGGTGGTGGGCGTGCGCGAGGCGAGCGACGAGGCGTTGCTGGCCGTGCCCGGCGTCAGCAAGAAGACCCTGGTGGCGCTGCGGACGCACTTTGCAGCCAGCGTTTCGGCTGCCACCGACGCGCCTGCTACCTCGGATGGCGAAGCCTGACCCGCGGTTCGAGGCTCAGAACGCGCCGAAGCGCAGCTCAGCCACGCCGGCCGGGCCGCTCGCGCTCTTCGAGCTGACGGCGTCGATGCACTTGGGGCAGGCGGCGAGGCGGTAAGAGGCTCCCGCTGCCAGGCGCATGAACTCGGTGACGCCGAGTTGCGCTCCCGCCGTTGGCTCGAACACAGCGAGCTGTGCAGTCTCGTCCCCCGCGGGTGTCCGGCGTCCGACCCCGCCCATGGCGACCATCATCGCCAGCCACGGACGCACGAGCGCACCGCGAAAGAGCAGGACTTCGCCCGTCACTCCACCCCAACCCGCCGAGACTTTGGCAGGTCGACGCTGGAACCAGTCTCGGGTCACGTAGCCGCCGACGCCGACGGCCCAGGTGTCGTGGAACACCACCCGTGTTCCTCCGCCGTCCAGGTGGGTGAGCTCACCGGCGAAGCGCGTCACGCGCGTTGAGAAGCACCCGCTCAGCGCCCAGCTCGGTTGTGCCGTGCCCACCCGGAAGCGGCCCTCTTGGAGCTGGAGCCCGACGACCGGACCGCTGGTGTCGCGGATGCCGGCCGGCTCGAGCTCCCGGCTCGAGCGCGAGAAGCGATAGCTCGCGGCGAGCGCGACTCGGGTGGTCGGTCCGAGATCCAGGGCGAGGGCCAGGCGCGGCTCGATGCCCAGGTGGGTCCCGCGCGAGCGCCGGCCATCGGGTGTGTCGTAGATGGCGCTGCCGCCCTGCGCGATGGTTTCGACTGACAGGTGCAGCGGTCCGTCGGGCAGAAGGTCGAACCCGACGAACGGGCCCGCGTAGGCGAGCTGCAGCCCGTCCGCGTCACCCTCCGTCGAATTCAGGTACGCGCCCACCCACAGCTCGCGTTCGATTCCGAGCACGAAGAGCGGACCTCCGCCGAGCACCGCGACCCGGCCTCCGATCCAGGTCACCTTGAATTCAGGGCCGCCATATCCGGTGACTCCGTAGGGTTCGAGCGGGAGGAGGCGGGCGGGTTCGGCGCCCGCAGGCGCTGGGGTAGCGACCGCGATCAAGACGAGCAGCAGGCCGAGGACGATCCCGCGCAGGGCCATGCAGCAGGAAGCAGCAAGGTGCGTGCCTCTGATCTCTGGGGCATTTCCCGGCCGAGCGCCGCAAACGCTTCGCAGACGCCCGCGCTGGCTGCACGGGTTTCGCGCGCCCGGCCTCCCCCCGCGCGCGTTCACCGATCGAGACGCGGTACGTCGGTCAAGAGCCGCGTGAGCGCCACCGCACGGATCTTGGGCGCCAGCTGGTAGCTGTGCCGTCCGGCATGGATGACATCGAGGCGCTCGAGGCGAAGGTCATCGAGCGCGATGCGCATCGACTTGGTCACTTCCGGCGCGGTCGTTCGCTTGATCTCGAATCCGACTCGTCGACTACCTCGCACGACGAGCAGATCGAGCTCGGCCCCGGCCTGGGTGGCCCAGAAGAACGATTCGGCGCGTCGCGCGCCCAGCGCGTGCTCGACGCAGCGGATCGCGAATCCCTCCCATGAAGCGCCTATCTTCGGGTGTCGCTGCAAGTCGTCCGCGCCAGCAATTCCCAGCAACGTGTGCAAGAGCCCCGAGTCCCAGAGGTAGATCTTGGGGGACTTCACCAGGCGCTTGCCGAGGTTCTCGTGCCACGGCGCGAGCAGGCGAACCATGAACGTCCTCGAGAGAAGGTCGAGCCAGCGCCGGGCAGTCATGTCGCTGATCCCGAACGCGCGGCCGAGCTCCGACGAATTCAGGAGTTGGCCATGATAGTGCGAGAGCATCGACCAGAACCGGTGAGCCGTGGCGGGAGGCATCGGCGAGCCCATGAGGGGCAGGTCCCGCTCGACGAAGGTCCGCACGAATTCCTCGCGCCAGCGCACGCTCTCCGCCTCCGAGCGCGCCAAGTAGGAACGCGGGAAACCGCCACGCACCCACAGGCGCTCGAGGCGTGTGGGGGGGGCCTCGTCGATTCCGATGGGCCCGAGCTCGTAGTGGAAGATCCGTCCCGCAAGCGACTCCGAGCTCTGCCTGAGGAGCTCGGGCGCTGCGCTTCCCAGCACCAAGAAGCGAGCCCGCCGCGGCCGGCGATCTGCGAGAACGCGCAACGCAGGGAACAACTCGGGGCGCCGTTGGATCTCGTCGAGCACGACCAGCCCACGCAGACCCTCCAGCGCGAGCATCGGGTCGCCGAGTCGAGCGAGGTCCTCGGGCCGCTCCAGGTCGAAGACCGTGACCGGTCCGCCCCGCTTGGCGGCGACTTGCTGCGCAAGCGTCGTCTTGCCGACCTGGCGCGCGCCCAGGATCGCCACGACGGGGAACTCGCGCAGGCGCGCTTCCAGGGCGGAGACGTGTGCCGCGCGGAGCATCCGGACACGTTACCTTGAAAATTCATCATGTCATGATGAATTTACTAGGAGAGGAGCTCGACGCCCGGCACGGCGCCACGGCCCGCCGCGCGCTGCTCGCCGCCCGCCTTGCAGCCGGCGCGCCGGCAACCGCGGGCGCCGCGTCCGCATCCGCGTCGCTCACGGCCGCTCGCACCCAGCCGCCAAACCGCGTAGGCGCGCAAGCCCCGGCACGCCGGGAACCGGGGTGAACGCCTCGATCACCGGCGGCAGCACGAGAGCTCGGCGGCGCGGGCTCGCGACGAGGTGGGTGACGGAGTAGCGCGCCGCGATCGCGAGCACGTCCTCCGCGCTGGCGTTCGGGATCTGAACAGCTCGGTAGCCCGTCAGCGTGTTCAGCTCCCACGGGTCCCGCGTCATCACGACGACCGGTTGCGACATGCACTTCGAGTCCTGGTTCAGCGCGGCGTCGAGGGCGGCCAGCCTCTCGGCGACCTGGTTGTTCTCGCGCACGACCCGAGCCGTCACGCTCCGCGACTGTTGGTGCCAGGGCCAGCCCACGAGCACAACCGCGAGCAGGGCGGCGACGGGGGACGCCGAGCCCATGCGCGAGACGACCGCGGAGAGCACGACCAGCAGAATTGCGAGGACGGCGGGCAGCGAGCGCGTGTATGCCCCGGCGGCGGACGCGACGGGGGTTACGAGCGTGTGCGCGAGGAACAAGACCACCGCGAACATGCCGGGCAGCAGCCACCTGCTCCTCGCCCAGCCGTCGAACGCGCGCGCCCGCGCCCCACCCGACTCGCGGGCCCCAGCGAGGAACCCGGCGGCGAACACCAGCAAGAGCGCCGGCACGCCGGTCAGGTCGCGCACGTAGTCCGACGCGCGGTCCAGGCTGGCTTGCTGACGCAACAGCAACGCCTCCCACACACCTGCGCGCAGCGAGTCGCGGAAAGTCGGCCCCGGCGGCAAGGCATAGAGGTCCTCGTAGTCCACGAGGAATGGCAGCGCGCCGTGGGCCGGAGCCAGCCGGCCGGTCGCGCGAAAGAGCGCCAGGGCGAACGGCGCCAGCACCAGCCCGTGGCCGAGCAACGTCAGCGCGAGCCGGCGCCCAAGACGGGGCGGCCGCCAGAATCCCAGCGCCGCGAGCAGGCAAGCCAGCAGGAGCACTCCGTCATTGCGGCAGAGGTGCGCGCAGCCACTCGCCAGCCCCGACCCGACCGCCAGCCACCCCGAGTTGGCGCCGCGGCCGCGGATGGCGAGGGTGAGCGAAGCCAGGGCGAAGGCGGAGTAGAAGAGGCTCGAATCGACCTCCACTGCGAACCGAGTCGCTGGGGCAGAGACGAACGCGAGCGCGGCGGCGCCGACGCACGCCCAGCGCGCCACCCCGAGCGCACGCCCGAGGCTTCCCGTGGCCACGGCGAACGCGAGCGACATCACCACCGATGTCCTGACCGCGACGACGACACTGGTGCCGCTCAGCTTCATGGCAGCGGCGACGATGAGGGACGGCAGCGGCAACCAGTAGTCCGCGGCGAAATGGGTCAGATCGGGGTGGCGGACCCAGAAATGCCAAATGTAGTCGATGACAGCGCCGCGACCGGTGGCGATGTTCCTGGCGAAGGAAAAGTAGAAGGCGGGGTCGGCGTGCCCCGGGAACGTGGCTACCGCCGCTGCGCGCCACCGGCCGGCGAGCGCCGCCCAGACCCAGGGCGCACACAGGCCCGCGGTGATCAGTGTGGCGTGCGGTTCCCGTCCGAGGCGGGACCAGAGCTCCCGGAGGTGCGGCGTCTTGGGCATCGAGCTAGCCTTGCGGCGCGCAGCCTACACCAGCCGCGCTAGCCGTGTGGCGCGTGTGCCGCGCGGTCGTGCGGTGAATCGGGGGTCAACTCCGCCCTCGGTACCTCCGGTGGGGCAGCTTCAGCCGGGCGGGGGTCGAGTCCGTTCGCAAGTCGACCCGATACCCGAGGCGGTCTGCGCTCTGCACGATCCAGGCGAAATCTGGCCCGAGAGCGTTGCGCAGCTCTGCGACGTGCACGCGCGGCGCGGAGCTGCCGGGCTCGTGGTTGGTTCTGAAGACCTTGGCGATGAGCTCGCCCTGCGTCACGAAGTGACCCCTCCGCTGCAGCAGGAAGACGAAGATCTCGAACGCCCGCGGTGTCGTCCGGACTCGCTTCGTGCCGTTCAGAATGATGGTTCGGCCATCGGCGCCGATTTCGATCTTCACTCCGTCGCTGCCTGGAGGATCGCCGACCAGGCGGGCTACGAGGGAGCGAACCTGAGCAGCGAACACCCCGGGTTGAATTGGCGCGCAATGCCAGGCGTGGGCCCCGGCGCCCAACCCGGACCGGACCGTGTGCTCGTGCACCGGCCCCGAGACAACTGCGACCGCGCCGTGGTAGCCGGCGCCGCGGAGTGCGCCGGCCCGCTCGATCGCCCACTCGCCCGACCCCGCCTCGAGGAGGACAATCGCGTCTGCGGTGGATGTCCCGGCGCGAGGCGCCTCGACCATGCAGCCTATGGCCAACCGGTCCTGCCCGAGCGCTGGTGACTCACACGCGCGAAGCTCGGATTCGAGCTGTTCGTCGCGCGCCGAGCGCTCGACGTCGACGACCGTGAGTCGAATCAGGTGTTCACCGGAACCAGTCAATTTCGTTGCCTCCGAAGCGCGAGCGAGGGTAGTCGGGGTTTCGCGCAACCGATCCGGAGCACAGAGCCCTTAACACAATCTTGACGCGCCCGACCGGCGGGCTGGAGCCGCGCCAGCCGCGCTGCCGTCCCCGCTGCTGCAGCGTGTCGCTGGAGGAACCCGGACGGCCCGCCGCGAGGCCGTGGTCGTCCGCCTGCCTCGCGCGATCCGACCCCAACTCGTCGGCGGCGCGATCTCCGCAACGTTGCCGGGCCCGCAGCAAGCTCTCGCAGGCGCCCACAGCGAAGCGCTCGGGTTGGCGCTAACCCAATCTAGCTAGGGCCACCCGGATGCCGCGCGCCGTGCTCGCTCGCGCGGACGAGCGACGAATCCTCGTCGCGACAGGTTTCCAGCGCGTTGCGCACAAACTCCCCGGCGGCGAGCCACTGCTCGCGACGTTCGAGCGGGAACATGAAGATGCTGGGCTGGCGGGGGTGAGCCTCGCCGCGTGTCCCGCGATGACAACCTTCAGTTCGTTGGCCGCGACCGACGCCGGGAGTTCGAGCCCCGTGGGTCGGAGACAACTTGGCGCACCAGCGGGCTGACCTCCGCAGCCAGGACACGCCAACGTATTGGTCCCTGGTGCCTAGGTAAGGTGCACGCAGTGCTCCAACCCGGCGATCAGCACGTCTTCTCCTACCGGAGGCGAAACGACAACGACAACGCCGCGAAACCCGTTGGCCGCCAGGCTCGCCGCTCGGTCGAGCGCGCGTGTGCAGGTTTCGGCGTCCACACGGACGACACCGTCCGCGTCGGGCACCTTCACTGGCGCAGTCCTGTGCCGGAGGAGCAGCTTCGCAGCGCGGAGCGACTCGTCAGTGGCCGAATGCACTTGGTGCAGCACCCGGGCGGGAGCGTGATCGCCCGGGGCCTCGACTTCGAGGAAGGGCAGGCGAACAAGGTGCTCCCCGGAGCCGCGTCTCATCGTTGTGCGAGAGTGGCGAGAACCGTCCCGCTGGGGAGCCGCAATGCAGGCTTGACGCGAACTTGACGCGGCGACCAATCGGTTGCGCACTACCGTCGCCCGCGTGCACACAAGCCGTGTGCAACGATGGAGGCGAACATGATCATTCGAAACTTTGCGCGTTGGGCAGTCATGAGTTCGGTTGCTGCGGTGGCTGCGTGCGGGAGTGCGCCGGACTCGGACCCGGAGACGACCCCGCCGCCCGGATCGTCGGCGGACTCGCAGCTGGTCTGGACAACCGTGGTTGGGCAGAACGACGACGGCACAGAGGAGGTCTACTCATACCAGCTAACGGTGGCAGAGATGACGGCGGAGTTGGAGGCTCGCCAGGCGATGGTCGACGCGCTGAAGTCGGGCAAAGTGCAGCAACCGATCTCGCAAGACACCGGGTGCGCCGGCCCGAGCATGTGGTTGTACGACGGGGCGAACCTGACCGGGAACAGGATCTGCTTCCGCTACAGCGGGTCTGTTAATCTCAACAACTACGGGTGGGGAACAAAGGTCCGCAGCTACTGGGCTGGCGAGAGCTGGGGCAGTCTCGACAACGCTACTGTCGTGGCGTGTTGCGGCAACTGCGGGACGTTCTCGGCCTATCAGCGGGTCAACAACGCTTCTTCGTGCGAACAGGGCGCCCACGCGCTGGGACTGGCGTACTGCTCGCCCTGCTGAGGTTCGCGCAACACAAGCCGCGCCTGGACCGTGCTATCCCGCGGCCCAGGCGCGGCAGCGGGGGCGTGGCGAGGCAACTGCCAGCTTCCCCCCAGCGTGCCAAGACGGTGCCGTGCTCGGTCCCGTCGCCGCCCGCGGGGCGGAAACGGTTCCCCGCGGCGCCAGCGCGCCGTCGGGTCTGGAACGGAGCGGAGGGCGGAGGCTCCGGCAACGCTCGGTTCGGTGCCCGTCGGCCACGACGGTGCGCGCGCGTCCGTATTGGTCCGCAGGTAGGCCACGCTCAACCGCCTCCGCCGCCCCCGGGCCGTCGATCCCGGCTGCCCCTCTGACGCCTCCGCGCCCGGCCGGTGAGCGGTTGGCGCGGCCGCCAACCCGGTTGACGGCCCTGCCTGCGGTCCGCCCAGAAAACCAGCGCCAGTCGCCCCGGTACAGGCCTTGCACACTCTCCCGACGGCGATGGTCTGGGCTCGATCCGAAACCGCAATTGACAGTAGTCGTCCCGGGCACTTAGGCTGCGGGCGCTGGCCAAATTCGGCTGGTTGGCGGTCGGGCCTCCCCTTTGGGGGGCTCACCCACCGGGCTGCCCATCCCACCGGTCCGGTCCTGAAGGAGCAATTCGATGAGTCTCGACGCGATGAAGAAGGATGACTCGCTGCTCACGCGCTGGGTGCGCATGGGCCTGGCTGGCCTTGGCCTGGTTTCCGCGGTCGCGGCCTCCAACGTGGGCTGCCTCGACCGGCCGGTGTCCCCGGCCTCGCCGAACACGACCAACGTGTTCGTGCAGGACATCCGCCAGACCACGGTCGACAAGATCGACCTGCTCTTCATGATCGACAACTCGATCTCGATGGCCGACAAGCAGCTGATCTTGGCCGACGCCGTGCCGCAGCTGTTGAACCGGCTGATCACGCCGCTCTGCGACGACGGGGCCGGCAACCTGAGCAATCCGCCGTGCAGCGGCAACGCCAAGCCCGAGTTCAAGGCCGTTGTGGACATCCACATCGGCATCGTGTCGTCCAGCCTGGGCGGCCACGGCGGCGACCAGTGCTCCGAGGGCGGCTCGAACTACAACCCCACGCAGTCCGACAACGCCCACCTGATCGGCACGGTGCGCCCCTCGGCCAACCTGCAGAGCTACAACAACATGGGTTTCCTGTGGTGGGACCCGACCGGCACCAAGGGCACCGCCGGGCCGGGCGAGAAGGACAACACCGCCATGGTGGCCAACTTCACCAACCACGTGAAGGCCACCGGCGAGAACGGCTGCGGCTACGAGGCGTCCCTGGAAGCCTGGTACCGCTTCCTGGTCGACCCGACCCCGCCCTCCAAGATGATCAAGCAGGGGAACGACGCGGTGCCCGAGGGCGTGGACACGGTGGTGCTCCAGCAGCGCCGGGACTTCCTGCGGCCGGACTCGCTGGTCGCGGTCGTGATGCTGACCGACGAGAACGACTGCTCGATCATCGACGGCGGCTACAACTGGTATGCGTCCGAGACCAGCCACGATAACAACACGCCGTTCTTGCTCCCGCGCTCGGCGGACATCTGTAACACCGATCCCAACAACCCCTGCTGCCGCTCGTGCGCCACCAACGAGGGCGCGCCGCCGGCCGGCTGCACCGCGCTGGGCAGCGATCCCTCGTGCACGCAGAACGGCGGGTTCTGGCCGGAAACTGACGACCACCCGAACCTGCGCTGCTGGCAGCAGAAGAAGCGCTTCGGCATCGACTTCCTCTACCCGACCCGCCGCTACGTCGAGGCCCTGACCCAGCCGCGGATCTGCCCGCAGTGGGACGCCAACGGCCCGGTCAACTGCCAGTTCGACGATCCGAACCAGGCCAACTACCGCACCTGCAACCCGCTCTATGCCAAGGACAACAGCTGCCCGCTGATCACCGACGAGCCGGGCTGCAAGGCCAACGCAAACTGCGGCTGGAACGGCGCGGCCTGCGTGCCGGTCTGCGAGACCGGCACCCGCGACCCCGCGCTGGTCTACGCGGCCGGCATCGTGGGCGTGCCCTGGCAGGACATCGCGACGGAAGCCACGCTCAACGACCCCAACAAGCTGGACTACCTGTCGGCGGACAAGCTGACCGAGATGGGCCGCTGGGACTGGCTGGTGCCCACCTGTGAGAAGCCGACCACCGACAAGCTGCCGCGCCCGGTCGCCATGTGCGACAAGTGGAACCTGAAGGATCAGCCCGACGACGCCTTGATGATCGAGTCGAGCGATCCGCGCGTGGGGAACAACCCGGCTCTCAACGCCGCGCTGGCTCCGGAGAGCGCCGGTGTCCTGGCCAACCCCATCAACGGTCACGAGTGGCTCAACGGAAAGTCGGACCTGCAGTACGCCTGCATCTTCAAGCTGCCCCAGGCCAAGGACTGCACCAGCCCCACCGGCGGCTGCGACTGCGACGACCCGGGCATTGGCACGCCGACCTACACCGCCAACAACCCGCTTTGCCAGGGCGCCGGCGGCTACACCAAGCTGCAGGAGTATGCGAAGGCCTTCCCGGGCACCCGCATCCTCGAGGTGTTGAAGGACTTCGGCACCAACAGCATCGTGGCCAGCATCTGCCCGAAGGTCACGGACAAGGGCAACCCGAGCTACGGCTACAACCCGGCCGTCGCTGCCATCATCGCGCGCCTGAAAGAAGTGCTCGCCGGCCAGTGCGTGAACCGCCCGATCGCCTTCCCGCCCGGGCCCGACGGCAAGCCGGACCCGGCCGCCACTCCGCAGTGCGCCATCGTCGAGGTGCAGGCCACGGGCGGCGGGTGCGGGGCGTGCGACGGGAACCTCAACCGGTCGGACGTGGACGCCGCGCTGGTCAAGCCGGTGATCAACCGCCTGAAAGAGACCGGCCAGTGCACGGGGGACGGCTGCGACCCCTCGAAGTACTGCATGTGCAAGATCGAGTTCGTGAAGGACCGCGCGAAGTGCGAGCAGACCGGCGCCGACCCGAACAACTTCGGCTGGTGCTACGTGGACGAGGCTCAGGGGATCGGCAACGCCGCCTTGGTGGAGAACTGCAACCCCAAGCGCCAGCTGATCTTCAGCGGAAACAACACGCCGGCCTCGGGCTCGACCGTGTTCATCGCGTGCCTCGGCGCCCCGCTGGCCAACGCCGGCGCGAACTGAGCCGATAGCGGCTGCGTCACCGCGCGGAGGGCCCGGCTCTCCGCGCGGCGGCGTTTTGTCGTGAGCGTGGCCGGGCCTGGGCGGTTGAGTCCCCGGGCGACCCGAGTACGATGCGCGCGGAGCGGATGGAGGCCAAGAAGACCATCCTCGTCATCGACGACGAGCCCAACATCCTCCTCGGGCTGAAGGACGCCCTCTCGTTCGAGGGCTACCGAGTGGTCACGGCGACCACGGGCAAAGAGGGCATGGTGCTGGCCCGAGCCGAGCGCCCCCAGGTGGTGTTGCTCGACCTGATGTTGCCCGACATGAACGGCTATCAGGTGTGCGAAGAGCTGCGCCGGCAGGACGCCTTCGTGCCCATCTTGATGCTCACCGCCAAGAGCCAAGAGGCGGACAAGATCCGCGGGCTCGATGCCGGCGCGGACGACTATGTCACCAAGCCGTTCAGCGTGGGCGAGCTGGTGGCGCGCGTCCGGGCGCTGTTTCGCCGCACCGCGCGGCCCATCGAGAACAACACCTTCAGCGTGGGTGAGGTCACGGTCAACGTCTCGGCCCACACGGTGCAGCGGGCGGGCAAGAAGAGCGCCGAGCAGCTCAGCTTCTACGAGGTCGAGCTCTTGCGGCTGCTCAACGAGCGCGCCGGGCAGCCCGTCAGCCGGGAAGAGATCTTGAACAAGATCTGGGGCGTCGAGGCCAACCCCACCAACCGCACCATCGACAACTTCATCGTCAAGCTGCGCCGCAAGGTGGAAAAGCGCCCGGACAAACCGGAGCACATCCTGACCGTCTACGGCTACGGGTACAAGCTGGTGCCGTGAGGCTACTGTCCTGCGAGTGGCATCACGTTTCGCGGGTCGCACGCCACCGTGCGGGCGTTCTTGGTCAGCTCGCCGGGGGCCAGCGAGGCCACGTTGATGCCGTCGCGCACGCGCCGGACTTCGAAGTGCAGGTGCACGTCGCCGGGGCTGCCGCTGTCGCCCACGAAGCCGAGCAGCGAGCCCTCGCGCAGGTTGACGCCGCGGCTCAGGCCGGGCGCGGGCCCCTCGAGGTGGCCGTAGACGATCACGTACTCGCGCAGGCGGTCGCCCTCGCGCACCGAGTGGCGGGTCACGACCGAGTTGCCGAACACCTCGCCCACGAACAGCACCTCGGCGTCGCCGGTCTGGTGCTCGAGGTTCACCAGGCGCACTTCGGCGCCGCGGCGCTGTCCCAGATCGAGCCCGCCGTGGCCCACGGCCTTGATGTGCGCCCCGCGACGCTGCTGCACGTCCGGCCGATCGAGGTCGTAGCCGCTCACCACCAGGTTCTGACCGGGCAGCGGCGGCACCGGCCAGCGATAGCGACGGTAGTCGGCGGGGCGCTCGGGGCGGCGGGGGATCTGCTCGTAGAAGCGCCAGGCTCCGCTGCGATCGCGATGCGCGTTCTCTTCCGCGGCGAGCTCTGCTCCGCCCGCGGAGCCCTCGGGCACCGGGATGCAGACCCCCTGATCGGGCAAGGTGCCGTCGGGACAGGCGGCCGCCAGCGACGCTGCCGACGCCGCTGGAGTCGCCGCCAGCGTGCGCGCCGCCGCCGGCCCGACCAGCGGGCGCCCTCGCTCGGCCGCCTGCGAGAGCGCGACCAGCGCGGCGATCAGGGCGGTGGCCTGGGTCAGCGGCTGCATGCGCCGAGCATAACCCCGCACCAGGCCCGGGCCATTCCGTCCGCATTTCCGCCCCACCCCGCCGGAACGTTTGCGTTCGGTCCCCCGGGTTTGATACGCGAGTGGGCGTGACGTTCCCTTCGGGCCCGCTCAGCCCGGCCGACGCGGCGGTGATGGAGACCTTCGTGGTCCCTCGCTATTTGTCGTTCTTCGGCGAGCTCTCCCTCGAGCTGCTCCTCGCGGGGGAAGGGGCGCGCATCGTTCACCTGGGCTGTCGCACGGGCTATCCGGATCGCCAGATCTGCGAGCTGACGGCTCGGGCCGAGGTCATCGGGCTCGACCCTTCCCCGGCGGCGCTCGATCTGGCCCGGGGCAAGCTCGGCGAGTCCGGGTTGCCCGTCGAGTACCTGCTGAGCACCGAGCTGCCCACGGGACTCGAGGCTGGGGGCTTCAGCCATGCGGTGTGCCTGCACCCCGTCGGCTCGGCGCACGACCGCGCGCAGATCTACCGCGAGATGTATCGCCTCTTGTGCGACGACGGCCAGGCGCTGGTCGCGCTGCCGCTCCGCGGCTCGTTCCAAGAGGTCGGCGATCTGTTCCGCGAGTACGCGCTCAAGCACGACGACGGTGATCTGGGCAAGACCGTGGACGAAGCCATGGCGACCCGGCACAGCATCGAGACCCTGTCGGAAGAGATCGAGGCGTGCGGCCTCGACGACGTGGACGTCGAGATCCGCAGCGTGGTGCTCACCTTCGACAGCGGCCGCGCGTTCGTCGAAGATCCGGTGACCCGCCTGCTGATCTTGCCCGAGATCGCGCTGTCGCTGGGCGGCATCGAGATCGAGAAACCCCTTTCTTACACCCGCGACGCCATCGACAAGTACTGGTCCGAGGGCAAGTTCGAGCTGACCGTCAACGTGGGCTGCGCCAGCGCACGGAAGTGAGCGGGGGGGCAGAGAATCCCCGGCGACCGGGGACAGGCGGTGGTGTAGCCCGCAGAACGGCGGCGGGCTTCGGCAGCGTCCGACTAGTCGTTGGCAGGTGAGCGGACGATGCGTGAACCCCGCGGCTGGGCGAAGACGCGGAGATCGGTGCGCGATTGCTCACCCACGGCGCTGCCGCAGACGACGGAGGGCATCCCGTGCGAGCGCACCCCGTCGGGTGCCACGAAGCGCGTTCTTGGGGGAGGCGCGTGAGCACGTCTCAGCGCCCGAACGGGAAAAGAGCGCCGTCACGTCGATTCTTGTTGACGCACTTTGGGGCGACTCGCGCTCGCGCTTCGTCGGGCACGTCGCCGACCGCCTCGCCGTCGCGCCATGATGCTCGCTGATCGCGTGTCGCGGGACCGAGGCCGCGCGACGTGTTCGGGACGTCGAAACGCGGTCAGCGCGTCAGCAGCGAGGTCGAAAAACCGTGTGGTAACGAGAAAGCATGAACGCTCTCTCCTCGATCTCCGATCGCGAGCTTCGCGAGCGACTCACGGCCGCCGTCAGTGCCGAGCGCATGGCCGCCGCCGACGTCATCTTCCATCTGGTCGAGCTGGATCGCCGTCGGCTCTACCTCGAGGATGCGTGCTCGTCGCTCTTCTCGTACTGCGTGGAGCGGCTGGGATACTCCGAGGACGGCGCGACAAAGCGGGTGCGAGTCGCCCGATTGGTTCCCCGCTTCCCTCGGGTTCTGGACGAGCTCGCGAGCGGCGCCATTCACCTGACTGGGTTGTTTCTGCTCTCCGGGCACCTCACGGAACAGAACGCTGACCGGCTCCTCGCCGAGGCCCGCGGCAAGTCGAAGCGGCAGATCGAAGAGGTGATCGCCTGCTGGTTCCCCCGGCCCGACGTGGCGGCGACCATCACCCCGAGCGTGCCCGGGTCAGTCCAGGTGGAGTTATCAACAATGTCCGGGACAGGTAGCGCGGGGCCGCCGCCGGCGCCGCCGGACCCCGCGGCTCGGGCTCGGGTCGAGCCGCTCTCGGCCGCGAGCTTCCGCGTGGAGTTCACGGCCAGCACCGCGCTGCGTGACAAGATCGAGCACGCCAGGAACCTGCTCAGCCACGCCGTTCCGGGCGGAGATCTTGCGACCCTCATCGAGAGGGCCATCGACGAGCTCATCGCCATCGAGACGAAGCGGCGGTCGGGTGCGGGAAAGCCGCGCAAGCACCGCGAGACCCAGCCGGGCTCACGACATGTGCCCGTAGAGGTTCAGCGCGCGGTTAGGGAACGGGATGAACACCAGTGCACGTTCGTCGACGCCGAGGGGAGACGCTGCTCCGAGAAGCGATTCTTGACCATCGAGCACGTCGATCCCTTCGCGTTGGACGGGCCGACGACGGCGGAAAACTGCTGCTTGCTTTGCTCGTCCCACAACGCTCACCGAGCACGACAGGTCTTCGGCGAGGAGCACGTCGCGCGGAAGGTCGCGGAGGCTCGCACGCGTCGAAAGCCGAGCGGTGTACCTGTGGGGGAGGTCTTCGAGAAGGTGCTGGCGGCTCTGACACACTCGGGGTTCAAGCGGCGCGAGGCGCGGCGAGCCGTCGAAGAAGTGTGCCGGCGCGGGGTCGAGCCTCGTCCCGAGCCGGTGCTCCGCGCGGCGCTCGCCGTGCTCGTACCTTGAGACGCTCCCGCGGGCGCGACCACGCCCGGGCGAGCGTCCGCTGCGGTGATCGACCGTCTAGACCTTGCCAGGCTCGGCGCGCGCAGGTTCTCACCCCACCCCGAGCTCCGCGGCCAGCGCCACCAGGCGAGCGTGCTCGGGCACGTTCTGGAGGAAGGCGCGCGAGAGGCGCTCGTCGCGGAACGAGTCCGCGCGCTTTCGCAGACGCTCGACCGCGATCGCCGCGGCCCTGCGAGCCTCGTCGACGTGACCCGCGGCTCGGGCCGCTTCGACGAAGGCGGCGCGCACCCGGCCCTCGGTCTCGTCACTGCCGCCGTGCTCGTCGAGCAACCCGAGCCCGGCGCGGGCCTGGGCGAGCGCCGGCTCGACCCGCCCCTGGGCGAGCAGCGCCGCGGACTCGGCGGCAAGGGCCTGAGCGCGAACGATGGGTACGGTCGGGGCGGCGGCAAACGCGACCTTGGCCTCGACCTCGGCGCCCGCGGGGTCGCCGCTCATCAGCAAGATGAGCGCCAGGTACAGGTGCGTGGCGCTCATCAAGAGCGTCTCTTGCCGGGTCTCGGCTTCGACCATGGCGCGGCGTTCCATCTCGATGGCGCGCTCGAACTGTCCGCGATAGGCGAGCGCCAAGCCGAGGTTGTGCATCACATAGTGACCGATGCCGGCCATGCCGAAGCGCTCGGTGAGGGCCAGGGCCTCTTCCAGCAGTCGCAGGGCGCGGTCGATGTCACCCGCCGAGAGGGCGGCGTAGCCCAGATTGGCGCGGGCGTTGGTGCCGGTGCGCACGTCCCCGATGGCGTCGAAGGCGGCGATCGAGGCCTCGACCTCGGACATGAATCGGCTCACGTCGCCGGCGTAGTAGGCGCGCGCGCTCTTGCCATGATGCACCCACGCTCGGCCCAAGGCCGCGAGCGCGTCGAGCTCGCCGCTCAAGTCCGAGGCCGTGGCGATCAGCGTGTCGGCGGCGTCGGTCAGACCGAGCTTGAGATGCCCGTGGGAGGCGCGGATCAGCGCGACGACCTGGTTGGCTCGGGCCTCTTCGCCTACCGCGACCTGGGCTGCGGCCCGGGCCCCCCAGGCGATCAGCTCTTGGTCTCTGCCCAGGGTTCCGACTGCGCTGCACAGCGCGCCAATCGAGACGTACCAGCGCGCCGAGCCCGGCGCGAGCAGGTCCACGGCGGCGCGGGCGTGGCGCTCGGCCTCGGTGTACTCGCCGCGCCAGAAGCGGGCGTCGGCCGCCAGATAGTGCAGCTCGCCGCGGGTGGTCTCGTCCGGCGCCATCTCGAGCGCGCGATCGACTCGCGCCAGCAGTGCCTCGAGGTCGTTGCCCTCGAGGGCCTCGCGGGCAGCGGCCAGGTAGTAGCGGGCGGCGCGTTCCGGCAGCTCGCCGCGCCGGAAGTGCTCGGCCAACGCCAACGCGTCGGTCAGCCCTGCCTCTTCGAGCCACGAGCCGGCCAGGCGGTGGCCGAGGGCGCGGTCCTCCGGCGTGAGCGTGGAGTAGACCGCCTCGCGCAACGTGCCGTTGCGGAACACGTGCTCCGCCTCGCCGGCGAACGATGAGCGCGCGCTGGCCGAGATCAGCTCGCGGCGGTTCAGCTCATCGAGCTCGATGGAGACGAAGGTCTCTTCCGCGTCGCCGCCCAGCACCGCCTGCACGCCGCCGGTCCAGAAGTGCGCGCCGAAGATCGATGCCGCGCGCAAGATCCGGCGAGGCTCGGGGCCCAGGGCCTCGAGCCGGGTCTGCACCATGCCCAAGACCGTCTCGGGTAAGTCGCGCTGCCCCTCGGCCAGGGAGCGCAGCAGCTCTTCCAGGAAGAAGGCGTTGCCATCGGCGAGGTCGACCGCGCGCTCCAGGCGTGCGGCGTCCGCGCCCTCGCCCAGCACCTCGTGCGCGAGCGAGAGCGCCGCGCTCTTGCGGAGGGGGCCGAGGCGGATCTCGAGAGGCTCTCGCTTCTGCCAGAGGTTCGGCAAGACGTCCGCCACCTCGGGGCGGCCGAGCCCCAGGACGAACAGCGGCAGCTCGGGAAGGGTGGCGAGCGCCGCTTCGACGAGATTGACGGACGGGAGATCTCCCCAGTGCAGGTCCTCGAGCACGACGATCACCGGGTGGGCGGCGCACTCGCCCGCGATGAAGTCGAGGAAGGCGCCGCGCATCGCGTCGCCGAGGAGGGTCGGGTTCTGCCGCATCGCCAAGAGCGAGGGGTGGGCACCATCGGGAAAGCTCACGTCGGCGAGCTCACCCAGGAACACGGTGGTGCGCTGGACGTCGCTGCCGGCGAGCGGGTGCTTCGCCACCCGGGCGGTCAGCTTCGCTCGGCTCTGCTCGACGCCCTCGCCGTCGCAGAGCCCGGCCAGCGTGCGCAGCGCGCCCCGGAGCAACGCGAACGGCGAGCCGGCGCTCACGCTCTCGGCGCGCCCAAACAGCACGTCTGCGTCCGGATGGCGCGCTCGCAGCCGGGCCAAGAGCTCGTAACGCAGCCGCGACTTGCCGACGCCCGCGGGCGCAATCACCAGCGCCGCGCGCGGCACCGGCTCGTCCACGCACTCGTCGATCAGCTCTTCGAGCATGAACAGCTCGCGTTCGCGGCCGACCATGGTGGTCGGACGCCCGAGCAGGCGCCGGATCCCGTCGGCCGTGCCCTTGCTGCCGAGCAGCGCCGCTCCGCGGCTGTCGCGCTCGAGCTCGTAGACGCTGGCGATCAACCCGGCGGTGCTCTCGTCCAGGGCGACCTGGCCGGGTGCCGTCTTCGCGAGCAACGCGACGCCGTGCTCGATGGCCTCGCCGACCGGCGCGCGCCCGCCTACCACGCCCAGCCCCGACGCCAGAGCGATGGCGCGATCCGGAAAGAGCTGGTGCATGGTCCGCGCCACGCGCACCGCGCGCAAGGCCTCGTCCCGTGGCGCGCCGCCGCCCACGAAGCTCGCCATCCGGGCGCCGTTGGCCAGCGTGTCGAACCGCCCGCCCGAGGCCACCACCGTGTCGGCCAGGCGACTCTCGGGGGCGCGGGCGATTTGGGGCTCGGTCTCTTGTCGCGTTTCGCCGTCGTCGGCCGGCAGCCCCCCGAGCAGTGCGATCCAGACCACCCGCTGTTCGCGGCCGGTGATCCCGGGCACGGCTCGGGTCTCGGCCGGTGCCGTGCCCAGCGCGTCGCACTGCCCGAGCAGCGAACCGGCGTCCCGCGGGCGCGCCTCGGGCGCCTTGGCGAGCATGCGACTCACCAGATCGTCGAACGCCTCGGGGACCGCCACCGACAGCTCGCGGAGCGGCGTCGGCTCGTCGAGCAAGACCTTGGCCAGCACGGCCGTCGAGTCGCCGCCGCCAAAGGGCGTGTCGCCGGTCATGCACTTGTAGACCACGCTGCCGAGGGAGAACACGTCTGACGCCGGCTCGATGTGCGCGGACCCGCGCGCTTGCTCGGGCGACATGTAGGCCAGGGTGCCGATCAACAGGCCGCGCTCGGTGATGCGCGGGTCGAAGCGCCGGCGCGCGATGCCGAAGTCGATGAGCTTGGCGTTGCCCAGCACGCCGTCGGGGACCAAGATGTTCCCGGGCTTGAGGTCACGGTGGACCACGCCCAGCCGGTGGGCCACCGCGAGGCCTGCGCACACCCGACGCAAGAGCGTGAGGCACTCGCCGAAGCCGAGCCGGCGCGACGCGATGTAAGAAGCGAGGCTGGTCGCTTCCAGCCACTCCATGGCCAGGTAGACCTCGCCCTTGGGCGTGATGCCGTGCGCGATGTACCGCACCACCGCGGGGTGAGACAGCTCGGCGAGCACCGCCGCCTCGCGCAGGAAGCGGTCGGGCTTCTGGTCGGCGTGCAGCACCTTCAGCGCGCAGTGCTCGCCGGTAGACAGATCTTCCGCGCGGTAGACCACCCCCATGCCGCCCGCACCGGCGCGGCCCAGGACGCGGAAGCGATCGCCGACGAGGTCGCGAGGACGCACTGGGTCCGTAGCGTACACCGCGCGCCGGGACTTCAGTACCGATACTGCCAGAGCAGGTCGAGCCCGGTGCCGAGCGTGCCGACCTCGGTCCGCAGCGACCAGTTGCGCTGGAACCGCCAGTCCACCGTGCCGCTCACGTCCACCGGCTCGGTGCCGGTGGTGTTCTGCTGTTGTTCGAGGCGGTTTCGGTACGTGCCCTCGAACCAGACGCTCTCGCTCAGGCGCACTGCCGCGGTGTAGCTGGCCTTGTTCTCGTCGGTGCCGGTGCGAAGCTCGACGCTGCCGACCAGGGCGTCGGCGAAGAGCGTGTTGAACGCGGTGGCGATGCCGCCGGCAGCGGCCGTCTCGCGGGTGCGCGCCCCCGAGGCCTCGTCGCTGGCCCCGCTCGACGACCCGCCGAACAAGAGCGCCATGATCTCGGGCTCGGTGCGGGCAGGGTCGCTCGACAGCTTGAGCTTGGCGTCTTTCAGCGTGCCGCGCACGTCGACGTAGACCACCGTGGCGTCGGGAGCGCGCCAGCTGGCGGTGGCCAAGAGGTGCGGGTCGCTGGGCTCGGGGGTGTCGAACACCACGCGGCCCGCCTCGATGACCCAGGTCTTGCCCCACGACTGGAACCGCCCGCCGGGCTCGAGCTCGATGTACCCGCCGACCACCGCCTTCTTCTCGAGATCGATCACCGGCTGCCCGACCAGGGGCAGGTCGAGGTCCGAGCGGGTGATGCGCACGCCGCGCTTCAGGTTCACGACGAATCGCCACGGCAAGACCGTGCCGGTGCGCTCGACCTTGGGCTCCTTCAGCGCCTGCAGCACCTGGATGGCAGGGTTGTCGGCGACGTCCACGACCTCGCGCCCCGAGGCCTGGGGCAGGCGCGCGTTCAGGTTGGGGATGTCCACCGTGACCACCATGCGCTCTTCCTCGCGCTCGAGCTTGAGCGTCGCGGAGCCGCTCGCGATGGCCTGCGAGACCCCTTGGAACATCACCGGAACCTCGGTCATGCTGAGCGAGGCGTTGCCGCGCGTCATGCGCACGCCGTCGAAGTAGAGGTTGGCCAGCGCCCGCAGGTTCACCTTCTCGGATCGGGCCTTGCCCTCGATGTCGAAGACGTTCACCCGGGTGAAGCCGCCGGCTTTCTTGGCGGTGGCGCCGAAGGTCACGTCGCGGAACTCGATGCCCAGGGGCGCGATGTGGAGCACGCCCTGAGTGACGGTGGCGCGGCCGTCGACGTCGGTCTCGAACTGCCCGGTGGGCTTGCCGTTCGCCTTCAGCTGCGGCTCGAGGGTCGCGGTGATGCGCCCGTCGACCTTGCCCGTGAGCCGCGAGAAGATGTCGCGCAAGAACGGCGACAGCACGACCGCGTCGTAGCCCCGAGCCTCGGCGCTGAGCAGCACTCGGCGGGCGCGATCGAGCGCGGGGAGGGCTCCGCCCCAGTCCAGGCCCAGCCGCGCCTCGGCGGTGAGTCGGCCGCGCCCGTCGTCGAGCTCGGCCTGGGCTCGGAGCTGCTTGCCGTCGGAGCGCACCAACACGGTGCCGCGGCCCACGCTGACGCCGTCCACGCTGGCGCCGGTGAGGTCGACGTTCGCCGACAGCTGGGGTGGCGCATCGGCCGACGTGCGCTGGAGCGCGACGTTCCCCTGCAGCGCACCGGCGACCTTCGCGTCGGCGAAGCCCGGCACCACGGTCAGCGGCGTGCCCTCGAGCGCCAGGTGCGCGCCGCCGGTCCACGACCCGTCGACCACGCTGGCGTTGCCCTTGGTGCTCAGCTGGGCGATGCGGCGACCCGCGGCGTGGAGCTCGGCGTTGGCGCCGAACCGCCCGCTGGCGAGCTCGTACTCGCCGTTCGCGCGCAGATCGACCGGCAGCGCCCGGCGCCCCGAGGTGGCCTGGATCTGGCGGGCCTCGACGTTGGCCGAGAGCTTGGGGTCGCTGGCCGACCCCGAGAACAACACCCGCCCCGCGCCCGTGCCCTGGAACCCCTCGGGCCGGATCAGCTTCGGAAACTGCGCGAACGGGCGCTCGTGCAGGGTGATCACCGCCATCACCGGAGCCTCGAGCACGTGGCCCAGCCACTCGTCCGGCGCCGCGACGATCTCTTTCCACGCGACCCTGGCCGTGCCGCTGGCGGTGACCACGGGGCCAATCGCGTCGACCAGCTGGGTGGTGCCGCTGGCGTCCCCCTTCTCGCCGCTGACGCCGCCGACCATGGTGACGTCGATGCCCTGCACGACCCGGGGGCTGTCGCCCTTCTTGGCCGCGGCTTGCACCACCTCGAGGCCGCGGGTGCCGGCGATCTCGATGCGGGCGTTCGGAAGCTCTTTCGGCGCGAGCCGCTCGACGCGCAGCCGCGCGAAGGCGGTGCCTGCGACCCGCTCGATGCGGGCGGACTTCGGCAGCACCATCCGCAAGAGCGAGAGCTGGATGTCGCTGAGCCCGATCTCGCCGTCGCCGGTCATGCCCAGCCAGGATGCTCGCTCGGCCGGGTTGCCGTTGAGCTCGGACTGCCAGGTGGCGCCGAACGCCCCGATGTCTTGGACGACGCCCGAGGCCTTGCCCTCGATGTGCTCGCCGTCGAGGGTCGCGTCCAGGGACATCGAGATGCCGCCGACCGCGGCGATCGAGCCCTTGCCGAGGCCGAGCTTCACGTGCCCGGTGGATTTCTCTTTGCTCGCGATGATGTCGGCGTCGATGTTGAGCGTGCCCCCCAGCATCCCGCGCCGAAGCCCCAGGGCTCGCGACACCACGTCCAGATCCAGGCGCTCGCCCTTGGCCTTGACCTCGACGCGGCCCTTCGAGATCCGGACCTTGCCCCCGAGCTCTCCCCCGGCGCCGGTCAGCTTCATGCTGTCGACCACCACGTCCTGGGCGTCCAGATCGAGGTGGGCGATCTTCCCCGTCAGCACCGCGTCGTCCCGTTTGACCTGCACGGCCACGTTCTTGACCGCCGGCTTGCCCTTCGCCTCGAGGGTGCCGCTGGCGCGCACTTCGGGCCCGTGTTGATCGGTGAGCGTGGCGGTGAGCGCCGGGCGGATCACCGGGCCCTTGGCGGTGGCGCTGACCTTGCCGAAGCTCTGCCCGCGGGCGCTGAAGTCCGAGCCCGTCACCTTGGCGTCGATCGACAGCTTCTCGAGCTCGGTCAGCTTGCCCTTGGCGTGGCCCGTGACGTGGCCACGCGCGAGCTTCACGTCGGCCAGCGCGAACCCCGAGACATCGGCCGAGAGCGTGGCATCGAGGGTGTTCTTCTCGACCCGAGCCTTCACCTGCGCGTCGGCCCGGCCCCGGGCCGGCGTCAGCTTCTTCAGACGGGGCGCGAGCTCCATCTGGAACGACCGCGCGCGCGCGTCCAGATCCACCGCTCCGTCGGGGTGGACGGTGAAGCCGACCTTGAGCGGCATGCCGACCTCGTGCAGCGTGGCCTTGCCGACGAACCCCTTGGGGTCCCACGAGCCCGAGACATCCATCGGCGGGACCAGCTGGCCCACGAAGGTCGTCTCGGCGGTGGTGCCGTTGACCTCGACCGAGATCTGCCCGCGCTTCTGCCAGATCGAAAGCGACGTATCCAGGTCGGCCGCTGTCTTCGGGGCCTTGGGCCACAGGGCGCGGATGTCGACGCCGCGGCCCTGCACGTCGAGATCGATCTCGAGCTCGGGCGCGAAGCGCACGCTGCCGGCCGAGGTCAGGCGCGCGTCGCCGACCTCGAAGCGGGCCTGCGTCTCGAGCTTGGGCAGCTCGCCGGTGGCCTCGACGTGCGCCGCCACCGGTTCGAGCACGGGCCAGTCCGCGAGCAAGGCGCGCACGTCTTCGGGCAGCGCCTTCGGCACGTCGACGGACGCCTTGATGGTCTTGCCCTTGACGTAGACCGAGCTCGAGGCCGGCAGGTTACCGAAGTAGCCGTTGAAGCTGGTCCAGACTGCGCCCGGCGCGCGGATGTGGATCTCGCCGGTGCCCGTCGCGTCGGTCCCGCCCAGCCCGCGCACCGTCATGCCGTAGCGGTGCACGTCGATCGCCGCGCCCTTGGGGGTGGCCAGCACCGAGCCGCGCACGCCGCCCAGGCCCACCTCGAGCGTGGGCAGACCGGCGACGGTGCCGCGGGCGTCGATGCGCCCGATCTCGATCTGCGGCAGCCACAGCCGCAGCGGTCGCGAGGGTGCGCTCGGGGTCTTCGGCTCGGCGCTCGGCGAGGTGGGCACGGGGGTCAGCGCGCGGGCCAGGGTGGGCACGCCGTGCTCGTCGGGGATCACCAGGACGTCGGCGCGCCCGGCGCGGATGTGCCGAATGCTCAGGGTGATGCGCTCTTTGGCGGTGAGCACCTCGTGGAGCAGGGCGAGCACGTCGGTCCGCACCCGGAGATCGTTCAGCGTGATGACGGTGTTGCCCGCCTCGTCTTTGACCGTGACCTCGTTCAGGGTCGCGCCGCGCAGGCTGAGCTCCTGGATCTCTCCGGTGCGAAGCTCGCCGTGGAACACCCCGACCAGCGAGCTCGACAAGAGGTCCGAGGCCAGCCGTCGCGAGGCGGGCAGATCGATGTGCAGCGCCACCCCCGAGCCCAGCCCCGCCACGAAGGTGACGGTCAGCCCGAGCGCCGAGAGCACTCGGCCCACGGCCCGCACCACGCGCTGCCGCCGGGTGCCGCGGTCGGCGACCGTGGGCGGCGGGCGCAGCGTGGTCTTGTGCATCAGAACGACTCTCCGAGCGCGATGTGAATCGCCATCGGCAGGCCGAACACCGTCCCGGGGTTCCCCTCCTGGCGCTCCAGATCTTCCTCGCCGATCTGCTGCAGCCAGGGCGTGCGGTAGCCGGCGTCGACGCGCAGCGGGCCCACCGGCGTGCGGTAGCGGAGGCCCAGGCCCGGCGAGATGTGGGGCACGTCGAAGCGGATTTCACCCACTCTGCGTGTGACGTCGCTCGCGTCCAAGAAAGTCGCGGCGTAGAGCGGGCCGATCACCGGAAATCGCACTTCCAAGGAGGCTTCCCAAAGCGTGAGGCCGCCCAGGGGGCGAATGCAAGCCGCCGGCAGCTGGTCCAGGGGCCGACCGCAGTCTTCTCCGGTGGGGACGAGGAACCCGACCGGCCCGTGGGGCCCGACGCCGCGATACGGGTAGCCGCGGTTCGAGCTCGGGCCGCCGGAGTAGAAGGCGCGGAACAACAGCTTGTGCTGGTCGCGCACCACCGCCGGATTCGTCGGGTCGTTGGCCGCCTGCGCGCTCGTCAGCGTCTCGCCGTAGTCCGAGGGGAAGAGGAAACCGGTGGTCAGGCGCGTCGCCAGCGTGACGTGCTTGCTCATCGGCAGAAAGCCTCGAAACTCGGGCCGCAGGCGGAAGTCGCTGACCGTCCCGCCGAACACGTAGCCCGCGACCTGGACCGAGTTGGCCAGGTAGAACCCTTCTTTTGGCTCGATGCGATCGTCGCGGAAATCCAAGATCGCGTACAGCTCGGGAAACGACACGCGCACGGCGTCGAGACCGTCGGGCTTGCCGCCCTGATAGGTGAAGGGGAAGTTGGCCTGCCAGTTCAGCGAGGGCGTCACGAACAGGTGGTGGCCGAAGAACGCGCGCTCGACCCCGGTCGCGGCCTTGATCTCGTGGTAGCCGATCACCCGCTCTTTCTCCGGGTCCACGCTGTCGGGGAGCGGGTAGAGCAGCGGGTAGATGCTGTAGTCGCCCGAGATGAACCCGGTCAGGCGCCCTTCCAGGAACGACGGCTGCCGGAGCTCGGTGTGCACGCGGTTCTCGGGCAAGAGCCGCGTCGGTGTGTCGAACCGCCCGATGCGGGTGGGGAAGTAGGTCACGCCGGGCCGCGCCTCGATGTTGAAGCGCCGCATTCCCCCCAGGAAGTTGCGGTGCTCCCAGCCCACGCGAACGTGGTTGGAGAGTCGCAGCACGTCGAAGCGTGCGCCTCCACCCACGCGCAGAGTGCGGAGCGAGGCCTCTCGCACGATCACCGTGATGGGCACCTCACCGTTCTGGGGGTTGGCCTTGTCTTGCCGGACCTCGACGGAGGCGAACACACCCAGGTTCTGCAGCGCCTCTTGGGCATCGACCACGTCGGTGCGCGAGTACGCGGCCCCCTCTTCGAGGCCCAGCACCGCGCGGACCGGGTCTTCCGGGATCGACTGCAGGCCGACGATCCGGACCCGACCGTAACGAGCGACCTGTCCTTCTTGGACCTCGAAGGTCACGTCGGCGGTGTGGGTGGCGAGATCCACCTTCGCCCGGTGCTTGACCTCGGCGAACGCGTAGCCGGCGTCGCCCAGCACGTGGGAGATGGCCTTCGCGTTCTTCTCGAACTCGTCCTCGTCGAAGCGATCGCCCGGGTCGAGGGTGATGACTGACAGCGCTCGGGCCGCCACGTCGAACGGCAGGTTGGCCAGGCCGTTCACGTCGGCGCGGCGGATCTCCACCACCGGGCCCTCGTCGACCACGATCTCGACCCGAACATGCCGGGGATCGACGCGATGGATTCGGGCCGCACGGACCTTCGCCTCGTAGAACCCCTTGCGGCGGTAGTAGCGCTCGACCCGCTCGAGGTCCCGGGTGAGGACCGTGTCGTTGAAGACCTCGTAGTCGTAGAGGAGGCCCTCGAGGGATCGGGGCCAGGGCGGCGGGCGAGTCGCCAGGCGGTCTTCGACCGTGTCAGCGTCGAGGGCGCTCGCGCCCACCACGTCGACGTCGGCCACCAGGTCGCGGCCCGCCGGGGCGCCCCGCTTGATGCAGCCCGCGAGCGCAACCGCGAGCACGGCCGCGAAGGCCAGTGCTCCCGCGCGCGACGCAGGCATTCGTCACTTCTTCTTCGGGGCTTCCTTCGGCGGATCCATGCCCGGGAGGAACGCGAGCTCGGCCGGCTTCTCGTGATAGGTCATCTCTTCGAAGGTGAGGATGCCCATGATCGGATCGGCCTCGGTGCCGGTCGTGGCGCGCACGAAGGTGGTCGAATAGTCGCCCTTGACCGTGACCTTCGCGCCCTTGTTCGGGATCGGGTTCGGCATCTTCACGCCCCAGAAGGTGTCGCTCTTCTCGGCGTCTTCCTTCTTCTCGAACTCCTTCACGGCGTCGTAGATACCGGCGAAGTTCGAGGCCCAGCCCATGACCTTGATGCACTCGTTCTCGGGGGCGTCCTTGGTGTCGCAGATCCAGAACGCGGGCACCGGCGCGTTGCAGCCCTCGGGATCGGCCTTGCCGCCCTTGTGCACCGCGCAGGCCGGCGCATCGGGCAGGTTGGTCTTGCCGATGTAGCCGGTGATGCTGAGCTTCTTGCCGGCCACCTCTTTGCGGTGGGTGCGGCTGCGCAGGTGGTAGCTGGCCCCCCAGACCGTGTACGCGTCGCCCGCCTTGATCGGCTTCTGGGGGACGTTGGGCACCGCCGGAAGCTGCGCCTTGGCGCCGCTCGACGCGCCGCGAGGCTGGTATTTCTCGTCGTCCTTCCCCCCGCCGCAGCTCACCACGGAAGCGGAGAGCACGACGACGGTGAGCGAGGCAGAGATTCGGCGGGCAGTCTGCATGGGGCCTCCCTGAACGGAATGATTTCGCATGGCTATCACGCGGCCCGGCGCTGCCACAAGGCTCTGATCGCGGTCCGGCGGCGGATCTTGCCCGACGCGGCCGACCGGGCATCATTTTTCGCGGTTTGACACCGGGTTCGAGGCTCCTAGCCTGCACCTCCGTGGCCCGCACCATCGTCATCGGGGACGTCCACGGCTGCCGGCCCGAGCTCGAAGAATTGCTCGATCGCCTGGCCCTGGCTCGGGACGACGCGCTCTGCTTCGTCGGCGATCTGCTCGCCCGGGGCCCCGACTCGCCGGGGGTGCTCGATCTGGTGGCGCAGCTCGGCGCGGCGCTGGTCGTCGGCAACCACGAGTGGCGGCTCTTGGCGGCGCGTCGCGGCGAGCCGGTCCGCCTCGGCCCGTCGCACCGCGCGCTGATCGACAGCCTGGACGATCGCCACTGGGCGACTCTCGAGGCGATGCGCGCCTGGGTCGACGTCCCGTCGCACCCGCTCCGGGTCGTGCACGCCGGGGTCGTGCCGGGTGTTGCCATCGAGGCCCAGGACCCGTGGGCGCTGGCTCACCTGCGCACCCTGCGCGACGACGGCACGCCCAGCGACAAACGCGACTTCACGCTCTGGGGCGCGCGCTACCGCGAAGCGCCCCACGTGGTCTTCGGTCACAACGCGGTCGACGGTCTGCAGCTTCATCCCTGCGCCACCGGTATCGACACCGGTTGCGTGTACGGCGGGCAGCTCACGGCGCTGGTGCTCGCAGCGGGCGAGCCGGTGCCGCCGCCGAGTGAGCGGGGTGACGTTCTCGTGTCGGTGCGTGCGCGGCGGGCGTACGTCGAGCTCAGACCCGGGGCGTGAGGCTCACAAGATCTCCAGCGCTCGCTCGAGCCCGCGGAGCGCGTGGCAAGCGTCGCCGATCAGATCGAGGTAGGTCTGCTCGCGATCTTTTCGGATCGCGTCGAGGCGCTCGTACACGCCGCCATCGAGCAGCTGGCCCGACACGTCGATCAAGTCGCCGGCGGCGTGGCGGATGGTCTGATCGATGCGCCGGCCGCCCTCGGTCTGCGTCGCCGTGAGACCCAGGCTTCGGGCCAGGGTCAGGGTCTCGATCAGGTGGCCGAAGAACTTCTGCTGCTGGAGCCTGATCAACAGGCCCTGCTCGGGGTGACGGGCGAGCAGCGCCGCGTAGGCCGGGCGCTCGAGCTCGTAGCGAAAGAGCAGCACGCCGAGCTGCTTCCGAAAGCGGCGCTCGTCGTCCTCGCGGTGCATGATGGCGATCGCGGTCGCCGCGGCCTGGATCAGGTGCATGCCGCCGCAGCTGTGGCCGTAGATGCCCTTCTTCTCGCGCTTCGCGGCGTGGAGCGGGCTGCCCTCGTCGAAGGCCTTCTCGGGCGGGCCGCCGTAGCCTTCGACGACCTTCTGGTCGGCCTCCAACCGGCCGAGGGCGGCCTCGATCAGCGACGCCAGCTTGGGATCTTGGTCACCCGCCGCCGGCACGCGGCGCACGTGCTCGGCCACGGCCGAGATCTGCCACGCGACGTGCTGGAAGTCCGCGTCGGTCTCGGGTGGCCGGGCGGCGGCGCGCAGATCGGCGACCAGGCGCGAGAGCGTGACCTTCTCGCCGGTCGAGGTCGAAAAGCTCTGATCGAGCGGCACGTTCGACTCGAGCAGGGTCTTGGCCAAGAGGAAGCGATGCGGCTCGACCGGCGCGCCCTGCTTCTTCTCGGGGAACAGCCAGAGCTTCTTGTCGCCGGCGGCCGTGAGCTCGACGAACGACACGATCACGTCGCTGGCGGCCCGGCCGTCGGCGGCAGCAAAGCTCGGACCGAAGGCGACCATGCCGTGGGCGAGCGCCCACGGGCTCTTGGGATCGCTGGCCCCCGCGCGCGTCGCGTCGCCCAGCCGTTTGGCCAGCGCCCGGGCCTCGGCGCGAGTGGGCCGGCGTGGTTCGGGCGCGACGGGCGCGACGGCCGAGCTCGAAGGCGTGGGCAGAGCGTCGCCTCGCCGTGATGGCTTGTGGGCCGTGCCGAAGTAGATGCCCGCGGCCGCAGCGGCAGCGAAGAGCACCAACAAACCGCGGGTCCGGTCCGACACAGCGCGGCCGAGTATGCGGTTTCTTCTGCGACGCGTCAGGCCATTTCGGTCCAGTGACGCTGCAAGCGCCCGGGGGGTGTCGTGTCGTGTGTGTGGGTGGCGAGAAACCCACCACCCGGACTCGGAGGCTTCATGCTGCGGACGATCGGAATCATTTCTCTGACTCTGGTGCTCGGTGGCTGCGGGGGAGGCGACGATGGCGGGCCGGAAGGAAGCTCTGGCTCGGGGGGGGGACAGAACGCCGGGGGCGGCGGCGGGATCGGTGCGATGGGTGGCGGCGGTGGCGGCGGGCTTGCCGGTGGCGGCGGCGCGCCAGGTTCGGGTGGCAGCGGAGCCGAGGGTGGCTCGGCGGGCGGCGGCGGTGCGACCAGCGGGTGTGGCAACAACAACAAGCACGCCACCATCGGTAACCTGATCACCGCAGACGTGAGCTGGCCCGCGAAGACCGGCATTGCCGCGGGCAAGGGGAAGATCCTGATCTGGACCCGCACCGTGCTCGACTTCGGCGCAGCCGACAGCAAGTCCGGACAGATCCCGGCCACCGGCGACGTGACGCCGTGTGGCAGCTCGATCCCCGCGCTGACCAAGACCAGCATCGCCGGCGGTGGCCAGCTGCAGACCGTGATCCCGGACGCCGTCTGGGACAAGGGCAGCATGCCCAAGTTCAAGGCCACGGGCACGCTCTCGGGCTTCGACATCGGCGCGACCATCGCGATGGAGCCCGTCGTGTCGTTGGTCGGGCTCAACATGTCGGACCCGGGCGCCCCGTGGCCGTCGTCGGGGAAGCAAGTCACCGCCGTGGATCATGACGGCGACGGGCAGCCCGGGATTCTGGCCGTGCCGCGCACCGACGCGCCGTTCTCGGCACCGCCGACCGGGCTGATGGAGGCGCTGAACCCGAGCGGCAAGCGCGCCACCGAGGTCTACATCGTGACGCGAACCGCGGTGCAGATCTCGGGCACGCGCGACACCTGCACCAGCGCCTCGGGTCAGGCCGACGTCAAGATGTTCGACAGCCACGTCGTCGGGTGCAAGCGCAACGATGGTCAGATCTGCAAGGCGGCCGAGGTCGACTTCATCGATCAGAATCAGCCCAAGTTCACGATCGCGAGCGCGGCGTACAAGATGATGCAACTGAAGGAGGGGGCCACGTGCGCCGACGTGCGCGCGGCGCTGCCCCAGTGATCTGGCTCGGTCTCGCGCTCGTGCTCTTGGTCGCCGGCTGTGGTGGCGGCCAGGAGCACGACGCAAGAACCGCTCCGCCCATCGAGGTCATCGTCGATGACATGGGCGTGCCGCACATCTACGCCGAGAGCGACGAGGAGCTGTTCTTCGGCTACGGCCATCAGCTGGCGAGTGACCGTTTGCTGCAGCTCGAGATGTGGCGGCGCTTCGCCCACGGGCGGCGGGCCGAGGTCTTGGGCGCGGACTTCAAGGGCTCGTTCGGCGCCACCGCGCTGCACGACGACAAGCTGGTGCGTTTGTTCGACCTGCCGCGCTGGGGCAAGCTCGACGCCGAGCTGATGCGAGCCGAGCACCCCGAGCGGTGGAAGCTCCTTCAAGCCTGGCGTCGCGGCATCAACCGCCGCGTCGAAGAGGTGGTGAGCGGCGCCGTGCCGCGGCCCTTCGGCTTCGGCAAAGACGAGCTCGACTTTCTGCCCGAGCCCTGGGGCGAAGACGACCCGCTGATCGTGCAGAAGATGATCCAGCTCGGGCTCGATCAGAGCCTCTTGTACGAGATCTTGGTCACCTTGCTGGGCCAGCTGGCTCCGAGCACGCTCGAGTCGGCGCAGATCTTCAAGCCCGCCCACTCGACCTGGACCGTGGCCCCCGAGGACCTGCCGCCGGGCGCCCAAGGCGGCGGTACGACCGCGGGCCAGCCCCCGGCCCCCGCCGAGCAGCTCGAGCTGCCTCCCCACGCGAAGTCTCCGGCGGCCTGGAGGCACCTTGCGGCGTCGCCCAAGGCCGGGAGCAACAACTGGGCGGTGGACGGCCGCTTCACCGACAACGGACGACCGCTGCTCGCCGGCGACCCGCACCTGGTCTTCACGCTGATGGGCGCGATGTACGCCGTGCATTTGAACAGCGCCGATCGCGGCGGCAGCTTCGACGTCGCGGGGTTCGCGTTCGTGGCAGCTCCCGGGATCTTCGCCGGCCAGACCCGTGGCGCGATCTGGGCGCCGACCTCGGCGTTCGGTGACGTGATGGATCTCTGGTCCGTCGAGGTCACCGACACGGGCGCGCGGATCGGGGATCAGAACGTGGCGTTCTCGACCCGCGAAGAGGTGATCCCGATCCGCGGCGGCCAGAGCGAGAGCATCGTGATCCGTGACGTGCCCGGGCGCGGCGTGATCTTCGACCCCGGCTTTGCCGGTGTGCCGGTGCCGCTCACCGACGAAGGGCGCGAGGTGCTCCTCGGCTGGACCGGGTTCTCGGCCCGAAGCTCGCTCTACTTCCTGGAGCTCGATCGGGCACAGAACGTCCAAGAGCTGGACGAGGCCGTGCAGCGTGTGCCCGAGCTCAGCTACAACTGGGTCGGCGCCGACGCCCGAGACATTCTCTATCGTGTCAGCCTCGAGGTGCCGAAGCGGAGCAGCGTCGCGACCGGGCGCGAGCCCTGGCGCCTGATGAACGGCGACGACCCCAAGGCGTTCTGGCCGGGGGGCAAGCTGCCCCTCGAACAGCTGCCCCACGGGCGGGCCAAAGAGCGCGGCTTTTTGGCGACGGCGAACAACGACCCGTTCGGTTTCACCGCCGACGGCGATCCGGGCAACGACGGCTGGTACTACGGCGCGTTCTTCGATCCCGGATACCGCGCGCGTCGGATCGAGACCGAGCTCGAGCGGCTCACGAAGCGCGGAAAGGTCAGCGCCCTCGACATGCAAGCGCTGCAGATGGATTCGCGCTGCCTGATGTCGGACACCTTTCTGAAGCTGCTGGACGAGGCCTGGGCGGCGCGCGGGTCGGATCCTGCGCTCGGCGAGCTGGCGGCCCGGCCCGGCGCCCCGCGCGTGATGAAGCTGCTCACCCAGGAGTGGGATCGCGAGATGAAGCGAGACTCCCCCGGGGCCGTCGCGTTCCACGCCTTCGCGCACTTCACCACGGCCCAGGCGGTGGAGGACGACATGATCCCCCTGCTCTTCGAGCGGGTGCTCGAGGCGGCGCCGTTCTACGTGCTGAAGGTCGCCGCCCTGGCCCTGAGCGGCGCCTACCCCAAGGGGGACGCGGTGCTGCAGGAGGGCAAGCACCGGATCGTGCTCGAGGGGTTGGCCAAGACCGTGGATTACCTGAACGCGCGCTTCGGCAGCGTCGAGCCCAGCGCCTATCGCTGGGGCGACGTCCACGTGAGCAGCTTCGACAACGCCTATGGACTCGGCGTGTCGCTGTCGCAGGTGCCGACCGACGGCGGCGAGAACACGATCAACGTCGCCCATAGCGTGTTCCGCCGCGACTTCGAGGTGCCGAAGCAGTGGGTCAGCGACTATGGCCCGGTCGAGCGGCTGGTGGGTCGCTTCGACGACTCCGGCGTGCCCGAGGTCTGGGTCAACTTCCCCCTGGGCAACGTGGCCGACCGCGCGAGCCCGCACTTCGACGACATGCTCGACGACTGGGTCGAGGGTCGCTACCGCAAGCTGGCGTTCTCGCGCGGCGAGGTCGAAGCGCGGGCGGAACAGCGTCGGGCGTTCGGATCTGATATGACCGCAGAGTGACGCTGCGGGTCCCGGTGTCGGAGCTGTCGGCAGGGGAGCGCGCCCTCGATCTCGCGACGTCGCGCTACCTGGTCAAGGTGCATCGCGCTCGGGTCGGGGACGGGTTCACCGCCTTCGACGTCGATGCCGGGCTCGAGGCCGACGCCGAGGTGCTGGGCGCCGACCCTCGAGCCGCGCGGATCCGACTCGGCGCGCCCCGGGCGGCGCGAGTGACCTCGCCGCTGCCGGTGACCCTGTTCTGGGCCGTGGGCAAGGCGGAAAAACCCGAGGCCGTGATCCGCGATGCCACCGCGCTCGGGGTTCGGCGGATCGTGCTCGTCACCACCGAGCGCACGGTGGTTCGTCTGGGGGACCGGGCCGACGCGCGCCGACTGCGCTGGCAGAGCGTGGCGCGGGAGGCCGCGCGCCAGTCCGGCCGGGGCGACGTGCCCGAGTTCTTGGGGCCGCTGTCGCTGACCGAAGCGCTCGAGCTCGCGCGCGATTCGGTCGCGCTGGTGCTCGACCCGAAGGCCGAGCACACGCTCAGAGCGGTGCTCGCTCCGAGCTCGGCGTCGGCTCCGCTCTCGGTGTTGATCGGACCCGAGGGCGGGCTCGACGACCACGAGCTCGGGGCCGCGGTTCAGGCGGGGTTCCGGCCGGTGCGTTTCGGCCGCTTGGTGCTGCGCACCGAGACCGCCGCCGTCGCGGTCTTGGGCGCGCTTCTGGCGCTCGCCGACGGGCCGACCTGAGGTAGGCTCTCGCCCGCCATGCGAAAAGTAGGTTGGGCGCTGCTTCTGGGGGCGTTGGTCTTGGCGCGGCCGGCCCAGGCGGCGCTGACGGACTCGGAGAAGGCGCAGATCTCGGGCTTCATTCGGAGCGGCGAGCCGAAGAACGCGGCCCGCATCCGCGCCCTGGTGGCGCGCCCCGATCTGGCGGTGGACGAGGCCGCGGCCCCGCTCAGCGCGGGCTTTGCCGCCGTGCCGTTCGACGACAAGCGCGAGAAGCTCGCCCGCGAGCTCTTGCTCGGCCCCGGCTCGGCTGCGTCACGCAGCGAGCTGACGCCGGCACTCGTCCGCGCCCTCCTCGCCCGGGCCTCGAGCGCGTATGCCGCGATGCCGGCGAGCGAGAGCGGTCCCGAGGCATCGAAGGCCGATCGCCTGGCCGCTGAGGCGGTTCGGATCCATCGCTTCGTCACCGAGGTGATCGCCAACGCGGGGCGACCGCCCGCAGACGGTCACGACGCGGCCGCCGGCATCCGCGATGACGCGCTGAAGCTCTGCGTCGAGGCGTACCGCGCGCACTTCGAGCGACACGCGGCGATCTTGCGGCCGGGCAGCAAGCTCAGTCCGTCGCTGGTCCCCGTTCGAGCCCAGGCCAGCCTGGCTGCCGTGGACCTGTCGCGAGGGCTGCTCCAGCGCCACGAGGTCTCGGCGTTGCTCGGTCTCGGTGGCGTGCGCAAGTCCGCCTTCGAGCGCCACGGCACGCTGGTCGAAGACGGAGGCACCGCCGCGGACGAGCGCCTCGCCGAGGTGATCCGTTTCCTCGATCTGGCGCCCCGTGCCGCGTCCGAGCTCGGCCTGTGGCTGGTGAGCAAGGCTCCGGTGCGCGGGCTCGGGTCCCGCGCCGCCCGCGCGGGTGCCCGGGTGTCCCTCGGCGGCGGTCGCGGTGCGCCGGTTTCCGGGGCGCTCTGGCCCGACGACGTCGAGCCGTCACGCCCCGATCGCGAGCTGACCGAGGTCGCCTATTCCGCGGCGTGGTTCATCACTCGCGCGGCGTTCAAGGCGAAGCCCGAGCTCTCCAAGACGGCTGCGCAGATCGCCACGCGGGCCGGGCGGGCGGGCGCTCTGGGCCAGCTGGCGGCGGATCTCGACGCCTCGGTGCTGCAAGCCCCCGGGTCCAGCGGCCCTGGGTCGCAGGCGTCGTCGCCCGAGCTGTTCGCTGTCCACGCGCTCCGGCTGATCTTGCTCGACGCCCCCCGCGCCCTCGAGCTCGCGCTGTCGCGCGCGGTGCAGGGCCGGGACGAACCCCTGGCCGCCTTCGTGCTCGGTGCGAGCCTGCTCGCAGCGACCGGCGGCAGCGCCGACGAGGTGATCGTCGGCCGCACGGACGCGGGCGGCGCCGTCGGCGCCGACAAGCTGACGGGCGTGTCGCTGACCAATGCCATGGTCTCGGCCTTCGAGCTCGACTCGAAGAAGGTCGAGGTCAAGCTCGGGGCGGACGGCCAGGTCGACAAGGTCCAAGTCGACGGGGCAGCACCCCGTCTGTCCAAGCTGCGCCGCGTGCGCTTCCTGCCCAAGCCCGGTGAGGCCTGGCAGGCCGGGGCTCGGCGTTGGGAGAAGATCAGCGGCGCACCGCGGGGGCTCGCGATCGACGATGGTCGCTTCGTGCTCGGCGCTGCCGAGTCGAGCGACGGCTTCGACGCGGTGGTCACGGGGGACGCGGAGACCGACGGGACCGTCCACGCTCGCCTGAGCGTGAAGGGGCGCGGGGGCGGCCTTCTCGTGCGCGCGCAGGCCGGGCAGAAGAGCTACGACGGCATCGCCCTCGTCGTGACCCTCGAGCCGACGCCCAAGGCCACCCTGGTCCTCGTGGACGGCAAGGCGAAGGCCACCGAGCTGGCCGCGCCGGTCGAGCTGCCCGCCCCAGGGGAGGGCGGCTACCTCGCGGTGCTGAGCGTGAAGGGTCAGACCGTGACCGCCAGCGTGGACGGCAAGAAGCTCCAGGCCAAGCTCACGCGGGGGGTCGGCTCCGGCCGCGCCGGGCTGGTGGTGCCCGCCGCGGGCGTGGTCGAGGTGTCGGGGTTCGACCGGGGGGCGCCGCCAGCCGCCAAGAAGGGCGCCGCCGAGCAGAAGAAAGGCCCGACCGAGACGAAGAAGGGCCCGACCGAGACGAAGAAAGGCGCGACGGATAAGCCGAAGCCGGCTACCAAGGGCGCGCCTGCGGGCAAGCCGGGCACTCCCCCGAAGCCGGCTGCAGCGCCGCCGGCCCCGGCGAAGGCCGCTCCGAAGAAGAAGCCATGACCGATCGACAGAAGGTTCGAATCCTGGTGGCCAAGCCCGGCCTCGACGGCCACGACCGGGGGGCCAAGGTGGTGGCACGGGCGCTCCGCGACGCCGGCTTCGAGGTCGTCTACACGGGGCTGCACCAGACCCCGGAGATGATCGCCAGCGCGGCGGTTCAGGAAGACGTCGACGCGGTCGGCCTGTCGATCATGAGCGGCGCCCACAACACGCTCTTCCCGGCGGTTATCGAAGCGCTTCGCGGCCGGGGCGCCAACGACGTGATCGTCTTCGGCGGCGGCATCGTGCCCGACGACGACCTGCCCCGCCTCGAGGGCGCCGGGGTGAAGAAGGTCTTCAAACCCGGCACGACCCTTGGCGAAATCGTCGAGTGGGTCGACCTGAACGTGAAGCCCCGGGCGCTCTAGCCTCAGGCCTGGAGCTGCTCGGCCGTCGCCCCACGACGCGTTGCGCTGAGGGGCAGAGGGGTCCGGATCGCGGTGCTCATTCGGTGCGCCACGGCGCGGTGCTGACTGCGGGACTGTGTCGAGTGACGCGGCGGGGTCAGTCGGAACGTGCCGACGAAGATCGCCACGGCGACCAGGCTCGGGATCAGCGCGAAGAGGACGGTCATTCTTTGCCTTCGAGTTCCAAACCAGTGCAGCAGGCATGCCGCCCGGGTTCGGGGCGGCAAACCTAGGAAAGACCAGGGCATTTGAGCAACCCCAAAGTTGCCCTCGGGACGCAGGGGCGTGGCCGGGTGCCCACGGCCGCTCCCTGCTCGACCACTGCACGTACGAGCATGTAGGGAGGGTGTATCCACATAGGTGCGCGGAATCCTTGGGATTCTGCTTGGCCGACTTGTTGACAGGGGAGTTCGAGCCCTCTAGTTTCGGCCCACCGTCAGTGGGAAAAAGTGGGGCGAAGTGTTGGCTTCGCCCGTCAGGTGGCAACGCAGGATGTTCCGAGGACAGTTCGCGCACTCGATCGACGCCAAGGGCAGGGTCAGCCTGCCGGCGCGATTCCGTGACGGGTTGGTCGCTCAGGGCGACGCGCGTTTCATCCTGACCCCCGCGCTCTTCGACCCCTGCCTGCACCTTTACCCGATGCGCGGCTGGGAGGAGCTCGAAGAGAAGATCGCCGGGCTCCCGAGCTTCGACCCGAACATCGTTCGGTTCCGCCGGCTGTACGTGTCTGCCGCCTTGGAGTGCGAGCTGGACAAGGCGGGTCGTGTGCTGGTGCCGCCCGCGCTGCGCGACCGCGTGGCGCTGGCCAAGGACGTGCTCTGGGCGGGCATGGGGCGAACGGTCGAGCTGTGGGCGAAGGAGAAGTGGGAAGCGGAGCTCACGCTTTCCGACGACGAGCGCGTCGCGCTCGAGCGGGCGGTGATGGAGCAGATCCGGGTATGACGATCGTGGCAACGACGAGCGACGACACGCCGAGCTTCGAGCACGTCACGGTCCTGGCGAAGGAAGTCGTGCACGCGCTCGCGCCCGAGCGTGGTGGCCTCTATCTCGACGTCACCGCCGGCGGAGGCGGTCACGCCGCAGCCATCTTGGACGCCGCGCAGAACGCCCGGGTGATCGCCTTCGATCGCGACCCCTCCGCCGTAGAAGCCGCCAGCCGGCGGCTGTCGCGGTTCGGGGAGCGCGCGTTGGTCGTGCACGCTGCGTTCACCGGGGTCGCGGACTGGCTGCGCTCGGGTGAGCTCGGTCCGGTTCAGGGGCTGATTGCGGACCTGGGCATCAGCTCGCATCAGCTGGCGGACCGCGAGCGCGGCATGAGCTTCCGCACCGAAGGCCCCCTCGACATGCGCATGGACCCCACCGCCGGTGAGACCGCGCGCGAGCTGATTCATCGCGTGAGCCAGGACGAGCTGGCCGACATCATCTATCAGCTGGGTGAAGAGCGTCGCTCGCGCCGCGTCGCTGCCTGCATCAAGCAGGCGCTGGCCGCCGGCGAGCTCGAGACGACGCTGGATCTACGCCGCGCCGTGGTGCGTGCCGTCGGGCCGCGGCGCGTGGGGGGCATCGATCCGGCGACACGCACCTTCCAGGCGTTGCGCATCGCGGTGAACCGCGAGCTCGACGAGCTGCGTCTCTTGCTGGCCGCGCTGCCGCAGCTGCTCGCCCCGGGCGGCGTCGCGGCGATCATCAGCTTCCACTCGCTGGAAGACCGGCTGGTCAAGCGCGCCTTCCTGGAGCGCGACCTGTGGGAGCGGCTGAACGCCAAGCCGATCGTGGCCGACGAGGACGAGCGTTCCGACAACCCGCGGGCTCGCAGCGCCAAGCTGCGCGCGGCGCGTCGGGTGGCAGAGGGGGCCGCGTGAAGCCTCGACGAAACCCCTTCTTGACGCTGTGGACGCTGGCGGTCTTGGCCGCCACCGCGGCGTTCGTGCTGTACCTGGGCCTGCGAGTTCGTAGCGTGGAGCTGGGCTACGAGCTCGGCCGTGCCCACGCGCACGTCGCGCGGCTGCGGGAGGTCAAGCGCGTGCTCGAGCTCGAGCTGGCGAGCCACAAGACTCCCGAGCGCGTCGACATGGTCGCGCGGTCGTTGCTCGGCATGACCGAGCCGACGCCCGATCGCATCGTGCCCGCGGGCGCCCAGCCGGTGGACGACGAGGCCCAGTCCGTGAGGCCCTCGGCTCCGACCGACGAGGCCGCCCAAGAGGACACCAGGCCCGCGGCGGCTACTCCGACGGGCGCACCGGCCCCGACGGGTGCTGCGCCGCCGCCACCCCCGATCCCCGAGGGCGAGGAGCCGTCCGAGTGAGCAGCATCGACCTGCCCCGCGGCCGCTGGATCCGTCTCCGGATGGGGATGCTGTGCGGTCTGCTCGCGCTCGGTCTGGGCGTGGTCGTCTCGTCGGGCTACGACCTCATGGTCGGACAGGGCGCCGAGTGGCGCGAGCTGGCCGAGAAGCAGCGTCAGCGACGGCTGCACGTCGCGCCCAAGCGAGGCACGATCTACGACCGCAACAAGAGCGCGCTCGCGGTCAGCGTCGAGGTGCCGAGCGTGAGCCTGGACGCGGTCGAGCTCTTGCGGAACGTTCCGGCGCAGCAGATCCCCGTGGTGGCACGCGACGCGGCCAACCGCATTGCCCAGGCGCTCTCCCTCGATCCGGCCCAGCTCGAGCGCAAGATCCTGCAGAAGCGCAGGTTCTCGTGGCTCAAGCGCCAGATCAGCGCCGACGAGGCCGAGAAGGTGCGCGCCCTGGGTAGCAAGGACGCGTCGGGGGGCAAGCCCGTGCGTGGCTTGGTGGTCGAGGGCGAGGGGCGTCGCTACTACCCGCGGCGCGAGCTCGCGGGGCCCTTGCTCGGCTTCGTTGCCCCCGACGGTGAGGGCAAGGACGGCTTCGAGTTCAGCATGAACCAGGAGCTGAAGGGGCACGTCGAGCAGCTCCGCGGCCTGCGCGATCGTTCTGGCCGCTTGCTCTTCGCCGACGGCATCCAGGACGAGCAGGCCCTGGCCGGGCACAACGTCGAGCTGACGCTCGATCAGGGCATTCAGTTCACCGCTGAGCGCGAGCTGGCGAACGCAGCGCGCACCTTCGAGGCGGCGGGCGGCAGCGTGATCGTCGTCGACCCGTGGACGGGCGAGATCCTCGCTGCAGCCAGCTGGCCTGGATACAACCCCAACGACTACGGCGACAGCGAGCCCACGCAGCGGCGCGACCGGGGCATCAACGACGTGTTCGAGCCCGGCTCGACGATCAAGATGTTCACCATCGCCGCAGGGCTGTCGGCCGGCGTGATCACCGCCGACCAGAAGCTGTTCTGCGAGAAGGGCATGATGCCGGTCGACAACGTCGTGATCCGCGACACACACCCGGCGGGCTGGCTGACCGTCGCCCAGGTGCTGGCGGTGTCGTCCAACATCTGCTCGGCCAAGGTCGGCTTGGGGCTCGGCGGCGAGAAGCTGTACGAGTCGCTGCTCCGCTTCGGCTTCGGCCAGGAGTCGGGCGTGCCGCTGCCCGGCGAGTCCAGCGGCACGCTGCGCCCGCGCGGGCGACCCTGGGTGCAGGTCGAGACCGCGTCGGCCGCGTTCGGCCAGGGCATCAGCGTCACCAACCTGCAGATGGCGATGGCGGCCGCGGCCATCGCCAACGGGGGCGAGCTGATGGATCCGATCTTGATCAAGCGCGTCACCACCGCGACCGGCGACGTGGTGCGTGAAGCGTCGCCCCGGGTGCGCCGTCGGGTGATCCAGAAGCGCATCGCCCAGACCATCACCGAGCTGCTCGTGTCGGTGACGGAAGGCGAGGGCACCGGACTCGAAGCGGCGATCGACGGCTACCAGGTGGCCGGCAAGACGGCCACCGCGCAGAAGACGGATCCGGCCACCGGGCGTTACTCCCTGGACAAGTACATGGCGAGCTTCGTGGGATACGTACCGGCCAAGAAGCCCGTGGTCGCGATCAGCGTGATCGTGGACGAACCCATGGTCGAGCACGCCGGCGGCGCCGTGGCGGCGCCGATCTTCCGCCGGGTGGCCCAGGCCGCGCTCAAGTACAAGGGGCTGAGCGGCGTCTCGTCCGAGCGCGTCGACGTGGCCACTCTGGGGGTGAAGCCCGACCGCGCGAACGCGGCCTACGACATGATGCGCGCGGCGCAGGGCAAGAAGCCGCCGGTGCAAGAGGGCGTGGCGGCGACCGGTCCCGTGCCGGCGGGCAAGGTGCGTGTCCCGGACATGACCGGTTGGCCTGCCCGGGCGGCAGTCCGACAGATGCTCGAGCTGGGCGTCGCGCCCCGCGTGTCGGGCACGGGCCTCGTGGCCAAGCAAGAGCCTCCGCCCGGCGGGGTGGTCGACAAAGGCGCGAGCGTCACCCTCGTGTTCGAGCCCGCTTCATGACCCAGGCCCAGATGACCTCAGCCACCCCCGCACTCGGACTGACGCTCGGCGAGCTGGCCGCCGAGCTTCGCGCGCAGGGCGCGCGGGTGCACGGTGATGAGTCGGTGCGCGTGGCGGACGTCCGCCAGGACTCGCGACGGGTCGAGGCGGGCGACCTGTTCGCCGCCCGGGCCGGGGGGCGCGTCGACGGTGCGAGCTTCGTACATGACGCGATCGCGCGGGGCGCGCGGGCCGTGATGGTCGATCGCGGGAGCGCCCTGCCGGACGTGGGTGTGCCGGTGCTCGAGGTGAGCGACGTGCGGCGTGCCCTGGCCTTCGCCGCCGAGGCGGTGCACCACCACCCGTCGCGCTCGGTCGCAGTGATCGGCATCACCGGCACCAACGGCAAGACCACCACCAGCTTCCTGGCAGCGGGAGCCATCTGTTCGGCGGGCGGGCGCGCGGGGCGGCTCGGAACGTTGGGCTTCGCCTTCGAGCGCGACGTGGTCGATTCGCCGCTCACCACCCCCGAGGCCGACGAGGTGACGCGTTTCGTCGCCCGGGTGCGCGACGCGGGCGGCACGCACCTGGTGATGGAGGCCTCGAGCCACGCGCTCAGCTCGTTTCGGGTCGAGGCGCTCCGCTTCGCGGCGGCGGTCTTCACCAACCTGACCCAAGATCACCTGGATTTCCACGGCAGCATGGACGCCTACGCTGCGGCCAAGCTCCGGCTGTTCACCGAGCTCGACCCGCGCGTGGCCATCGTCAACGTCGACGACCCGTTCGGTGTCACCGTCGCCGAGCGCGCCACTTCGCCCGTGCTGCGGGTCAGCAAGCGGCCGGGCGCCGCCGACGTGTGCCCGGTGGCGGTGACCCTCGACGCGCGCGGCATCCGCGGCACCGTGCGGCTTCCGTCCCGACAGGTCGAGATCGACAGTCGCCTGGTCGGCGTGCACAATCTCGACAACCTGCTGGCCGCCTTGGCGGTGCTCGAGGGGCTCGGGCTCGACGTCGAGCGCGCGGCGCAGCGGCTCGATACGGTTCCCGCCGTGCCCGGTCGGCTCGAGCGCTGCGACACGCCGGACGACGACCTCTTGGTGCTGGTGGACTACGCCCACACCCCAGACGCCCTGGAGCGTGCGCTCGAGACTTGCCGCGCCTTGACGAGCGGCGAGGTGACCTGCGTGTTCGGCTGCGGCGGAGATCGCGATCGCGCCAAGCGGCCGAAGATGGGCGACGCCGTGGGGCGCCTGGCGCACCGGGCCATCGTGACCAACGACAACCCGCGCTCGGAGGTGCCGAGCGCGATCGCCGCCGAAATCGTGCCGGGGCTCGCCCCGCACGGCATCCCCTACGACATCGAGCTCGACCGTGCGCTCGCCATCCAGCGGGCGGTGCAGAGCGCCGCTGCCGGCGACGTGGTGCTGATCGCGGGCAAGGGGCACGAGCCCTACCAGCTCATGGGCAACGAGCGCCGCGACTTCGACGATCGCGTCGAGGCCCGGCGCGCTCTGGCGCGGCGCCGGGGCGGAGGAGCCGCCTGATGGCGACGCCGATCCCCGAGAACCGCGCGACGTTCACCCTCGATGAGATGGTGCGCGCCACCGGTGGCGTCGCCCGCGCCGGTGACCACTTGGTCGTGAGCGGCGTGGTCACCGACTCGCGCGCCGAGGTTCGAGGCAAGCTGTTCGTCGCGCTCGGTGGCGAGCGCTTCGACGGGCACGCCTACGTCGGTGACGTGCTCGGCCGCGGGGCGCACGCGGTGGTGGTGAGTCGCGACGCAGTGCTGCCCGCCGGGGCCTCGGTCGTGCGGGTCGCCGACACGCTCGACGCGCTGGGAGCACTGGCGCGCTTTCACCGGCGCCGCTGGGGCAAGACGGTGATCGCCGTGGGCGGTTCGGCCGGCAAGACCACCACCAAGGGTGCGATCGCGGCGCTGCTCGCCGCGGCGCGCCCCGGCGCCGTGCACTTCGAGCGCGGCAACCTGAACAACCTGGTGGGCGTGCCGATGGTGCTGTTCGGGCTCACCGACGCCCACCACGAATGCGTGGTCGAGCTGGGAACGAACCAGACCGGCGAGGTGGCGCGGCTCACCGGCGTCGCCGAGCCCGATGTGGCCGTGCTCACCCTGGTGGCCATCGAGCACTCGGAGGGCATCGGGGATATCGACGCCATCGACGCCGAAGAGGGAGCACTGTTCGATCGGCTCGGCCCCGCTGCCACCGCGGTCGGAAACGCAGACGACCCCCGCGTGCTGCGGCGCCTCGAGCTCTCGCCGGCGAAACACAAGGTCCGCTACGGCAGCGGGCCGTCGGCCGACTATCGGGTCGTCGCACGCGAGCCCCTCGATCTGCACCGTTCGCGGGTCGAGATCGCGCGGCCCACGGGGGCGCCGGTGCGGGTGGTGACCGGGCTTCTCGGCGCGCCGGGAGCCCTGGCGCTGGCTGCGGCGCTGGCGGTCACCGAGCGCGTCGTAGGCGGACCGCTGCCGGCAGCGGTGATCGAGAGCGGGCTCGCCGCGCTCGGCGCAGGCGAGGCTCAACGGCTCTGCCCGATCGAGCTCCTGGACGGCAGCGTGGTGGTGGACGACAGCTACAACGCCAATCCGGCGAGCGTGCTCAGCTCGGCGCAGACCGCCCGAGAGATCGCCGACAAGCGCGGCGCGCGACTGCTCTTGGTGGTCGGCGAGATGCGCGAGCTCGGTGCCCTGAGCGTGAGCGAGCACCGCGAGCTGGGGCGGGCGCTTTTGGGGATGGGCGCCGACGGGCTGATCGCGGTGGGCGGCGACGCGGCGCACCTGGCGAGCGCGGCCGGCTGCACCTTCGCCAAGGACGCCGACGAAGCGCTGGCCGCGCTCCTGGCCGTGCTCCGTGCCGGCGACGTGGTGCTGGTCAAGGCCTCGCGGGGCGTGCGGGCCGAGCGTGTGGTCGAGGGCCTGGTGCGGGCGAAAGGCAGGGCAGCGTGATCTACGAGCTGCTCTACCCGCTGTCGCTCGAGTACGGCTGGGCCGGCGCGCTCAACGTGCTCCGCTACACGCCCTTCCGCGCGATCATGGCGACGATCACCGCCATGATGATGTGCTTCTTCCTGGCGCCGTGGTTCATTCGCACGCTGCAGACCAAGCAGATCGGCCAGGTGATCCGCGCCGAGGGCCCCGAGTCGCACAAGATCAAGGCCGGGACCCCCACCATGGGTGGCGCGCTGATCCTGCTGGCCGTGCTGGTGCCGACCGCGCTCTGGGCCGACGTGAAGAACGTCTTCGTGCTGGCGACCACCGCCGTGACCGCCGGCTACGGCGCCATCGGCTACCTCGACGATCGCCTCAAGATCGAGGGCAAGAGCTCCAAGGGCCTGCCCGGTCGGTTCAAGCTGCTGGGCCAGCTCCTGATCGGCGGCGGCGCCCTCGGCTACTTGTTCCTGGGCACCGGCAAGCTCTCGCCCGAGTGGCTGGCGCTGCGCGGCCGGCTGGCGATCCCGTTCTTGGCCTTCGACAAGCACCCCATCGATCTGCCGCTCTGGGTCTACTTCGCCTTCGCCCTCTTGGTGGTGGTCGGCACCAGCAACGCCGTGAACCTCACCGACGGCCTCGACGGGCTCGCCATCGGCCCGGTGATGATCAACGCCGGCACCTACGTGGTCTGGGCCTACATCGCCGGCTCGGTGCTGTTCGGCCGTCCGCTCGCGACCTACTTGCACATCGCCGGCATCCCCGAGATGACCGAGCTCTCGGTGTTCGGAGCCGCGGTGATCGGCGCCGGCATCGGCTTCCTCTGGTACAACACCTATCCCGCGCAGGTCTTCATGGGGGACGTGGGCTCGCTGTCGCTCGGCGGCGGGCTGGGCATGCTGGCGGTGCTCACCAAGAACGAGCTCTTGAGCATCTTGCTCGGCGGGATCTTCGTGGTCGAGGCGGTGAGCGTGATCACGCAGGTGGCCAGCTTCAAGCTGTTCAAGAAGCGCATCTTCCTGATGGCCCCGATTCACCACCACTTCGAGAAGAAGGGCTGGCCCGAGCCGCGCATCATCGTCCGCTTCTGGATCATCTCCATCTTGCTCGCGCTGGTGTCGCTGAGCTCGCTCAAGCTGAGGTGATGGCCATGGATCTCTCGAACCAGCGCGTGATCGTGGTGGGCCTCGGCAAGAGCGGCGTCGCGGCGGCGCGCCTGTGCCAGCGCCGCGGTGCTCGCGTGCTGGGCACGGACGCTGCCCCGGCCGAGAAGCTGCCGCGAGAGCTCGGGGAGCTGGGGATCGAGCTCTGCCTGGGGGGTCACGCCGGCGTTGACTTCGCGGGCGCCGACCTGATCGTGCTCTCGCCCGGCGTGCCTCCGCTCTCGGAAGTGGCGAGCGCCGGTGCGCCGGTGATTGGCGAGATGGAGCTCGCGTCGCGCTGCGTGGCGGCGCCGATCCTGGCGGTGGGCGGCACCAACGGCAAGAGCACCACGACCACCCTGTGCGCCGACATGCTCCGGGCGGGGGGCCAGCGGATTTTCGCCGGAGCGAACCTCGGCACGCCGGCGTGCGAGGCCGCCGATCAAGAGCTGGACGTGGTGGTGTTCGAGGTCTCGAGCTTCCAGCTCGAGCACGCGCCGTCGTTTCACCCCCGGGTCAGCGTGCTGCTCAACGTCAGCGAAGACCACCTCGACCGGTACGCCAGCTTCGAAGAGTACGCGAACGCCAAGGGCAACGCCTTCGTCAACCAGGCCGAGGGCGACGTCGCGGTCGTCCCGTGGGGCGACGCGGCGTGTGAGCGGCAAGCCCGCCGCGGCCGAGGCAAGGTGGTGACCTTCGGCGGCGACGGCGACTACGCCCTTCGTGGTCGAAGCGTGATCGAGCGCGCGACCGCCGAGGAGTTCTCGCTCGAGGGCGTGGACCTCTACGGTCGGCACAACCTCGAGAACGCCGCGGCGGCCATCGCCGCGGTGCGTGCCCTGGGGCTCGGGCGCCCGGCCATCGAGGCGGGGCTCCGCGGGTTTTCCCCGCTCCACCACCGCATGGCGCTGGTCCGCGAGGTCTCCGGGGTGCGCTTCTACGACGACTCGAAGGGCACCAACGTGGGGGCGGCGGTGACCGCCCTCCGCGGGTTGGAAGAAGCGCGCGCCGTGCTGATCGCCGGCGGTCGCGACAAGCTCGGCAGCTACCAGCCCCTGGCCGACGCCCTGTCAGAGAAGGGTCGCGCCGTGGTGGTGATCGGCGAGGCCGCCGATCGGATCGCCGACGCGGTGGGTCGAGCGGTGCCGGTGGCACGCGCGGGCAGCATGGCCGAAGCGGTCCAGGTCGCACTGGGCTTGGCCCAACCGGGCGACGCGGTCCTGCTCTCTCCCGCCTGCTCGAGCTACGACATGTTCAAGGACTACGTCGATCGCGGCAACCGGTTCGCTGCGGCGGTCCGCGCGCTCGGTGACGAGGAGGCACGCGCATGAACCTGCTGAGGAAATGGCTGTCCCCGGCGCAGCGCACCGGCCCGGTGGATCCGGTGCTGGCGGCCATCGTGGTCGCGCTGATCGGGTTCGGCGTGGTGATGGTCTACAGCGCCAGCGTCATCGAAGCGACGGTGGTGTTCCGCGACTCGCAGTACTTCCTCAAGCGGCAAGGGATGTTCGCCGGCGCCGCGCTGGTGGTGATCTGGGTGACGTCGCAGATCGACTACCGCCGGCTACGCCCGCTCACCTATCCGGTGCTGGGCAGCGTGTTCGTGCTCCTGGTGCTGGCCGTGATTGGCCTGGGTCACACCGGTGGCGGCGCGACGCGCTGGCTCAGGCTGGGCCCGATCCACGTGCAACCGTCCGAGGCGGCGAAGCTCGCGCTGATCCTCTGGCTCGCGTACTCCCTCGAGAAGAAGCGCGAGCAGATGAAGACCTTCTCCGTCGGCATGCTCCCGCACCTGCTGATGGCGGGCGCGCTGATGCTGCTCTGCCTGAAGCAGCCCGACTTCGGCGGCGCGGTCGTGCTCTTGTTCCTGACGTTCACCTTGCTCTTCGTGGCGGGTGCGCGCGTCGGCTACCTCTTGGGCGTCGCGATGATCGGCGGGCTCGCCGCCGCCTGGCTGGTGCGCTTCACCAGCTACCGGTGGGACCGCATGCTGGCCTGGTTCAACATGAGCGAGCACCGGCAAGACTTGGCCTATCAGCCGTTCCAGTCGGTGATGAGCTTCGGCTCGGGTCAGGTCGGTGGCCTTGGCCTCGGCAAGGGCCTGCAGGTGTTGTACCTGCCCGAGGCGCACACCGACTTCATCTCGGCCATCATCGGCGAAGAGCTGGGCTTCATCGGTGTCTTGGGTCTGGCGGCGACCTACCTGTTCATCGTGGTGCGCGGCGTGCGCGCGGCGCTCTTGGCCCAGGACGACTACGGCTCGTACATCGCCTTCGGGATCTCGATGCTGTTCGGCATCCAGGCGGTGGCGAACCTTGCCGTGGCCATGGCGGTGCTCCCCACCAAGGGGCTGACGCTTCCCTTCGTGAGCTACGGCGGGTCGTCGCTCTTGGTGAGCGCGGCCGCCATGGGCATCTTGCTCAACGTCAGTCGGCCGCGAGACGGCTCGGTCAACCAGCGCGTTGCGGAGCCGGGCGGGCCGAAGCCCGAGGCGAGCGCGATGCTGGTGAGCGAGGCGGGCTTCGCCGAAGAAGCCGGCGAGCCGCGGCGCAGCCGCGCCGGCAAGCCGGCCGAGGTGATGTCGTGAGCCGCCCGACGGTGCTGCTCGCGGGGGGCGGGACGGGTGGCCACGTGTTTCCGCTGATCGCCGTGGCGGACGCGCTCTCGGCGCTGGCGTCGGACGTGAACCTGGTGTTCGTCGGCACCGAGCGCGGCATGGAGGTGAAGCTCGTGCCCGAGCGCGGCTACGCCCTCGAGCTCGTGAAGGTGTCTCCGATCCGCGGGGGCGGCCTGGGCGGCGCAGTGCGCGGGGTGTGGCGCGCGATGATGAGCATTCCCGAGTCGCGGGCGCTCTTGGGCAAGTACGCGCCGCGCGCGGTGCTCAGCATCGGCGGCTACGCGGCGGGTCCGATCTCGCTCGCGGCCCGCCTCAGGCGCATCCCACTGGCCCTGATCGAGCCGAACAGCGTGATGGGCCTCGCCAACCGCCTGACGGTGCCGCTGGTGCAGCGCGCGTACGTCGCCTTCCCCCAGGCGGCCGAGCACTTCGCGCGGGGCACGGCGCTGACCACCGGCGTGCCGATCCGCGGCGGCTTCGAGCCGCGGCCGTACCGGCGCGCGGGCGACGCCCTCGAGGTGTTGATCCTCGGCGGCAGCCAGGGCGCGAAGTCGCTCAACGAGACGGTCCCGAGCGCGCTTGCCCGGGTGGGGTCGAAGTTGCGTGTCACGCATCAGTGCGGTGCGGCGCACGCGGACCTGGTGCGCGCGACCTACGCGAAGCTCGCGCCACGTTTCGACTGGCAGGTCGTGCCGTTCATCGAGGACGTGCCGGCGGCCCTCGGCGCGACCCAGCTGGTGATCAGCCGATCAGGCGCGAGCGCGGTCAGCGAGATCGCTGCGGTGGGTCGGCCGGCGCTGTTCGTGCCGTATCCGTACGCGGCGGGGGATCACCAGCGGCACAACGCCGAGACGCTGGCCCGCGCCGGCGCGGCGGTCTCGATCGCAGCCACCGACGCCACCGTCGAAGCCATCGCGGCCGAGGTCGAGCGCCTGGCGACCGAGCCGGGGTTGCTCGAGAGGATGGCGCAGGCGGCAGCAGCGTGGGGCAAGCCCCAGGCCGCGACCACCATCGCGCGGGACCTTCTCCGCCTGGCGGGGCTCGAGGCCGCGACCGCACCGGCGCCGTCGCCGGCGCGGAACCCGGCAGTGCCCGACACCGGGGCCAAGCTCGCGGAGGTAGCCGGATGAGCACAATCACGCCCCGTCGCCTGGCCGCAGGTCTCTCGCTCCGGCCCTCGCCGTCTCCGTCTCTGTCTCCGTCTCTGTCTCTGTCCCCGTCTCCGTCTCCGTCTCTCTCTGGTCGACTGGCCGCAAGCGGCCAGGAGACTGGAACGACCTCGGCGGGTGGCGAGCACGCTCCGTCCCCGTCTCCGTCTCCGTCCCTGTCTCCGTCTCTCTCTGGTCGACTGGCCGCAAGCGGCCAGGAGACTGGACCGACCTCGGCGGGTGGCGAGCACGCTCCGTCCCCGTCTCCGTCCCTGTCTCCGTCTCTCTCTGGTCGACTGGCCGCAAGCGGCCAGGAGACTGGAACGACCTCATGGGTCCCTGCCATGATCAGATCACGATCGCCCCGAGCAGCGACGACCCACGAGGCACCCGGCGGAGCGGGCGCATGGCATCTTTCAGCTCGCGAGTGTCGAGCGACCTCGTGCGAGCCCCCCCGCAAAACAAAAAATCCAAGGGCGGCCCGCCGGGACCTCAAAGTCCACCTGAGCAGCCCCTCCGCCCCCGGAGGCCACCATGTTTAGGGGCCGCGTCCGGCACGTGCACTTCATCGGCGTGGGCGGCATCGGAATGTCCGGCCTCGCCGAGATCCTTCGCACCCTCGAGTTCGACGTGTCGGGGTCGGACATGAAAGAGGGCGAGAACACCAACCGGCTCAAGCGCCTGGGTGTTCGGATCGACGTCGGACACCGCACCGAGAACGTGCGCGGGGCGGACGTGGTGGTGTTCTCGAGCGCGATCAACGCCGACAACGCCGAGATGCGCGAGGCCACCCGGCTGGGGATCCCGATCATTGCTCGCGCCGAGATGCTGGCCGAGCTGATGCGGCTGAAGTACGGCGTCGCCATCGCCGGCAGCCACGGCAAGACCACCACCACCTCGCTGGTGGCGACGGTGCTCCGCGACGCGGGCTTCGATCCGACGGTGGTGGTCGGCGGGCGCATGGCGGCGCTCGGCTCGAACGCGCGGCTCGGGGCAGGGGACCTCTTGGTGGCCGAGGCCGACGAGAGCGACGGCTCGTTCCTGCGCCTCACCCCGACCATCGCCGTGATCACCAACATCGACGCCGAGCACCTGGACTTCTACGGCACCCACGAGCGCGTGAAGACCGCGTTCGTCGAGTTTGCCGAGCGCGTGCCGTTCTACGGCCTCAGCGTGCTGTGCCTCGATCACCCGCACGTGCAGGACATCTTACCGCGCATCCGCCACCGGCACGTGACCTACGGGCTCTCACCGCAGGCTGACTACTGTGCGCGCGGCGTCCGGCACTCGGGGCTGACCACCAGCTTCATCGTGAGCCGCAAGGGGCAGCCGCTCGGCGAGTTCTCGGTGCGGATGCCGGGGCAGCACAACGTGCTCAACACCCTGGCCACCATCGCCGTGGCCGACGAGCTCGAGGTGCCGCTGGACGTGATGAAGAGCGCGCTCGCCGGGTTCCACGGCGTGGCGCGGCGTTTCACCGTCACCCACGAGATCGGCGGCGTGACGCTGGTGGACGACTATGGGCACCACCCGGCAGAGGTGATGGCCACCCTCGAGGCCGCCCGCAAGGTCTTCGATCAGCGCGTGCTGGTGGCCTTCCAGCCCCACCGCTACAGCCGAACTCAGCACTCGTTCGACGAGTTCACGCGGGCGTTCAACGTCGCCGACTCGGTGATCATCGCGGACATCTACGCGGCGGGCGAGAAGCCCATCGCGGGTATCAGCGCCGAGGCGCTGGTCGAGGCGATTGCCGAGCACGGGCATCACTCGGTCCGGCACCTGGGCGACAAGCGCGCCATCGCGGACGCCCTGATCCAAGAGGCGCAGCCCGGAGACGTGGTCATCGCTCTCGGCGCGGGTGACATCAACAAGATCTTGCCGCTCGTGGCCGATGGGCTTCGCGCGCGGTTCGGCGAAGGGAGCCAGGCGTGAGCGCGAAGAAGCATGGGGCCGCGGTGTCGGCACCGGACGAGAGCGCGTTCGTCGAGAGCGAGAGCCCGAAGCCGGGCCCGGTGGCTGCGAAGAACGCGAGGGGGCGCCGGGCCCAGGGCGGGGTGAGCGAGCCTCCGCCCGAGGGCCCCGGGTTCTTCCGCACGGCGTGGTCGCTGACCAAGCTCGCGCTGGGCGTGCTCTTGGTGGTGGGCGCGTCGGTGCTGGTGGCCTGGGGCGCGCATCGCTACGCGCTGACGTCGCCGCGCTTTGCGGTGCGGCAGATCGAGGTCAAGGGCGGAAAGCGCAAGACCGAGGACCAGATCGCGCAGGTGGCCGGTATCAAGCGCGGTGACAACGTGTTCGCGGTCGACACCAACCAGGTCGAGCAGCGGCTGCTCGCCGATCCGTGGGTCCGGCAGGTGAAGGTCACCCGGGCGCTGCCCAGCACGCTCAGCATCGAGCTCGAAGAGCGCGAAGCGGGCGCGCTTGCGTCCATCGGTGACCGCCTGTACCTGGTCACCAAGAGCGGCGAGCCCTTCAAGCCGGTGGAAGAGGGCGACCCCTTCGACCTGCCGGTCGTGAGCGGAGTGACCGCCGAGGACCTGGCCCGGGACCGAGCTCGTGCGGTCGAGCGCATCGCCCTGGGCCTGGAGATCGTGCGGCACTGGGAGCGGATCGGGATGAGCCAGGTGCACCCGATGCAAGAGGTGCACTTGGCCCCCGGCGGCGACGTCAGCCTGACGGTCGGCAAGACCGGCATCACCGTGCACGTCGGCAAGGGGCCCTGGCGCAAGAAGCTGCTCATGGCCGAGCGCGTGATTGGCCAGATGGAGCGGAAGGGCCGGGTGCCCGGCATCGTGTTCGCCGACAACGTGGCCCACCCCGAGCGGGTGGTGGTGAGGCTGCGATGAGCGGGCAACTTTTCGATCCTGGGATGGGGCCGGAATCCTTCGTGAAAAGTTGGCCCGGCGGGGGGGCCTCTGGCAGCGTCGGCCCTGCTCCGAAGCCCTGGAAAAAGGCGCGGTCGGAGGCGTGAGGAGAACGATGAGCTACGCCGCCCTGTCCACCCCCGAGATCGTGGTGGGACTCGATCTCGGGTCGACCAAGGTCAGCGCCGTCGTCGGCGAGGTCGACGCCGACGGCATCACCATCCTCGGTGTCGGCAACGTGCCGTGCCGCGGCCTGCGCAAGGGCGTGATCAGCAACATCGAGTGGACGGTGCGTTCGATCCGCGAGGCGATCGACGCCGCCCAGACCATGGCGGGCGTCGAGATCCGCACGGTCTACGCCGGCATCGCCGGGTCGCACATTCGCAGCCACATGTCCGACGGCGTGTGCGCCATCAGCGGTCGCGAGGTGACGCGCGGCGACCTCGAGCGCGTGCTCGAAGGCGCGCGGGCGATCCCGGTGGATGCCGATCGAATGATCTTGCACGCGCTTCCCCGGGAATACGTGGTCGACAACCAGGACGGCATCCGTGATCCGATCGGGATGAGCGGCGTGCGCCTGCAGGTGCGCTGCAACCTGGTGACCGCGGCCACCAGCTGCGTGCAGAACGTGGTGCGCTGTGTCGAGCGCTGCAACCTGCAGGTCGCCGACGTGGTGCTCGAGCCCCTGGCCAGCGCCGACGCGGTGGTCTCGGAGGACGAGAAAGAGATCGGCGTCGCGGTCATCGACATCGGTGGCGGCACCACCGATCTGATCCTGTTCGCGGACGGCGGCGTGGCCCACGTGTCGGTGATCCCGGCCGGTGGGAACAACATCACCAGCGACGTGGCGGCGGGCCTGCGCACGCCGATGGCCGAGGCCGAGCGGTTGAAGCGCAACTACGGCTGCGCGCTCGGGCGCATGGTCAACGACGACGAAGAGATCGAGGTGCCCGGTGTGGGCGGTCACGGTCCGCGGCGCGCGGCCCGCCGTCTGCTCAGCGACATCATCGAGCCCCGCGTCGAAGAGATCTTCAGCGAGGCGCGGCGCCGGATCGAAGAGACCGGCCTGCTCGAGCAGGTGTCGAGCGGCTGCGTGCTCACCGGCGGCGCAGCGCTGATGGAGGGCATGGTCGAGTGCGCCGAAGAGATCCTGGGCATGCCCGTGCGTTTGGGCTTCCCGGTCGGGGTCCGGGGCATCGTGCAGCTGGTGCAGGGCCCGCAGTACGCCACGGGCGTGGGGCTCGTGCGCTACGGCGCGCAGCAGCTGGCCGACGCCTGCCCGCGGGGCGGGCTCGTGTCGGTCGAGCAGGCGGTCGGCCCGAGCGAGGCGACCCCCAAGCAGAAGAGTGGACTTTGGAGCTGGATCAGGGCGGCGTTCTGAGCGGCTTCCGAAGAGTGACGGTCAGTAGCGAAACGAAACGGACGAACAGCGAACGACGAAGGCTCCACCCAGGGGAAGGCAGGCCCCGGAGCTCGAGTCACAAGGGAATAGCGGCAACGGCCGCGCCGGGAGGATGAGGAAGATGACGTTCTCGATCGAGTTTGCCGACGAGACCCAAGCGTACCAGGCCCGTATCAAGGTGATCGGGGTGGGCGGCTCGGGCGGCAACGCAGTCAACACGATGATCCACTTCGGCCTCGAGGGGGTGGAGTTCATCAGTGTGAACACCGACGCCCAAGCTCTGGGCTCCAACGCCGCCGCCAACAAGATTTCGATCGGCGCGAACCTGACGCGCGGTCTGGGCGCCGGCGCCGACCCCGAGCGCGGCCGCAAGGCGGCGCTCGAGGACGTCAACCGCATCAAAGAGGTGCTCGAGGGCGCCGACATGGTGTTCATCACCGCCGGCATGGGCGGCGGCACGGGCACCGGCGCCGCGCCGATCATCGCGCAGATCGCCCGGGAGCTGGGCGCGCTGACGGTGGGCGTGGTGACCAAGCCCTTCGTCTTCGAGGGCAAGAAGCGCGCGCGCCAGGCCGAGTCCGGCATCGCCGCGTTGAACGATCACGTCGACACGTTGATCACCATCCCCAACGAGAAGCTGATGACCTTGGCCGACGAAGAGCTGACCTTCGTCGACGCCTTCCGCAAGGCCGACGAGGTGTTGTTCCAGGCGGTCAAGGGGATCAGCGATCTGATCACCCAGGACGGCATCGTGAACGTCGACTTCGCCGACGTGCGCACGGTGATGAACAACATGGGCCGCGCGCTGATGGGCACCGGCTGCGCCAAGGGCGAGGGCCGCGCGCGCCTGGCCGCCGAGCACGCCATCACCTCGCCGCTGCTCGACAACATCAGCGTCGAGGGCGCCACCGGCGTGCTGATCAACATCGTCGGCGGCTCGGACATGAAGATGAAGGAGATCCAGGAGGCGGCCAGCCTGATTCAAGAGCAGGCCCACGAGGACGCGAACATCATCTTCGGCGCCAGCATCGACGAGAGCATGGGCGAGGCCATCAAGGTCACGGTCATCGCCACCGGCTTCGATCGAGCCGACGTGGACATCCCGGTCGAGATCGCGGCCCCCGCCCGGGTGGTCGCCACCACGCCGAGCCGCCGCGACTCGGTGCGCGACGCGCTTCGCGAGGGCTTCGGCGTCCCGCCGGCGTCCCGCGCGGCTCACTCGACCTCGCGCCCGGTGATGAACCCCGATCTGGTGCCGGCGCTCTCGACCCGCCGCCCGGCGGCGCTGGCCGCGAGCCTGCAGGCCGGCAGCTCGCCGAGCTCGAGCGCGATGCCCGAGGTCCGCTCGCGCATCAACTTCCCTGCCTCGCTCGATGCCGACGCCGACTGGGACACGCCGACGTTCCAGCGTCGCAACGGCGGCTGAGCCACCGTCACGTTCGTTTCGGTTCCTCCGTTTCGGGTCTGTCGAACCCCTCGTCTCGAGAGAGGCGGGGGGTTCGTGTTTGTCTGGGGAGGCTAGCGGCGGAGGCGACCGAGCAGCTCCTCGTTTCGGTCGACCGGAGCCCCGCGGCGCAACACCGCGAAGTTCGGGCGCTCGGCGTGGAACCCGAACCGACCGGCCGATAGCTCATCGCTCACGATCTGTATGCATCCACGCCGTGAAGGCCCTGCTCTGTCGCCAGCGACCTTGCATTTCTGGATGTGTACTCCACAATTGCAAGGGTCCGACCTCCTCCGGGCGGCGCGTACCCACCGTTCGCGCAGTGGTGGTCTACGACCTGCTGCCGCCCTCACGCGGCAGAGCCCGGCGATCGCGTGGAGTCGAGCCTGAGGAGGGATCGCTCCGCCGGAGAGTCATGCGATCGCAATGATTTCCTGCCCGGCTCCTCGGCGCGGGGTGCTCAGGGATTTCCCTCTTTGTGACCCACCGCGTTCACGCAGCCCTGAGATCGACGAACGCCGCGTGGTGCTCCAGACTGCGGACGGCGTCCTCGACCCACGGCGGCAGCGGCCCGTAGACCTTTCGCAGCTGACCGTCCTCCGTGCGCGCGCACAGCCGCGCGTCGACGCCGTCGACGGAGTTGTCGTAGATGTACACGCGATCGGCCAGCCGGATCGCCGCTGAGAGGTTCGCCATCGACTTCCCGTAGCGACTGATGATCTTCTCGATCGGGACGCTGTGACCACCCTGCATCACTCGGCCCGCGACGCGCGCGGCGTTGATGCGTGGGTCCTCGGTGCCGATGAAGAACACGCGCGCGAAGTAGCCTTGGGACTTCGCGCGCCGCAAGAAATCGACCTTCTCGGGTGTCGAGAACACCGTCTCGAACGCGATGCCAGCGAGCTGTTCCAGGAGCTCTTCCCGCCGCGCGGTCGTCCACTCGGCTGCCTCGAGGGTGGCCCGGGGGGAGTTCCAGTCACCGAACCGCGCTTGAGCGACATCGTCGGGGTTCAAGTACTCGACGCCGTGGCTCCAGTCGTCGTCGCGCAGACGCGCCGTGACCGTCGTCTTTCCCGCGCCGTTCGGCCCGGCGATCACGAGCAGCACCGGGCGACTCACCGCTCGCTGCCCGTGTGGCTTTCCGGGTCATCGAGCCGGGCCAGGACGCGCTCACGAAGCCTCGTCACCTCGTCCCGGAGCCGGGCGAGCACCGCCTGGTGTCGAGCGCCCACCCCGGCGAACGCCTCTTTCGCCAGCAGCTGAAGCTGCTCGTCCGTGGGTTCGAACGACGGATCACCGAAGTCAGCGTGAGCCTCGTCGGCCGCGGTGCTCATGGGAAAAGCCTACGTGAAACGGCAAGCTTGTCCAACCGCGGTTTGGGCGGTCGTGATACCCTTTGCGTCGTGGCGAGCCGTGAGTCGGTCGAGCAGGTCCTCCGCCAAGCTCTGCTCGGGGAGCCGACGCTCGTCTGGGCTTATCTGTTCGGATCGGCGGCTCGCGGCGGCGCCTTCCGGGACGTGGACGTCGCGGTCATGCCCGGCGAGGCGGGGCTCACGCGGTTGGCCGAGCTCGGGGGGCTTCAGACCCGGCTCTCCCGCGAGGCTTCCGCCGACGTGGATCTGGTCGATCTGCGTCGCGCTCCGCTGGTGCTGATCAGGTCGATCTTGACGGACCGTCGCCTGCTGCTCGACCGCGACACGCCGCGACGTCATGCGTGGGAGGTCGAGGCGCTCTCGCGCTCGCTGGACTTCGAGCCGGTTCAACGGCGCCAGTTGGCCCTTCGAGAAGAGCGGCTGCGCCAGCGGCTGGCGGCGGGGCGCTGAGTGGTACAGGCCGAGGTGCTGCGCCATCGGCTCGGGGTGTTGCTCGACGCCCTTGCCGACCTCCGCCGCTATCGGCAGAGCGTGACGGTCGAGAAGCTCCAGACCGACCGGGACACGCAGCACATGGTGCTCCACGCGATGTACGTCGCGGCGCAGGCTGCCATCGATGTCGCGCTTCACGCGCTCGCCGACGCCGAGCTTCCGGCAGGGCAGTCCTACCGGGACGCGTTTGCCCAGCTCCGCGCGGCGGGGCTGCTCGACCCCGATCTCGCTGCCCGGATGGAAGGGTGGGCGGGCTTGCGTAACGTTCTGGCTCACCACTACGCCAGCGTCGACTTTTCGCTCGTGCATGCGGCGCTCGCGAGCGACCTCGGCGACCTTGAAGCGTTCGCGGCCACCGCGTCGGAGTGGCTGGGCGCGCCCGACCCCTGAGCCCCGCCGTCCCGCCGCGGCCCGCCCATGCTAGGCGTGGCGCTCATGTGCGGCGTGATCGGCTTGATCTTCGAACAACCGCGGGCCGACCTTGGACAGGTCGCGGCCGAGCTCCTGAAGACGCTCGAGTACCGGGGGTACGACTCGACGGGCGCGGCGGTGCAGGGCGCCAAGGAAGAGGTGACGCTCGCCAAAGGCGTGGGGGCGCCCTCGGTGATGGTGCACGAGCTCGGCATCACCCGGATGAGCGGGCAGATCTTCTGCGGCCAGGTGCGCTGGGCGACCTTCGGCGCCGTGACCGACGAGAACTCGCAGCCTCACCTGGTGCGCTGCAAGGCCTTCCTGTATGGCGCCCACAACGGCAACGTCACCAACTGCGACGAGCTGAAGACCTGGCTCGTCTCCGAGGGCCACGCCGTGCTCTCGGACAACGACGGCGAGATGGTGGTCCACACCGTCGAGCACTTCTTCGCGCGGGAGCTCGCCAAGGCGAAGAGCGGCGACGTGGGCGCGCGCCGGCCCGCCATGCGCGCGGCGGTGCTGGCCGCGGCCGAGCGTCTGCAGGGCTCGTTCGCCGCGGTGATCGTCGACCCCGTCACCCGGACGCTCTGGGCCATCAAGCAGGGCTCGAGCCTGTACTTCGGGGTCGGCAACGAGTCCCCGGGGGGCCGCTTCGCCATCGCCTCGTCCGATCTCTCGAGCGTGCTGAAGCTCACCCGGGTGGTCGTGCCGGTCTCGGAGGGTGAGCTGGTCGAGTACGACGCGGCGGGCTTTCAGCTGTACTCGCTCGAGAGCGGCCAGCCGCTCGAGCAGAGCCCGGTGCGGAGCCGCCTGCGCGCCAAGGACACGCAGCTCTCGCCCGAGTTCGCGACCTTCATGGATCAAGAGATCAGCGCACAGGAAGAGACCTGTCGCGAAGTGATCCGCCTGTTCTTGGGGGGCTCGCCGGCGGCCCAGAGCGTGGCCCGCGGCCGGGCGGCGGTCGACGCGGCAGATCTCGCCGACGTCGGCGCACGGCTCGACGTGCTGCGCGATCAGGTCGACGACGCGCAGATTCGTGCCCTGTTCCACCAGCTCTGCGACTCGGAGGCGTTCCTTCGGCTGCGCGCGCGCCTGCCCGGCGAGCTCTTGGCCGAGCGGCGTCGAGAGCACCTCGTCTCGGCAGAGGCGGGCTTCTTCGCGGACCTCTTGCCCATGGCGCGAAGCCGCGACGACGAGGTCGCCGTGCATCTGTTCGACGCCCTGCTCGAAGCGGAAGAGGTCCGGGACTTCGCTGCGGTCGTGGAAGAGTTCGGGCGCCTCTGCCTCTCGACCATCGCCCGCCGGGGTCGCATCTACGTCGTGTGCTGCGGCAGCTCGTATCACGCCGCCAAGGCTGCCAGCCTGTTCTGGAACGAGCTGGCCCAGGTCGAGCTCTGGCCGAGCTTGCCGGGCGAGTTCCGGGGGCAGTCGGCGCGCTCGCTCGGCGACGGCGACCTGGTGATCGCCGTCAGCCAGAGCGGCGAGACCAAGGACCTGATCGACGTCCTGAACGACGTGATCGCGTCGGGCCACGACGTCCGGCGGGTGGCGCTGGTCAACAACGTGAGCTCGACCTTGGCCCAAGAGAAGAGCCACCTGGTGGTGCCGCTGCGCTGTGGGCCCGAGACGGCCGTGCCCGCCACCAAGAGCTTCATGAACCAGATGCTGGTGTTCTATTGCCTGGCGCTGCACCTGGGCGCGCTGCGCGTGGACGCCATCGCCAAGACCCCCGACGAGCGCGAGCGGCTCGCGCGCGAGGTCGCGGTCAGGCGCGAAAAGCTCGCCAGCCTGCCCGCGCTGATCCGCGAGACCTTCGACGCCACCGACGCCGACGTCGAGGTCGCGGCGAAACTACTCTACCTCTGCCCTAGCATTCACCTCTTGGCCACGCGGATGACGGCGGTGGCCAAGGAGGGGGCGCTCAAGATCCGTGAGGTGGTCTTGAACCACACCGAGGGGTTCGAGGCCTCGGAGTTCAAGCACGGGCCGAACACCATCTTGGGCTTCAACACCGTGCTCGGTCCCCTCGAGGTCGACGCCATGCTCAAGCGCCTGGGGATCTTGCTCCAAGAGCTGGCGACTGCCAGCGCCGCCCAGGGCCTGGGCACCGAGGCGCTCTGCCGGCTCTTCCAGGCCGCCACCGATTCGGTGCTCTCGCCGACCTCGACGCCCTTTGCCCTCACCGGCGGCGAGCGGGGGCTGTTCGAGCAGACGGTCGACCGGGCGGCCCTTCTGCGCGAGCTCTCGGCGGACTACCCGCTGATCTACGTGACCGGGCCCGACCCGCGGGACGTGGCGCTCACTGTCTCGCAGATCAACACCCACAAGATCCGCGGCGCCTCGAGCGTGGTCATCGCCGAGGACCACCCGGCGCTCCGTGGCGCGGCCGGAAAGGCGCCAGCCGACAACCCGTCATATCGCTCGGTCTACGTCCCGCTGCCTCGCACCGGCGACACCTTGATGGCGATGTTCTCGGCGACGGTGGTGCTGCAGCGACTGGCACTGAAGATGAGCTTGCTCAAGAAGCAGTACCTCGACCGCCTGGGCATCGTCGATCACGGCGTTCACCCGGACGTGCCGAAGAACGTCAGCAAGTCGATCACCGTCGACTGAGCAGTGGCGTTGGGGGTTCCCGCTCCAAATGTGGCATGCTGCGGACGTGGTTCACTTCAAAGCTGCAGCTCTCGTCACTGGCGTCTTCCTCTTCGCTTGTGCCGCGCCCGGGGAATCGAAGCCGGCCGTCGCGCCGACGCCGAGCGCGGCCGCTCCGCCGGCCGGGCCGAAGGTCGCGGTGGTCGAGGGCTCGGTGATGCTCAAAGAGTGCCCAGCGAAGCTCGACAAGAAGGAGGCCGAGAAGACCATGAACGGCCTGGTCGGAGGCTGCGACAAGGTTCCCGGCGGGACCGCTAGCTTTCAGGCCACGCTGCTCCCCGGGGGGCGCATCGAGATCAGCGCGCCGGACGGCAGCGATCAGGGCACGGTCCCGATCTGCGTCGTCAAGCACTCGCTGAAGCACAAGCTGTTTCTGGCGAAGCCCTGCACGCTGGCGGTGCAGATCGAAGAGAAGTCGGTGAGCGCTGCGCCCTGACGCCGTCAGGGGGCCACGCAACAGCAGCTGTGACCGACGTAGGTGTAGCTGTTGTTGCCCTGGATCAGCTTCGACTTCGGCACCTCGGCGCAGGCGACCTCCAGGAACTGGTAGCCGCCCGACATGGGGCTGAACTGGTACCGCACCAGCCCCGAGACCGATCCCGGCCCGGCGTCCCCGATCTCGAAGGCCAGCCCCTTGTCGCCGAAGCCGTTGATCTTCTTCGAGAGGCACGAGCCCGAGCACTTCATCGGTTGCCCCTGGTAGCTCGACGCGGCGCAGATCTCGGTGCACGACTTGGGCGGCTTGGGCGCCTTGTACGAGCCGCTGTACTGGGTGACGAGACCACACTGCCCGCCGACGCAGGTGGTGGCTGTCGTGGCCGGGGGCTCGGTGCTGTTCGGGTACGAGACCGACGCCTCTTTGCAGTCCGTCGAGCTCGAGCACATCGGCGGGGCTCCGCCCGAGGCGCTTCCGCCCGCCGAGGCGTCGCTGCCCGCCGCGCCGCCGCTGGCGCTGCCCCCGACGCCGGCCGAGCCGCCGGTGGCGCCACTTCCGCCCACCGCTCCCGTGCCGCCGGTGGCGCCGCCTTGCCCGCCGCTCGCGGCCGAGCCGCCTGCGCCCCCGGTGCCCGAGGACCCGCCACCGCTGTCGCTGCTGCAGGCGACACCGAGCGCTGCAATGGTTGCGAGGAGGAGCCCGAGGGTGGCGAGGGGGCTTGGCTGAAGGCGCATCCGGTCAGCATACGCGATGGGCGCGCCCGGGTCACGGCCTGGCGTGGTGGATCGGCCTCACCCCACGCACTTGCCCGAGACGCAGTGCTCAGTCGCCGCGCAGGCGTTGCCGCAGGCGCCGCAGTTGGCCTCGTCGCCCCACGGGCTGACGCAGCCCGTGGCGCAGCAGATCTCGCCGCCGTCGCAGTCCTTGCCGCCGTTGCACGAGCAGCTCGAGCCGCTGCCGGTCACGCGACACGTCTCCCCGGGGCGACACGAATCGCCGTCGCACACGCAGCGGCCCTCGCCGTTGCACTCGATGGAGTTGCCCGCGCCGCACTGGGTGGCCGCGGTGCAGCGGCAGCGCTGGTTCTCGCAGCTCATGCCCGGGGGACACGCGCACGCGGTACCGCCCCCGCTGCCGGTGGCGCCGGCCCCGCCCGCGCCCCCCGCGCCCGCGGCGCCGCCGGCGCCCCCCGCACCCGACGCGTTGCCAACCCCCGCGACGCCGCCGCTGCCCGCACCGGAAGCTCCGCCGGAGCCGCTGCCCGCGTCTCCGAAGCCGAAATCGTCGTAGTCGTTGGTGCAGGCTGCGAGCAGCAGCGCGCAGATCAGACCCGAGCGCTTCCCCATGGCGCACGAAGCATAGCGCATTCGAGCCGCGCGAGCCCGCTCAAGGCGGCGGCGCGAGGCACTGCTCGATGGCGCGGAGAAAAGGCTGCCGGGTCGAGTGGACCTCGACGCGCAGGCCTGCCAGCGCCGTCGCGACCCCGGCGGCGGCGACGCCCATTCGCACCATGCCATGGGTCGCCAAGAAGTCGGCGCTCAAGATGTGGCGGATCGAAGAGACCACCCACGACGTGAGCGCTTGGCGCGCTGCCGAGTCGTAGCTGGTCATCAGATCCCAGTCGTGGAAGGTCTGAAAGCGCGCGCCGCGGCTGAACTGTCGATCGAGGGTCTCGATCCACCGCTCCGCCATCGGCGCGGTGAGGCGACCTTCGACGAAGGTCACCGCGACGTCCTGCCGCGGCAAGTACACCTCCAAGCTGCCGCCCGGCTCCACCGCGTGGACGACGCGGGCACGGCGCGCAAGCTCCAGAACCGGAACCCTCGACTGGGTAGCCCCCATGACACGCCAGGCTAGCGCACTTCCAGACGAAGCGGCAGTGTCGGTCGGTGGGACGGACCGCGGGCCCGGCTCGCGCTATCGTCGGGCCATGCCGTTTCGCGATGACCGAGCCGCGCTCCGCGCTCAAGTCGAACGCCTCGAACAGGACCTGGTCGAGGCTCGACAGGCATCGGCCGCGCGCCCGGAGCCCGCGCCGGTGACCGGTCGTCAGGGATCTCTCGGCGCCGTTCTCGGCACCGTGGTCGCCGTGGCGCTTCCGCTCGGAGCAGCCGCCTACTTCGCCCTCCGGGGCGCCTCGGCGCTGGCGGCCACCTTCGCTGCGGTCGCCGCCGTGGTCGCGACCTGGGGCGTCGGCGTGATCGTGAGCCGGATGCTCCTGGTCGTCGTGGCACCGAACCAGATCGCGGTCGCCGCCGGGCGTCGGCACGTCGATCGCGACGGCACGGTGCGTGGGTACCGGGTGGTGCGAGCCGGTCGCGTCCTGCGGATCCCCCTGATCGAGACGGTCGAGCTCCTGGATCTGACGCTCGGTGCGATCTCGGTCGAAGTCGCCGACTGCCACCTCTCGGACGGCCGTGCGGTCGCCGCCTTTGCCCGGGGCGAGGTTCGACTCGTCAGCGAGCCGCCGGGCGTGCACCACGTCGTGGAGCGGTTTCTCGCCAAGCCGCGCGAAGAGATCCTGCGCCTTGCCACCGACGTCTGCACGGGCTCGCTCCGCCGGGTCCTTGGTGAGAGCACGCTCGAGGCCGTCGAACGGGACCCCGAGCGCTGTGCGCGGCAGGCCGAAGGGGTCATCCGTGAGGCCTTCGAAGGGCTCGGGCTCGAGCTTGCCGCGTTCACCATGGACCGCGTCGAGCGCACGCTCTGAGCCGCCCTCAAGCCTTTAGCGAGAAGGGCGTGAACGAGGTGTCCGTGTCGTAGTGGTCCTCGTGCTCGATGCGCTTGAGCGCGCCCACCACGCGGTAGGTCAGGGGAGTGGCCACCACTTCCCAGCCCACCTTGATGCAGTAATTCGCGAGCATCACCCCGAGCAGCAGGTCGTTCGACCAGACCCCGTAGAACGCCAGCGGATAGAACACGAGGGTGTCGCAGGCCTCACCCAGGACCGTCGAGCCGATGGTGCGCGCCCAGAGCAGCCGCCCCCGAGTCGCGATCTTGAGCTTGGCCAGCGTGTACGAGTTGGCGAACTCGCCACAGAAGTACCCCACCAGGGAGGCGAGGGCGATCCGCCAGGTCGAGCCGAACGCCGCCTCGATCACCGGCTGGCCGCTCCAGCCGGTCGCGGGCGGCAGGTGAACCACGACCCAGCTCATCACCGACGCGAAGCCCAGCGCGCCGAACCCGGCCCAGACCACCCTGCGCGCGCGGGCGTACCCGTACACCTCGGTCAGGATGTCACCGAACAGGTAGGACAGCGGGAAGAACAGGTTGCCCGCGCCGAACGCGAAGCTCTTCCCGAGGACGGTCACCTCGGTCACCTTGCTGACGCCGATCAGATTGGCGCACAAGAGCACGCAGACGAAGGCCGCCATGATCAGCTCGTAGTAACGATACGTGCGAGGCCCCGCGCTCATCCCGGCGCGGAGCGTTGGGCCGAGCCATGGGTCCGTCAACGCTGGCGTGGAACGGGCTGATTCGTCGGGGCGACTTGGTGTAGCGTGGTCGGATGTACGTGGCGCGCCTTCTGGCCGTGCTCGTGACGGGCACCCCCCAGGAGCGCGCGTCCGTGATGCACGAGGCGATCTTGCTGCGTTTGGCCGACGGCTCGCTGCGGCAGGGGCGCGCAGCGGTGCTGGCTTCGCTCGACCGATCTGGGACCTATCGATTGCTCGACGCCGGGCCCGACACCCTCAGCGTGGCCCTCGAGGTCGACGGAGTGCCCGGGTATCTGACCTTCACGCTTCGCGGCGAGGCGGTCGATGACCGACTGATCGCCGTTCACGTCGAGGTTTGAAGCTCACGGCATCGGCTGCGAGCGCGACGACGGAGCGCCGAGCATGCTCGGCCAGCCGCCGCTCCACTGCACTCGATCGACCAGCACGATGCGACCCGGCGCTTGCTGCACCTTGCCCGCGACCCACGAGTGGTAGACGTGGACCCAGTCGCCCGAAGGGCCCTTCAGCACGGCGCCGTGCCCGGGCCCGGCCCAGCCACCCTTGCTCGACAAGATGGGGGCGCCCTTCTTGGTGAACGGGCCGAGGGGCGAGCTGGCCTTGGCCACCCCCACGCCGTAGCTCGGGCTGCCATAGCCGTTGCCGCTGTAGAACAAGAAGAACTCGCCGCCATGCTCGACCATCCACGGGCCTTCGACCAGTGCACCCTCCCACGCCAGCGTGTTGGTCAAGATCGTGGTCGGTGAGCCGACGCGCGACAGCCCGTCGGAGGCAAGCTCCTGGATCTTGATCGGCGTGGCCTGACCCACGGCGTTTCCGTCGACCTTCCACAAGATGTAGTGCTTGCCGCTCGATGCGCGGAAGTAGTGCGCGTCGATGGCGCCGGGGCTGGGCTCGGTCACGAGCGGCTTACCCAGGTCGCCGAAGGGGCCGACCGGGCTCGAGGCGCTGGCCGCGCCCACGGCGAAGGTGCCCGAGCTGCTGCTCTTGGCGCTGAAATAGGCGACGTACTTCGACCCCACCTTGTGGATCTCGGGCGCCCAGAAGTGGCTCGCGGCCCAGCCGGGTTTCGTCGCGGCGGTGAAGATCGTGCCGGCGCTCTTCCAGTGCACCAGATCCTTCGACGACCAGATCGGGTAGGCATACCCAGGCGTGCAGGTCATGTAGAAGGTGTCGCCGTCCTTCATCACGCCGGGGTCCGGGCAGTCGCTGCCGACCACCGGGTTCTCGTACAGCCCGCCACACTGCGTGTGGCGAAACGAGAGATCGCACGCGCCGCTCCCGGAGAAGTGCGGCGCCCAGCCGTTCGAGAGTGTCGCGGAAGAGTCCCCCCCGCTCGCCGAGCAGATGCCGTTCCAGGTCAGCACGCCCGCGACGTCGTCGTAGGGCGCGGGGTGGTTCGGCGCGGGCAGCCACTTCGGCCCGTATTGCACCCTCGTCTCACAGCTGGCCGCGACGCCGCTGCACGCGCCAGAGTAGTCCAGCGCGATGATGCAGCTCTTGCTCTGGAAGAACGGCTTCCACCCGTTCGAGAGCGTCGCGAAGGCGTTCCCCGAACCGTCGACCTGGCACGAGCCGTCCCAGGTGACCAAGCCGCCAGCGTCATCGTGCTGGGCGGGATGGCTCGGGGGTTTGAGCCACGTGGATCCGTAGGTGATGCGCGTCGCGCACGGGGCCGCCCCGCCGGAGCCTCCCGTGCTTCCGCCAGCACCGCCGGCGTTGCCGGCATCGGCGCCGCCCGAGGCGCTGCCCCCGGCGCCAGCCGCGCCAGCGCTGCCCGCCGCGCCGCCGGCACCGCCGGTCGGGGCCCCCGATGACCCGGCGCTGCCGCCGGACGCCCCGCCGCTCGATCCGCCGCCCCCGTCGTCGTTCGGGGCATCCGAACCGCAACCCGTCAGGGCCAACCCGACGTTGGCGGCGAGCACCAAGAGCAGCCCGAGGGCGCGAGATTGTCGGCGTCCGAGTGCCATCTTCGAAGCCAAAGCAGGTTTCGTACCGCTCGGCATATATACTCGCGGGCCATGGGCGGTTCCGAACTCGCAGAACCACACTCGGGACACGTCATCGCGGGTCGCTACGAGCTCGGGTCGATCATCGGTCGCGGCGGCCACGGCTTGGTGTGGAAAGCCAAGGACCGCGAGAGCGGACGCCTCGTGGCGGTCAAGATGCTGACCGACGTCGCCGCCAAGGATCCGCAGCAGGTCGAGCGGCTTCGGCGTGAGCAGATCGCGCTGGTGAAGCTCGCGGGGACCTCCGCCGTCGAGCTGATCGACCTCTGCCGCAGCAGCAGCGGCAAGCTCTGCCTGGTGATGGAGCTGCTCGACGGCATGGACCTCGAGGCTCACCTCGAGGGGCTCGAACAACGCGGGCAACGCATTTCCGTGGCGAGCCTACTTGCGGTGCTGAGCCCGGTGGTGACGACCCTCGAGCGCGCCCACGAGCAGGGAATCATCCACCGCGATCTGAAGCCCGCCAACGTGTTCATGCTCGCCGAGAAGGCGGGCGGGGGCGTGCGGGTGCTGGACTTCGGGCTGGCGCGCCTGCGCTCGCAGATGCCGCTGACCGCCGCCGGAACCATCGTCGGATCGCCCAGCTACATCGCCCCCGAAGCCTGGCGAGGCAAGAGCGACGCGCTGGACCAGCGCGTGGACGTGTATTCCTTCGGCGTGCTGGTGTTCCGTGCGCTCGCCGGGCAGTTCCCGTTCGCCGGTGTGTCGCTTCAAGACAAGTTCAAGGCGGCGACCACTGCGGCTCGCCCGGCGCTCTCGCCGCTCAGGCCCGACGTGCCCACGGAGGTCGACGAATGGGTCGGCCAGGTCTTGGCGGTCGATCCCGATCTCCGGTTTCGCACGCTGCGCGGCGCCTGGAACGCGCTCTTGGCGGCGCTGGGCAACCCCGAGCTCGCGTCGGCGCTGGTGACCGCCGAAGACGTGGCCAGCGCGGCCGAGGTGACGGCGCCGCTCGAAGCGCCCGCGGCTCCGGCTCCGCGCGTCCCCACGCCGGTGATCCCCGCGAGCGCGCCGCCCACCGCCCGGTCCGAGGCTTCGGCCAGCATCGAGCTTCCGATGTCGGGCGCGCTGCCGGTGCTCAAGGCGGTGTTCAAGCGGGCGGCCACCGCGGTCGCGCGGGTGGCCGAAGCCGTCACCGGGGGCGAGCGCCTGCGCACGCCGGTGCCGTCGGTTCCCGTTGCACCGCCGCCCACCGCGCCGCCGCCGTCGCGGTCCGTCTCGGTCTCGCCGGTGATGGCCATCGGAGCGCGGGTCCGCGAGGGCCAGAGCATGGTGCGGCAGTGGCTGGCCGGCACGGACCTCGAGGTCTCGGCCCAGACCCAGCGCGAGACCAGCGACGTGGTGGCTTGGCTGGGCGGCGAGGTCGCGCCGGCCACGCGCGAGCAGACGCTGCCCATGGCCGTGAGCACGCCTGCCTCCGAGCCGGAGCTCGAGCCCATCCGCGTCACGGACTCCGAGCCGGCGACGGAGCCCGTTCGGGTTGCGAAGCCGCGTGCCCGGCGCACCGCGAAGAAGCCGGCCGGGGATCCGCCGGTCGCGAAGAAGAAGGTTGCGAAGAAGAAGGCCACCAAGAAGGCCGCGAAGAAGTTCGCAAAGAAGGCCACCAAGAAGCGCGCAGCCAAGCCCAGCGCGTGACCCGGAACGACGACGGGGCGACCCGAGAGTCGCCCCGTTTCCGGCGCTGACGCCTTCACTCCGCCGCGGGAAGGCCGCTCAAAGGCCGCTCGGCCAGGAGCCTCCGCCGCAGATCGTGGCGCAGCGCATCGACCTCGGGGCTGCGCGGTCGCTCGTCCTCGACCATGAGTGGGCTCTCCCCGATCTTCTCCGAGAGCAAGACCGAGAGCAGGGTCTCGAGCACACCGCCGTTGCCAGCGCCGCCGCTGCTACCGACCACCACCCGCGGGACCACGTCCACACCGGCCTTCTCGATCGCCTCGGAGAAGCGACCCAGCACCGCCTGGGTGACCTGGAGCTTCGGGCCGCCGTAGGCGCGGACCTGCTCTTCGGTGGCGATCGCCTGGGCGATGCCCACACGGGCCGTCTTCTCGGCCTCGGCCTCGCCCATCATGCGCAGCTGGTCGGCCTCGGCCTGGCTGATGGCGCGGATCTGAGCTGCGTTCTGCAGCGCGCGCTGGAGCTCGGCCTTGCCCTGGTTCTCTTGGACCACGATCGACAGCTCGGACTCGGTGATGGTGCGTTGCTGGTTGGCTCGCGCCTCTGCTTCGCGCAGCTCGCGCTCTTTGAGCGCGGCGCGCTCTTGCCGGGCATAGGTCTCGACCTGCTCTTCCGCGATCTGGCGCGACCGCAGCTGCTTCAAGATCTGCTCGATGTGGGCGTCGTTGCCTTGAGAGGTCGGGGTGCCGATCAGCACCTCTTCCAGCTCCAAGTTGTAGTGCTCGAATTTCTCGCGCATCTCTTCACTGCTCAGTCGCTGGATGCTCGACCGATCTTGCAGCAGCTGGATCAAGGTTCGGGTCTGGGCCACGTTCTTGAAATAGGCGGCGACCATCGGGTCGAGGGTTTGCTCCACCAGACGCTTCACGTCGCCGAAGCGTTGCACCACCAGCGACGCCTTGCGGTAGTCGATGTGCACCACCACGCTCAGCGGCAGCTTGGGCTCGAAGGCGTCCTTGGTGATCAGCGACACCTCGGCCAGGTTCTCGTCGAAGCGGTGAGCCCCCACCTCGCCCTTGTTCCACTTCAAGATGAAGTTCGTGGTGGGCACCATGACCACGCGCCCCGCGTAGGTGTTGAAAGCGTACTTGCCAGGCAAGAGCGGGCTCTCCCACACGCCGCGCCGGCCTTGGGCCACGAGCTCGCCATGCTTGTAGTCCGTGCCCGAGACGTCGGTGCCGCGCTCGCCGGTGTACGACACCACGACGCCCACGTTGCCCACCTCGACCACGGTCTTGGGGACCAGCTCGATCGAGGCGAAGAGGCGGTTGATGTAGTACGTGCCCTCGGCCAGAACTTGGAGCTGGCGGCCGCGGAAGCCCCCGGCCACCAGGAAGGCATCCGGGTCCTGGAAGTTTTCGTGATGCCCCGCCAAGACACCAGGGTCATGGCCCACCGTGGGCGCGATGATCTCACCTTGGGGCAGCGCCGGACCGTCGTGCACGGTGACGATGCCGATCGCATCGTCGGTGCCCTGGATGACCACCGGACGGAAGCCGTCGCGGGTGATGATCGTGTCGGCCATGCGCTTGAACACGTCGTCCTCGTCGCGACCGAGCTTCAAGTAATAGAGCTTGTCCCAGGTCAAGACGACGAACTGTGCCAGGTTGATCGCGTACGTGCCCTCGCGGAGGAGCTGGCGCTGGGGGCCCTGCTGCCCGCCGCTCCGAAGGAACAGCTCGACGTCCTGGAAGTCGCGGGCGGCCTGGTTTTCTGCGAGGGCCTGTCCCGGCGACAGCGGGCGACCGTCACGCGCAAAGACGTAGCCGATCTTCCCTTGCGGGATGGTGACCAGCGGCGCGCGGTGCACGCGGTACTGAAGCGGCATCCGGAAGTGCACGCCACCGCGCAGCACCCGGGGTTGGTACCCGGCCTCGCCGCCGCGCGCGATGAAACCGCTCAGCACCGACCCGCGCAGGCTCCAGCGCTTCTCGACGATGCCGACCGAATGGTTGGGGATGTAGCGGGTGCCGGCCAGGACGAACACGACGACGAGGGCGGCGAACGCGAGACCGACGAACATGAGCATGGACATGGTTTTCCTCCCGGCGCTCGGAGCGGCGAAAGTCCGAGCCTTGGGGTGCAAGCCGACCGCGCACGACTCTCGCCGTGCGCGTCTCGGCTGGCCCCTGTCGACTAGGGTTTCGGTCGCGACGCCGAGAACGGATGGGCTTCGGCGTGCGCCATGCGGACCATGGGTGCGTCCGGCCATTCGCCAGCGCAACGCCGCAATCGCGGTGCCAACGACGATTTCGCGTCGCGTCGAGCGTCGCTCCGCTCACTGCGCATCAGCCGTGCCAACGGCGCGGTACAGTCGCGCCATGCTGCACTTGCGACTGGTCGTCCCTAACGAGCTCTCCGAGCAGGTCCTGCAGGCGCTCTCGGCAGAACCTTCGGTGACGAACCTGGTGCTCTGGCAAGGCGTCGCGCTCAAGCCGAAGGGCGACCTGGTCTCTTGTGACGTGGCGCGCGAAGAAGGCAGCGTCGTACTGGAAACGCTCCGTGCCCTTGGGGTCGAGCGGCTCGGCTCGATCGCGGTCGAGACAATCGACGCTGCGATCTCAGACGCGGCGGACGCCGCCGAGCGCGCCGCCGAGGGTTCGCCGGGTAACGCCGTGGTGTGGGAAGAGGTCGAGGCGCAAACCTCGGAGAGCGCAGAGCTGAACGCGAGCTACATGATCTTCTTGGTGCTGGCGACGGTGATCGCCGCGGTCGGCATTCTCACCGATTCGGTGGTGTTGATCATCGGCGCGATGGTGGTCGGTCCCGAGTTCGGACCTCTCGCCGGGCTGTGCGTCGCGGCAGTCCAGCGCCGATGGGCGTTGGCAATTCGGTCGCTCGCGGCGCTGGTGCTCGGCTTCCCCATCGCGGCGACGGCGACCTGGCTCGTGGTCGTGGCGCTGCGCGCGTGGGGCACGACGCCGGCTACGCTGGCGCGGACGCAGACGCTGTTCATCTCGCACCCCGACGCCTACTCGGTGATCATCGCCCTCTTGGCCGGCGTGGCGGGCATTCTCTCGCTCAGCACCTCGAAATCCGGGGCGCTGATCGGGGTGCTGATCTCGGTGACCACCGTCCCCGCCGCGGCCAACATGGCGGTCGCGGCAGCGTATCGGGACTGGCCCGAGCTGCGCGGGGCGTCGCTCCAGCTGGCCGTGAACCTCGGGTGCGCGATCACCGCGGGGATCGCGACGCTGGGCGTGCAGCGGGGGCTCTGGGCGCTGCGGTCGCGGCGCAGGTCCCGGAGGGGCTGACTGGGCGCGCGGTGGGTCGGCCCTTCGCCCGCGCAACCTCGGCATTTCAGATCTGAGACCCGCGGCTTCGAACACCGGCCTTTTCTTGACCCGGGCGCGTGGCACATGCATTGCTGGCGGTCGGACCGGAGCCCATGCACGGGTACGTGACGACCAGGCACCTCTTGACCCACGGACCGGTGATCGTCCGCGAGTTCGGCTGGCGGGTGTTCCTTCGGTGTTGCGTGCGCTGTGTGTTGCCCGGGCGCCCGGCGACCTTCCTGGGCGTCGTGCGCGAGTGCCGCAAAGACCGGGTCTGACCGGCTCAGCCGGTCGTGCCGACGCCCGATGGATCCAGGCTCCACTGGAAGTTGTCGAGGATGGTCAGCGAGTCCAGGATGTGGTCGCTCACGTCGAAGACCATGAACTCGATCACCATGGTCTCGCCGGGCACGACTGGCGCCGTCGTGGTCAGCCACTTGGTGCCCCCGCCGGTGTTGCTCAGCTGCATGCCGGTGCCCGCGAGCTCACCCATCCCGAAGGGGCAGGTGTTGCAGCCCTTGGCCGCGCACAGGTCGAAGAAGCCGTTGTTGACGCTCACCGGGTTGTTCGCGGAATCGAACGAGATGTTCTTGTCCGCCGGGATCCCCGCGGCGCCCGTGGTGAGCAGGGCGAGGTAGAAGTCGTTGAAGATGGTGCACTGGTAGGTCCAGTACTCCGAGCTGAAGAAGCGGAACTTGTAGGAGAACGACTGGGCGTTGGTCGGGACGCGGATCGTCAGCCGGACGTTGACCGGGTCGTTGGCGCCGCTGCCGGCGGGGCAGGTGCCGCTGCAGCCCGCCGACGCGGGCAGCGCGCCGGCGTGCGCCGCCAGGTAGGCCGGCGGCGGACTGGTGCTGGTGCTGAACGACGCGCCGGAGTTCGGGTTGACGTAGTTCGGGTCGTTCTGGTCGCGCATCCGGCCGGACGAGATCCCCGCCATGGTCGGCCCCTTGGTGGGCACGATGCCGCCGGTACCGTAGTTCTGGACCACCGCCGTCTGCCAGTTCTGCATCTCGCTGAGGGCGGTGGCATTCGGCGTGGTGCCGTTGGGTTGCAGGTGCTGAGCGGTGATCACGCCCCACTTCTTCTGGGCGAGGGGTGGGCTGGCGGTGGTGAACTGGCAGAGGTCGATGGCTTGCGCCACGTCCGTCGCGGTGACGCCGGTCCACTTGGCGGTGGTCGCGCAATCCGTCGTCGGCGTGGTGTCGCTGGTCGCCGGGTCGCAGTCGTCGTCCACCGAGTTGCCCACCACCTCGAACGCACCGGGGTTGACGTTCTTGGGCTTCGAGCACTGGCTCGAGTCCTCGCAGCAGTCGCCGTTGCACTTCGTCCAGCCGTCCCCGTCCGTGTCCTTCACGTCGTCGGCGGTGCCGCTGCAGTCCTCGTCCAGGCCGTTGGCGCAGACCTCGTCGCTGGGCACGACCTGATTCAGACACGGGCCCCAGAGCAAGCCGCTTGCGTCGCACGTCTGCTGCCCCGCCTTGCACTCGCCGACCCCCGCCGTCCCGGTCGGACCGGTGTAGCAGCTCTGGGTCGAGCCCGGCTTGCAAGCGCAGGCGCCGCCCACCCCGGTGTTCCACTCGCAGCCGTCGATGGCGCTCTCGTTGCAGTCGGCGAACCCAGCCGCGCAGGCCCCCATGCCGCAAGCCCCGGCGACGCACTGGGTGGCGGCGTTCGGGTACGAGTTGCACGCCGTGCCGCACGCGCCGCAGGCGTTCACGTCGGTCTGCAGGTCGTGGCAGCTGGCTCCGCAGCAGGTTTCCCCCGCGGTTGGACAGGGCTGGCTCGCGCTGCAGCCCGTCGCGCAGGCGTTGCTGGCGCAGATCTGACCCGAGGGGCAGTCGGTGTCCTTCAGGCAGGTCACGCAGGCCTTGGTGGCGGCGTTGCAGAACGGGGTCGCGCCGCTGCAGTCGGAGGCCTCGTCGCAGCCGGCGCCACACTTCTTGGTCGCGGTGTCGCAGTACTGCCCGGTCGGGCAGTCCGTCGCGCCCAGGCAGCCGACGCACTTGCCGGTCGAAGGGTCGCAGGTCGGCCCGCCCGGATCCGAGGCGCAGTCGGTGTTGCTCGTGCACCCGGTGGGGCCCGCGTCGCCCCCGGTGCCGCCGCCGGCCTGTCCGCCGGTGTTCGCCGTGTTGCCAGATCCCCCGGCGCTGGTGCCGCCGGTGCCGCCGCTGGTCGCCGCGCCCGAGCCGCCGCTGGCCGACGAGCCACCGGTGCTGGTCGAGCCGCCGCTGCCTCCCGGTGCGTTCGACGCACCTGAGCCGCACGCGCTCAGCCCAACGGACACGAACAAGAACACGAACGGTAAGGCTTGGCGCATGGGTCGACCTCCGCGGTGGTGACCCCGCAAGAGTACGCGGCTCGGTGCCCACCTGCTACTTCGGGTGGCTCTGGGATTTTTCCGCCCGGTCGCCGCCGCCGCTGCCACTCAGCTGGGTGGGAGACGCCGGATGCGAAAAAGCCTACGACTTTCGGCTGTGGCCTGCGCGCTCGCAGCCGCCTGTGCGACCAGTACGGACATCGAAGAGCCCGAGCCGGGCGAGGGCGTGGCCGGAACGGGTGGAGCGTCGTCGGGGGCCGGAGGGGGCCCGAGCGTCGATGCCGGTGGCGGGGGCATCACCGGAGCGAGCGCGTGCGAGCAGGCAGCGACGGCGCACTCGTACCTGGGCTGCGAGTTCTGGCCGACGGTCGTGGCCAACAACGTGTGGTCGACTTTCGACTTTGCCGCGGTGGTCGCCAATGCAGGCAGCGAGCCGGCCGCCATCAAGGTGGAGCGCGGCGCAACGCTCGTCGCGACGGTCACGGTGCCGCCGGGGGGGCTCGAGAAGATCCACTTGCCTTGGATCCCCGAGCTCAAGGGGGGTGAGGCCGACGAGTGCGGTGGCTCGGTCTCCCTCGAGCAGAGCGTGCGCGTGGCAGACGGCGCCTATCGGCTGACCAGCAGCGTGCCGGTCAGCGTGTATCAGTTCAACGCCCTCGAGTACCGGGGCGTCGGCGGGCCGGCGGGCAAGAGCTGGAAGGCCTGCCCCGGCGACAAGACGTGCGCCCAGGTCGGGGCAGCGGTGGGTTGCTACTCGTTCTCGAATGACGCGTCGCTGCTGCTCCCGACCTCTGCCCTCACCGGCACCTATCGCCTGGCGGGGCAGCGCGGCTGGCCGATGGTGAACATGCCGCCGTACTTTGCGGTCACCGGAACTCAGGACGGCACCAAGGTCACGGTGAAGCTGAGCAAGAACGCCACTACCGCCGCCGGCACCGACATTCCGGGGGCCGACAAGGGCGTGACCTACGACTTTTCGCTGAAGCGCGGCGAGGTCGTCGAGATCGTCGCCAGCCCGGCCTCCGATCTGGCGGGCAGCCTGGTGACCGCGGACAAACCCGTGCAGGTGATCACCGGCATGCCGTGCGTGAACCAGCCGTTCGACGTCGAGAAGGCCGCCTGTGACCACATCGAAGAGAGCGTGTTCCCGGCCGAGACGCTGGGCAAGCGCTACTTCGTCACGGTGCCCACGGGGCCTAACGGTGACGCCGTCGGTCACTTCGTGCGTCTGGTGGGCAACGCCGACGGCACCACGCTCAGCTATCCCGGCGGGGCGCCGCCCGGCGCGCCGACGCAGATCGACGCCGGGCAAGTGGTCGACCTCGAGGTCGTGACGCAGGACTTCGAGATCGAGGGCAGCCAGGCGTTCGCGGTGGTCACCATCCAACTCGGAGGCAGCCTGGTCGACGCTGCGAAGCCGCCCCACGAGCGTCGCGGCGATCCCTCGCAGAGCGCCGCGGTGAGCGTGGAGCAGTACCGCAAGAAGTACGTGTTCCTCGCGCCCGACGACTACGACGTGGGCTACGTCGACATCGTGCGGAAGAGCGGCGTGGCCGTGGTTCTGGACGGCGTCCCGGTGAGCGTGGCGCCGGGGCCACTGTCCAGCGGCTACGAGGTGGTGCGCGCCAAGCTGGGGCAAGGTCAAGCGGGCGCACACGTGCTCGAGGCCGCGAGCCCGGTGGGCTTGCAGGTGGTCGGCTACGGCAAGTTCACCAGTTACCAGTACCCCGGCGGGCTCGATCTCGCTCCGATCACGCCGCCGCCGGTGAAGTGACGGGTTCACTGCGCTGAGCCGCGGTCGGAGGACAAAGCGCGTGGGTCACTGCGTTGAGCCGCGGTCGATGACCACCGGGAGGACAAAGCGCGTGGGTCACTGCGTTGAGCCGCGGTCGATGACCACCGGGAGGACAAAGCGCGTGGGTCACTGCGT
>JACPVJ010000020.1 GCA_016191785.1 Myxococcales bacterium | reverse complement strand
GGAGGCCAAACCGCGTGGCTCACTGCGCTGAGCCGCGGTCGATGACCACCGGGAGGACAAAGCGCGTGGCTCACCACGTTGAGCCGCGCTCGATGACCACCGGGGGCGCGCGCCCGCCGGTTGCGCTTACCGTCCGCGCGATCGACGGCCGAAGCCTCTGAGCCGCGCGAGGGCAGCGAGCACGAGCAGCGCACTCAGGCCTGACGGGTTCGACCGCGCGGGTGCGCGACATCCGCAGCCGCCGTCGTCGTCGCCGTCCGACGCCTTGCCGCCGCTGCCGGCCTTGCCGCCGCTGCCCGCTCCGCCGCTGCCCGCGCTGCCCGCGCTGCCTGCGCTGCCTCCCGCGCCGCCTGCACCGCCCGTGTTCGAGCCGCCGCCGCCCTCGCTGGCGTACTCACCGCACGGCAGCGGCGTCGCACCGCCCGCGCGATCGATCAACGCCAGCGCGTAGGCGCCGGCGCCGAAGCCGACCATCGGCATCTCGCCCTTGTAGTCGGCGGTGGTGGCGTCGTGCAGCTCCGAGATCAGGCCGAAGTTCTCGGTGCCCTGGGCGGTGATCCAGCCGAGCAGATCGGAAGCGCCGGGGCTCTGGCCCAGGCGCATCACGTTGGCGGTGCGCAGATCGACGAACACCCACTCCTGGCTGTCGTACCAGCCGCCGTCGTCGTTGCGCATGAAGCCGCGCCCGCTGGCAGGGACGAGCTTCGCCTGCATCGACGCGAGGGTGGCCTTCGCCGCCTTGCCCTTGGGATCGATCAGCCCGAAGCCCACCGCTTCGATCGCCGCGGCGTCGAGGAAGCCCTTGCCCGCGGCCAGATCTTCGCTGCTCTGGGCCAGCGTGCCATCTGCGGCCGAGAGCTTGGCGATCAGCGCGCCCTGCGCCTTCTTGCCCGCGGCGCGATAGCTGGTGGCGCGGGCGCTGTCGCCCACCTTTTCGGCCAGGGTGGCGGCCCAGCACAACCCGCTTCCGGCGGTGAGGGTGGTGTACGCGAAGTGCTTCTGCTGGCCGTTCCAGTGCACCTCCCAGATCGACGAGTCTGCCGCGCTGAGGCCGCTTGGCTCTTGCAGCTTCACCAGGGGGTCGCCGACCTTCTCGCTCACCGTCGGCCACCAGGCCTTGAGGCTCGCGTCGTCCTTGCTGGCCGCGACGTATTCGCCCAGCTCCCACAAGAACAAGCCGAAGCCGTCGAACTCGATGTTGGGTCCGTTCTCGTTACTGTCGGTCTCTTCGACGCCGTCGCCGAAGTAGCGCGTGATCGAGATCTGGTACGGCGCGCCGACGTGTGACTGATACTTGCCCGAGTCGGCGCCGAGCTGAAACTCGATGGCGCGCTTGGCCTCGGCCGCGTGCCCGCTCTTGGCCAGGGCCGCGGTGGCGTAGGCCATGTCGCGCACCCACGAGATGTTCCAGTTGCCCGGCGGCAGGCTCGCGAGGATCTGCCCGTCACCCTTGCCCGGCTCGCGCACCTGCCCCATGCGCAAGATCGCCATCTGCTGGCGGTAGAGCGCATCTTCGAGGGCGCTGAGCCCGCTCGGAACGGGCTTGTGCCAGCTGGACCACGCGGCCTTCTCGGCGGCCAGCACCTGCTCCGGGGTCTTGCTGCCGATCCAGGCCTTCACGGCGTCGATGCGCGGGGCCACGTTGCTCTTGTCGTCCAGCACCACGAAGCTTCCGGCCCACTTGGTCTCGCCCACCGCCAGATCGCCGAGACCCCACTGCAGCCCGCCGACCGCGTCGTCCGCGGCTGCGCCCGTGCCGGCGTTGTCGGCCAGGTTCTGACCAGCGTTCAGCGCGGGGTACGGGTTCTGCGGGCTCGCCCCGTGGTGCGTCGACGTGCCGATGCTGCCATAGCCGACAGTGAGCCCGCTCGGCCCCCACTCCATGAACGCGTCGCGGGCGCCGTCCCACGCGATCGTCTCTTGGAGTGCGCTCGGTTTCGGTGAGCCCGAGCCCAGGTGGAAGTTGAACAAGCCGTAGACGTCCACCGGCCCCGAGCCGCTGGCGCGCTTGACGCGGATCACGGTGACGAACGCGTGCTCGGCGAGATCGATGGGCGAGAAGATGTGCTCGTCGATCTCCAGGCCCGCGTGACTGCGCGTCACGACGATGATCCCGGTGCCGGTCTCGTAGCTGACCTTGCTGGGCGTGACCTCGCCGAGCCACTTGCCGGCGCTGCCGATCCGCACGCCGGGGTACACGTCGAACGCGACGTTGCGGGTCTCGGCGCCGGTGCTCTTCTGCCGATACGGATGCTCGAGGAAGCTCGTGACGCGCTTCTGCGCGATGTCGAAGCCGACCACCGCTCGCCCGTTCGAGCTGACCAGCTCGTTCGCGGAGCGATGCGGTTGAGCCTGGGCCCCGGCGCGCAGCGGCCAGGCACAGGCGGCAGCGAAGAATGCGACTCCGATCGGCGCTCTCACTGTGGCCTACGCTAGCGCACATCTCGCGATCACGCCGAGGGGGAGAGCCGACCGCGCCGCCGTATCAAGAGCCAGAGCCCCGTTGAAGCCCCTGTCCGCCGCCGTGGTTCTCGTTCTCGCCCTCGGGCTCGGTGGCTGCGCGTCGACCCGGGGCGCTACCATGCCGCCGGCCCGCGCGGTCGCGGCGAGCGCCGAGCGCGCGCCGCAAGGCGGTCCGCTCTCGAGCCAGTGGCTCACGCTGCCCGGGCGCGACCGGCCCGAGCTGGTCCGATACCAGGTGGTGGGCGGCACCGCGATGATGGAGGGCGACATCCAGCTCGGGCCCGTCGCGGGGCTGGGGCAACGCTACGGCGCGCCGACCTATGCGCACAAGCAAGGCGCGATCGCCACCACCCACGTTTCCCACCTCTGGCCGCACGGAGTGATCCCCTTCGAGATCGATGCGTCGGTTCCCCCCGAGCAGGTGGCGAACATCCAGAAGGCCATCGCAATGGTCAACCCGACCGAGCTCGAGGTGCGCCCGCGGGTCGCGACGGATCCCGACTATGTGGTGTTCAGCACCCTGAAGGGCGGCTGCTCGTCAGCCATGGGGCGCGTCGGCGGCCCGCAAGACATCCAGATCGGGATCTGCGGTCCGGGCAGCATCGCCCACGAGATCTTGCACGCCGCCGGCTTCTATCACGAGCAGACGCGCAGCGACCGCGATGCCTTCGTCACCATCTTCTGGGACGAGATCGAGCCCGAGTTTCGCTTCGCCTTCGAGCAGCGCGGCGGCAAGGACATCGGCGCCTACGACTACGCCAGCGTGATGCACTATGGCGCGCACGCGTTCAGCCGGACCGGCAAGCCGACCATCGTTCCGCGCATGGCGAACGCACCCATCGGTCAGCGCGACGCGCTGTCGGCGGGCGATCGCGCGGCGATCAGCGCGCAGTACGGTGGCGGTGGCGGCTTGCCCGGTGGCTGGTCGCTGCCCTTCCCGAAGTTGCCCGGTGTGCCGGCCCCCGCTCCGGCGGGCGCGTGCCCGGCGGGCCAGGTGAAAGATCAACTCTTCCAGACCTGCGCGCCGGCGTGTGCCAACGGCTCGTCTCCGCTGGCGGGGGTGTGCGCGCCGGCGGGCCCGAGCGCACCCGTACCGAGCACCTGCGCGACGCCGGCGGATCTGCTCAGCGGCAAGTGCCTGCCGCAGGCGCTCTGATCACTCGAGGCCGGCGAGGTTGTCCGTCGGCTCGTCCCGGCGACCCGGCGAGAACACGAACACCAGCGGGATCAGGCTGATGCAGGTCCCGAGCAGGCCGACGATCTTCGCGAGGGTGACGATTCCGGGCTCCATGGCGGCGCTATCCATACCCAGGTGGCGGCCGAGCGCAAGAGAGACGCGTCACTCCCCGGCCCGGATGTGTTATCCGCCGCCCCAGCATGAACCGCGGGGCATGGATCATCGGGCTGGCTGCGCTCGCGCTCGCGCGGCCGGCTCTGGCCCAGGACGAACCGTCGCCGCCACCCCCAGCCGAGCCCGCGCCCGCCGAGCCGGCGGAGGCGCCGGCGCCCGCGCCCGAGCCCCCGGCGGCGCGCCCGCCCATGGTCCGAGGCAAGGTCCCGGCGTTCATGGGGCCGGTCCGGGTCCCGCCGCCGAAGGGTGAGCTCGACCATCCCCGTTCGTCGTTCTCGTTCGGATCGTACGGGCGGGTAGTGGTGGCCAGCGACGGTCGCGGCGGCGAGGGGCGCGACGCCGACGTGGTCGCTCGCGGCACGCGGATCGACGAGGGCCCGTACGCCGAGCTCGAGCTCCGGCGGGACGACGAGTGGAAGAAGGACCTGTCGTCCCGCATCGTGACCACGCTGGCCATCGGCGGGCCGCTCTTCCACTACGACGGCAAGTTCGACGCGAAGCTCGCGGTGCGCAACCTGTACCTGGAAGAGCGCGGCATCGGCGACAAGGGCCTGAGCGTCTGGGCCGGCTCGCGGATGTATCGCGGCGACGACATCTACCTGCTCGACTTCTGGCCGCTGGACAACCTGAACACCGTGGGCGGTGGCGTGCGTTTCGAGCTCGAGGGTGGCAAGAGCTTCGCTGCGTGGCACGTCGGCCTCAATCGTGCCGACGATCCCTTCCAGTATCAGGTACGGCCGCGCCCCGCGCCGCAGAACCAGCCGGGCACGACCGACGTCGAGATCTTGAACCGGCCGCGGCTGGTGAGCAGCCTCAAGCTGAGCCACATCGTGCCCCTGTTCGGCGAAAAGGGCGGGCTCAAGGCCGTGGCCTACGGCGAGGTGCACCGCCTGCCGAGCGGCGAGCGCGAGACCCAGCCCGGCCGTTACGAGGACGTGCCGGGTGACAGCGGCATGCTGCTGGGCGGGCAGGTGGGCCTGTTCACTGGCGAGCACGACACCTTCGTGAACCTGTTCTTCCGCCACGGCCGCGGGCTGGCGGCTTACGGCGAGCTCGGCACACCCGAGGGCACCAGCCCCGACCGCACGGTCGAGGGCGCCACCGAGACGCGCCTCGGCATCTCCGGGAACTTCGAGCAAAGCCCCTTCGCCTTGGTCGTGGGCGGGTACTTCCGCTCGTTCCGCGAGCCGACGCCGGAACAGTTCAACTTCAACAACGTGGACGAGGGCATCTTCGTCGTGCGGCCCCACGTCTTTCTGGGCGATCACGCTGGCGTGGCCGTCGAGGGCTCGTACCAGGCCCAGCAGCGCGGCATCTTGAACATCGCCACCAACCAGCCGGTGCACGCCCGGCTCTGGCGCTTCGGGCTCATGCCGTACCTGTCGCCCGCGGGGGCCGGCGTGTTCAAGCGGCCGGTCTTGCGTCTGATCATGGCGTTCACCCAGAGGAACGAGGACGCGCGCTCGCTCTACGCCTACGACGACGTGTTCGCGCGGCGCAAGGTGGAGCAGTTCTACGGCATCGGCGCCGAGTGGTGGTTCAACTCGTCGAGCTACGGAGAGTGAGCATGAAGGCCAAGCTTCCGTCGGTGGTTCTCGCGCTCGCCGCCTCGTGCAGCGCCGGCTGCATGGACTTCGAGGGGCTCGAGGGCGAGCGCCCGATCGAGACCCACGTGGCGGACTGGCGCAGCGAGGTGGTCTATCAGCTGATGACCGATCGCTTCGCGAACGGCGACTATGCCAACGACTATCGCGTGGTCGAGAACGCGCCGGCTCGCTATCACGGCGGCGACTACCGCGGCGTGGAAGAGAAGCTCGACTACCTCGAGAACCTGGGGGTCACCGCGCTCTGGATCTCGCCGATCGTGAAGAACGTCGAGACCGACGCGGGCGTCGACGGCTACCACGGTTACTGGACCCAGGACTTCACCCAGCTGAACCCCCACTTCGGCGATCTGCTCAGCCTGCGTCGCCTGATCGACAAGGCGCACGACCGGGGCATCAAGGTAATCCTCGACATTGTCGTGAACCACGTGGGCCAGGTGTTCTATTACGACATCAACCTGAACGGTCAGGCGGACGAGCGCGTGGGCGGCACCGGCCCGCTGATTGCGCCGAAGAAGCCCGACGGCACGCCCACCAGCCCGGTCAACCACGTCAACGAGTACGACCCCGACTACGACCCCCGGGGCGTGCAGGCCTGGACCAGCCTGGGCGAGGCGGGCCCGGCGCCCATCGTGTTCGCCTATGAACCCGAGTCGAACCACATGCCGCCCGAGCCGCCCATCTTCCAAGAGGCGCAGGCGTACAACCGCCGCGGTCGCGTCTGGGAGTGGAACGCGGAGCAGACGCTGTACGGCGACTTCCCCGGCGGCCTCAAGGACCTGAACACCGAGAACCCGGCGGTGCGTCAGGCGCTGATCGACGTGTTCGTGCGCTGGGTCGAGCTCACCGATCTCGACGGCTTCCGGATCGACACCTTGAAGCACGTCGAGCACGACTTCTGGAAGACCTTCGCGCCGGCCGTGCGCCAGCGCCTGGCCGCCAAGGGCAAGAACAACTTCTTCATGTTCGGCGAGTCGTTCGACGGGGACGACAAGCTGGTGGGCTCGTTCACCTTCGGTGACGAGGTCGACAGCGTGTTCTACTTCCCGCAGTACTACAGCGTGATTCGCGACGTGTTCCAGGAAGGCAAGGCGACCAAGCAGATCGAGGATTTGTGGACGCAGCGCCTGGGACCGAACGGGAACTATGGCACCGCGCCCCAGCCGGGTGGCATCGGCGTGCCGCCCAACAAGGCGCTGGTGAACTTCCTCGACAACCACGACGTCGGGCGCTTCTTGTTCTTCAAGAACGACAAGGCGGCGCTGAACAACGCGCTCTTGTTCCTGTTCACCGAAGACGGCATCCCCTGCGTGTACTACGGCACCGAGCAGGGGTTCAGCGGCGGCAACGACCCGGCGAACCGTGAAGACCTGTGGTGGAGCGGGTACGACCAGCAGAGCGCCGACTACCAGTGGGTGCGCCGGCTCGCCAACATTCGCCGCTCGTACAAAGCGCTGACCCACGGCGACGTGAAGGTCACCTGGGCCAGCGATCGCACCGGCAGCGAGAGCGACGCCGGCATCTTCGCCTTCGAGCGCAGCGGCGGTGACGCCGGCGACGCCTACGCGCTGATCGTGCTCAACACCAATGGCACCAAAGAGAGCTCGACCCAGTTCAACGCCGCCGGCATGAAGGTCGGCACCGCCGCGGGCACCGGCCTGGTGAACGTGCTCGACCCGAACGAGACGGTGAGCGTGGCCGGCGACGGCACGCTGATTGTGAACGTGCCGGCTTCAAGTGGGAAGCTGTTCGTGCGCTCGGGGGACCTGATCAGCGGGCTGTGACGAGGCAGGCTCACCGGGGCGAGAGCTCGCGGGCCAGTGCCTGGTTGAAGTCGAGGGCCCGCGCGCGGGCGGAGAGCAGCGCGGCAGCGAGCGGCCGATGGACGCGCTCGAGCACGCTCGTCGGGAGCGCGGCCGTTCGGACGGTCAGGGTTTCACCGGTCCGAAGGACCAGATCGACGCCGTCGCAGCGTGCCTGCACCGACTCGATCTCGCTTCTGAAGACGCACCGGGAAGAGTAGCGGCTGCTCAGCACGACCTCGTCGGCCGACCATGCGAGCCGTGGCGCGAGCCAGCGTCGCGGCAGCGCGCCGAGCGGAAACTTCAACCACGCCGCGCTCCGGCGCTCGACCGGAGCGCGCGGCGCGACAGCGGAAAAGCTCGCGGCTTCGGTCGCGTTCCTGTCGCCAATGGGACCCAAGCCGCCCGCCAAGACCCACGCCAGCATGTGGCACACCATTGCGAAGGGGATCCCCGCGTACCACGGGAAGGGCAGGTCCTCGGCGTCCACCAAGGCGAGCCCGATGATCGTCACCCAGAGAACGGAGGCTCCGACCGTGTGCACCCAGGCGCGCCGGAACGCCCGGGCGACTTCGGGGAATTCGAGGCGTGAGGTCATCTCGAGCTTCCTTCAGCGCTGGCTCGCTCGCCAGCTCTCGTACACGTACGATGCCACACCCAGCCGAAACGCGGTGCTGCTCTCGTACTTCTCCTTGAACGCGGCGTCGGTCTTCAGGGCCTTGTCGAGCGCCGCCTTGTCGCTGATCCCGTGGGCCTTGGCCTGGACGATGCCCTGCTTGGCCATGGTCTGAACGACGACCTTTTCGGCCTCGAAGCCGGCGGCTCCGCGTGACGCCACGGCCTCGCTCACCATCTTTCCCGCCACCTGCTTGCTGGCCGCGTGAACGTCCTGCATCAGGTACGCGCGGAAGCCGCTGCTGAAGACATTGCCCGACTGGCCGACGATGAACGCGCGCATCGCGTCGCGCTGAAGGCCGTCGCTCTCACGCCGGCCCTGTGCCTTGGCGTCCCCGACCGCCCCCTCGTGCGCCTCGGTTGCGAGCTCGACCCCAGCCTTGATCCACATCACGAGACCGACGCCGTGAAGCGCCTTCTCGCCGAGCTGCGCGGTGCGGGACGCCGAGTGCTCGGCGAACGCCTTGAGGCCGCGTTTCATCCCGTGCTCGCCGGCGACGATCCCTGCTTCCTTCGCCCCGTGGCCCCCGAGGGCCTTCGCCGCTTTGGGGCCCACGCGCTGTGCACCCTCGGTCGCCGTCCACTCCTTCTTGGCCTCTGCCCGCCCGGCGCCGCTCGGCGTGACGCCCTTGGCCAGCGGCTTGCCGCCATTGCGTTGCTCCAGCGCGCTCAGCGTCTCGTGGGCCACCTGATCTTCCCGGTGGCAGGCCCGGATGTCGTTACTGCAGCGTCCAACTCCGCTCATGGCTGTGTCCTCCTCGATGGTCGCCGGCCTCATCGGCAGCTCCGTCCAGCCAGTTGCGGACTTTTTTGTCTGGGTCCCGCGAGCGTCACCTTGCGCCGCGGCCGGTCGGGCAGGGCACGAAGCCCAGCAGAAGCCGAGCACGCCGCCGGTGAGCCGCCGCGTGCCGCGGACGAGGCCCGTCGGCGACGGCCGCCTGCAGCGTGCTCCACACCAGGCGGTGTGCCAACTCGACGCGCTCGGCCGGATCCGACAAGTGTGCGGTGGCTGCGCAGACGTCGATGGCGGGAAGCATCACGCTCTGAACGCGAACCGGGTTCGGAATCACCACCGCCAGAAGAGCGAGCGCCAGCGCCCAGCCCGGCAGCGCGCCCGCGAGCACCGCGCCGAGCGTGGCCAGCGCGACGAGCGCGGCGATCGGGATGGGAGTGCGCTCGTCGCGGCTGAGGCCCAGGGCACGCAGCTTCTTCCCGATGACGTCGCCGAGCCAGGGCAAGAGCAGGTAGGTGTAGTGACTGCCGGTCGTGGCGAGCGGAACGATGGGCACGCCCGCCTCGAGCGCGATGCGCGCGTAGCCGCGATGTGAGCCAAATTCCACCCGGTCAGCTTGGGTGAACGGCCGACACGCGTCGACGCCCCCGCCGGGGAACACCACGATGTCGTAGCCGCGCGCCAGCGCCTCCCGGGCCGCCGCGGGGTGAGCGCGGACCGCGCCCGAGACGCGCGCGACCCAGCCGATGATCGGCGCCGAGACGAACAAGTCGTGCATCAACCCGACCATGCGCCGGCCCCTGGGCATTTGTTGGCGCGCGCCGAGGAGACACACCACGTCGGCGATGCCGATGCCGCTGTGGTTGCCGGCGATCATGCATGGTCCGGGGGGGAGCACCTGGGTGCCGCGAAGCTCGTAGCGGAACCACAGGCGGTTGAGCGGTGACAAGACGCGGCTGATCCAAATCGCGAGGGCGGGGCGGAAGTCGGCGTCGACATCGCGAACCGGGTTTTTGCTCTGCATGGCGAGCCGCAAAATGCATCCCTCCGCCGACGCCGCCAACTCGCGTTCCGAAGCGACTGCCAACTCCGCGAGCGAGCATCGGAATCTCCCTAGCAGGCGTGTCCGTTGCGGACCCGGTTTCAGATCTTTCGTGGGACGCACGTGTGCCATGATGAGCGCACATGGTTCGCGCACCCCGCCAGAAACGCTCGCAAGAAACGGCAGATGCGATCGTCGAGGCGGCTGCCAGGGTCTTCGCGGAGATGGGACTCGAGCGCGCGACCACCAACCGCATCGCCGAAGTCGCTGGCGTCAGCGTCGGCTCCCTGTACCAGTACTACTCCGACAAGCACGCGCTCTTGACTGCGATCTTCGTCCGCGAATCTGCGCGGCTCGAAGCTGCCCTGCTGCGCATCTTCTCGGAGATCGGTCTCGACGACGTCCCCGCCATTCTGCGTGCGTACACCGAGGAGACGCTCGCGGTGTTCGAGGGCAACGCGCCGCTCTATCACGTGCTGCTCGAGCAGGTGCCGCGCTATGCCGGGCTCGACCCGACCCACGAAATCGACAAAAAAGCGGCGCGGAGCCTGCTTCTCTTGCTCGAGCTCGCGCGCTCGCGCATTGCGCCCAAGAACCTGGAAGTTGCGGCGTTGCTCATGGTGCGGAGCTTTCGCTACAACACCCTGGTGACACTGAAGGAGCCGCTCCAAGGTGCTGCGCGGGAGGCCTTCATCGAGGAGATGATCGCGATGCTGGCCAACTATCTGTTCGGACCGCGGCCGCCTCTGCGGGCGCGCGAGGACTGATCGTCTCGCGCGGTCGCGGCGTCGAGGCGGCGGCCTCTAATCGGTGCCGGCGTCGGAGGGCGGGGGCAAGGGCTCGATCGACAGACACGGGAGCGCCGCGCACCCGACGCCGTTTGCGACGACGCGCGGCAGGTTGCGCCGCACCGAGTGACACACCGGTCCGGTCTGGTCGCAGGCGGCGACTAGAACACCCGCAGCCGCCCCGTACAGGGTCGCGCGCAGGAAGCGCTCTCGCCGTTCCAGGATGAGCCGCCGGTCGTCGGTCATGGCGCCGTGAGTGTAGTCCGGGTTGGCGCACGGCTCCTGGCAAATCCCGACGTGCGCTCGACCTCGTGAATGCCGGCCGCGGCGGATGGCGTTCCTGCCCGAGTCGTCGCCGTCGCGCGGACGCCCGAGGTCGGCGCCTGCTCGATCGCGCTGAGCCTCGTCCACCCCAGGTGGCCCGGGCTCGACGTCCTGCTCGCCCTCCCAATCTCCGCTACTTCGCCCGCACGCGGTTGTTCTTCGCTCCGTGCTCGAGCTCCACCAGGCCGAGCGCTTCGAGCACCGGGGGAACGTAGACGCCGAAGCGACCGCGCAGGCCCTTCTTCAGGCCGTACCAGCCCTTCACCGGGTTCTGCGCGGAGCGCCCCCAGGCTTCGACGCTGCCTTCGGCGGCCGGCTTCTGCTCGTCGGCGCCGCCGAGGGGCACCCAGTCGCCGTGTTTCTTCAGCATCGCGTGAAGATCCTTGATGCACCGAAGGTGGTAGCGAAGCTCTGTCTTGCCGACCTGAACCACCAGCGCCGGCGGGTCGGCTGCAGCGTCGCGATACGCCTCGAACTCGGAGCTGCCCGGCGCCGTCGTGAGCTGCCACGGACTGTCCGCGCTCCCCTGCTTGGTCGCCGCGCTCTTGGTGCCCTTGGTCGCCGTCTTCTTCGTTGCCGTCTTCTTCCTTGCCATCTCGTTCGTCTCTCCGCTCACGCGAGCTCCAGCTGTTTCAGCGCCTTCCAGAGAAAGTCGTGGAAGGGTTGCGACGTGCCTCGATCGGGGTCGGCGGCGTTGACCACGCTGAGCCGCCGGCGCCAGGAACCGGCTGCGTCGTCGCCCTCTGCCGCGAGGGTCGGCACCGGCGGCCCGCCGCGGCCGGGCCCGAACGTCTCGCGCAGGCCGGTGCACTGGTAACAAACGCCCTGTTTCGAAACGAGCCGGCAGAGGCCCTCGTACCGGGTCTGCATCGTGGCCCGGGCCGCGGCCAGATGGTGGCGCAAAACCGAGGTCGACACGGCGACGAGGTCAGCCGCCTCGTCGTTCGAGAGCTCGAGCACTTCGCGCAGCACCAGCGCCGCCTGCTCGTCGGGGGGTAACGAGCGCGCGACGCAGGTGAAGCAGAACGCGATGTGCTCGCGCACGTCGAAGTCCACCTCTCCCCCGTGAAGGAACCGATCACGCTCGCCCGACAGCTCCGCGCTCGCGTGCACGTGGTCGCGAAGCTGCATCTTCGCCTGCGGGCCCAGGGGATGGGCGCGAAGGTGATCGAGCGCGGCCCGCGTCGCGATCGAGGCGAGCCAGGTCGAGAGCTTGGCCTCGGAGCGAAAGCGCGCGATGCCCAGGTACGCGCGGAGCAGGGTGGTCTGGAGCAGGTCGTCGGTGTCTTGCGGGTGGCCGACCATGCGGCGCAAGAGCCGGCGAATCGCAGGGACGCGCGGCGCGAGCAGCCGATCGAACGCCCCGCGATCGCCGTGCTGCGCGCGTGCCAGCAACTCGGTGTCTTCCTGGGTCTCGTCGTCGCTCATCGTGTGCTGGCCACCGGGCTGATCCAAGTCACGTCCGGTCCGGCCTCGCAACGGTCGCGCAGGAATGCGCTGAACTCGGCGAAGAACGCCTGCGACTGGAGGTCCGGCAGCGCCGGCTCCACCAGCTCCCCGATGTGGGTGAAGCGCCGCGGGTCCTTCTGGTGCTGGTAGGACGTGTAGCGGTGCTCGGGGTGGTGGGCCCTGATGCCCGCCACGAACGCCGAGATGGCCGCGAGCACCGAGGCCAGCTCCACGCCCTCTCGCAGCGTGTAGTCGATTCGAACGCACTTCATCCGAGGTCTCCGATCTGGGAGCTCATGTCCCGGATGGATGAGACGGATCACACCCCTCTTGCCTGCCAAGTGCCGGGAATCGTTGGCGCAGTCATCGCTGGTTGGTCGGGTTCGGATCGCCGCTCCCCCCGCCGTCGCTCACCTGACGACGAGGGTGTCCAAGATCTTCTTGGCTTCGTCCTTCTTCCCCTCGATCGCCACGGCGACCAGCACCTCCGCGTCCTTCTCGAGGTAGGTCGCCCCGTCCTTCGCGAAGCTCGCTTCTTGCTCGGACGCCTTCGTCATCTTCATGCTCGTGCCGGTGTCGGCCTGGCCGCTCGGGCGCACGATGCTGACCTTCACCTCTTGATTGCCCTTGGCGCCCCGCACGGTGACGGTCTCGGTCGAGCCCATCTTCATGGACCCGCCGCTCTTGTACGCGTAGCCCTGGCTCTTCAGCGCGGTCTCGACGTCGGTCATGCTCGCCAGGCTCAGGGACTTGCCGTTCACCGTGGCCTTGGCCTGCTGCGCTGGCGCAGCAGGAGCGGCCGCGGAGGCCGCGGAGGTGGCGCTACCGGCGGGCGGTACCCCCTCGGCCTTCTTGCAGCAGGGCAGCGTGAGCACGAGCCCTGCGCCGAGCAACCAATGGCGTGTGGATCTCATCGTATTGTCCCGAGCGAGCCCGGTCCTACGCTGCGCGCGCGTCGTTCTTCCCGCAAGAGCGCCCACGGAAGGGCCGTGGTCGCGGAGCCCCGCCTTGCTTCGACCCACGCTCCGGGTGGAACATCGGGGTCAGAAGGGAACCCGCCATGAGAGCGTCCGCCGAGCCTGCGCGAGTCGTGCCGCTGAAGGCGCAGCTGGCTGCGCTCCTGGGGAGCTTCGTCGGCCAGGTCGGCTGGGCGCTGGCGGCGCTCGGGGCGTTCGTCGTGATCATCTTCGGTGTCGACTCGGAAGCCGTCACCGCGGTTCAGTTTGGCGGCCAGTTGGGCACGACCACGGGCGTCGTGCAGAGCGTGGAAAAGACGAATTCCAGCGAGAACAAGCGCACGATCTCTCGCGTGCGCTACCGCTACTCGATCGACGGCAGGGGCGAGCGAGAAGGGCAATCGTACGCGATCGCTCCCAAGCTCCAGCCGGGACAGCAGGTCCAGGTCGAGTTTCCCGTTGGCCGCCCCGAGCGCTCGCGGATCCGCGGGCTGCGCGCCCGCACCTTCGATGCCGGCGGCGCTCTCACGGTGATCTTCCCGCTGGTCGGACTGGGCTTGGCGCTGGCCGGACTCCCTGCGGGCCTGCGCCGCCGACGACTGCTCCGGGTCGGGAAGGTCGCCCGCGCGAAGCTGGTGAGCAAGATCGCTACCTCGGCTCGGGTGAACAAACAGCCCGTCTACCAGCTCGTCTTCGAGCTCAGCGTGTCCAGGGACAACGAGGTCTTCGGCTATCGGCAAGTCGCCGTTTCCGAGCCCCCCGAGACGTACATGGTGACGCACAAGACGTTCGAGACCCGGGCGCTCGAGGACGACGCCGAAGAGCGCTTTCTCTACGACCCACGCAATCCGAACTGCGCCTACCCGATCGATGCACTGCCCGGAGGCGTGCTGATCGACGAGAGCGGACAGCTCGACGCCTCGAAGACCACCTTCCTCAGCGTCCTGGCACCCGCGTTGGCGCTGGCGCTGCTCGCACTTGCGGTGGTGCTCGCGCTGGCGTGAGCGCTCACCCCGGCGCGTGCGCCGAGCGCACGATCTTCGCGATGGTCGCCAGCTGCATGTTGCTGGTGCCCTCGTAGTGGGCCTGCCCCCACTCGCCTCGCTCCGAGCCTCGTCGAGCTCTCCCCGATTGGCTAGGCCCGACCCACCGCCAAGCCCGGCTCGACCCGCGCGCGTCGCGGTCGAAAGGCGACCAGGCCCGCTCCGAGGCAGAGGTTCAAGGCGATGCCCACGCTGGAGTTGGCCCACGGCTCGATGCCGCGCGTGCTCTGGAAGACCCCGACGAGGAGGTCGATGGCGTTCAAGAAGACGAGCGCGTCGATCACCATGATGTATCGAGCGGGATCCCGGAAGGCGTGCCAGATGACCACGGTGAGGCCGAGGAAGACCGCGGCGACGTGCCGCGCCGACACCGGATCTTGACCCATGCCCATCTGCACCAGGAGCTCGGGAAAGAACAGGTCCGTGAGCCCGTACAGCGCCCAGAGAAGGAGGTTGATGAAGAGGACGACCTTGATTTTGCGCATGCGCCAGCACTCCTCGAGTTTCAGACCACGGTCGATGGGTCACGCAGAAGCGCCCGCCGCCGCGCAGCCGAACCTGCAGCAGGTGACACGCCGCCCAACATCTCGAGCACCTCCACCGCGTCGACACAGCCCTCGCCACTCCGAATGGCGTGCGCCAGCCGCTGGGCACCCTGGCGGTAGCGCGGGTTGCCGAGCACCTCGGTGACTGCCGCGGCGAACTTCGCTGGCGGCGCGTTCTTCGAGACCCGTACTCCCGCACCGCGCTCGACCACGCGGGTGGCGTTGTCGTGTTGGTCTCGGCCCATCGGCACGCACACCAGAGGCACACCGGCCGCCAGTCCCTTCATGGTGGTGCCGTGGCCCGAGTGCGTGACCAGCACGCTGGTCTCCTTCAACAGCTCGGTGTGCGGCGCCGAGACGAGCACTCTCACGTTCTCGCAGCCCTGGACCTCTTCTGCCCGAACCGACTCGCCCAACGTGACAATGGCGCGAACCGGCAGCGACGCCAGCCCGGCCACGATGTTGCGCAGGGTCTCGACCTGGTCCTGGTAGATCGACGAGAGGCTGACCAGCACCAGCGGCTTCGCTTCGCCGGCTGGGTTGGGCGAGGTCACTGGCGCGGCCCAGCTGGGGTCATCCAGCATCGGTCCGACGTACTTCGCTTTCTCCGGCAGGTGCGGCGAAACGAAATCGAAGGCCGGCGTGGTGAGCACCAGTGTCACATCGGGCTTGAGGATCTGTTCGTAGGTCGAGCGGACTGGGTCGAGCCCATGCAGCGCGCGCGCGCCGTTCAGGGCGGGCAGGGCTTTGTCGAAGGCCGCGGTCATCAGCCGGCGGATGAGCGCGTCGCGCAGGGTCCAGAGCGGGAAGCTCGAGGGGCGGAAGCCGGTGCCAAGCGGAGGGATCCCCCGCGTGGGGACCATCCAGATCTGCGGCGACAGCGCCGCGCTTGGCAGCCCCAACTTCTCGGCGGCGATGGACGTTGCGGGGAGAAACTGGTCGCAGAGGAAGACGTCGGCAGGGTGTGCTTCGAGCTCGGCGAGGGTGTCGGCGACGAAGCGCGGCGCCGGCGCGCCCAGGAACTCGTCCATGTAGTCGTTCATCAGCTTCAGCATGCTGCCGCCGGCGTAGTCCCTGATGATGTCGTCCGCGCGGTCGCGGCTCTTGCGGTGGGGCGCCGTGGTCCAAGGCGTGAACCCGCAGCCTGCCGCCTCGGCCTCGGCCTCGATGGTCGGGTCGCCGAGCACCCGCACCTGGTGCCCGCGGGCAATCAGCCGCTTCGCCACGCCGAGCTCGGGTGGAACCGTGCCGCCCCCGTCCCACATCGCGAGCAAGAAACGCCTCGATGCCGACATGCTCATGCCCCCTCTTTCGCAGACCAGTGCGCGACCAGAGCCTCGAGCGTCTCGGTGAGGGCCTCTTCGGCGACGCCCCGCTCGTACCCGAGCCGCACCCGCAGCGAGTGCCAGACGTAGATCTCCGTCGCCGCGAATAGCTCGAGCAGGCGGCGGCGCCGCAGCCCCCCAGCGCGCTTGGGCAGATGCGGCGCGAAGACGCCCTCGAGCCACTCGAGGTGGCTCGCCCGCGCCCGGGCCATCACCGCGGCCACGGCGGGAATGCGGTCCTCCAGCGGCCAGAAGCGGCAGAGCTGCTCCATCGTGGCCTCGTAGCGCGCGGCCAGCGAGCGAACGATGGCGCGGACATCGCCCACCGGGGGGTCGCGCAGAGCCCGCTCCTCGGGCGAGAAGCGCTCGGCGACGGCGAGGAGCAGCGCGTCTTTGGAGCCGAAGTGCCGGAGCACCGTCTTCAGGGCCACCTTCGCGACGTCGCCCACCTCCTGCAGCGTGACCTCGTCGTAGTGCTTCTGCATGAACAGGGTCCGCGCAGCGGCGAGGATGTCTTCGCCCGTCTGGGCCGAGGCCTCGGCTCGAGCCCCCATGCGATAGGCGCGCCTTTGCGGCTCTGGGTCGCGACGGCGGTGCCTGGGCCGAGCCTCCATTTAATGTCAGTGTAATGGACACCAAACTGAAAGGCAAGAGCCCGAGGATTGGCCGCCCGCGCGCGGCTGCCTGCGGAGCTCGTGACGCCCGCCCTGGAGCTCACCCGTTCGCGTACGCCGAGCGCACGATCTTCGCGATGGTCGCCAGCTGCATGTTGCTGGTGCCTTCGTAGATCTTCCCGATCTTCGAGTCGCGGAAGAGCTTCTCGACCGGGTACTCTTTGGTGAAGCCGACGCCGCCCATCAGCTCGACGGCCAGGCTGGCGCTGCGCTCCGCGACCTGCGACGAGAGCAGCTTGGCCATGGCGGCCTCTTTCACGAAGGGCTGCCCCGCGTCCTTGAGGCGCGCGGCGTTGTAGACCATCAGCTTGGCCGCCTCGATCTCGGTGGCCATCTGGGCGTACTGGAACTCCATGCCCTGGAACTCGGCGATCGACTTCCCGAACTGCTTGCGCTCGACCATGTACTTCATGGCGTGGTCCAGGGCGCCCTCGGCCAGGCCGAGCATCTGCGCGCCGATGCCGATGCGACCTTCGTTCAGGGTCTCGATGGCGATCTTGTAGCCGACGCCGACGTCGCCCAGGACGTTGTCGGCGGCGACCTCGCAGTCTTCCAGGATGAGCTCGGTGGTGCTCGAGGCGCGGATGCCGAGCTTGTCTTCCTTCTTGCCGACCGAAAAACCCGGCTGGCCCTTCTCGACCAAGAAGGCGGTGATGCCCTTGTAGCCCTTGCTGAAGTCGGTGTTGGCGAAGACGATGAACAGCGAGCTCTCGGCGCCGTTGGTGATCCACAGCTTGCGGCCGGTGAGCACCCACTTGTCACCGCGCTTCTCGGCGCGGGTCTTGAGCGCAAAGGCGTCGGAGCCCGAGCCCGCTTCGCTCAGGGCGTACGAGCCCACCCACTCGCTGGCCATCTTGGGCAAATAGCGCTTTTTCTGCTCGGCGCTGGCCCAGCGCAAGATGCAGTTGTTCACCAGCGTGTTCTGCACGTCGACGAAGACCGAGATGCTGGGGTCGACCAGGGCCAGCGCTTCGACCGCCAAGATGGCGTTGAAGAACGAGCTCTCGGCGCCGCCGTACTCTCCGGGCACCTCGACCGCCATCACGCCCAGCTCGAACAGGCCCGAGATCAGGGATTTGTCCACGGCACCGGCGCGGTCCATCTCGTGGACCTTGGGCGCGACCTGCTCGCGGGCGAAAGCCAGCACCGCGTCTTTGAACATGCGCTCTTCTTCGGACAGCTGAGTCAGTGCAGGGTGGGTCATGACGAGGACCGTCTAGCACGAAGTTTCTTTGGGCCCTATGCTCGGCGGAAGTGGCTGGAAATAGCATCGGGGAGCGCTTCGTCGTGACCACTGCCGGCGAGTCGCACGGTCCGGCAAATGTGGTGATCGTCGACGGCTGCCCGCCCGGGCTCGCGCTCGACGGAGAAGACCTGCGCGCGGACCTTGCGCGGCGGCGACCCGGTCAGAGCCGGATCGTGTCGCAGCGGCTCGAGGCCGACGAGCCCGAGATCTTGTCCGGCGTGTTCGAGGGCGTGACCACCGGCACGCCGATCGCCGTCTTGATCCGGAACCAAGATCAGAAGAGCCAGGACTACGACGCCATCCGCGACAAGTACCGCCCGGGCCACGCGGACTTCACCTACGACGCGAAGTACGGCCGGCGCGATCACCGCGGCGGCGGGCGCGCCAGCGCACGCGAGACGGTGGCGCGGGTGGCGGCGGGGGCCATCGCCAAGAAGCTGATCGCGACGGCGTTCGGCGGCAGCGTGGTTGGCTACGTGGTGCAGGTCGGGGACGTGGTCGCGACCCTCGCCGAGCCGGTGACACTCGAGGCGGTGGAGCAGACCCCGGTCCGGTGCCCCGATCTCGAAGCCGCCGCGCGCATGCAGGCGCTGATCGAGGCGGTGCGCAAGGACCAGGACTCGATCGGCGGGGTGGCCGAGGTCGTGGCGAGCGGTGTCCCCGCGGGGCTGGGCGAGCCGGTGTTCGACAAGCTGAAGGCCGACCTGGCCAAGGCGCTGTGCTCGATCCCGGCGGTGGTCGGGGTCGAGTTCGGCTCGGGCTTCGCGGCAGCACGCCAGCGCGGCAGCGAGCACAACGACCCGTTCGTGATCGAGGGCGGGCGCGTGGTCACGGCGGGCAACCGCCACGGCGGCATGCTGGGCGGGATCTCCAGCGGCATGCCCATCGTGCTGCGAGCGGCGCTGAAGCCGACCAGCAGCCTGCCGCGCGAGCAGGCGACGGTGACCCGCGCCGGCGAGCCGACCACCCTCGTCACCACCGGGCGGCACGACCCGTGTCTCTTGCCCCGCTTCGTGCCGGTGGCCGAGGCGATGGTCGCCATCGTGCTGGCTGATCACTGGCTCAGGCACAAGGCGATCGCGGGCTGAGTCAGCCCGGCTCCGGCCCGAGCGCTGCGGACGGACCACCCCTGGTGGGCCGCGAGCCCGCGCGTGGGAACGGGTCGGACCGTTCTGTTCATTCGAACGAACGCTTCCAATCTTTCAGATGGTTGGAACGAAGACCGTTGCCATACTCGACGCGAGGTCTTGCAATGACATCCAAGTTGTTTCACGCCGTGGTTGCGGTTGGCCTGTCGCTCGGAGGGGTAGCCTGCGGGGGTCGCGTCGAGGGCGCGCAGCCGGCGGATCCGCCGCCGGAAGACGCGGGCGTTCCGGTGCTGGACGGCGCTCTGCCGAAGCCCGACGCGGCGGTCGTGCCGGACGCCTCCGTGGCGGCCGACGCGGAGCTGCCGGACGCGGGCGCTGCCGATGCCCCGAAGGACGCCATCCTCGAGGCGTTCTGCGACGTCGCCTGGCCCATCACCAAGTCCGGGCGCGAGGTGTGCGGTCCCTACGAAGCCTGCGCCACGCTCGACGCGCCGTGGTGCTACGGACCCGACGCCACCGGAGTGTGCAAGCTGTATCCCCTCGAGTGTGTCGGCGCAGAGTGGCACTGCATGGGCGGTGCGACGCCCTCCGGGAACGTCCAGCCGCCGGAGCCGTGCAAGTGACCGCTCCCGCGCAGCACACCCGATCTGGTCGCTGGGGCGGGGCCTTGACCCAGCGGCCGCTCCCGGAGCGCGACGCGGCCATCGACGCGCTCTCGCCCGCGCTTCGCGCGAAGCTGGCGGGGATCTGGCTCAGCCGCGCCGCGATGGAACGGCGAGTGGCGGACTCGTTCACCGTCGTCGCGGCGGCGCTCGCCCGGCGCTCGCGCGACGAGTCACTGGTTCGGCTCGCCGAGCGCGCGGTGGACGACGAGCACCGCCACGCCGAGCTGAGCCGCATCGTGGCGTCGCGGTTCGCCGGGCGCGAGCTGCCCGGTCCCCCGCGCCTGGCACTGGTGGTTCCCGAGCACCGGGGCGCGTCCGCCGAGCTGCGGGACACGCTGCACGTCGTCGGGCAGTGCGTGCTGAACGAGACCACGGCGACGGCGTTCCTCGAGACCTGCCTCAGGTTCGCGACCGGTGATCTGGCACGCCGTGCGCTGCGCGAGCTCTTGAGCGACGAGATCGACCATGGCCGCGTCGGCTGGGCCCACCTCGCGACCACCTCGACCGAGACCCGTCGCGAGCTCGGGCGCTGGCTCTTGCCGATGGCGTACCTGAACCTGCAGCTGTGGCGGGAAGAGAGCCCCGTCGATCCCGAGCACCCTCCCGCCCTCTCGGCGCACGGTGCGCCGCCGGGCGAGGTCATCCACGCGGCGTTGGTCGACGCCCTCGCGAGCCTCATCTTGCCCGGGCTCCGAGCGCTCGACGTTCCGATCGGGCCGCTCGAGCGCTGGCTCGAAGCGGGTGCGTTCACCGACCGGGCGCCGTCAGAGCTGGTGTGAAGCACCGGCGAGGCGTGCGTGCCTCAGTAGTACTTCGTGGCCGGGATCGCGATCGCGAACCCAAGGCCGCCCGCCGCCGCCGCGGCCGTCACGGTCCACGTGCAGCGGCAGCTTCCACCTCCCTGGTCTCGAGGGGCGCTCGCATCCAGGCTCAGGCCAAGCACTGCACCGGTGAGGAGCGCGGCGCCCCCGATCATCAAGATCAAGAAGGTCCGCCCGCCATCTCGTTGCACGACCTCGACCCGCCGAACGTCGACCAGATCCACCTGGCTGCGCGCGTAGTGGAGCACGCCATCGCGGACGACGGCGCGGAAGGGTGGAAAGACAGACTCGGTCTGCTCCCATCCGTCGCGTCCGGACACGACACGGGCTTCCTTGAAGTCGCCGTGGATGTCGACCGCTTCACCGCGCGTCGTCTGCACGCGGACCGGAGGCTGATCCGGACCGTGGCCGTCGAGGCGAGGTAGCTCGGCTCCCGGGACCTCGGCAACCCGATAGCAGCCGACCAGGCCCAAGGCCATCAGACAAACCGCCATGCCCCGCACCTGCCGAGCATACGAGCGACGCCGCGAAGCGACCACCCGCTCTTGCGTTCTCGCGCGGGTTGGACGACACGTGAGCCATGCCCACGCAGCAGACGGTGCTCGTCGTCGGCGGCACCGGACGCACCGGCCGGCGCGTGCTGCAACAGCTCCTGGGTCGCGGCCTCCGCGTTCGCGCCATCGTGCGGTCTGCCGCCAGGCTCCCGCCCGACGTCGCCGGGAACCCCGACCTGACGGTGATCGAGGCGGACCTCACCTCGCTTCGAGAGGACGAGCTCGGGCAACACGTCCGCGGGTGCGACGCCGTGCTCTCGTGCCTCGGGCACGTCCTCAGCCTGCGGGGCGTCTTCGGGCCGCCGCGCGACCTGGTCACGAGCGCGACGACGCGCCTGTGCCGAGCGATCGAGGCGTTAGAGCCGACGACGCCGGTCAAGCTCATTTTCATGACCAGCGTCTCCGTCTGCCGGCCCCAGGGGCTCGACACGCGCCGGAGCGGGTTCGAGAGGGCGTTTCTCCGGGGGCTCTGCGCGGTGCTCCCGCCCGCCAACGACAACCAGCGGGCCGCCGACTACTTGCTCGGCGAGATCGGGCCGGAGAACGCGTTCGTTCAGTGGGTGGTGGTCCGGCCAGACACGCTGCTCGAGGGCGAGGTCTCCGAGTACGCGTTGCACGAGGGGATCGTGAACGGCCTCTTTTTGCCCGGGAAGACGAACATGGCGAACATCGCGCACTTCATGTGCGAGCTCGTCACGAACCCGAAGACCTGGGCCGACTGGAGGTCCAAGCTGCCCGTGATCGTCAACGCGGCGGACGGGTAGCTTCTGGGAGGGCGGCTTCGGCAGAGACCTGTTCCATCAGCGCAATCGAGAGGCCGATGAAGTCATAGTCGGTCACGATGCCGACGACGGTGCCGTCGGCCTCGGTGACCGGCAAGCATCCGAACTTGTGCTGGCGAAGGATCGCCGCGGCCTCGATCAGCGGGGTGTCGGGTCGGACGCTGACCACGTCTCGGGTCATGATCTCGGCCACGAATATGTTGCGTTTGAGGTTCGTGTCTTTGAGCGCGTAGTCGGGATCCAGGGCACTGACCGAAGCCCGCAAGTAGTCGCGCTGCGAGATGAGCCCGACCAGCTTGCCACCGTCGATCACGGGAAGGTGGCGGAACTTGAAGCGCCTCATCCCCGTCTCGATGCGCTCGAGGTTCTCCTCTTCGAGCATGCAGAGCACCTTGGGGGTCATGATGTCTCGGACCAGGAGCGGGACCATGATGCTCGGCCGTTCCAGCAAGCATCGTGCCGGGCCTGCGCGGCGGGGTCGCAGCTCGCGCCCTCGCAGGCCCTGCGCTCGGGCAGGGTCGGGCCGCAGCCCGTGCGTGCGCGCGGTCCGGCAGCTGCCGGATTCGATCCTTCTGCCCGCGAGATTGGCGGCAGATTTCGATGAATGCGTCATCCGACGCATTGAAGAATCACGGCTTGCGGGCCACGAGTCGGACCCAGCCCTGCTGCTCCCGCCATGCGCCTCTCCCTTCTCCTCGCGCTCACGACTCTGGCCGGCCCCGCGCGGGCCGCACCTGTACGCATGGACCTGGCCGAGGCCATGCGCCGAGCCGAGCAGGCAGCCCCGGCCCTCGGCCCGAGGCGCGCGGCGGTGCAGACCACCCGCGATCTGGCCCGGGCCGCCGACCAGAAGCTCTCGGTGCCGCCGCGAGTCGAGGTCGAGGTCGGGCCGCGCTTCCGCAGTGACCCGAGCCGGGTCGGCGTGGACGCGACCCTCGGGGTCTGGCAGGACCTGCCGCTTGGAGGGCTCGGGGCCGCCCGCCGACGCTGGGCTTCAGCCGCCGGGAACGAGGCCGCTGCCCGCCTCTCGGTCACGCTCCAGGAGGTGCGCGCCGAGGCGGCGCTCTCGTGGATCGAGGTCCGGCTGGCACGGGAACTCGAGCGCATCCGCGGCGAGTCGCTGCAGCACGCCCTCACCATCGCCAAGCTCGCCGGGGCACTCGTTCGCGCGGGCAGCGTGCCGCCCTCCGAAGAGGCGAGCGCGAAGGCCATGGCGGGGCGTGCCCGCGCCGAGTTGCTCGACGCCGAGGGCCGCCGGTTCGTAGCCGAGACGGCGCTCCGCCACCTGACGGGCACGCAGACCCGGACCCTCGAGGTCGACGGCCCACTCGAGCTCGCCGACCAGCCGCTGGCCTTGCCCGAGCTCGTGGCCCGAGCGCGCGCGGGCCAGCCTGACGTGTTGGCCGCGGACGCCGCCGCTGCACGCAGCGAGCGCGCCCTCGAGGTGACGCGCGCGTTCGGCAAGCCGTCGCTGTCGGTCGGTCCCAGCGTGACGCGTGAGGCGACCGGTGACTTCATCGTGCTCGGGCGGGCTTCGTTCCCGTTGCCGGTGGTCAGCCCCGGCGCGCTCGAGACCGCGCGGGCGCGCTCCGAGGCGGCGGTGCAGCGCGCCGAGGCGCGCCACGTGCGTGCGTCCCTCGAGCGTGAGCTCGACCTCGCGGTGCACGAGCGCAAGCACGCACGCGAGCTCCGCGACGCTCTGCGCGAGGGCGTGATCGGCCCCGCGCGCGAGGCCTTGCGCCAGTCGCTGGCGCAGTACGAAGCCGGCAGTATCGACACGGCGACCGTGCTCTCGGCGCGGCGTGAGCTTCTGGCGGCAGAGGAACGATGGGCCGAGGCAGCCGCCGACGTGCGCCGCGCCGACATCCGCTTGATGCGCCTGGTCGGTCGCGATCCTCGCGAGCTCGGCACGAAGGGACGACGATGAAGCTGCATCTGTATGGGCTGGCGCTGCTGATCGCCGCTGGCTGCACCGAGAAGGCGCAGCCCGAGGCAGCGCCGACTGCGGACCAGAGCAAGCCGCGCGTGATAACGGTGGACCCGGGCCTGGTCGCTGCCGGTCGCATCGGCGTGACGCGCGCCGAGCTGCGCCCGGTCAGCGGCTACGTCGTCGCGACGGGCCAGGTCGAGGCGCCGCCGGATTCGGCCGCAGCCGTCACCTCGCCGATCACCGCCCGGGTCAGAGAGATCGTCGTGCGCCGAGGCGACGCGGTGAAGAAGGGCGACAGGCTGGCCGTGCTCGACGCCGGCGAGATCGCGCGCGTGCGCGCCGACCACGCCCGCGCCAAGTCGCGGCGCATCCACGCCGAACGAGTGCTGGCTCAGGAAGAGAAGCTCGACGCCGAGAAGGCGACCAGCGCGCGCGCCGTGTCCGATGCCAAGAGCGCCGTCGACGTGGCGCGCGCCGACGAGCGAGCTGCGGCGTCCCTGCTCTCGAGCTTCGGGGCCGCGGGCGGAGCTCAGCTGGTGTTGAAGGCTCCGATCGACGGCGTCGTCGTCGCCGTCGACGGCGTCGTGGGTGCGCCGGTCGAGGTCACGACGCCGCTCTTCCGGCTGGTCGACACGACGCGGCTCCAGATCCGGGCTGACGTGCCCGAGAACGACGCCGACCACGTGCCCGAAGGCGCCAGCGCTACCCTCTCCATCGGCGGCAAGCCCATCGCTTGTGCGGCGAAGGTCGAGTCCCACGCTCCGAACGTGGACGCCACGACGCGCACCGTGCCGTTTCGCATCCGGCTCGGGGAGAAGTGCGGTGACTTCCACGCCGGCGCCTTCGTGGACGTCGCCATCGAGCGCGCGGCGGACGGCGGCCGGAAGCTGGTGTCCCTGTCTCGCGATTCCGTCGTCAGCGTCGACGAGGTGCCGATGGTGTTCGTCGCGGGCGCGCCCGGCGAGTTCGAGCCGCGGAGCGTGCGCGTCGCCGAGTGGGCCGGCCCGCGAGTCTTCCTCGAAAACGGCGTGAGAGACGGCGAGAGCGTGGTGGACCGTGGAGCCCTGCTCCTGAAGGGCGAGCTGATGCGCTCGCGGCTGGAGTAGAGCGATGATCGGCCGCCTCGCTCGCGTGGTCGTCGAGTTCCCGCTGCTCACGATCTTGGGCGTGCTCGCCCTGATCGTGGTGGGCGTCCGCAGCTATCAGACCCTGCCCATCGACGCGGTCCCGGACCTGACCAACGTGCAGGTCCAGGTGCTGACCAGCGCCCCGGGGCTGTCGCCGACGGAGGTCGAGCGGCTGGTGACTCAACCGGTGGAGCTGGCGATGACCGGCGTGCCGCACGTCACGCGGATCCGGTCGGTGTCGCGCTCGGGCGTGAGCGCGGTCACGCTGGTCTTCGACGACGACACCGAGCTCGCCAGCGCCCGCGAGCTGGTCGCCCAGCGCCTGCCCGCGGCCCGCGAGGTCATCCCACCCAGCGCCGGCCGGCCAGAGCTCGGGCCGCTCACCACCAGCCTGGGCGAGGTGTATCACTTCACCGTGCGCTGGCCCGGGCACTCGCTGGGCGAGATCCGGACGTTGCTCGACTGGGACCTCGCCTACCGGTTGCGCTCGGTGCCCGGCGTGGTCGAGGTCAACTCGTGGGGCGGCGACACGCGACAGATCGAGGTGCGCTTGCTGGAGCGCTCGTTGCTCGCCAATGGTGTCACCGCCCAGATGGTGGAAGAGGCGGTGCTCGGCGCCGGGCAGAACGTCAGCGCGGGCTTCGTGGAGCGCAGCGAAGAGGGGACCTTCGTGCGCGCCGAGGCGTCGTACCGCACGCGCGAAGACGTGGCGCGTCAGGTGGTGACCACGCACACTCGCAACGGCACGACGCGCGCGGTGCTCGTGCAAGACGTCGCTGAAGTGGTGGACGGCAGCGCCCAGCGCTTCGCCGCGGCGACCGCCGACGGAAAGGGAGAGACCGTCTACACGATGGTGCAGATGATCGCCGGCGGAAACGCGCACCAGGTGGTCGCGCGGGTGAAGAGCCGCCTGGCCGAGATCGAGAAGAGCCTGCCCGAAGGCGTGGTCGTGGAGCCATTCTACGATCGCTCGGCCTTCGTCGACGAGGTGCTGGGCACGGTGAAGAAGAACCTGCTCGAGGGCGGGGCCATCGTCGCGCTCGTGCTCCTGGTGATGCTCGGGCACCTGCGCGCAGGGCTGGTGGTCGCGTCGGTGATTCCGCTGTCGATGCTGGGCGCGTTCATCTTGATGCGCTACTTCGGGGTCAGCGGGAACCTGCTCAGCCTGGGCGCCATCGACTTCGGGTTGGTGGTCGACGGCTCGGTCGTGGTGGTCGAAGGGGCGCTGGCCGCCATGGCCACGCACCACCTCTCGGGCAAGCAAGCCATGGGGCGGGTCGCGGGCGAGATGGGGCGAGCGGTCACGATGGCGGTGCTGATCATCGCCATCGTGTACGCGCCCGTGCTGCTGCTCCAGGGCGTCGAGGGCAAGATGTTCCGGCCCATGGCGCTGACGGTGCTGTTCGCGCTGGGCACGGCGCTGGTGCTCACGTTCACCTGGGTGCCAGCCATCGGTGGGCTCTTGCTCCGGGGCACGCACCACGACGACCCGCGGATCGTCAAATGGCTCAAGCGCGCCTACCACCCGGTGGTCGCGGCGCTGGTCGACCGCTGGCGGCTCGCCGCCGTCGGGGTGGCGGCGCTGATCGTGGCCGGCGCGGCGGTGGGCAGCACGCGCGGCGCGGAGTTCATTCCGCGGCTCGAGGAAGGAGACCTGGCGATTCAGGTCACCCGGCCCCCCAGCGTCTCGCTGGCCGAGGCGTCCCGGGGCACCACCGCGGTCGAGCAGGTCCTCGGCCGCTACCCCGAGGTGGAGCGCGTCGTGAGCCGCACCGGGAGCCCCGACGTCGCGACCGACGTGATGGGACCGGAGCAGAGCGACGTGCTGGTGATCTTGAAGCCGCGTCGCGAGTGGGTGACCGCGAAGGACGCAGCCGGCTTCGCCGAGGTGCTCGCCCCCGAGCTCGAGAAGGCGCTGCCCGGCGCGGCCTTTGGCTTCACGCAGCCCATCGAGATGCGCGTGGACGAGCTGATCGGCGGCGTGAAGGCCGACGTCGGCGTGAAGATCTTCGGTGACGACCTGGGCAAGCTGCGCAAGGTCGCCGAGCAGCTGTCGCAGGTGATCAGCGGAACGCGCGGCGCGGCCGACGTGCGCGTCGAGCCGATGAGCGGCCTGAGCACGCTGACCCTGACGCCCGACACGCGCGAGATGGGGCGGCGTGGGGTCAGGTCGTCAGAGCTCACCGCCTTCGTCGAGACGCTCCGGACCGGGCGGCATGCCGGGTACCTGATCGAGGGAGAGCGGCGCTTCGACGTCGTCCTGCGCTCGGCGACCGTGCCGGCGGCGGACGACGGGCCCATGCAGCGCGTGCGCGTCCCGCTCGGAGAGGGTCGGAGCGTGCTGCTCGGTGACGTGACCCGGGTGAGCCTGTCGGACGGGCCGGCGCAGGTCAGCCGCGAGCAGGGCCGGCGGCGGGTGCTCGTCGAGGTGAACGTGCGCGGGCGAGATCTCGCGAGCTTCGTCCAGGAGCTTCGCACGCGCATCGACGGAGTGAAGCTGCCGCCGGGATACTACGTGGAGTACGGCGGCGAGTACGAGAACCTGGCCAGCGCCACGGCACGCCTGGCCGTGGTGGTGCCGCTCACTCTGGCCGTGGTGCTGGTGTTGCTCTATCTGGCCTTCGGGTCGATCCGGCCGGCGCTCTTGATCTTCGTCAACGTCCCGGCCGCGGCGACCGGAGGGATCGTGGCGCTCGCCCTGCGCGGGCTCGAGCTCAGCGTGAGCGCGGCCGTGGGCTTTCTCGCGCTGTTCGGCGTCGCTACCTTGAACGGCGTGGTGCTGCTGGCGTCCGTGCGAAACCGACAGCTCCAAGGTGACGCACCCCGTGATGCCGTGCTGAGCGCCGCGGACGAGCGCGTGCGCCCGGTGCTGGTCACGGCCCTGGTCGCTGCCCTCGGCTTCGTGCCGATGGCCATCGCGACCGGCACCGGCGCCGAGGTGCAGCGCCCCCTCGCGACGGTGGTGATCGGCGGGCTCGTGACCGCGTCGCTGGTCACCCTGCTGGCGCTGCCCGCCCTCTACGTGCGCTTCGGCGGCAAGCCCGCGGGTCTGGACGACTCCGAGGCGTGAGGCGGACGCGAGCCCCTCGTGTGAGACGCAGGCGCCCGGCTGACGATGGTCATTTCTCCGGGCCCCTTGGGCAGCTAGCGTCAATGCTCGACGCTGGGCGCGGCACCGATGCTCGACAGACCCGACCTGCTCGAGGTGCTCGACACGGCGTATCGCGTCGAGGGGACCGAAGAGGCGTGGCTCGGGGATCTCTGCGGCGCCATCGAGAGTGCCACGCAGTCGCCGCTCGGCTGCTCGTGCTTCTTCCTCGATGCCTCGGACCTGTCTCGACCGAAGGTGCGTCCCGCGGTTCACTCACCGCGGGCGCCAGCCATCGACATCGTGTCGATGTTCGGCACCCTCTCCGGCAGTGGCGCAAAGGCCCTCTTCGGTCAGAGGCCGGTCACGACCTCGTCGGAGGCTGCCGGGCGCGCGGTTTGGCGCCACGTCATCGAGCGGTGCGGAGACCTCTGGCCTCGTGGCGTCCAGGATACGCTGGGCATCTTGGCGTTCGATGCGCGGCGGCGGGGCTGCGTGATCTGCATTCCTCTGCCGCGCATGCGGGCTCCGAATCGGCTCGAGCTCAGACGTCTCTCGTACCTCGGGGTGCACGTGGCCACGGCGCTCCGGTTGCGCCGTGCAGTCGGGGCCCGCGGGCTGCGGGCCGACACCGGCGACGGCACCGAAGCGGTGCTCGAACCCTCGGGAAGAGTCGTCGCCGCGGAGGGTGCTGCCAGCGCCGCGAACGCCCGCGCCGAGCTTCGCGAAATGGCCCTGCGGCTCGACCACTCGCGCAGCCGCCTGCGGCGCGAGGACGGCGATCTAGCTCTCGAGGCGTGGACCGCGCTGGTCTCCGGGCGCTGGACGCTGGTCGATCACTTCGACACCGACGGCCGGCGCTTCTTGCTCGCGCACAAGAACCCGCCGGCCCTCGCCGAGCCCCTGGCGCTCGATCCCCGAGAGCGCATGGTCGCTTCGGCCGTCGCCCTGGGGCACCCGCAGAAGCTGGTCGGCTACGCCCTCGGGCTTCCGCGCCCCTCCGTGGCGCGTTTGCTCCGCAGCGCGCTCGACAAGTTGGGTCTCGAGTCGCCCGCCGAGCTGGCGGGGGTGCTCAGCGCGTTCGTGCCGGAGGAAGAAGAGCAGCGCTCGCGCTGACCCACGGTGAGTCGCCTCACGACCCGACGGCCAGCACCTGGGCGCGCTCTTCCCGGTACAGTCGCAGCGCCAGCTCGCCGGCGGCCGAGTCGCGGAAGTGGCGCACCTCGGACTGCATGGCGGGGCCGAGCGACGCCAGCGGCGGCAAGGGCCAGCCGTACTCTGGGGGCAAGATCACCGGCGCGGCCAGCGACGCGAAGGTGAGATCGGCCGCCGTGAACCGGTCGCCGGTCAGATAGCGGCGCCCGTCGGCGAGTCGCGCGCTCACGTCGCGGAACACCGCCAGCGCCCGCTCGCGCGAGCGGTCTGCGCCCTCGCGGTCGATCTTCATGCCCTTGCGCATCAGCGCGCGGATCGGCAGGTAGCCGAGCTCGAACGAGGCGCGCTCGGCGCGGGACACGCCGGGGGCGAAGAGCCCGACCACCAGCTGCCTGTCGTCCAGGATGTGAAAATAGACCAAGCGCCGAGTGTGGGGGCCCAGCTTCTCGTCGAAGTACTCTTCCAGATCGCGGGACTGGCGGCGGGTCTCACCGCTGCCGTAGAGCGCGCCGCTGACCTGGCGGTCGCACAGCTCGAGGATGTCCGTCGAGTCCGAGAAGGTGCCGCTGTCCGTGAGCAGCACCGGAACCGTGCGGGCGCCCCCCGCCTTGCGCGTGTGAACCGAGTGAATCAGCGGAACGTGGGGCTCCTCGACGAACGGGACCCGACAGCGGGACAGGGCCCAGCGAGCCTTCTCGCAGTAGTGACTGGGGCCCAGCGTTATCAGCCGGTAGGCAGGCATTTTCGCCTCGGCGTAGCCCTGCGGCCGACGACGGGCAACGAGATTTCCGATATCGTCCGCGGCCCGTGGCACAGGTCACCCTTCGCGGCATCGAGAAGCGCTTCGGACAGACGCGGGTCCTGTCCGGCGTGGACATCGACGTGCCCGATGGCGGGTTCGCAGTGCTGGTCGGGCCATCGGGATGCGGGAAGTCGACGCTGCTCAGGTTGATCGCCGGGCTCGAGGAGGCGGACGGCGGGAGCATCCGCTTTGGCGACAGAGAGGTGACCCGCCTGCCGCCGCGCGACCGCGACATCGCGATGGTCTTCCAGTCGTATGCCCTCTACCCCCACCTCACGGTGCGCGACAACCTCGCGTTCGGGCTCGAGCTTCGCAAGACCGCGAAGGCCGAGATCGAGAAGCGCATCGCCGAGGCCAGCGAGATGCTGGGGCTCGACCCGCTGCTCGCGCGCTTCCCGCGGCAGCTCTCGGGCGGTCAGCGTCAGCGCGTGGCCATGGGGCGAGCCATCGTGCGCCGGGCGCAGGTGTTCTTGTTCGACGAGCCGCTCTCGAACCTGGACGCCGCGCTGCGCGCACAGGTGCGGGTGGACATCAAGAAGCTGCACGATCGCATCGGCGCCACCACCGTCTACGTCACCCACGATCAGGTCGAAGCGATGACGCTGGCCGATCGCATCTTCGTGCTGAACCGTGGGCGGGTGGAGCAGTCCGGGCCCCCGCTCGAGGTCTATGCGCGGCCGGCCACCCGTTTCGTCGCGGCGTTCCTCGGCAGCCCGGCGATGAACTTCGTCGATGCCGAGCTCGAGCAGCAGGGCGGCCGCTGGGTGGTCCGCGCGCCGGGCGTCAGCTTGCGGCCCAGCGTGAGCGCGCTGGGCGACGCGCCGCGGCCGGGCAAGGTAGTGCTGGGGCTGCGCCCGCACGACGTGGCCCCTCCGGAAGAGATCGGCAAAGAGAGCGCCGGCGAGATCCACGCCGAGGTCGATGTGCTCGAGGCGCTGGGCACCGAGTCCTTCGCGCACTGTAGGGTGGGCGAGCTGCCGTTCGTCGCGCGCCTACCCGGCTCGTCGCGGCCCGCGAAGGGGTCCGCGCTCTTGCTCGGGATCGCCACCGAGCACGTGCACGTGTTCGACGCGGAGGGCGGCCGCGCGCTCTGGAATCGGGAGGGCTGACGGCATGGAGGGTTTCTTCGGAACACGCGCGCTCGTGACCGGGGCCTCGTCGGGCATCGGCGCCGAGCTTTCGCGAAAGCTCGCGGCCCGCGGCGCGGATCTGGTCATCACCGCGCGCTCGAAGGACAAGCTCGACCGGCTGGCGGCAGAGATCACCGAGCAGAGCCGGGTCACGGTGCGGGTGGTGGTCGCGGATCTGGGCCGGCCGGGCGGGGCCGAGAGCCTCTCGGCGGACGTGGACGCACTGGGGCTGCCGATCGATCACCTGGTCAACAACGCGGGCTTCGGGGACGCCGGCGTGTTCGCCAAGGCCGACGCGGGCAAGCTCGCAGAGATGGTGAGGCTCAACTGCGAAGCAGTGGTGGTGCTCTCGCGCCACTTCTTGCCGGCGATGCTCGAACGCCGACGCGGCGGCGTGCTCAACGTGGCCTCGACCGCGGCGTTCCAGCCCATGCCCTTCATGTCGGTCTACGCGGCGACCAAGGCCTTCGTGCTGAGCTTCTCGGCAGCCCTGGCGAAAGAGGTCGAGGGCACCGGCGTGCGCGTCACCGCGCTCTGCCCCGGTCCGGTGCCGACCGGCTTCCAAGAGGCGGCGCGCATCGAGCCGGGGGTCGAGCGCATTGCCGCCCTCAGCGCGGCCGAGACCGCCGAGCGGGCGCTGTTCGCCTACGCCACGGGCGAGACGGTGTGCGTGCCCGGCGCGGTGAACCGGGTGCAGACCGTGCTCAGCAAGCTGGCGCCGCGGGGGCTGGTCACCTCGTTCCTGTCTGCCGCCATGAAGCGCTCGGGCCGCGCGAAATGAAGCGCCTGCTGCTCTTCGTGCTGCTGCTCGTGGCCTTCCCGCCACGGGCCCGGGCCGACGAACCGCTGGCGGTGTGGCACGCCTATCGCGGCGACGAGAAGACAGCGCTCGAGCAGGTGCTGGCCGAGTTCGAGAGGCGAGAGGGCGTGAAGGTCGAGGCGCTGCAGGTGCCGCACGACGCGTACGCCGCCAAGCTCACCGCTGCAGTGCCCCGCGGTCACGGGCCGCACTTGTTCATCGACTCCCACGAGCGCATCGGGGATCTGGTGGAGCGCGGCGTCGTCTCACCCGTTCCGAGCGAGCTGACGCCGCCGGGGCTGTTCTCCGAGAGCGCGCTCGCCGCTCTCGCGTCGCCCGCCGGGCTGCGAGGCCTCCCCCTCGCGCTCAAGTGCCTGGCGCTGTACGTGAACGAGGCCCTCGTCCCGGTGGTGCCGGCCACGCTCGAGGGGCTGGGTCGGCTGAAGCTGTCGCCCGGGGTCGTGCCCCTCGCGTACGAGATCCGCAACATGTACTTCCACGCCGCGGTGCTTCACGCCTTCGGCGGGGCGCAGCTCGGTCCGGACCAGAGTTTCGGCTTCCGGGGTGAGCCCGGAGTCCGCTCGCTCGAGCTGGTGCAGCGCTTGATACGCGATCGCGTGGTCCCCGAAGAGGCCTCGGGCGCCGTGGTCGGCGAGCTGTTCAAGACCGGCAAAGCGGCCACCGTGATCAGCGGCCCGTGGTTCGCGAGCGACGTCGGGCAGAGCGTGAAGTATCGCGTCGTGCCGCTGCCGACGATCGAGGCCGCCGGCGCCCCGATGCGGCCGTTCTTGACGGTCGAAGCCGCCGCGCTCACTCCCAAAGGCAGCGGCAGCCCCGTGACCCACCGCCTGCTCGCGTTCCTCGCTGGCGAGCCGGGCGCAGAGATCCGCGCGCGGGTCGGGCGCCAGGTGGTCGCGCTGAATCGCCCACCCCCCGGCAGCGACGCGTTCCTGGCGGCGTTCGCCGCGCAAGCCGCGGTCGCGGTCCCGATGCCCTCGTCGCCGCGGATGCGCACCACCTGGGAGCCGGCCGAGCGCGCGCTGAAGAAGACGCTCTCGGGCGCGGTCACCCCCGAGGCCGCGCTGACCGAAGCCGCGCGCCGCTTCGACGACGTGGTCCGCCCGCCGCCGGCCCGGCGCTCGCCGAACGGCGCGCTGTTCTTGCTCGGGGCGCTGTCGCTCGGGGGGGCGCTCTGGCTGTTCACGCGCCTCCGGCAGGGTGAGCTCGGCCCGGCCCTGCGTCGGTCGCTTCCGGCCTACGGTTGGGTCGCGCACGCGGTGATCGGCGTCGGTGCGCTGGTCATCTTGCCGATCGCCGTCGGCGCCGGCACGTCGCTCTTCGCCGGGCCCCAGGGCCACATGCACTACGTCGGCCTGGCGAACTTCGGGGAGATCCTCACGGCGCGGGGCGGGCCGCTCTTGTCGAGCGGCTCGTTCTACCTGGTCCTCTTGATCACGCTCTTGTGGACGATCGCCAATCTCACGCTGCACCTGGGCATCGGCTTCGCGCTCGGGCTGTTGCTGTCGCGACCCAGCCTGGCGATGAAGCCCGTCTACCGCGTGCTCTTGATCATCCCCTGGGCGGTGCCGTCGTACGTGACGGCCCTCGCGTGGAAGGGCATGTTCAGCCGGCAGTTCGGCGCGGTGAGCGCCCTGGTCGAGGCGTGTGGGGTCGAGCCGTTCTCGTGGTGGGCGCGCTTCTCTACGGCGTTCGCCGCGAACCTCTCGACCAACGTGTGGCTCGGGTTTCCGTTCATGATGGTGGTGACGCTCGGCGCGCTCACCTCGGTCCCGAAAGAGGTCCTCGAGGCGGCCGAGGTCGACGGCGCGACGCGCTGGCAGCGCCTGTGGCGCGTCACCGTGCCGATGGTGCTGCCGACCATGCTGCCGGCGGTGCTGCTCGGCGCCATCTGGACCTTCAACCAGTTCAACGTGGTGTTCCTGGTGTCCGGGGGTGAGCCCGACGGTACGACCGACATCCTGGTCTCCGAGGCCTACCGCTGGGCCTTCACCCGCCAGGCTCAATACGGCTACGCCGCGGCCTATGCGGTGCTGATCTTCCTGCTCCTGTTCGTGTCGTCGCGGCTGATGTCCCTGGCCTCGCGCGAGAAGGCGGCGGCATGAACGAGCGCCGGGTCAGCACCGCCGAGAGCGTGCTCTCGCACCTGGCCATCGTGGCCGGCGTCGTCTTCTCGCTCTACCCCGTGCTGTGGGTGATCTCGACCGCGCTCTCGGCCGGAAGCGCGCCCGAACGCCGGGTGCTTCCCATACCGCGGAACCTGACGCTCGATCACGTCACCCATTTCCTGAGCGGGCCCCACGTGGTGTCGCAGGCCGTGTCGTCGCTGGTGGTCAGCGTGGCGACGGCGCTGGTCGGCATCGCGATCGCGCTGCCCGCGGCCTACGCGCTCTCGCGCTTCACCTTCGTGGGCAAAGAGGCCGGCGTGCGCCTGCTGCTCGCCACCCAGATGTTCCCGATGGTCGCCAGCGCGGTGCCGCTGTACATCGTGCTCGAGACGCTGGGGCTGCTCGACACCCGCACGGGCCTGGTGGTGTGCTACGCGACCACCAGCGTGCCCTTCGCGATCTTCCAGCTGCGGGGCGCGTTCGACACCATCCCCAAGGACCTGGAAGAGGCCGCGATGGTCGACGGCGCCACGCGCCTCGGGGCGTTCGTGCGGGTGGTGCTGCCGGCGGCTCGCCCGGCGATCGCGGTGACCGGCCTGTTCGCGTTCATGAGCGCGTACAACGAGTTCATCTTGGCCGCGACCATCCTGGGCAAGGAAGAGGCGCTCACCCTGCCGGTGGTGCTGCAGCGCTTCGTGGGGGAGCACGACGCGGCCTGGGGCGCATTTGCCGCCGGGTCCATCCTGGTCAGCCTGCCGGTGATGCTGCTCTTTTACGTGGTTCAGAAGAACCTGGTGGCCGGGCTGACCGCCGGCGGCGTGAAGGGTTGACGTCGCCCGGCCGCAGGGTTTGACCCGGGCTCGCGATGCATCACGTTCCGCGCGACACCGGCTGGATCGAAGTCATCACCGGTTGCATGTTCAGCGGCAAGACCGAAGAGCTGATTCGCCGCCTCAACCGCGCCCGCTATGCCAAGCAGAGCGTGAAGATCTTCAAGCCGCGCATCGACTCGCGCTACGCGCCGGACAGCGTGGTCAGCCACTCGAAGCAAGAGCTGACCGCGGTGGCCGTCGACGATGCCAACGAGATCTTGGAGCAAGCGGCAGACGCAGAGGTGATCGGCATCGACGAGGCCCAATTCTTCGGCGCACCGGTGGTAGCGGTGGTCGAGCGGCTGGCGAACGAGGGCAAGCGCGTGGTGGTGGCGGGGCTCGACCAGGACTACCTGGGTCGCCCGTTCGAGCCCATGCCTCACCTGATGGCGGTGGCCGAGTACGTGACCAAGAACCTTGCAATCTGCATGCGCTGCGGCAACCCGGCGGACCGCTCGCAGCGGCTCGTGCGTCGCGACGCCACCGTGGTGGTGGGCGGCACCGAGTCGTACGAGGCGCGCTGCAGGCGGTGCTTCGACCCGGCCAGCTCCGCGCCGTCGCAGAAGCGGCTCTTCGACGCCGCCGAGCGCGACACCTGACTCACTGCCGGCCGCAAACCGCTGCCAAGAGGGCCTCCAGGCGCTTGAGCGACCGCACCTTCTCGAGGGAGCTCGGCATCGACTGCACCAAGGTGGTGTAGTGCTGAAGCTTACGCGCGTCGGCGCCGGTGACGCGCGTCACGGCGCTCTCGAAGGCGCTGAGCTCGCGCTCGCTGGGCAGGGTGCGTGTGGCCGCCAAGAGGTCCACCGCGAAGTCGAGCCACCTGGCGGCTGGCAGCGAACGCGCGAGCAAGAGCGCTGACTCGACCGCCAGCTCGCGTGAGCGAGCATCCCAGCTGTCCACGCCCGCCGCGTCGAGCACCTCCCTCAGCCGCCCCTCGAGGATCATCTCTGCGCGCTTGGCGTCCCCCGTGCCGATGGCGCGCTCGGCCACGCTGCCCAAGAGCTCGAGCGCGTGGGCCTTGGTGGTCACGGTGGTTCGCGGCGAGGTCGCGGCCGAGCTCGGGCTCGGCAGAGACTCGACCAAGGTGGGGCGCCCCGAGGGCCGCGCGTCCGGGGGCACCGTCGAGGGCAGATCGCCAACCGTCAGCTCGAGCTCGACGTCACCCACCAGCAAGCGGTCACCGGGCGCGACCGCCGCCTTGCCCCGCGAGATTCGCTTGTTGTTCACGAACACGCCGTTCGAGCTACCCAGGTCCTCGATGGCGACGCCGCGGTCGTCGACCACGATGCGTGCGTGCAGGCGCGAGACCTTGGCACCCTCCAAGATCACCTGACAGTGGGCGCTGCGGCCGATCTCGTAGGCGCCGGGCGGCAGCGGCAGGGTGCCAGTCGGCAACTTCAGACGGTAGCCCTTGTGCGTGCTCACGGGCACACCACGTAGGCTAGCTGCAGTTTGGGGCGCGCAGACGAGTCGGTCGCCTCGCGACTGGCAAAGTGCAGCTTCTCGCCGTTCAGCGGGTCGTCGAGCAACGGCTTGAGCAACCAGCCATGGTCGGCGTTCGCGCCCGTCAAGGCGCCGGCGACGTCTTTGGTGACGTCCCAGCTCAGCGTGTCGCCGACCTTGGTGCCCGCGCCGACGGCGACCTGCGCCGACGGCGCCAGGAAGTCACCGCCCTCTTTGGTCCAGCTCGACGCGCCGTCGAACTTCGACCAGCTGGCGCCCGCTTCCGTCCAGGCCTTTTGAATGCGGTGAGCGCCCACGTCTTGAGTGGCTCCATCGTTCAGAACGACGCGGAGCTCGAAGGTGGCCTTCTCGAGCTTCGCGTTGGAAGGCAAGGTGGTCTTGCCGACGTCGAAGGCCACGAGCGCGCGGTGGCCCGCGAAGGCGTTGAACGTCAAGACTTCGAGGATGCTCTCGGTGCCGTGGATCGAGCCCGGGGGAACGTTGACGATGTAGGTGTCACGGGTCGCTTCCAGCGTCTTCGTCTGCGTGCCCCCGCACCCGCCGCCTCCGTCGGTGCCGCCGGTGCCGCCGGTCCCT
>JACPVJ010000005.1 GCA_016191785.1 Myxococcales bacterium | reverse complement strand
GGCGTGGATGCGAGCGCTGCGGCGTGGATGCGAGCGCTGCGGCGTGGATGCGAGCGCTGCGGCCGGGTCGCGGGCGGCGGCGTAGGCGGATGCGAAACGCCTGGCGATCGCCACGCCTTTCGCCACGTCTTTCGCCACGTCTTTCGCCACGTCTTTCGCCACCCGTCGCCACCCGTCGCCACCCCGGGGGGCGCGGATCCTCGACGGATTCGCGCGGGCACGCGGCGTGCACCGGGGGCGAGGTCATGCGTCTCTCGTTCGAACACGGCACGGTGGTGTTGAGTGACCCTCCCGACCTGGATCTGGGCTTCGCGCCGGGGCTGATGTGGGATCCGCGCGTCTCGTTGTGGCGGGCGCCGGCGCGGTTCCACGCCGATCTCGTGCGCGCGCTCCGCGCGAAGAAGCTGCCCCTCGACGACCGCGTGCGGCCTCGACCGTCACCGCGCATGCCCGAGTGGAACGTGCCGGACCTCAGGCCGTACCAGGCCGGCGCGCTGTTCGCGTGGGCCGTCGCCGATCGGCGCGGGCTGGTGGTGCTGCCCACCGGCGCGGGCAAGACCCGGGTCGCCGTGGCGGCGCTGGCCGAGCTCAGGTTGCCCGCCTTGATCGTGGTGCCGACTCGCGCGCTGCTCGCGCAGTGGCACGCCGAGCTGTCGCGGGTGTGCCCCGAGCCGGTCGGGATCTGGGGCGACGGCGAGCGCGTGAACGGCACGGTGACCGTGGCCACCTTCGAGAGCGCGTATCGCCTGATGCCCGAGCTCGGCTCGCGGTTCGACGTGCTGGTAGTGGACGAGGTGCACCATTTCGGGCTCGGTGCGCGTGACGAGCTCTTGGAGATGTGCGTGGCAAAGCACCGCCTCGGGTTGACCGCCACGCCGCCCGACACGGTGGCACTGGCGCGGCTCGAGGGGCTGATCGGTCCCGTGGTGTACGAGCTCGGGGTCGGCGATCTGGCGGGCACCTATCTGGCGGACTTCGACCTGGTGGAGCTGCGCCTGCCCCTCGATCCCGACGAGCGCGTGAAGTACCGCCTGGACCACGAGCGCTTCGCCGAGGTGTACCGCCGCTTCATGCAGCAACACGTCGGCGCGAGCTGGCAGGACTTCACCAGCATCGCCATGCAATCGGTCGAGGGGCGCGCGGCGCTGGCGGCCTGGCGACGCAGTCGGCGCCTCGTGGGCCTCACCCGAAAGAAGCTCGGGGCGGTCCACGAGATCCTCGAGCGGCACCGCCAGTCGAAGGTGCTGATCTTCACTGCCGACAACGACGCGGCCTACGCCATCGCCAAGCGCGAGCTGGTCATGCCCATCACCTGCGAGATCCGGCGCCGGGAGCGATCGCGCGTGCTGAGCGCGTTCCGCCAAGGCTCGATCCGGGCGCTGGTGTCGTCGCAGGTGTTGAACGAGGGGCTCGACGTGCCCGACGCCGACGTGGCCGTGATCGTCGGCGGAACGCGGGGCGAGCGCGAGCACGTGCAGCGCATCGGGCGGCTCTTGCGCCCGGGCCCGGGCAAGCGCGCCACGGTCTACGAGCTGGTCAGCGCCGGCACCCGCGAGGTGATGCAGTCGCGCGAGAGGAGGCGAGGCCTTGCTGCCGCGCACGCTGCTCTCGTCTAACGTGAGCGTCGGGGGCAGCGGCAGGGAAGTCGTGCCGCGTTACCTCGGTCCGCGGGACGAGCCCTGGCTGCGGGCGCTGCTCGATGCCTTCCACGCATACGAAGGGCAGCGACAGGGCGCCCTGGTCGATCGCCTGCGCGAGCCCCTGCCGGTGCGGGCTCCCCGGGGCTCGCTGCGGGTGGCGCGCCACGTGCTCGAACACGCGACCCGGGTGAAACCGGCCGTCGGCGTGCCGCCGGAGGCCGCCCGGGCCGCGGTCTTCCGTCACGCGGCCGTCGAGGGGGACCGCGCGGTGGCGCTGGCCCGCGCCGCGGCGGAGCTCGCGCTCGATCCGGACGTGATCGAGGAGGTGATGTTCGCCGATCTGCGCTCGTCGGCGCGGGTGGGTCGGGTCCCCGCCGACCTGTCGCCGACGGTGCTCGCCCAGCGGGCGAACCTGGCGCTGGCGTCGGCGCTCGTGCACCGCGCGCAGTCGGTGCGGGTCACGGCGTTCGGCAAGACTCGCGCGCTGGTGCGTCACGTGCAGCTCACCGGACTGATCTGTAGCGCCACCGCGCAGAGCGGCGCCGTGATCCTCGACCTGTCGGGGCCCTTCGCGCTCTTTCGCCACACGCTGATCTACGGCCGGCGCCTCTCGTCGCTGTTGCCGCGCCTGGCGTGGTGCGATCGCTTCGAGCTCGAGGCGCAGGTGGCGCTCGGCGCGGGCCCGGCCGCGGGCTTGGTGCGCTACCGGCTGCGGAGCGGCGACCCGCTGCCGCCCGGCCGCGAGCTCGGTCGCTTCGACAGCGAGGTCGAGGCGCGGTTCGCCCGGGACTTCGCCCGGCTCGGCTCGGACTGGGACCTGGTGCGCGAGCCCGAGCCGGTGCCCCTCGAGGGCGGGCGGTTGATCTTCCCCGACTTCGCGCTGGTGCATCGCCTGACTCCCGAGCGCCGCTGGTGGCTCGAGATCGTGGGGTTCTGGACCGAGCGTTACCTGCGCGACAAGCTCGCGCACCTGCGCGCGGCAGGGCTCGGGAACCTGATCGTGTGCATCGACGAGCGCCGGGGGTGCGGCATCGAGGCCATGCCCGACGGCGCGGAGGTGCTCGGGTACCGCACGCGGATCGACGCGCGGCAGGTGCTCTCGCGGGTAGAGGGGTGAGGGTGACGATGGAGCTCGGCGCCGTGCTGGGTCATACTGTGGGTATGACCCGGTTCGAGAAGATCGCCATCAGCCTGCCCGCGCCGCTGGTCGAGCGCGCTCGGCGGGCGGTCCGGAGGGGTGAGGCCGCGAGCGTCAGCGCCTACGTCGCCCGTGCCCTCGAGCAGCACACCGAGTCCGTGAGCTTGGACGAGTTGCTCGGTGAGATGCTGGCGCAGACGGGCGGGCCCTTGAGCCACGCCGAGGCGCTGGCCATCGATCGCGAGCTCGGCCTCGCCGCGCTCGCGGTCCCGAAACGCCGGCGGAAGCGGCGCTGATGGCCGGACTGACCCTGGACGCCGGTGCGCTGATCGGCTTCGAGCGCTGCGATCGGCGCGTGGTGGGGCTGCTCACTCGCGCCCTAGCCCGGGGCTTGGCCATCGCCATCCCAGCCGCGGTGATCGCGCAGGTGTGGCGGCGAGGCGACCGGCAGGCGCGGCTCTCGCGACTGCTCGCCGCCCCTGAGGTCGAGGTCGTCCCGCTCGACGGCTTCGTGGCGCGTCAGGCCGGCGTGCTGTGCGGCGTCCGAGGCACCTCGGACGTGGTCGACGCCTCGGTCGCCCTGTGCGCCCGGGCCCGAGGTCACCGGGTGGTCACCGCCGACGCCGACGATCTGCGGGCGCTCGATCCGGGCCTTGCGGTGATCGAGATCTGACCGGGAACCTTCTGCCCCCGCGGGCGTGGAACCGGGGGATGATGCAGGCCATGGACCTGCCGGCCGACGCGCCGCCCCCGATCCGGGCGGGGGAGCTCGATCGGGACACGTTGCTGCGGGCGCGGCGGGGCGACCCCCTGGCCTTCCGGGCCTTCGTGGTGCGCTACGAGCGACCGGTGTTCGCGCTGCTGTCGCGCATGCTGGGGCGGGGGCACCGGGTCGAAGATCTGGCGCAGGAGACCTTCTTGCGGGCGTTCCGGGCGCTGCCCGGGTTCGACCCCGACGGGCCGGCGCGGGTCTCGACCTGGCTTCTGACCATCGCGACCCGACTGGCGCTGGACGAGAAGAAGAAGCAGCGGCGGCCCGAGCCGATGCTGCCCGAGGCGCCCGCGCCGGCGACGCCCGAGCGTGTCGCGCGCCAGCACGAGCTCAGGGTCGCGCTCGGCGCGGCCATCGAAGGGCTGCCGGACGATCAGCGGGCGGCCTTCGTGCTGGCCGAGTTCCACGATTTCTCGCTGAACGAGATCGCCGAGGCCCTGGGCGCGCCCGTGGGCACGATCAAGACGCGGCTGTTTCGCGCGCGCGACAAGCTCGCCCGCGCCCTCGACGAATTCAAGGAGGAGCGCTGATGGACCGCCGATTGCTCGAGAGTGCCTGGCCCGCCGACGAGCCGCCGCCGGGCTTCGCCGAGCGCGTGGTGGCGCAGGCGACCGCGAAGCGACCGTCGCGGCGCTGGCCCGCGGTCGCCCTGCTCGTCGCCGCGGCGGCCGGGCTGGTGGTCTGGTTCTCGTTCCGGCCGTCGGCCAGCGGCTCGCACCTGGCCAAAGAGCGGGTCGAGGTCGCGATCGGTTCCCGCGCGGTCGCGGTGCTCGAGTCCGGCGCCAAGATCGGGTGGCGCGGCTCGCGGGTCGAACAGTCCGACGGCGACGTGTTCTATCGCGTGGAACCTGGCGGCGCGTTCGTCGTGAATACCCCTGCAGGCGACGTCAGCGTGCTCGGGACTTGCTTCCGGGTGCGGGTCGGCTCTGCGAAAGGAACGCAGGAGATGAAACGCAAAGACGTGGCGGTGGCCGCGGGCAGCGCCGCCCTGGCCGCGCTGGCGGTGGTGACGGTGTACGAGGGCCGAGTGCAGCTGTCGCACGCGGGCGAGCGAGTGACGCTGGGGGCGGGGGAGTCGGGCAAGGTCGGGGCCGGCGGCACGAAGAAGCTCTCGGCCGACGAGGCCACCGACACCGAAGCGAGCCTGACGGCTCCGAACGAGGGCGGCGCGCTCGCGGCCGCCAACGAGAACCTGTCGAAGGACATCTCGGATCTGAACAAGCGCCTGGCCTCGATCGAGAAAGAGAAGTCGCGGCTGCAAGAGCAGCTGGCTGGCGCAGAGCAGGAGCTGGCCAAGCGCACCGACGGCGGGGCAGCGCGGGGTCGCCACGACTTCGATCTGGACAGCCAGGACTGGGCCGAGCTCGCCAAGGAAGGCACGGTCAAGTACCGCCACCCGTGCTTCCGCGCGAACGGGTGGAAGCCCAGCCCCGAGCAGATGCAAGAGCTGGGGCTGGCCCCGGACGACATCGAGCCCATCGAGTCGGCCTACAAGCGATCGTACGAGCGCCTCTGGAAGACCCTGCGCCCGCTGTGCGCCAAGGCGGTGGGCAACGCCGAGGTGGCCGACCTGCTCGGGCCCGAGACCTGCACCCACGTGGTGGTGGACGCCGTGCGCAAGAAGGACAGCGCCGGAGCCGCCGAGGCGATGCGGCAGGTGGGCGAGGTGCGAGCAGGGCTGCGCCCGGCGCCGGCGCCGGGGAAAGAGCAGCACCCGGTGTTCGACGCGTTCTACGCGCTGACCGGAGAGCTGGGCGCGTTCGAGGCGGACCTGGCCCAGACCTTCGGCCCGGAAGAGGCGAAGCGGCTGGCCTACGCCAAGGGCATGTGCGCGGGGCACAGCACCTTCGGCGGCCCCGGCCCCCGCGGGAAGTGAAGGCCCGCCGGGCTCAGCGGTGCTCGGCCAAGAGGCGCTCGGCCTCGATGCCGCTCGAGTCGAGGAAGCGCTTGGCCAGCTCGCTGGGCCCCCGCACCAGCTCTTCGGGTGTGCCGCTCGACACGATGCGACCCTTGTCCATCAGATAAATCTGATCGGCGATGCGCAGCGCGCCGGCCATGTCGTGCGAGATCACGATGCTGGTCACGTCGAAGCGGTTCCGGGTCGTGACGATCAGATCGTCGACCATGCGGCTGGTGATCGGATCGAGACCGCTGGTGGGCTCGTCGTACATGATCACCTCGGGCTCGAGCATCAGCGCCCGCGCCAGGCCCACGCGCTTGCGCATGCCGCCCGACAGCTCGCTCGGGGTGCGGTGCTCGATGTTCTCGAGACCCAGGATCTTCAGCTTCTCTTTGACCCGGGCGCGGATCTCTTTCTCGGAGAGGCGGGTGTGCTCGCGCAGCGGGAAGGCCACGTTGTCGAGCACGTTCATGCTGTCGAGCAGCGCCGAGTACTGGAACACCATCGCCATCTTCTTGCGCACAGCGGCCATCTTGCGCTCCGAGAGCGGCACGATGTCGGTGCCCGAGACGACGACCTGGCCGCTGGTGGGCTTGTCGAGCCCGATCAAGATCTTGAGCAGCGTGGTCTTGCCGGCGCCCGAGCCGCCGATGATCACCGCCACGTTGCCGCGGCCGACGCGCATGTGAATGTCCGTCAGGGCCTGGAAGTCCCCGAAGCGCTTGTTCACGCCGCGCACCACGATGTGGTCGGCTCGCTCGTCGCTCACCCTTCCCACCATAGCCGAGGGGGGGGCGAGAGCAATTTCTTGCTTCCCGGGCCGGGGGCAGGGGCCTTCTGGCTTGACGCGGCCCCGCGTCGGAGGTCTTTCCGGTGCGCCATGACCGACGACCACCTGAGCGCGCTGCTCGCCCTGTGCGAGGCCGGGAAGAAGGACAAAGAGGGCTGGTACCACCTGCCCGAGGGGCGGCACCTCACCCTGTACGCGGCCTTCAACGGCGCTTCGCTGAACGTGGCCCGCATCGCCGATCTGAAGCGCGACGGCGAGCTCATCTTGGTGCGCACCGTCAAGGGTGAGACCTACATGCTGGCGCTGGCCGACGTCTTTGCCGGCGCGGTCGAGGCGTCGGCCGCCCAAGCGCGCAAAGCCGGCTTCGTCTGAGCCCCATGCTCGCGCTGGCGCGCTGGGTCGGCGCGGTGCTCGCCCTCGTGGTCGGCGATCTGCTCCGCGTGCGTCGCCGTCATGTGGTCCAGGCGATGACCCGTGCGCGGGTGGTCGACCCCGAGCGCACGGCCCGCGCCATGTACCGGTCGCTGGGCGCGGCGTTGATCGAGCTCCTGTTCGCGCCGTGGCTCGCGCGGCGCGTGCGGCTCGATCCGCGCGCCCTCGAGGTCATCCGCCGGCGCGGCGCCGTGATCGCCACCGCCCACACCGGCAGCTTCGACTTGGTCGGGTGCGCGGCGGCGCAGGCGGTGCCGCTGACGGTGGTGACCAAGCGCCTGAGCATCGGCCCGTTCGATCGCCTGTGGCAGAGCTGGCGGGGCCGGCAGCGCGTGCAGCTGGTGAGCGCGGGTCAGGCCGTCGCCGCGGCGCGACGAGCGCTGGCGCGCCGCGAAGCGGTGGCGATGATCTTCGACCAGGCGCCCGAGCGACAGCGCGGGACCGTGCTGGCGCCCTTCCTGGGGCAGGTGGCGCGGGTCGATCTGGCGCCGGCGCTGGTCGCCGCGCGGGCCGGGGTGCCGCTCTTGGTGGTGCTGGCGCGACGCACGCCGGAGGGCGAGCACGTCGCCGAGCTCGTGCTCGAGCTCGAGCCACCGCAGCGGGCCGGGCGGGTCTGGGCGGCCGATGCGATGCGCCAGGCGACCGCGGCGCTCGACGCGCACGTCCGCCGTCAGCCCGAGCAGTGGCTGTGGATGCACCGCCGCTGGAAGGACGCGCCGCCCGCGCCGCCGTCTTTTGGCGCAGACCTCCTCGAGATGCGCTAGAAACCCTTCGTTCGGATGACCTCGAGCTTGAGCATCGCGCTGATCGGCCACGGCGCGTGGGGCGAGAAGATCGCTCGCACTCTCGGCAAGGTGTCCCGCGCGCGGCTGTCGGCGGTGTGCGATCCGTGCGACGCCGCGCGCGAGCGGGCCCGCGTGGCGGCGCCGGGGGCGCGGGTCGCCTCGCACCTCGATCAGGTGCTGGACGCCGACGCCGCGATCATTGCCACGCCGCCCGAGTCCCACGCGCGGCTGGCGCAGGCCGCGCTCGAGGCGGGGCTCGACGTGATGGTCGAAAAGCCGATGGCCCTCAGTCTGAGCGAGGCACGCCGCCTCGAGCAGACCGCGCACGACGCGGGACGCGTGCTGATGGTCGGCCACATCTTGGAGTACCACCCGGCCGTGGTCGAGCTCCGCCGCCGCATCGTCGACGGCGAGCTGGGCGAGGTGCGAGTGGTCGTGTCCGAGCGCCTCGGCCAGAGTCGGTCGCGACACGACGGCGCGTGGTGGTCCCTGGCCCCGCACGACATCAGCCTGTTGCGCTTCCTGACGGGTCACGCGCCGGCGCGCGTGGCCTTGGCCGGGTTCGGGGGCACGGACGTGGCAGCGGCGCGGATCGAGTGCCACGAGGGCAGCCTGGGTCTGGCCCACCTGTCGATGATCGACCGCCAGAAGGTGCGGCGCGTGGTGGTGGTGGGCAGCGAGCGGGTGGCGGTGTTCGACGATCTCGAGGTCGAGCGGCGTCTGACCTTGATCGACGTGGCTCAGATCGGTCGCGGGCGACTGGACGACGTGGTGGGGCTGGCCCGCGGTTACACCCCGTCGGCGCAGAGCCCGGCCGCCGTGCTCGACGGCGTGGCTCCACGCCACTGGCTGACCCACGGCGCCGGCGTCGGGATCCGGGTCGAGCCCCGGGCGCCCCTCGAGCTCGAGGCCGAGCACTTCGTCGCGGGCGTGCTCGATGCGCGCCCGGTGCAGAGCAACGCGCAGAGCGGGCGCGAGGTGGTCGCGGTGCTCGAGGCGGGGCAGCGTTCCCTCGAGCGCGGCGGCGTCGCGGAGGTCGCGCTTGACTGAGGCCGACGCACGCACCCGGGTCCGCGCGCGCTGCATCGCGGTGCGGGTGGGCACCGGGCTCTACGGCTTGCCGGTGGAGCACGTGCAAGAGGTGATCGCGATGCGCGCCATCACCCGGGTGTTTCACGCCCCCGCCGCGCTGGCCGGCGTCACCAACCTGCGCGGCGAGGTGTTGCCGGTGCTCGAGCTGGGCGTGCTGCTCGGCGCCGAGGCCGAGCCGCCCACCGGCGAAGCCCGCATCGTGGTGGTGCGCGAACCCACGGGTCAGAAGCGACGCGCTGGGCTGCGCGTCGACCAGCTCTCGGGCCTGCGGGACGTCCCCGCCGAGCTGTCGCCGCCGCCGTCCACCGCCAGCGAGCGGGCCCGGGCCGCGATCCGCGGCGTGATCCCCGACGCGCCGCCCTGCGCGGTGCTCGAGGTGCCGGCGCTGCTCGACTCGTCCTTGCTGGTCGAGCTGTCGGGGCAGGGCGGGGGCGGCGGCTGATGTCGCTCTCGGCCGAGCGACGCCGAGCCCACGCGACGGTGCTCGAGCTGCTCGAGAAGCGCCACGGTGTGGGCGCCAAGGGCGCCGGCGTCAGCGCGTGGATGGAGGCGCGGCTCGATCGCGCGCTGGACGCGCTCTCGTGCGACGCCGGGGGTTCGCTCGAGGGTGCGGTCGAGCTGCTCCGGGCCGAGCCCGGCCGGCTCGAAGAGATCGCCGAGCGCCTGCGCGTGGGCGAGACGCGGTTCTTCCGCGACGTGCCCCAGTGGGACGCGCTGCGCGCCACGGTCGCGTCGCGCTTCGCGGGTCGCGATCGCGTGCGCGCCTTGTCGGTCGGCTGCTCCACCGGCGAAGAGGGCTGGAGCCTGGCGATGGTGCTCGACGCGGCCCTGGGGCGGACCGCCGCTTATCGCGTGGTGGGCATGGACCGCAGCGAGGCCGCCATCGCCTCGGCGCGCGCGGGCAGCTATTCGCCGAGCCAGACGAGCCACGTCCCGCGCGATCTGGCCGAGCGCTACCTGACGCAGCAGAGCGACACCGTGCGGGTGGCCGAGGCGCTGGCCGGCAGCGTCAGCTTCGTGGCGCGGGACGCGATGGTGGGCCCGCCGCCGGGCCACTACGAGATCGTGCTCTGCAAGAACCTGCTGATCTACTTCGGCAACGAGGCCGCCGAGCGCGCGGTCAGCTTGATGCTGAAGAGCCTGGCCGACGGCGGCTTCTTGATGGTGGCCAAGAGCGAGGTGCCGCGGGTCAAGGCGCTGGGCCACGCGGTGGAAGAGCTCGCGCCGGGCATCGTCGTCTTTCGGCCCTGAGCCAGCTTGCCGCTGCCGGCGCGTGGCGTTATGCCGGCGCCATGTCCAGCGAAGACGTGCTGACGATCGGCACCCACGCCTTCCGTTCGCGGCTGTTCGTCGGTACCGGCAAGTACCAGAGCGTCGAGCAGACTCGCGCCGCCCTCGAGGCGTCGGGGGCCGAGGTGGTGACCGTGGCGCTGCGCCGCGTGAACCTGCAAGACCGCGGCGAGGGCTCGCTGATGCAGCTCTTGATGAGCAAGCGCTGGACACTCTTGCCCAACACCGCGGGGTGCTTTACCGCCGACGAGGCGGTGCGCACGCTGCGGCTCGCGCGCGAGCTGGGGATCGCCGAGCTGGTCAAGCTCGAGGTGATCGGTGACCCGCGCACGCTCTATCCGGACAACGAGCAGACGGTGGAGGCCGCCAAGGTGCTGGTCAAAGAGGGCTTCACCGTGCTGCCTTACTGCATCGATGACCCGATCGTGTGCAAGAAGCTGGCGGACGTCGGCTGCGCGGCGGTGATGCCGCTGGCGGCGCCCATCGGCTCGGGGCTCGGGATCCGGAACCCGTACAACCTTCGCATCATCCTCGAGCAGTCTCCGGTGCCGGTGATCGTGGACGCGGGCGTGGGCACCGCCAGCGACGCCGCCGTGGCCCTCGAGCTCGGCTGTCACGGCGTGCTGATGAACACCGCCATCGCCGAGGCCAAGGACCCGGTGCTGATGGCCAGCGCGATGCGCGAGGCGGTGAGCGCGGGTCGCAAGGCGTTCTTGGCGGGTCGCATGCCGAAGCGGCTCTACGCCAACGCCTCGAGCCCGACCGCGGGCCTGATCGAGTGACTCAGGCGTAGAGGTCGGCCAGCGAATAGCAGCGGGTCCCCGGCGCGAGATCGAGCTTGCCCTTGGGCTTTTCGCGCACGAACAGCAGGCGCCCAACGGTGGCGCCGCGCGGCGCGGGATAGGCGGCGACCTTCGCTTCGAGCCCGCGCGCCAGCGCCGGCACCGACCGCACCTTGCCCCACTTGCACTCGCCGAGATCCACCCAGCCGTCGGCGCGCACTCCGACCAGATCGAGCTGCACCTGCTTGTCCCAGTACTCTCCCACCTCGAACGCGGTCGACAGGCCCTCGTGCGCGTACACCTGTCCCAGGGCTTCGCGACACATGCGCTCGAAGCAGGTCCCGAAGTAGGCCTCGAGCTCTGGGGCCACGACCTCGCGGAAGGCGCGCTCGGGCCCGAGCCGAGAGAGCCGGCTCAGGTTGGGGAACACGAAGCGGAACCAGAAGCGCAAGAGCGGGTCGTCCAGGCGAAAGCGCACGTGCCGCGCCGCCGGTCGGGCTCGGGTCAGGGGGAAGCGGCGCGCGACGTAGCCGAGCTCGGTGAGCTGCCCGAGGTAGTAGTGCATGTTGCGCTCGGGCACGCCCGCGCGGCGCGCCATCGCCGGGATCCGATCTTCACCCGCCGCCAGGGCCAGCAGCACCGCGTAGTAGCTCTCGACCTCGCGGAGCTCTTCGCGCAGCAAGAAGTCGGGCTCGCGGAACAGCGCCCCGTGCTCGCCCATCAGCGCGTCGATCAGGTTCTTTTCGAGCGAGCGCCGCTCGTCGAAGAGCGAGAGATAGAACGGCACGCCCCCGCAGACGAACCAGGCGCGCGCTCGCTCTTCGAGCGACCAGCGGGGGTGGAGCGCCGCGGCCTCGCGGAACGAGAAGGGGCGGAGCAGGATCTGCGCGGTGCGTCGCCCGAAGAGCGGGCTCTGTCGGCCGAGGACCTCGCGCTCCATGAAGCCGACGTAGGACCCGCACAGGATCAGCACGACCTTGCCCGAGCGCTTCCAGCTTCGGTCCCAGAGCTCCTGGATCACTCCGGGCAGCTCGGGGCTCGAGTGCGCCATCCACTGGAACTCGTCGAGCGCGACCACCAGCTTGCCGGGGCCCTTCCAGCGGTCGACCACGTGCGAGAGGGCCGCCTTCCAGCTCTCGGCCGGCAGCTCGGCGAGCAGCGGCTCGTCGAGCACGCGGGCGGCCTCGACCAAGAGCTCGCGGATCTGCAGCGCGGCGGGCGCGGTCTTGCCGACCACGTAGATCCCCCGCGCGCCCTCCAGGAACTTCAGGATCAGCTCGCTCTTGCCGACCCGGCGGCGGCCGTAGACCGGGATGAACGCCGACTCGGGTGCCGTGTGGGCTGCCGCGAGCAGCGAAAGCTCAGCCGCGCGTCCCACGAACATGGCCGGAGGATGAACGGCAAGTCATAACTTGTCAAGACACGACTTGCCGAGCACGGGCTCGCCCCGGGCAGGCCGCTTGGCCCCCCGGGCGTTTACCGGCAGAGTGCCGCCGGAATGAGCGTCCTGCCCCTGAGCGCGTACCAGAAGCGTCTGTTCGCGTTCCTGAGCGTCGCGACGTTCTTCGAGGGCTACGACTTCATGGCCCTCACCCAGATCTTGCCCAACCTGCGGGCGTCCCTCGGGCTCGACAAGAGCCAGGCCGGGCTGATGGTCGGGTTCATCAACCTGGGCACGGTGCTGGCCTACTTCCTGGTGCGCAAGGCGGACCGCTGGGGGCGCCGGCGCGTGCTCACCGTGACCATCGCGGGCTACACCGCGTTCACGTTCCTGAGCGGGTTCTCGCCCAACGTCTGGGTGTTCGCCGCGTTTCAGATGATCGCGCGCATCTTCCTCTTGGCCGAGTGGGCGATCAGCAGCGTGATCGCCGCCGAAGAGTTCCCGGCGGCCCGGCGCGGCATGGTGATCGGCGTGGTCAGCGCCTCCGGCAGCCTCGGCTCGGTGGTGTGCGCGGGGGTCATCCCGTTCTTGCTGAAGGCGCCGTGGGGTTGGCGCACCGCATACTTCGTGGGCATCATCCCCCTCTTGATCTTGGCCTTCGCGCGCCGCAGCCTGCGCGAGACCCAGCGCTTCGAGCAGCAGGTGAAGCCCGAGCAGCAGCGCCCGCTGCTCGAGATCTGGCGCACGCCCTACCGGCGGCGAGTCGCCGAGCTGGGTGTGATCTGGCTCTTCACCTACGTGTGCACCCAGACCAGCGTGACGTACTGGAAAGAGTTCGCCGTGGGCGAGCGCGGGTTTTCCGACGGCCAGGTCGGGCTGTCGATCACCATCGCCGCCCTGGTGGCCATGCCCCTGGTCTTTCTCTCGGGCAAGGCCCTGGACGTGATCGGGCGGCGGCGCGGCGCGGTGGTGATCTACGGCCTGACCTCGATCGGCACCTTCCTGGCCTACACGCTCCACGATCGCTGGGCGCTCACCGCCGCGCTGATGCTGGGCATCTACGGGGCCAGCGCGTTTCTGCCGGTGATGAACGCCTACACCACCGAGCTCTTCCCGACCGAGCTCCGGGGGGACGCCTTCGCCTGGAGCAACAACCTGATCGGACGCATCGGCTACGTCAGCTCGCCGGCGGCGGTCGGGTGGTTCGCCCACCAGACGGGGTGGGGAAGCGCGGTGCGGGTCACGGCGTTATTTCCCATCTTGGCCCTTGCCCTGATCTTGCTGCTCTTGCCCGAGACCCGGGGCCGTGAGCTCGAGGAGACCGCCGCGCTGTGACCGAGTCGCCAAAACCCGAGCCGGCTCGGGGCGGGTTCTTCGTCCGGGTGATGCCGGCGCTGCTCTACACCTTCGCCATCTTCTACGGCGGGCTGGTGCGCCCGCGCGGAGGGGGCATGGCGTTCGAGCACGCCGACAAGGTCCTGCACGCGATGGCCTTCGGGCTGATGCAGCTGGTGGTCTTCCGCGCGCTCCGCTTCGAGCTGCCGAAGCTCGGCTTTCGGCGACAGAACCTGCTGGCGCTCGGGCTGGTGGTCGCGGCCGGTGGGGCCCTGGAGATCGCCCAGGCGTTCACGGGCTATCGCTCGGCCGAGCTCCTCGACCTCTTGGCCGACGCCGCCGGTGCCGGCCTGGTCGCGGCGGGGCTCGCGTGGCGCATGCGACGCGACGCTTGCACTGGCGCCGCAGAGCCGGAATCATGAGCCAGTGCGTGTGATGGTCTTCGCCGTCTGTGCGGCCCTGGGCTGGGCGCCGATGCAGTGCGGGTCCGAGCCGAGCCAGGCCGAGCGTCGCTACGAAACCCCGGGCGAAGCCCTGTACGGCCTGGCCGATCAGTTCAAGGCGAAGGGCGACTCGGCGGCCTGGCGCTCGACCCTCGAGTACCTGGTCGCGCGCTATCCGAACAGCCGCTGGGCCAAGATGGCGAAGGACGACCTCGAAGCCGCGGGCTCCAAGCCGAAGTGACCCCGCCGCGACTGATCGTGATCACCGACTGGTCGCGCGGGACCGAGACGACCTTGCTCGAGCGCGTCGAGCGGGCGCTCGCGTTGGCCCGCCCGACGACGGTGCTGGTGCAGCTCCGCGAGCACCAGCTGTCGGGGCGCGACCGGCTCGCGCTCGGTCGGCGGCTGGTCGGCCTCGCGCGCCGGCACGGGCAGCGCTTCGGGGTCAATGACCGCCTCGATCTGGCGCGGATGCTCGGCGCCGATTCGGTGCACCTGGGCGAAGCCAGCGTGAGCCTTGCCGATGCCCGGCGCCTGATGCCCGACGCGTGGATCACTCGCGCCTGGCACGGCGGGCCCGAGCCCGAGGCCGACGCGCTGGTGCTCTCGCCGATCTTCGAGCCGCGTCACGGGCGGCCGGCGCTGGGCGTCGGGGCGCTCGGGGGCGCCAAGCTGCCGGTCTACGCCCTGGGCGGCGTGACCGCCGAGCGCGCGGCGCGGGCGCGGTCCGCGGGCGCGGCGGGCGTGGCGGTGGTCGGCGCGGTGCTGGGTGACGACGATCCGACGGCGCTGTGCGACGCCCTCGGGATTCTGCGATAGCGCGATCCGAGGTATACCGCCGGCCCCCACCATGGCCGAGACCCCGTTCGCTCCCGTCCCCACCGAGCTCGACTTTCCGCGCTACGAGCGGCAGATCCTCGAGCTCTGGCGGTCCCGGCGGATCTTCGAGCGGTCCCTCGAGCTTCGCCCGGCCGACGCGCCGCACTTCGTCTTCTACGAGGGGCCGCCCACGGCCAACGGCGTCCCGCACAACGGTCACGTGCTCACCCGCGTGATGAAGGACCTCTTCCCCCGCTACCAATCGATGCTGGGCAAGCGCGTGCTGCGCAAGGGCGGCTGGGACACCCACGGCTTGCCGGTCGAGGTCGAGGTCGAGAAAGAGCTGCGCATCCACGGCAAGGCGGCGATCGAAGAGTACGGGGTCGAGCCCTTCGTCGCGCGCTGCATCGAGAGCGTGTTCCGTTACACCACCGAATGGGAACGCCTGACCGAGCGCATCGGCTTCTGGGTCAGCCTGCCCGACGCGTACGTGACCTATCACCGGAGCTACGTCGAGAGCGTGTGGTGGGCCCTGTCGAACCTGTTCGACAAGGGGCTGCTCTATCAAGGGCACAAGGTGGTGTGGTGGTGGGCCCAGGGCGGCACCGCGCTCTCGAGCGCCGAGGTGGGGCTCGGCTACAAGAGCGTGGACGACCCGAGCGTGTTCGTCGCCTTCCCGCTGGTGGACGAGCCGGACACCGCGCTGGTGGTCTGGACCACCACGCCCTGGACCTTGCCCTCGAACGGCTATGCCGCGGTGCGGCCCGGCGCCAGCTACGACGTGGTCGAAATCGGCGCCGAAAAGCCGGTCAAAGGCAAGAAGCCGCGGGAGCTGCGGCTCGGGCAGAAGCGCTTGATCTTGGCCAGCGAGCTTCGCGCGGCAGTGGCCGAGAAGCTCGGCCACGAGCTGACCGTGGTGCGCACGGTGACGGCGGAAGAGCTGATCGGCAGGCGCTACGTGCCGCCCTTCGACACCTATCGCCAGGGCCGGGCCGACGCCCGCGTCGCCCTGAAGGACGGCGGCGACGACGCGATGTGGTGGCGGGTGATCGCCGAAGACTTCGTGACCCTCGACACCGGCGCCGGCATCGTGCACGTCGCGCCGGCCTTCGGCGAAGACGACAACAAGGCCCACGCGAAGCAGCTCAGGCGCTACGCCCGGCCGGACGAGGTCGAGCTGATCTGCGCGGTCAACCCGGACGGCAGCTTCAAGCCCGAGGCCGGCAAGTACGCGGGCCGCTGGGTCAAGGACTGCGACAAAGAGATCTTGGCCGAGCTCGCCGAGCGCGGCGTCTTGATCTTCGAAGAGCTGTATCGCCACGACTATCCGTTCTGCTGGCGCTCGGACGAGGACCCGTTGATCCAGATGGCGCGGCCGGCGTGGTTCATCCGCACCACCGAGCGGCTGGCCGACGCCATGGCCGACAACCAGGCGGTGAGCTGGCTGCCCGAGCACATCAAAGAGGGGCGTTTCGGCGACTTTCTGCGGAACAACGTCGACTGGGCCCTGTCCCGCGAGCGCTTCTGGGGCACGCCGCTCAACGTCTGGGTGTGCTCGGCGGACCCCGAGCACAAGCACGCGCCGAGCAGCGTGGCCGAGATCGAGCGGCTGTCGCCCACGGCCTTCGCCCACTTCCGAGAGGCCCAAGAGCGCGACCCGTCGCTGAACCCCCACCTGATCGTCCACAAGCCGTGGATCGACCAGGTGGTCTTCCCGTGCCCGAAGTGCGGCGCCGAGATGCGCCGTGTGCCCGAGGTCATCGACTGCTGGTTCGACTCGGGCTGCATGCCCTTTGCCCAGTGGGGCTTCCCCCACGCGCCGGGCTCGGTGCAGAAGTTCGACGACGCCTTCCCCGCGGACTTCATCTGCGAGGCCATCGATCAGACCCGCGGCTGGTTCTACTCGCTGCTGATGATCTCGGCGCTGGTGTTCGACCCGGCCACCCAGAAGAGCGTGGGCCTGGCTGCGCCGCGAGGTTTCCCTCACCCGTACAAGAGCTGCATCGTGCTCGGCCACGTCGGCGACAAGGAAGGCAAGAAAGAGAGCAAGAGCCGCGGGAACTACACGCCGCCCGAGATCATCCTCGACCGCGTGCGGATGGACTTCGGGGTCTTGACCGAGGCCCACGGCGCCGCCGCGCCCGAGGGGAAGGTGCTGATCGCGCGGGAAGACCTGGAGGGCATGGACCTGCAAGAGGGGGCGCGCGTGGTGCTCTATCGCCCGGACGCGCCCGAGCAGAAGCGGGCGGTGGTGATCGAGGCCCACAAGAAGCTGCCGCGCCGCGTGGCGCTGGTGGCCGAGGCCGATCGCGCGGCCCTGGGCCTCGAGCCCATCGCGACGGGTTTGACCTCACGCCCGGCCGAGGTGCCCCGGGTGCCCGCCGCCCAGCGCGTGACCATCGAGGACGAGAGCACGCCGGCGCCGGGCGCCGATGCCTTCCGCTGGTTCTTCTACGCGGCGGGCCCGCCCTGGTCCAACACCCGCCACAGCTTGAGCAACGTGCGCCTCTTGCAGAAGGACTTCCACGTCAAGCTGCGCAACGTCTACTCGTTCTTCACCATCTACGCGAACATCGACGGCTGGCGCCCGACCGAGCCCGCGCACGCCGGGCGTCCAGTCGCCGAGCGCTGCCTGCTCGACCGCTGGCTGCTCTCGGAGCTCGCGCTGACGGTGCGCGACGTGCGGCGCGCCCTCGACGGCTACCTGGCTTACGACGCTGCCTTGCGGCTGATCGAGCTCACCGAGGCGCTCTCGAACTGGTACGTGCGCCGCAGCCGGCCCAGGTTCTGGGCCAAGGGCCTCGAGCCCGACAAGTGCGACGCCTATGCCACGCTCTATCAGGCGCTGACCACGCTCTCCGAGCTGGCCGCGCCGTTCATCCCCTTCTTCAGCGAGGAGATCTACCAGAACCTGGTGGCTCGAGCGGGCGTGCCCGGCGCCCACGAGAGCGTGCACTTCGCCGACTATCCCGCGCCCGACGCCGCGGCCATCGACGAGGGCCTGGCCCGCGAGATGGCCGCGGTGCGCCAGGTGGTCAGCCTGGGCCTGTCGGTGCGCACCGCCAATCGCCTGAAGGTGCGCCAGCCGCTGAGCCGCGCCGACGTGGTGTTCAACGATCGCGACACGATGGAGCGGCTCGAGAGCCATCGCTCGCTGATCGCCGAAGAGCTGAACGTGCACGACGTGCGCTTCATGTTCCCGGGTCACGAGCAGGGCGCCGTCAGCTTCAAGCTCAAGCCCAACTTCCGCACCCTGGGGCCGCGGCTCGGAAAGCGTGTGCAAGAGGTGAAGCAGGCGCTGGACCGCGCCGACGGCTCGGCGCTCCACGCCGAGCTCTCGAGCAGCGGCAAGATCGTGCTCGATCTGGGCGGCGAGCGCCTGGACTTCTCGGGGGACGAGATCGAGGTCACGGTCTCGGCGGCCGAGGGCTTCGCGGCCGAGACCGGCAAGGTCGGGGTCGTGGTGCTGCACACCACGCTGACCGAGGCGCTGATCGACGAGGGCCTCTTGCGCGAGCTGTCGAGCCGCGTGCAGCAGGCCCGAAAAGATCTGGGCCTCGAGTTCACCGATCGCATCCGGCTCTTCGTCGGCGGCAGCGCGCGCGTGCAGCGCATCGTCGGCGACAGTCGCACACACCTGGCCACCGAGTGCCTGGCCAGCGAGGTGATCGCGGGCGAGGTCGGCGCGGCGCCGGGCGGCGCCAAAGAGCACGCCCTGGGCGACGAGACCGTGTCCGTCCTGGTCGAAAAGAGCTGAAGCCGAGTGGATTCGGCCGGGGCTCTCGCGTAGCATTCGGACCATGGGCAAGCTTGGATTCGGGTTCTTCGCCCTGCTCTCGGCGACGACCTTCACCGCCTGCGGGGGTGACGACGATCGACCGACGAACGTCCACGTGGTCAGCGGCGGCGGCAGCGGGGGTGGGGGTGGCGGCGGCGGTGGATCGGGCGGGGCCCCGTGCACGCCGGACCCCACCAAAGGCACCAAGGTCTCGGGCAACCTGATCACCTACGACGTGTACCTGAAGGGCCAGGAGGCGTTCGGCGGCAAGGCCGAGATCACCGCCGCTGGCGCGACCTGCAAGTGGGTGACCGCCAAGTACGACTCGTCCGCAGCTCCGGTGGGCGACGCGGGCACGCCGGAGTTCTTGCTCGAGGGGTGCAAGGCGCAGCAAGGGTCTTGGGTGCACATCTATCAGGACAAGGACAGCACCGAACCGGTGCTGCCCACGCTGATCGCCGCCAACACCAGCTCCGATCTGCATTTGCTCGACGCCTTCGGGATGGTGCGCGCGCAGGGCGTCGAAGAGGCGTACGCGGCGACGGGCGTCAAGCCCGAGGCCGACAAGGGCACCGTGCTCGCGCAGATCGTCGGCAAGCTGGGCGACCCCGTCGCCGGCGTGCAGATCAACGCCGGCACCAACGCGGCCCCCGCGTTCCCCGGCGTGGCGGGCTGGCAGCTCGGGGGCGAGACCGATGCGAGCGGCGTCGCGCTCATGCTGAACGCGACCGCGAAGCCCTTCCCGGGCGGAGAGATCGCGCTGAACATCGAGATCGGCGGCGTCAAAGAGGCGTTCAAGTGCCCGGTCGAGACCGGCGCCGTCACCATCTGCTGGATCGTGCCGACCTCGGGGTTCTGATGCGAAGGTTCACCCTCGGGCTGGCGGTCGCGGGGTTCGTTTGGGGGGCGCGGGCCCAGGCCGCTGACGTGCCGGCCACGCCCGCGGACTATCTCTCGAAGGTCTCGGCGCTGAAGGCGGGGGACACGTTGAAGCTGGCCGCCGGGGACTACAAGTCCGGGATGAACCTGTTCAACCTGAACGGGACGAGCGCCGCGCCGATCGTGATCGAGGGCCCGGCCTCGGGCGCGCCGGCGCGCTTCCTGGGCGTCAACGGCAAGAACACCATCGACATCCGAGACTCGAGCTACGTGACCGTCCGGAACCTGCTCCTCGACGGCCAGAACGTCGACGGCGTGGACGCGATCAAGGCCGGCGGTCAGGCCACGAACTTCGCTCACCACATCACGATCGAGGGCTGCACCATCACCGGCCACGACGCGAACCAGTCGAACCAGCAGCAGGTCGGGATCAGCACCAAGATCGTCGCGTGGGACTGGGTGATCCGCAAGAACGTGATCGACGGCGCGGGCACCGGCGCCTACCTCGGCAACTCGGACGGCACCCGGGCGTTCATCGGCGGGTTGATCGAGAACAACCTGTTCAAGAAGACCTTGGGCTACGGCATGCAGATCAAGCACCAGCTGCATCGCCAACAGGCCGATGTGCCCAGCGTGCCCACCGACAAGCGCGTGACGGTGATCCGGCACAACGTGTTCATCAAGCAGAACCTGCCCAGCCCCGACGGCGCGCGCCCCAACTTGCTCGCCGACGGCTTCCCCGACAGCGGGCCGGGGAGCTCGGATTCCTACGAGATTTACGGCAACTTCTTCTTCCACAACGACGGCGACGCGCTCTTCCAAGGCAGCGGCCGCATCCACTTCCACGACAACCTCTTGGTCGACTCGAAGCACCCGGCGGTGCGACTGACCGCCCACCAGGGCAAGACGGTGATCGACGCGCTGGTCTACGACAACACCATCTACGACACGGCCGCGGGCATCTCGTTCGGCGCCGCGCCCAGCGGGCAGAAGCTGGTGGCCGGCAACGCCATCTTCTCGGCGCAGCCGCTCTCGGGCGTGACCGGCGGCGTGGACAACGTGACGGGCGCCGTCGCCGATGCCCTGAGCCACGTGGTGAGCCCCAGCAAGACCTTGGGCCAGATGGACTTCTACCCGAAGCCCGGCAGCAAGCTGAAGGGCACGGTCATCGACCTTTCCGCGGTGAAGGGCGACACCGACTACGACCGGGACTTCAACGGGACACAGCGCGACTTCACCTACCGTGGCGCATACCAGGGTGAGGGCACGAACCCGGGCTGGAAGCCCGACGCCACGTTGAAGGGCACGACCGGGAGCGCGGGCGGCGGCGGCACTGGGGGGGCGGGCGCAAGCGGCGGCGCGAGCGGCGCGGGCGCGGGGGGCAGCGCGGGCTCCGCGGGGGCAAGCAGCGGAGGCACGTCGAGCACTGGCGGCGCATCGAGCGGCGGCGCATCGAGCGGCGGCGCAGCGGGCTCGAGCTCCGACGACGACGGCGGTTGCGGCTGCCGAACCGCCGGTTTCGGCGGGCGCGGTTCGGCCGGGCTGGTCTTCGCCGCGGCCCTTCTGTGGTGGGCTCGGCGGCGCCGCTAGCGCAGGCGGACAGCGCGCTCGAGCTTCTTGCCGACCACGAGCTCGAGGGTCGCCCAGAGCTCGTCCCCGGTCTTGTAGGCGACCCAGGCCGAGCGGTCTGGATCCCAGTCGAAGTGCCAGGCGGTGCGGTCGGCGGCCATCCAGATCTGGCGCGCGGCGCGATGCGAGTTCACCACGAAGCGGCCCCCCGCGCCGAAGTCGAGGGTGAGAATGTCGTTTGCCAGCTCGGCCTCGACGCCGTCGAGCTCGAGGCGATCGAAGGCCTCGACGAGCGCGCGCAGCTCGGGAACCGCGCGCGCTTCGTACTCCGCTTCGCTCAGCGCGGTCACTGGGTGGGCGCGGGCGCGGGCCCCGGGGTGGCGCCGCCCATGGCAGGGACGCACGCGGGCGAGACGCACTGGTTGCCCGGCGCGCAGTCGTTGTTGGTCTGGCACGGCCACGCGCACTTGCCGACCGCGGTGTTGCAGCGGTGCGTGATGCACGTCGCGTCGTTCTGACACGGGAACGCCATCGCACCGGGAGTGCTCATACCGCCGGCCGTCGGCTGCGCCGTGGGCTGGGGCTGACCGTACCCGGGCTGGGGCTGGCCGTAGCCGGGCTGGCCGTAGCCGGGCTGCCCATAGCCACCCTGCTGGGGCGGAGGGTCTTCTTGCTTCTTCTTGCAACCCACGATGACCAGCGTCGGAACGACGGTCGCTACTACCAGACCAAGCAGGGCTTTCCGCATTGGGATCTCCTCGGGATTAAGTACTTGGACGACCGAGCCCGGTCAACTCATCAAAAGGCTCGGCGTGCCTGAGAAAATTCGGCGATGGCGAGGGGCCGCCCGCCCATTCGGTGCTACCTTCCTGGTTCGAGGAGGATGGGGAACGCGGTGGGCGAGGGGTTGCCGGTCGGGGTCGCCGTGGCGGCGGCCGGGGGACCCGAGCAGCGGATAATGGGCGATTTGCGCTCGGCGCTGAAGCGCCGCCCGGCGCACGAGGCGCGCCTGGCGGGCGCGGTTCGCGCGCTCTGCCCGTACTCCCCGGCGCTGCGTGCCGCCATGGCCGATGCGCTGGAAACGCTCGTCGGCCGCGGGTCTTACACCCGCCCCATCTACTGCTCGCTCTCGCGGTCCCTCGCGGCGGCGGGGGATCGACGGGTGGCAGCGTCCCTGAAGCGGGCGCTCGCGGCGGACGACGGGGGCGGGTTGCCCACGCTCTCGGCGGCGTGTTTCTGCGACGACTCCGCCCTCGGTGAGCCGCTGGCACGGGTCGCCCGGAGCCGCCATCCCCATCTGGCGCTGGCCGCCGAGGTCGCGCGGGTCGCACGGGGCGAATCCGACGGCGCATACGTCGCGTCCCTGGCGCCCAAGATCAAAGAGAGCCACCGCATCGAGCTGTGCACCGAGCTGTTCGTGCCGCTGCTCGCACATCCGTCGCTGCCCATCGGGGTCGCGCCGGCGCTGGCCGTGCTGCGCGACGCCGAGCGACACCTCGGGCGCTGGCTCGTGCTCGGACAGATCGCCGCGCGCGCTGGCGATGGCGCTCCGCTGGCCGAAGCGAGCGAGCGAGCGCGGAGCGGGCCGGCGAGCGCCCGCGCGGCGTGGGCGCTGGTCGCGTGGGCCCTGGGCGAGGGTCAGAGTGAGCCGCCCGACGTTCGCCCCAACGTCGAGCTGGTCGCGCGGCTCTCCGATCGTCCGAGCTCGGACCGGGACCCGACCTTCTTGTACCGTCTGGCCGACGCCCGAGCCCCGAGCGCCCGCCCCATGCTCGAGAGCGTGGCCAAGAGCAGCGCCCTGTCGAGCGAAGGCGCGGTGCGGGCCGCGCTCTACCTCGCGCGCGATCACGGGCGGGACGATCTTCGCGAAGCGCTGATCCACGTCGCCGAGAGCCCGCGCCGCGAGGCGGTCCGGGGTCTGGCCGCGGCGGCGCTCTGGGATCTGGGCGATCGTGATCGGGTGAGCTCTATCCAGCCCGCCCTGGCCGCCAGCCGCCAGCTGGCGACCTTGGGGTGGGGCGCCCTGCTCGGCGTCGCGCGCGCCGGAAAGCTCGAGCCCGTGCTGACCGAAGCGTCGTATCGTCGGCTTCAGCACGGATGGATCGACTGAGAGCCTGCGTCGTCGCGCTGAGCCTGACCGTCACGGGCATGGCCGGCGCGCGCGCCCCAGACGGCAGAACCCTCGTCTTGCCCGACGCCGGCGCGACGCTGACCGTGCTGGTCGATCGCGACGACGACGATGACGACGGGGTGCCGGACTTCGAGAGCGCGCGGCCCTCGCGCGAAGCCTTGGGCGACGTGGTTTGGGTCAGCACCCGGCCGCGCAAGCTCGAGACCGTCTCGGGCACGAGTCTGCGGCTGATCGTCGGCGGCAAACCGATGACGCTGGAGCAGTCCGTCGGTCGCAGGCTGTCGCGCTTCGGCGTGCAGGGCGTCGCACCGGGAGTGACACGTCTCCGGCTCGCGGGGGTCGAGCTCGAGGTTCGTGTGCTCGATCTTCTGGCCCTCGACGGCACCGGCGCCAGCGTGGACTTCGCGCGCTCGCATGCGTCGCTCAGCCGGTCACTCCCGGTCGAGTCCACCGATCTCGAGGCGCTCTCGTTCGTGGTCGTCGGGCCCGCCGAGCTTCTGCCGCGCTGGGTCCACGTGTCGAGCTTCAAGCCCGATCGCTCGCCGCTGGACACGCTCGGCGATCTCACGCTGAAGCCGCGACCCTGCCCGGGCTCCACCCCACCCGGCCTCGCCTGCGCTACCACCGAGCCGGTCCGCTCGGCGGGCGACGTGGTCGATCGCAGTCACCCCGAGGCGTTCCTGCATTCGGTGCTGAGCGAGGTTGGCGGCCGCCTGCTGATCGGGGTGGGGGAGGCCACGGCTGGGTTGCGCGTGGGCGGCCCACGCTCTCTCGCCGGTCGGATGCGGGGCAAGCTTCGGGTTCGCCTGGTGCGCATCAGTCCGGGGGGCGAGCCGCCGGTGGGGGGCGACGACGCCGGCGCCCTCGCGGTGGCGCGAGCCGAGCTGCGCACGGCCAACGCGCTCTGGGGTCAGTGCGGCGTCGTGTTCGGCAGCGAGCCCGAGCTCGACGTGGCGGTGGTCGACCCGCCCGGCGCCCACCTGGTCGCCATTGGTTGCGATCTCGGGACACCTGCCAGTGGGGGCGAGGTCGCGCTCAGCGTCGACGGCCGAGAAATCCGCGTCGCCACCCGCGCGGGGCAGACCCCCACCGTGGTCGCCGCCGCGCTCGCCGAGGCCCTGCGTCGCGCCGGCTTCCGGGCGACCGTCAGCCCCAACGCGCTCACCTCGCCCTCGGCGCTGCGCAGCGTCGACGTCACGGTGCGCCGCAAGAGCGGCGCCCTGGCCAGCGTGGCGCCCCTCGGGGATCTCGCCACGCGCGATCCGACCCTGGGCGTGTGCCTCGGCGGCGTCGAGCTGTCGGACGGGCTGAGCCACTTCAGCGACTTCGACGCCGCGGCGGGCACGCTCGAGGAACGCACGCTGCTGCGCGCCTTCGACGACGGCGACCCCACGACGCTCGAGATCCTGGTGGTGCCTGCCTTCGCCCGCGCCGGCCGGATCGGCGAGTCGTTCATCTTCGGCGAGGGGGCGGCGGTGCGCAACGCGGTGATCGTCGACCGCGCAGGGGTGCGTGCCGGCGCGCGGTCCTTCGCCGTGGCCCACGAGCTCGGGCACATCTTGCTCGACTTGCCGGGGCACCCCGACGACTACGGTGTCGACCGGCCGTCGCTCTTGATGGACGCCGACGCCACCGACCCGAGCGTGTTCGGTCCGCGACGCCTCACGCTGGCGGATTGCGAACGCGCGATCCGCCAGAGCGGGCCCCGGGCGCCGGTGCCGCTGCTCGCGGCCTGGCCGCTGACCAGCGCGCCTACTCGGGCACGATCTGAGTGAGCTCGGTCCCCGCGGCGTAGGCGTAGCTCACGTAGGCATCGAAGCCGTCGACCAGCACGCCCACCGGCTCGTCGGCGTCGATGCGATGCACGCCGTCGTCTTGGATGCCGGGGCTGACCTTGTCCTGCTCCTTGTCCGGGTCGATCACCGGGAAGCTGAGCTGACAGCGATAGACCACGAAGGGCGGCGTGGGGCTGCCCCGCTCTGCCTCGGTCAGGCCGTCCCCGGCAACGGCGGCGCAGCCGGCGATCTCTTTCACGGGCTTGCCATCGAGGACCACCGCTGCGGTCGGGGGCGCGATGATCCGCACGAAGTCGAAGTTGTACTTGTCCGGGGTCAAGAACACGTACGACTTCCGGAACTGCTGCACCGGCGGGATGATGATGCTGCTGGGGTCGCCGCCCGGCAGCCCGCGGGGCACGCCGCCGTCGTCCTGGCTGGCCGAGACGCTCTGGAACATGACCGGCGCGTCGCTCTCGAGGACGAACTCTCGGGTCGAGGCGATGTCCGCGTACGCGCCGCGGCCCTTCAGCGTGAGCTTGCCCTGCGACCCGCCGAGGGTGGTGGTGAGGCGGGCGCCGGCGTCGGTCACGGCGATCACGCGGAAGTACTCCGGCTGGGCCACCACTCCGATGCTGGCCCCGGCCTTGACCACCATCTCGGAGCGATTCGCCGAGATGGTCGCGACGAAGCGTGTGCCCGCCGTGCGGATCGGATCGAGCTGCTCTTCCAGGTGATCGGCGCAGCAGCGGCGCTTCGAGAGGTTGTCGAAGAAGGGCGCGTCGCTGGCCTCGTTGCCGGCGAACACCACCACCGGTTGGTCGGCCCACACCACCGAGCCGGTGAAGTCGGCGTTGAAGTCGTCGGTCTCGAGGTTCAACACGTCGAACGGGCCGAGCACGTGCTCGACCACGCCGCCCTTGGCGGTGGTGGGCACCGGGCCGCCGCCGATGATTCCGGCCCGGGTCTCGACCTTCACCTTGGTGTTTTCCCGGGTGCCGACGATGGTCAAGAAGGCCCGCAGATCGATCGGGTTCTGGGGGTTGAAGTTGGTGTTCGGATCGTCGGTGCTGGCGATGGTCTGGGGCCACCCCAGCACCACGTACGAGCGCGAGAGCGCTCCGGGCGTGACCGACAGCGCCTCGACGGGCTTGAGCAGCGAGGCGTCGTTGGAGAACACGGCCGCGTTGAAGAGCGGGTTGAACTGATAGGCCACCACCGGGAAGTTCGAGCGGATCCGGTAGGCGGCGCGGGTGAGCGCGGTGTGCGTCCCGGTGTCGAACTCGCCGGGCGGCGAGCCGTCGACCTCGCGCGGACCCAGCTGGAACACGCGCAGCGACATCGGCGGGATCTTCGCGGTGGCCACGCTGAGCGGCGCGTTCGCCTGGCCCGGGGCGGTGTCGTCCCGCTCGATCAGCACCTCGGCGTACACGTCGGGCTGGGGATTGCTGACCACCACCGAGTACTGCTGCGCGGCCGCGTTCAGCCCGGCCCCCACGTTGGCGTTGTCCAGGTCGACGGCCCAGTACTCGCAGCCCACGTTGCTGCGCTGCACCTTGGCCTTCGAGCAGAGCTGGGTGCACTGCCCGGTGCGACACGCCACGCCCTGGCTCACGTCGCAGGTCTCGCCCTTGCTCTCGCTGTCGCCGACCGCGTCACACAGCATCGTGGTTTGACCGTCGCAGCGCCGCGAGGCCGGGACGCAGAGCTTGCACTCCCACTTCTCGGGCACGCACACCAGCCCCTGGGCGGCGCAGTCGGTGACCGTGGCCCACGCCGCGCCGTCGTTGGTCTGCTCGCAGCGCTCGACGGCGGTGGTGCAGCGCATCTCGCCCACCGCGCAGGCCGGGCCCGGACCGTCGTCGTCGCGGAGCCAGCGGTCTGCGCGATCGAAGCCGCAGCTGGCCACCAGCGCGCCGCCGAGCAACAGGGCCAGGGCGCGACGGGCCAGCCTAGAGGTGCGCATGGAAGACGTCGCTGGCGTAGGCGTTCCAGCCGCGGTCGTCCAGCTGGCGGTAGCGCAGGCTGCCGTAGTCGAAGCTCAGGATGCTCGCCCGGGTGACGCTGAAGGTGATGTTGCCGGGCAAGAGCGCGAGCTCGGCGCCCAGCTTTGCCAGATCGGGCAACGCGGTCGACCCCGCGCCGGCCGGGGCCGCGATGGTCCAGCTCATCAAGCCACCGCCGCTCTGGGCGACGATCACCGTCAGGTCGACCGGGCGCCCGCCGGGCGCGGCACCCCAAGCCAGAGAGGTCGCGCTCCACACGCCGTTCGAGCCGGGCGTGGTCAAGACCGGGACCTCGACGAACGGATCGAGGCTCACGACCTCTGCGGTGGTGGTGGTGGCTGCCAGACCGACGACCGAGCGGGGCGACGTGCCCGCGACGCCGGTCACGGCGCTGCCAGTGTAGACGTATTGGCTCGAGGCCAGGCCCTTGACCAGCGGAGGCACGCCCACGAACGAGAGCGGCCCGACCACCGGCAAGAGCTTCTCTTGCACCCCGATCGGCAAGAGCGCGTAGCCGAGCTCGTTCACCCGGATCGCCACGCTGACCTTGGCGCGATCGGGGCCCTTGAGGGTCGGCGTGGGTCCGGTCAAGTCGATCTTGAAGGCGTGGTCGAGCGGGATGTCCATGTTGATGAACACGTCGCTCGTGACCTTGCCCGGCGAGGCCGACACGCCCTTGGCCAGGCCCATGGCGTAGGCCTTGAAGTAGGGCGGGTTGGCCACCCGGTTCTCGATGCCGGCGAGCGCGTACAGGCTGACGTTGCCGGTCGACGAGCTGATCACGAAGTCGTAGCCGATGGTCCCGTCGGCGGCCGGGGTCACCGCGTCGGACGCGTTCGGCAAGTTGAAGCCGTAGGTCGGTGTGCTGGCCAGGGGCAGCACGTAGGCCACGGCCTTCTCGTCGGCGCTCTTGGGTTCGGGGATGTTGTTCCAGGCGGCGCGCTGCTCGAACTCTTTCTTGCTCTTCCACACCAGCTGACCGGTGATGGCGGCCCCCAGGGTCGGCGAGCCCCCGACCGGAGGCGGGTCGCCCTCTTCCGCGCACTTCGGCGACAGCACCGGATCGAGGTAGACCGTCACCGTGTCCACCGGCACGTCCACGAAGGTGATGGGCTGGAAGCACTTCTTCGCGACGGTGACGGTCTGCTTGGGTCCGAGGGTCGCGGCCTGGAACAGCGTGACCCCGGCGCCGTCCGTCTTCTGCACCAAGGCCGTGGCCAGATCGGTGCCGACGATGGCCGTCGCGGCCGGAAGCACGTCGCCGGTGTACCCGTCGAGCGCGATCACCTTCAGCTGGCCCTTCAGCGGGCTGCCGCTCAGGCCGCCTTTGTAGCCGTTGTCGCTGTCGCCATAGGTGAAGGCATCCAGCACGTCCACGCTCACCGCGTCGTCGGTGGTGACCCGGATGGGCTTCGTGCCCGGCGTGCTCTTCGGCGTCTTGCACTCGAGCTCGGTGCCGCTCGTGACCTTCACGTCGGTGCACGGCAAGAAGTCCACGAGCACCTTCACCTGGGCGTTCCACTTGGTGCCCTGGCCCAGGAGCTTGATCAGCGTCCCCCCGGAGGTCGGTCCGCTCTTCGGTTCGGCGTAGAAGGCGTCGTACTCGTAGCCGCCGATCAGCGTGCGCTTGGTCGAGGCGTCGTCGCCGTTCTGCACCGTCACGTCCACCGGGCCCACGCTGCCCGGAGGCACCACCACCTGCACGCGCTCGGCGTCGATCGGCACCAGATCGGAGCTCGGGATCTCGTTGCCCGCGAACCACACCCGCGCCTTGCTCGTGAAGCCGTTGCCGCTGACCGTGACGGTCTGCCCGCCGCTCCACGCGCCGTGGGGCGGGTCGACCCCGAGCACGGCGTGCGGATCGCTGGGCGGCAGCTCGCTCTTGGTGTCGGCGCCGCCGCCGTCGATCACCAGCGGCGGCCCGCCGTCGTCCGCGGTGGGCTTCTGGAACGTGCCCTCGGGCTGGGCCACGCAGCTGCCGAAGGCGCCCAAGCCGAGCCCCGCGGCCGCCAGCCACCGGCCGAGACGATGTCTTTGCAGGGTGGGCACGACTGTCCGAAAAGTAGGGTACGGACCGGGGTACGGCAAGCGGTTCGGTGGGTTCTTCGACGCCGCCAGCGAAGGGGCGCGCGACTTGCCGCGCGGATCCCACTTGGGGTGGCCGATCGACCGCGCGTGCCCGCCCCCAGCAGCGCGCTCACACCCCGAGCGACGCGCTCGCCGCGGGGTGCCGGTGCTCCACGCGATCGGGTGCCGACAGCGCGCCCAGGATCCGGAGCGCCAGCTGCTTGCGCGAGCCGTGCGCCTCCGTCGGGCCCACGCACGCGGGGCAGCCGGCATCGCAGTCGCAGCGCTCGATCAGCGTGTGCGCGCGCTCGAGCAGGTCGTCGACCCGCTCGTAGATGCGCGGCGCGAGGCCCACGCCGCCGGGCAGCGTGTCGAACAAGAAGATGGTGGGGTCGAACCCGCCGGTGCGCCCGCTGAACGGGTCGCGGCCCGGCGCGCGGTCGTCGCCCGGGTTCGCGCCGTCGCCCAGCGTCTGCCCGATGTCGCGCGGGTCGCACATCAAGCAGAGCGTGCTCACCGTCTCGAGCGCGCGGCCCACGCCGCGCAGGCCGTCGACCACGCTGGCGCGGGGCTCGCCCAGCGAGTCCACCAGCGCTTCGGGCAGGGTGAGCCAGAACGCGGTGGTGTGCAGCTGCATCTCGGGCAGGTGCACGTCGCCGTAGCCGGCGTTCTCGTGGGTGAAGAACTTGATCTTCTTGTAGCCCGTCACCTTCTCTTCCACCTTCACCGCCCCCGAACCGATGCACGCGCGGCCATAGGGCCGCGACTCGGCCTCCTCGATCACCGCCACGGTGCGATAGGTGAGCGCGGTGGTGAAGTAGTCCGGCGCCACCTTGCGGACGAAGGCCTTGTGGTTGTCGTAGTCCAGGCGCTCGACCTGGAACTGCTCGGCGTCGTGCTGATAGATGGCCTGCTCGTGCAGCATGGTGTGGGCCGCGCGCCAGTCGAGCTCGGCGATGCTCTTGTCGGTCGCGACGTCGATGATCACGAAGTTGTCCCAGCCGATGTTGCGCAAGGACACGCTGTTGGCCGGAAAAGCCTCGCCGGACCAGTGAAAGGCGTCCCCCGCCTCGTGCACCAGGCCGTGGCTGCTCAGGTACTCGAGCGCCTGGCGGGTCTCGCCCGAGTCGAGGGTGAGATATTGCTCGCCGCTCGCGGGCTCCGGGCGCGCCGGACGGGCGCCGGCACCGGTGATGCGAAACGGCGCCTCGAACGCCGCGCACTTCAGGTGTTGAATCAGCACCTCGGTGTTGCCCGGGTCGATGCGCGCCTCTTCCGCGCCCGAGCCGAGCAGGTAGTCGGGGTCGCGGGCCAGGTACTGATCGAGTGCGTCGCTCGAGCAGACCATGAGCGCAATGCTGGTGGTGCCGCGGCGCCCGGCGCGCCCGAAGCGCTGCCAGGTGGCGGCGACCGACCCGGGGTAGCCGACGCACACCACCGCGTCCAGGTCACCGATGTCGATGCCCAGCTCGAGGGCGTTGGTGGCCACCACGCACAAGATCTCGCCGCTGCGCAGGCCGGCCTCGACCGCGCGCCGGGTCTCGGGCAGGTAGCCGCCGCGATAGGCCATGATGGCGTTCGGGCCGGCCACGTCACCGACCTGCGCGCGCAGGTACTTCAGCATCACCTCGACGCTGTTGCGCGAGGGCCCGAAGACCAGCGTGGGCACCTTGGCGCGCACCAGATCGGCGGTGAGGTTCACCGCCTGCTTGAGCGAGCTGGCTCGAATCCCCAGCTCTTCGTTGACGATCGGCGGGTTGTAGAGGAAGAAATGCCGGCTCGCGCGCGGCGCCCCGGAGCGATCGACCAGCGCCACGTCGTCGGGCCTCACGCCGATCAGCCGCGCCGCGTGCTCTCGCGGATTGCCGATGGTGGCGGTGGCGGTGACGAAGGTCGGCTCGCTGCCGTGGAAGCGCGCGATGCGCCGGAGGCGGGCGATCACGTGGGCCATGTGCGAGCCGAAGACGCCACGATAGGTGTGCAGCTCGTCGATCACGACGTAGCGCAAGCCCTGGAAGAAGCTGGCCCACCGCGCGTGGTTCGGCAGCACGCCGGCGTGCAGCATGTCGGGGTTGGTGAGCAGCACGCGACAGCGCTCGCGGGCCACGCGCCGCGCGTCCCCCGGGGTGTCGCCGTCGTACACCGTGGCGGGCAGGTCGAGGTGCGCCTCGGCGATCAGCTCGCGCAGCGAGTGCTCTTGATCGCGCGACAGCGCCTTGGTCGGATAGAGGAAGAGCGCGCTGGCGGTGGGCTCTTGCGCGAGCGCCTCGAGCACCGGCAGGTGGAAGCAAAGACTCTTGCCGCTGGCGGTGGGCGTCGCCACCACCACGTGCCGCGCCGCTCTGGCCGCGGCGATCGCCTCGGCCTGGTGGGTGTACAGCTCGCGGATGCCGCGGGCCGCCAGGGCGTGGCGCAGGCCCGGGGCGAGATCGGCGGGAATGGGCGCGCCCGTCCCGGTGCTCTCGCCGATGAGCCGCTCGGCGGCCAGACAGCGACGCACGGTTCCGGAGTTCAGCCAACCCGAGACCACGGCGTCCACGCCGACGGTCTCGGCCCAGGGAGCTTGGGGCATGATGAGAAGAACTAAACAGATGTGCGGTAGTGCGACAAGTGTCGGCCGGGACCCTGGCCCTGGCGAGCGGAGTGTCGTAGGTAAGCGCCGGAAATGAGTGACGTGACGGACCCGCCCCGGCCCGACGGCGCGAGCGAAGCAGCGCCGACGCCCACTGAACAGCCCACGGCCGAGGCCGAGCCGGCACCCGGTGCAGAACCCGCCGCACTGCCGGCGCCGGTGGTGTCAGCCCCCGAGCCCGCCGCGTCCAAGCTGCCGACCGCGGAAGAGCTCGACGCGCTCCGCCGGCGCCCGTCGTTCTTGTTCTTCGGCGTGGTCGCCGCGATCTCGCTCGTCGCCGACATCGGCTCGAAGGCGTGGGCCGAGGTCGTGCTCAGCAAGCGCACCGCGCTCGAGCCGTCGATCTCGCTGATCAAAGATCACCTGGGCTTCACCCTCGCGTACAACCGCGGCGGCGCTTGGGGTCTGCTCCACGACGCGAACGAGAGCATCCGCCGACCGTTCTTCTTGCTGGTCAGCGTGCTGGCCATCGCGTTCATCGTCTCGCTCTACAGCCGTCTCGCGCCCAACCAGCACTCGCTGAAGTGGGGCCTTCCGATGGTGCTCGGCGGCGCCCTCGGCAACCTCTCCGATCGCATCACGCGCTCGAGCGTGGTCGACTTCAGCGACTACCACGCGCGGTGGATCGAGAAGATGAACGGCTTCATCGCCAAGTACGCCAAGGGCTGGGCGGTCACCGACCACTGGCCCACCTTCAACGTCGCGGACATCTTCATCTGCATCGGGGTCGGCCTGATGGCAGTCGACATGGTCACCTCGCGGCGCAAGCCCCACGCGGCCGCGCCGCCCGACGCACCGCAGCCGCCAGCCCCGCCGCCGCCCCCCCCAGATCCGATCAGCCCGCCGGAAACCGCCGCGCCGCCGGGAACCAGCTAGGCCGAGGCCCGCGATGCAGGGTCGCCTCTTCACGCTCCTCGAAGTCCCGTTTCCGAGCTACTTCGTCCTGCTCCTGACCGGGTTCTTGTTCGCGACCATCGCGGGCGCGCTCTGGGCCAAGCGCGTCGGTCAGGACCCCGACGTGGTGGTCGATCTCGGGCTCGCGATGCTGCTCTCGGGGGTGGTCGGCGCGCGCCTGCTGCACGTGATCGCCGACGGGTACTTCATGGACTACGTGCACCTGTGCACCGATCCGTCCAAGGTCGACTGGAAGATCACCCGCGACGAGTGCTTGAGCCCGCGCTACGCCGGGGTGTGGGACGCAGCCAAGGCCGTGTGTCACCCGACCGAGGTCGACTGCTTCGCCTGGGCGAAGTTCTGGGCCGGCGGCCTGACGTACTACGGCGGGTTCCTGGGGGCGTCGGCCGCGGCGTGGTTCCTGATGAAGCGCGATCGCTTTCCGTTCTGGAAGGCAGCCGACATGGCCGGGATGGTCATTCCGATCGGGCTCGGGTTCGGTCGCATGGGCTGCTTGCTCGCGGGGTGTTGCTTCGGTACGCCCAGCTCCGCGCGCTGGGCCCTCAGCTTTCCCTCCCACAGCCCCGCGAGCGAGTCGCAGTTCAAGGCCGGCCTGATCGCGTCGCCCTTCGAGTCGTCGCTCCCAGTGCACCCCACTCAGGTCTACGAGTCGGCGGCGTCCTTCGCCATCGCGGCCCTCCTGATCCTCGGCCTCCACGGGCGCAAGCGGTACGACGGCCAGATCTTCCTGGCCTTCGTCGCGCTCTACGCGTTGGCGCGCTTCGGCATCGAGTTCTTCCGCAGCGACGATCGCGGCGGGTTTCTTGGGCTTTCGACCTCCCAGCTGATCGGCCTCGGCCTGGTGGCGGGGGTGGCGGCCCTGCACGCCCGGCTGGTCGGTAAGAGGGTTGGCCCGAGCGCGGCGGGCGCCGCATAATCCCGCCATGCGCCAGCGCTCCCTCGTGCCCCTGATGTTGGCGCTGCTCGGGCTGGGGTGCTCGGCCAAGCGCGACCGACCGGACACCATCGCGCAGGACTGCGACGGCGGCAGTTGCATCAAGCCGGGCAATGGAGGCGGGGGCGGCGGCACCAGCGGCGACGGCGGCCTCGACGCGGCCTCCGACGCGCCCGGCGACGCTCCGGCAGGCGTGACGGTCACCGGCACCGTCGTCGAGCTCACCGGTGACGACTTCTTCAACGCCGTGCCGTACTCGGCTGCTGCGACCATCGAAATCGATGGCGCCACGGGCATCCCGGTCGCAGGTCCCTACAACGGGTCGACGTTCAAGCTCGACGGCGTGAAAGATGGGCCGGGTGTCTGGGCGACGGTGACTCCGAGCAAGGTCGGCGCCATCTTGCCGACGCTGCAGCCCGTCGATACCAGCGCGTCCCCGGTCGAGCTGGCGCTGGTCCCGGCCGCCACCCTCGACACCATCTACGCGTTCCTCTCGATCCCGGTCCAGCGCGAGGTCGGGGCGGCCCACGTCGTGGTCCGGTTCCTCGACGCCAAGACCGGCGTGCCGGTCACGGGCGTCACCGTCACTCACGGCACCGACGTCGTGGCCTACGACACCGGTGGCTCGTGGAGCGACACCGCGGCCGGCACGGGGGTCGCTGGCTACGCGGTGGTGGTGAACGTCTCGACCGGCAAGACGCCCAACCAGCAGAGCTTCAAGTTCAAGGCCGCCACGGCCTCGGCGGCGGTCAGCTTGTGGGTGCAGCCCGACAGCGTGACCTTGGCGGACGTGCTGGTGAACTGACGCGGCCAAGGCCTGCGCGCTGGTGAACTGACGCGGCCAAGGCCTGCGCGCTGGTGAACCGACGCCGGCTCTGGTAAGCGCGGCCCGTGGCCAAGCTGATCGACGGCAAGCTGATTGCGAAGGCGGTTCGAGACGAGGTGCGCGGCGGGGTCGAGGCGTTCCTGGCCGCGCGCGGCCGGCGGCCGGGGCTGCACGTGGTGCTGGCGGGTGACGACCCGGCGAGCGGCGTCTACGTGCGCAACAAAGAGAAGGCCGCCGAAGAGGTGGGCATGGCCGGCGCGGTGCATCGCCTGCCGCCCACCGTCACCGAGGCCGAGCTGCTCGCACTGGTGGAGCGGCTGAACGTCGACCCGGCGGTCGACGGCATCCTGGTGCAGCTGCCGCTGCCCAAGGGCATCGCCGCCGAGAAGGTCCTCGACGCCATCGACCCCGCCAAGGACGTCGACGGGTTTCATCCGATCAACGTCGGCGCCCTGTGGACCGGCAAGCCGGGCCTGGTGCCGTGCACGCCGCGCGGCTGCATGCGGCTGATCGCGGAGGCGGGCGTCGCCCTCGCGGGCGCGCGGGCGGTGGTGATCGGGCGCAGTAACATCGTCGGAAAGCCGATGGCCGCCCTCCTGCTCGCCGAGCACGCCACGGTCACCGTGGCCCACTCGCGCACCCGGGATCTGCCCGGCGTCTGCCTGCAAGCCGACGTGATCGTGGCGGCCGTCGGTCGCGCGAAGATGGTCCGCGCCGAGTGGGTGAAGCCCGGCGCGGTGGTGATCGACGTGGGGATGAACCGCGACGAGCACGGCAAGCTGTGCGGCGACGTGGATTTCGCCAGCGTCGAGCCGGTCGCGGGCGCGATCACCCCGGTGCCCGGTGGCGTGGGCCCGATGACCATCGCGATGCTGCTGGACAACACGCTCGCCGCCGCGAAGCGGCACTGACCGACCCCGTCGGTCGAACCGCACTCCGCCGTGGTCACCGACCACGCCGATGCGCACCGGAGCGGAGCCCCCAGCGACACCGACCACGCCGATGCGCGCCGGAGCGGAGCCCCCAGCGACACCGACCGCGCCGATGCGCGTTGCCCTGTGGCTGTTGTCGCCTACAGCGACACCGACCACGCCGATGCGCTCCGGAGCGGAGGCCCCAGCGAAACCGACCACGCCGATGCGCGCTGCCCCGTGGCCGTTGTCGCCCCCAGCGACACCGACCACGTCGATGCGCGTTGCCCTGTGGCCGTTGTCGCCTACAGCGACACCGACCACGCCGATGCGCGTTGCCCTGTGGCCGTTGTCGCCTACAGCGACACCGACCACGCCGGAGCGCCCCGGAGCGGAGCCCCCAGCGACACCGACCACGCCGATGCGCACCGGAGCGGAGGCCCCAGCGACACCGACCACGCCGATGCGCGCCGGAGCGGAGCCCACAGCGACACCGACCACGTCGGCGCGCGCTGGGCGGTGGCAGGACCCGCGCGGAACCTGGCCCCTCACGGTCGGGGGTAGCGCGCCGGATCCAGGCCCGTTTTGCGGCAAATCGTGTCCAGAACCTCGTCGGCGCGGGTCAGTGTCTCGGCGACCGCCCCGCCGTTGTCGACCACGTGGTCGGCGATCGCCGCCTTGTCGGAGAGCGGCATCTGGGACCGGATGCGGGCCTCGGCGTGCTCGCGGGTGCTGCCATCGCGCCGCATGCTGCGCTCGACCTGGGTCGCGGGGTCGACCACCACCACCACCAGCGGACGTAGCGCGTCGGCGAGGCCACTCTCGACCAGCAGCGGGACCTCGTAGCAGGCGAGGGGCTCTCCCCGGGCCGCGAGCTCTTGCACCCGGGCCAGGGCCAAGTCGCGCACGCGAGGGTGGGTGATGGCGTTCAGCGCGCGCCGCGCGTCGTCGTCGTGAAATACGATCTCGGCCAGGCGGGCGCGGTCGAGCTCGCCGTGGTCGTCGATCACGTCGGCGCCGAAGCGCGCGCGGATCTCGTCCAGGCCCGGCGTCCCCTTTGCGACCACCTCGCGCGCGAGCACGTCCGCGTCGATCACCGGCAGCCCGCGGGCGCGGAAGCGCGCCGCCACCGTGCTCTTCCCCGAGCCGATCCCCCCGGTGAGGCCGAAGACGGTGATGCTCATCTCGCCGCCTAGCATGCCGTTCTTCCGGCGGATTTGCCTGAAGATGGCAGGCCCTGTACAACTGTTCCGTGGATCTGTCCCGCCGCCTCTCGCTGCTCGGACCCGGGCGCCCGGCGCCGACCGCCGCGCCGGAGGCCGGGGAGGCCGGGCAGGCCCGGCAGGCCACCCTCGACGAGCTGCGCGCGAAGATGGCCGCGATCGTCGGCCGGCCGCCGGTGGAGCCCGTGCTGCCCGATCCAGAGGTGAGCCTCTTGCCCTTCGTGCGGCGCGAGACCGAGCACGGCCCGCTCTGCATCCGCCGCGAGCGACTGGGGCGCTCGTACCACGTCGGGCGCATGTGCGTGGACGAGGCGGCGCGAGCCGATCCGCGACTGCTCGCGCTGCTCGCGCTCGATCCCGGCTTGGCTGACGTCGATCTGCGTCGCGCGCTGTACCTCGACACTGAGACCACCGGCCTGGGCGGCGGGGCAGGGGTGCTGGCGTTCCTGGTCGGAATGGCCTGGTTCGACGACGAGGGCATGCTCGTGATGGAGCAGCTGCTCTTGCAGCGCCCAGGTGAAGAGGCCGCGCTGCTCGAGCTCTTCCGCGAGCGGGTCGAGGGCGCCAGCGTGCTGGTCAGCTACAACGGCAAAGCCTTCGACCTGCCGCTGATTCGCGGGCGTTTCGTGATGAATCGGCGGGCCCCGCTGCCGCCGCGCCCGCACCTGGATCTGCTCCACGTGGCGCGCCGTCTGCACAAGCGGCGGCTCGGCGCGTGTCGCCTGATCGGGCTCGAGGCCGACGTGCTCGGGTACGTGCGCGTCGGCGACATCGAGGGCGGCGACGTGGCGGCGCGCTACGCACACTACTTACGCAGCGGCGATGAGGGGGCGCTCGCGGCTGTGGTCGAGCACAACGCCCTCGACGTGGTCAGCATGGCGGCGCTGGTGGGCCTGTACGGCGAGCCCTTCGAGGCGCTGCACGACGAAGATCTGATCGGGCTGGCGGACGTGCTTCGCCGAGCCAAGGCCTTCGATCAAGCGCTGGCGGTGGCCGATCGCGCGGTCGAGCGCGCGTTCGATCCGGCTGCGCGCCGCGTGCGCGGCGAGATCGCCAAGGCCCGCGGCGATCGCGCGGCGGCGCTCCTGGACTTCGAGGCCTTCGTCCGGGACGTCGACGATCCGGCGGTGCGGCTCGAGCTCGCGAAGCTCTACGAGCACCACGTGAAATGCCCGGAAAAAGCCCTGGAGGTGCTGGAGCAGGGCACCGGCGAGGGCGCCGACGCCCTGGCGCGGCGCCGCGCGCGGCTCGAGCGCAAACGCGCCCGATTGCGCTGACGACCGTCGTCGGCGCTGATGGCCGTCGTCGCGCGCGCGACCCCCGCGGTGCTATATGCGTGCGCCATGGCTTACGACCCGCTCGAGGTGGAACCGCGCTGGCAGAAGTACTGGGAAGAGCACGAGACCTTCCGGGTCACGCGCCGCCCGGGGCATCCCAAGCTGTACGTCCTCGACATGTTCCCGTACCCGTCCGGCGCCGGCCTGCACGTCGGTCACCCCGAGGGCTACACCGCCACGGACATCGTGGCGCGCTTCAAGCGTATGAACGGGTTCGACGTGCTGCATCCCATGGGGTGGGACGCGTTCGGGCTGCCCGCGGAGCAACACGCCATCAACACCGGCACGCACCCGGCGGCCACCACCCACGGCAACATCCAGATCTTCCGCCGCCAGCTCAAGCGACTCGGCTTCTTCTACGATTGGTCGCGGGAGGTGAACACCACCGACCCCGGTTACTTCAAGTGGACGCAGTGGATCTTCCTCAAGCTGTTCGAACGCGGCCTGGCGTTTCAGGCCGAAATCCCGGTCAATTGGTGCCCCGAGCTCGGCACCGTGCTGGCCAACGAAGAGGTCATCGACGGCAAGAGTGAGCGCGGCGGCTTTCCTGTCGTGCGCCAGCCGCTGCGGCAGTGGCAGCTCCGGATCACGGCCTACGCCGACCGCCTGGCCGACGACCTGGAGCCGCTGGATTGGCCGGAAACCAAGCAGAAGCAGCGGGAGTGGATCGGCAAGAGCGAGGGCGCCGAGGTCGACTTTCCCCTGGTCGGGCACCCCGGGCACCTCACCGTCTACACCACCCGACCCGACACCCTGTTCGGCGCGACGTACATGGTGATCGCACCGGACCACGGGCTGACCCTCGAGATCACCGCGCCCGAGCACCGCGCCGAGGTCGAGGCCTACGTGCGAGCCGCGGCGCGAAAGAGCGACATGGAGCGCACCGCGCTCAACAAAGAGAAGACCGGCATGGCCACCGGCGCGCGCGCCAAGAACCCGCTGACCGGCGAAGAAATCCCGATTTTCACCGCGGATTACGTGCTCGGTGCCTACGGGACCGGCGCCATCATGGCGGTGCCGGCGCACGACGAGCGCGACTTCGAGTTCGCCAGGAAGTTCGAGCTGGCGATCGTCGAGGTGGTGAGCCCCGATGGCGCGCTGCACGACGGGCTCGAGGCCGCCTACGTCGACGCCGGCGTGGCGGTGCGCTCCGGGCAGTTCGACGGGCTGCCCACCGCCGAGATGAAGACTCGGATCGTCGCCTACCTCGAGGCGCAGGGGATCGGTCGGCGCAAGGTGAACTACAAGCTCCGCGACTGGGTGTTCTCGCGGCAGCGGTACTGGGGCGAGCCGATCCCGATCTACTTTCCGGTGAAGACCGCGGGCGATCCCCGTCGCGGCGCCGACTTCGAGATCGACTACGGCACGCCCATCGCCGTCAGCGAGAGCGAGCTGCCCCTCGGCTTGCCCGAGCTCGACGACTACAAACCCGGGGACCCGTCCGGGCCCCTGGCGAAGGCCCTCGACTGGCGCTTCTTCCAGAAAGACGGAAAGTGGTTCGCCCGCGAGACCAACACCATGCCCCAGTGGGCGGGGTCGTGCTGGTACTACCTGCGCTTCATCGACCCCCACAACGAGGCCGAGATCTTCAGCCAGAAGGCCTACGACGACTGGATGCCCGTGGACCTGTACATGGGCGGCTCCGAGCACGCCGTGCTGCACCTGCTCTACGCGCGGTTCTGGCACAAAGCGCTGTTCGACATCGGGGTGGTCAAGCACCCCGAGCCCTTCAGTAAGCTGGTGCACCAGGGGATGATCCTCGGCGAGCCGCAGATGACCGCCTACCGCGACGGCAGCGGGGGCTACGTCTCGGCAGATCTGGCCAAGGCGGGGGACGACGACCAGGTCGTGAACAAGGACACCGGCGCAGCCCTCGAGCCGGTGAAGCTCGACGAGACCGCGGTCGAGAAGCGCGGCGGCCACTTCGTGCTCAAGGAGCAGCCGGCGGTGAAGGTGCAGTCCATCGCCTTCAAGATGAGCAAGAGCCGGGGCAACGTGGTCAACCCCGACGACGTGGTGCGCGAGGCCGGCGCCGACAGCCTGCGCGTCTACGAGATGTTCATGGGCCCCCTCGAGCAGGTGAAGCCCTGGCAGACCGCCGGCATCCAGGGCGTCCGTCGGTTCCTCGATCGCGTCCACACCCTCTCGACCCGAGAGCTCGGCGCCGAGATGGACGCCGAGACGGCCAAGCTGGTCCACCGTACCGTGAAGAAGGTGGGGGAGGACATCGAGGCGCTGCGCTTCAACACCGCCATCAGCGCCATGATGATCCTGGTCAACCACATGAATGGTCTGGAGCAAACCCCACGAGAAGCTTTGGAAAAACTGGTTCTCTGCCTGTCGCCGTTCGCTCCCCACCTGGCCGAGCAGGTCTGGTCGGATCTCGGCCATGCCCCGACCATCCTGGACGCCGGTTGGCCAAGCTTCGACCCCAAGCTGTGCGAGGACGACCAGCTCGAGCTGGCCGTGCAGGTCAACGGAAAGGTGAGGGGTCGCGCGCTCTTGGCCAAGGACGCGGCGGAGGACGCAGCCCGCGCCGCCGCCCTCGAGGACGAGAACGTGCGCCGCCACATCGAGGGTAAACAGATCCGGAAGGTCGTCTACGTCCCGGGCCGCGTGCTGAACCTGATCGTAGGCTGAACGCGCGCTACTGGACGCGCGTATTGTCATCTGAACACAAGCACTTGTGTTGAAAACTTGATGTTTCCCGTGAAACGTGTGGCGGCTACCGCCGCGAGTTTGCTGGGCCTTGCGGTCGCGCTTGGGTCCGTCTCCGGCTGTGGATATCAACCGGTTCGGGGCGGCGCAGAGCCCGCCAGCCGCCTGTCCCTGGCGCCCGCGCCGGCCCGCGCTCCGGACGCGGAGGCGATCCACGCGTTGCTCTCCGGCGTGCGCGGCGAGCTGGGACGGGAGGGCGTGCTCGGCTCGCCGACGGGCTATCCCCGCCTCGTTGTCGAGCTGGTTCGGGTCGACGCGACCGCGGCCGGCATCCGCGCGGTCGATGACCGGCCGGCGGCCCGCGGGGTCACGGTGGCCGTCGTCGCCCGGGGCTGGATCGAAGAGGCCGAGGGGGCGGCCCCGTCGCGGGTCACCGGGGACCTCAGGCGGGCGGTGGTTGCGCCCGAGGGCAGCGCTAGTGCCGAGGCCGCCGCCCTCCGCCGGGACGCCTCCAGAAGGGCGGCAGCGGCCGCGGGCAGGGCCATCGCCCGGCACGTGCTCGGGATCCCCACCGCGCGAGAGTGACCGGAGGCGCGAGGGTCAGCCCCGCATCGCCTTCTTGAAGCGCTTCGCGTCTGCGAACATGTCCACGTTGGTGAACACGTAGGTCGCCTCTTGGTCGAGGCCGGCAGCCGCGATTTCAGCGAGCTTTTCGATGGCCGGGTCCTCGTACCGGGACTTGTGCCCCGCCGGCCCGGGCAGGCGGTAGTACGCCACCTCGCGCTTGGAGAGCCCCTGGTTGAGCGGATCTCGAGACGAGAGGGTGCGGGTGTCGGCGGCGAGGGAGTCTGCGTCGTCCGGGTCCCAAGGCGGGCCGACCTCGAACACCACCCGGGTGAATTGCTCGCGGACCGAGCCCAGGAAGTCCTTCAGCGCGCTGCGGTTGCTGCGCGAGGCGGTGAAGTCCGGCGGGGCCACGAAGATCGCCGTGGAGGCGTCGAGCTCAGCCGCGACCTCGCCCAGCTGCTTGAGGGCGGTCTCGATCACCTTGCCCTCGCGGAACCCCTCCTGGCCGACCTGGCGCGGCCCGAGGAGCGCGAACTCGAACCCTTCGGGGGCCTCGCGCCGCCACCGGCGCAGGGTGCCCGGGCCGGGCACCGCGAGGTGGGTCTCCTGCACTTCGACAAAAAGGTACTCTTTGAAGTACCTCGTCGCAGGAACGGCGAAGCCGGCGCAGCCGACGGTCAGCATGGGCGGGCAACGGTATCACAAGGGCGGGTGGCGTCCATGGCCACAAAACACGAGCGCCCGAGACCGAGGTCCCGGGCGCCCGCTGCCGCGCTGTGGCGCGCGCTCACCCGATCAGTTGGTCGGGAAGCACTCGTCGAAGCAGCCGCCCGTCTCCGGCGCGAGGCAGGCGATGAGCTCGCTCGTCACGCCTGCGATGGTGCCGCAGCCCGGGGTAGTGCACTGACCCGCGCACGTGCCCTTCGCGTCCTTGGGATCGGCGCCGTTCTTGAGCTCCTTGATGAAGCAGGTCTGGAAACAGAAGATCTCGCCCTCGTTGGCCGGCCCACCCTCCATGCACGGGCTCGTCGGGTTAGTTGCTGCGCAGGCACTCCACTCCGCGCAGCACTTCGTCTCGGTGCACTTCTGGCAAGCGTCGTTGGGGTCCTTCGCCGTGCAAACCCCGGGGGTACCCAGGCCTCCGTCGTCCGCCTCGCAGGCCACGCCACCCGAGCCGCCGGTCGAGCCGCCGGACCCGCCGGTCGAGCCGCCAGAGCCGCCGGTCGAGCCGCCCGAGCCGCCCGTCGAACCACCCGAGCCGCCGGAGCCGCTCGAGCCGCCAGTGCCATCGTCGTCGCTGGAGCCGACTACGCAGCCGACCAACCCAACCGAGGTGACCAATCCGACCGCCGCCAGTGTACGCCAAGCCTTTTTCATCATCGAATCTCCCTTGTTACCCCGAAAAATCCCAGAAGCCGCTCGAGTCATTCGCTTTGTGCGCAGGCCTAATGGGTTAGCCCGAGCTTGTCACAGTCCTCACTCGGTAGCCATCTTCCGAAGCGCGCTCGCCGATTACCTGAGCATACGCGACCAAAACCGAAAAATTCCCGAAGCCTGCCAGCACTCACTGCGCCCTACACGGGGCCGCACACGCCGGTTCGACGGGGACCGCTGCGAGGTTATTCGCTCGCCGCGCGCTTGCGGCGAACAAAGGCCATGGCGAGCGCGCCCGCGCTGACCAGCCACCACGGCGCGTTGCCCAGCGCGCCGAACAGGGTCCACGGCCGGAGCCACGCGACCTCGGCGGCGAGCGCCTCTTGGCGGAACGTTCCCGAGTGGCTCATCACGCGACCCACCGGATCGACGAAGGCGCTGACCCCGCTGTTGGTCGAACGCACCAGGAAACGGCGGTGCTCGATGGCGCGCAGCTTGGCCAGCGCCAGGTGGATCCACGGTTCGGTGGTGTCGCCGAACCAGGCGTCGTTGGTGATGTTGACCAGCAGATCCGTCGGGCCGGTCCGGACGATCGACCGCACGAACGAGGGGCTGATGTCCTCGTAGCAGATGAAGGTCGCGATCCCCCGGCCGCCGAGCGCGAGGGGCGCCAGCGTGGTTCCGGGGGAGAATCGCCCCGAGTTTTGCGAGATCTCGTAGAGCTTCGGGAACTGCTCGCCGAACGGGAGGTACTCGCCGAAGGCGAGCAAGAATTGTTTGTCGTACCGCCCCGTGACCTCGCCCCGACCGTCGCTGAGCAAGGCCGAGTTGAACAGCACGTAGTTTCGAGCGTCTTGCACCCGGCGCACCAGCACCGCGCCGAAGATCGCGGGCGCGCCCAGCGACGCGGTGAACTGGTTGCGATACAGGGCCGGCGCGATCTCTTCGTCTTGCGGCGCCATCACGCTGGTCTCGCTCCACACCACCAGATCGAGCGGGCCGCTGGTCTGCAGCTGCTTGGTCAGATCGAGGTGTCGGCGAAGGCCCTCGTGCTTGTCGCGCCGTTTGCCCATCAGGCTCATGTTCGCCTGCACGATGCCGACCCGGGCCTTGGGTGCGGCTCGGGTCTGAGCGTCGATCATCGGGATCCGGACGAAGCCATAAATGGCTGCGACAAGCGGCGCGGCGGCGAGCGCGCCCGTCAGCTTCCAGTTGGGCTTTCGCCTCTCGAGCCGCGCGAGCACGAGCTCGGTCACCGCAAGGTTCGCCGCCACCAGGCAGAGGCCCACGGCCGTCGGCCCGCCCAGCTCGGCCAGCTGCAAGAGGACCGGGATCTGGTGCACCGTCGCGGCGTACACCCAGGGGAAGAGCAGCGGAAACATCAGCTCGCTGGCGACGAAGGCGCCGGCGAAGGCCACGCCCGTGGGCCAGCCCCGCTGGGCCGAGCGAGCGTGGAGCCACCCGCACAGCGCCACGCGCCCGGCTTGGTACGCGCAGAGGATCGACATGAAGACCAGGCAGAGCGCGGTGGGAAAACCGCTGAAGGTCTTCAGCATCTCGAGCAGCCAATAGAAGCCGCACATCGTCATGGTAAAGCCCGCGGTCCAGCCGAGGGCGGCGCCGGTGCGGGGGCTCTGCCCGCGCAGCGCGACGATCAGCGGCACCCAGGCGACGAAGGCCAGCGGCCAGAGATCGATGCCGGGGAAGGCCAGGAAGTAGAGCAGCCCGGAGAGCAGCGCCAGGCCGTGGGCCATGCGCTTTTTCAGCGGGAAAACCCCGGTACTTTCGGCTGCCGGCGAGCTCATTCGGTGCGCTTGATGATGTGGAACCCGAACTCGGTCTCGACCACGCCCGAGAGCTGCCCGACGTCCAGACCGAAGGCGGCGTCGGCGAACGGCTTGGTCATGGTGAAGCGATCGAACGCGCCCAGGTCGCCGCCGCGCGCCTTGGCGCTGGGGTCGTCGGAGTGCTGTTTGGCGACGTCCTCGAACTTCGCTCCGCCGCCGCGCAGCCGGTTCAACAGCCCCTCGGCCAGCTGCTTCGCCTCGTCTTTGCTGCGCGTGGCCTGGGAGCGCGCCGAGCCCTGGTACGCCACCAGCACGTGCGAGGCTCGCACCTTGTTCAGTCGGGCGTTGGGATCCGCCGCCGGCGCGGTGGGTTGCTGCGCGGCCTGCTTGGCCGCGGCGGGAGCGTCGCCGGCCTGCGACCGCGACGAGGCCGAGGGGGCGGTGAGGTCGGCGCAACCCGAGACCGCGAGGCAGGCGACGGCGAAACAGAGGCGAGTCATTGACCTGCTCCTAGGCCCAAGCCCGTCGCTTTTCAACCGGGAACTCCGGCCCCGGCTTGCCGAGCCGGCGAACGACGGCAAAGATGGCGGTCGCAGTGCCCAAGGTCTTGCACATCGAGGACGACCCCGCCAACCGCTTGCTGGTGCGCAAGCTGCTGACCGCTGCCGGCTTCGACGTCGTGGATGCGCGCGACGGCCTGGAAGGCATTCGGATGGCCGGGACCGAGCGCCCGGATCTGGTGCTGGTGGACATCGCCATGCCGGGCCTCGACGGCTACGAGGTCACGCTCCGCCTGCGCTCCCAGCCCGAGCTGTTCGGAGTGCCGATCGTGGCGATCACGGCGGAGGGGAGCCGCGAGACCAGCCTCGCGGTGGGCTGCGATGGCTTCTTGCAGAAGCCCATCGACGCGCGATCGTTCGCGACCACGCTTCGCGGCTATCTGGACGGCCGCCGGGAGCAGGTCTCGCCCGACCAGACGGGAAAACAGCTCCGACTGCAGAGCCAGAAGATCGCCGCGCATCTGGAGCAAAAGGTCGCCGAGCTCGAGAGCGCCAACGAGCGCCTGCGCGAGGTCGACGTCGCCCGCAAGGAGTTCTATCGAAACATCTCCCACGAGCTGGCGACCCCGATGACGCCGATCGTCGGCTACGTGAAGCTCTTGGCCGACCAGGAGCTGGGGCCCCTGGTGCCCGCGCAAGCGAAGGCGCTGCGCGCCATGGGCGAGTGCGTCGAACGGCTGCGGGGGCTGATCGACAACCTGCTCGACGTGACGGCGCTCGAGACCGGCAAGCTCAAGCTGGCGGTGCGACCGGTGGACTTCGGTGAGATCTTCCGGCGCGCTCTCGGGCGGCGCAGCGCGCACTTCGAGACCGCGTCCCTCGCGGTCGCGACCGAGATCCCGGACGGGCTCTCGGGCCAGGGCGACCCCGAGCGTCTCGGCCAGGCGCTCGATCACCTGCTCGACAACGCCCTCAAGTTCACGCCCTCGGGCGGCAGCGTCGGCGTCCGCGTGCGCCGCCTCGCTTCGGGCCACGTCGAGGTGGTGGTCGCCGACACCGGGCCGGGCGTGCCGGCCGAGACGCTGGAGCGGCTGTTCGAGCCGTTCTACCAGGTGGACGGCTCGCCCACGCGGGCCCACGGCGGGACCGGGATCGGCCTCGCGATCGTCCGGGGGATCGCCCGGGGCCACGGCGGCGACGCGCGGGTGACCTCGCCCGCCGACGAGCGCATCGGAGGGGTCCGGCTCGGCGGCGCCGCCTTCACCGTGCTGGTTCCGGAACGGGCGCCGCGCGCATGAGTGCGCGCCGAGTCTATCTGGATTGGAACGCAACGACTCCGCCGCTTCCCGAGGTCGTCGAGGTGATGCGGGCGACTGCGCTCGAAGCGTGGGGCAACCCGGCCAGCGTCCACGCCGAGGGGCGGAAGGCCCGCGCGCTCATCGAAACGCTTCGCGAAGCGATCGCGCGGCTCGTCGAGTCCGATCCCCGCGACGTGGTCCTGACCTCCGGCGGAACCGAAGCCAACAACCTCGCGCTGTCGGGCGCCGAAGCGCTGGTCGCGAGCCGGCTCGACCACCCGTCGGTGACGAAGGCCGCCGAGGCCTTGGCCGCCCGGGGCGTGCCGGTGGTCTGGCTGCCGATCCCCCGCAGCGGTCGGCTCGACCCCGATTCGGTGCGCGAGGCGCTCGGCTCGCTCGGGCCCGGGGCGACCGTTGCGATCACCGCCGTCAATCACGAGACCGGCGTGGTGCAGCCCGTGTCGGAGATCTTCGAGGTCGTTCGTGGGGGCGAGGCGCGCCTCCACGTCGACGCCGTCCAGGCCGTCGGCAAGGTCGAGCCCGAGCTCTTTCGCCGAGCCGACAGCATCGCCCTCGGCGCCCACAAGCTGCGCGGTCCAAAGGGCATCGGTGCGCTGGTCTTCCGGGGCAACCCGAGCCGGCTTCGCCCGCTCACCTGGGGCGGCAGCCAAGAGCGCGGGCTTCGACCCGGAACCCAGGACGCCGTTCTGGCCGCCGGCTTTCTGGCCTCGCTCGCGCATTCGGCCGATGGACCGGCTCGCTACGCGCGGCTGGCCGCCGAGCGGGACCGGATCGAGGCGGCGCTGGCCGGTCTCGCCGAGCCCAACGTCACCGAGCACCGCGTCGCTCACGTCAGCAGCCTGCACGTCCCCGGCGCGCGCGGCGACGAGCTGGTGGCCGCGCTCGATCTCGCCGGGGTGGCCGTCTCGAGCGGCAGCGCCTGCTCCGCCGGATCGGCCGAAGCCTCGCCGGTGCTTCGGGCGATGCTCGGCGAGGAGCGCGCGCAGCGCTCGATTCGCGTCAGCCTGGGCGACGGCACCACTGCCGACGACGTAGGTTTCGCGATTTCCGTTCTGGTCCGCGTGCTTCCGCCGCCGACGGCGATCGCCTGAGGTATCGCATGAACCGGACCCGGTTTTCCTCAGGCGAGGGGTGATCTGCCGGCGCGCAACTGATCGGAATCGATCAGCTTTTCGTCGCGGGTCAGCGTGCGCCCAGCCATTCCATTGAATGGAACGAGCGCGGGTGAACGCGTCACGGGTGTTCAGTCCATCCGGCGAAGCTCGTGACTCGCGCGAAGGCTGGGATCGAACTCAGCGAGTCCGTTGGCGAATTGCTTCGTACAGGGCGATGCCGGCGGCGACCGACGCGTTCAGCGAGTCGAGCCGCGGCTCGCGCACCAGACGAGCCAGCACGCTGCACGCGCGTCGCACGCCCCGCGCCATGCCTTCGCCCTCGCTGCCGATCACCAGCACGGTGGGCCCGGTCAGATCGACCTGGGTCAGATCGACGTCGGCGTGGGCGTCGAGCCCGACCACCTGAGCGCCGGCGTCTCGTGCCGCCGCGAGTGAGCCGGTGAGCGACCGGACGCGGCACAGCCGCGCGTGCTCGATGGCGCCCGCAGAGGCCCGGAAGGTGGCGGTGCTGAGGGGCGCCGACGCGTGCTCGCCCCAGACCACCGCGGCCCCGGCAATCCCCACCGCGCTGCGGATCACCGCGCCGAAGTTCTGCGGGTCCTGGACGCCGTCCAGGGCCACCGCCAAGAGGGCGGGCTCTGCCCAGAGGCGGTCGGGTGCGATGAGCGCGAGGGGCGGCGCGAACGCGAGCACGCCCTGGTGCTGGGCGCCCTCCGAGAGCCGCTCGAGATCGCGGCGCGACACCCGTTCGACCCGGGGTACCCCCTGGTCGGTGGCGAAGCGCGCCACCGCGTCGAGTCGGGGCAGGCGGCGGTCGTCGACCAGCACCCGGACCAGGGCGCTGCCGTGCACGCGGATCGCCTCGCGGACCGGCTGCAGGCCCGCGACCAAGCGGTCGTCAGCCGGCACCCTCGGCCTCGGCGATCTCGGCGCAGATGGCGCGGGCCGTGGCCGGCGGATCCGCCGCGTCGCGAATCGGGCGCCCGACCACCAGCAGGCTGGACCCCGCGCGGATCGCAGCGCCGGGCGTGCCGGTGCGTTTCTGGTCGTCGCTGTTGCCGGACGCGGGGCGAATGCCCGGAGTCACCAGCACCGCCTCGGGGCCCATCAGCTCGCGCAGCCGCGCGACCTCGTTCACCGAGCAGACCAGGCCCGCGATACCCGAGTCCCGGGCGAGGGCGGCCAGGCGCAGGGCGTGGTCGGCGGTGGTCGCGCCGACGCCGACCTCCGCGAGGTCGCGATCGTCGAGGGAGGTCAGGACCGTGACCGCGAGCAGGGTGAGACCGCTGCCCGCTGCCCGCTTGGCGGCTTGCTCGAGCATGCGCCGGCCGCCGCACGCGTGGACGGTGAGGTAGCGCACGCCGTGGTGTGCTGCCGAGGCCACGGCGCGATCGACCGTCTCGGGGATGTCGTGCAGCTTCAGATCCAGGAACACGTCGCAGCCGAGCTCGGTGCCGAGCGCGATCGCCGCCGGGCCCTCGCGAACGAACAGCTCGAGGCCGACCTTGAGCACGCCGACGGACTCGCGGACCGCGGACGCACCCGCGCGCGCCTCGGCCAGGCCGGGGTAATCGAGCGCGAAGGCGAGGCGTCGGCGCGGGCTGTCTGGCGTCACGTGCGGGCGCTCACAAACACGAGCAGAGCGGATCGCCCGGAGGGCAATTGCACGGCTTGCCGCCCGCGGGCTTGTCCCCGGCTGGGCGCCCGGGGCCCAGCTTGCCGCGCGCCTCTTCCGACTCTTTCTTGGCCTTGGCGAGCTGCGCTTCGATCTTGGCGCGCTCGGCTTCGTCCTTGGCGCTGTCCATCTGGCGCTTGAGCTCGGTGACCTTCTTCTCTTTCTCGTCGAACTCGCGCTTGAGTCGATCGAGCTCGTCTTGAGCGCTCTTGGCCTGAGCTTCCAGCGCGATCTTCTCGCGGGCGCGCTCGTCGGCGGACTTCTTCCACAAGATGCCGCCGACCACGGCGGCCAGCACGAACACGCCGGAGACGACGCCCACGATGATTTGCAGGCGCTTCTTGTGCTTGTCTTGGGTGAGCGCGGCCAGCTGTTGCTCGTGGGCCTGCTGCGAGGTCATCGCTTCCATCCGGGCGCGGTGCTCGGCCTCGGCGCGAGCCTTCTCCATCTCGCCCTGGTGGATCGCGGTGACCCGCGCTTCCTCTTCGCGACGGCGCTGCTCTTCCACGCGGCGCGCTTCTTCCTCGGCTCGCACGCGCGCCTCTTCGGCGTCGCGGGCGGCGCGCTCGGCAGCGGCGCGGGCGTCGGCCTCGGCGCGAACGCGCGCGTCCTTGTCGGCCTCTTCCGCCTTGATGCGGTCCTCCTCGAGGCTCATGAGCTCCTTGAGGGAGAAGAGAACCGAGCTTTCCTTGTTTTCTGCCATCGGTGGACTTTCCTGTAGCAGCGGGCGAACGAGTTTGCGAGAGCTAGTGTGGCGCCCCCTCGGACCGGCGGATCTTAATCCATTCGGGGGGAACGGCCCAAGCGAGCGGCACGGTCCGTCCGACACCCCGGGCGAGCGGCGCTTGGGTCGCCGGCGGATCCCCGAAATCTTCAGCCATTGTGGGTTATGGTCCCCAGGTGGCGACCGACGTCCGAGCGCAGATCACGGGCACGGTCTGGAAGGTGCTGGTCCGGGTCGGAGACCCCGTGGTCGAAGAGCAGGCCCTCGCCATCCTCGAGTCGATGAAGATGGAAATCCCCGTGGAAGCACCGAGCGCGGGCCAGGTCCAGGCCATCCACGTCGCCGAGGGCGGAGTCGTCGAAGAGGGCGCGCTTCTGTTCACGCTGGCATGACTTCGGGCCGCCCCGAGGTATGATAGCCAGCGCATGAACCGGCAGACCGCCTTTCGGACCTTCGCAGCGGTGTTGATTCTCGGCGCGTTCTGGGCGCCTGCCGCCTGCGGCGGCCCCCAAGGCCAGGCGGGTCTGGGCGGCGACTGCTACCGCGCCGACGACTGCCAGGAGGGCCTGGTGTGCATTCAGGGCACGTGCTCCAACGACCTCACGGGCATCGTGAGCACCGTCGACGGCCCCGTCGGAGACGCCCCGCCCCCCGACGGCGCGGGCGGCGCGGATGGCGCGACCGGCGGCGCAACCGGCGGTGGAGGAGCACCGGGCGGTGGCGGCGCGACTGGCGGTGGCGGAGCACCGGGCGGTGGTGGCGCGACCGGCGGTGGCGGCTCGCCGGGCGGTGGCGGCTCGCCGGGCGGTGGCGGC
>JACPVJ010000004.1 GCA_016191785.1 Myxococcales bacterium | reverse complement strand
GCGCTCGCCCTACCCCCTCCGCCCGCTCCCCTTGCGCGTGACCGACGCGAGCGATGTCTTCGGGCTCACGCTCAGCGTGTCCGAGTCGTCTTCACCACGCGCGAGCCGTGTCGAGCCAGCGAACGCGATCATCGCGGCGTTGTCGGTGCACGCGCGGAACGGCGGCACCACCAGGCGCAAGCCGGCCTTCTCTGCCGCTGTCTTCGCGCGCTCGCGGAGCTCGCGGTTGGCGGCCACGCCGCCGGCGATGACCACCGTCTCGACCCGCTCCTGGCGCGCAGCCAAGATCAGCTTCTTGACCAACGTGTCGACCACGCGGCGCTGAAAGGTGGCGCACACGTCGCGCAGGGTCTGGTCGTCGCCCGGGCGGCCGTGCTCTTCGACCCAGCGGGCCACGCTGGTCTTCAGGCCGCTGAAGCTGAACTCGAGGGTGTGCTTGCCGCTCATCGGGCGCGCGAGGGGGATGCCGTCGGGGTTGCCCTCTTTCGCCAGGCGATCGATCACCGGACCGCCGGGGTAGCCCAGGCCCAGGGCCTTGGCGACCTTGTCGAAGGCCTCGCCCGCGGCGTCGTCGCGGGTCGCGCCCAGCTCGCGCACGCGGTCGAGCTCGAAGCCGTCCACGCGATACAGGGCGGTGTGTCCGCCCGAGGCCAGGAGCGCGACGAAGGGCAGCTTCGGCGGATCGGCGGCGGGCAGATCGGGGTAGCTCAGGAACACCGCGAGCAGGTGGCCCACCAGGTGATCGACGCCGACCACGCGCTTGTCGCAGGCCCAGGCCAACCCGCGCGCCAGCTGCACGCCGACCAGGAGCGCGCCCGACAGGCCGGGGCGGCAGGTGACGGCGATGCCGTCGACGTCGGCGAGCGACACGTTCGCCTTCGCCAGCGCCTGGTGGAGCACCGGGCCGCCGTTCTTCAGGTGATCGCGCGAGGCCAGCTCGGGCACGATGCCGCCGAACTCGGCGTGCACCACCTGGCTCTGCACCACGTCGGCCAGCACGCGGCCGGTGTCGTCGACGATGGCCGCGCCGGTTTCGTCACACGAGCTCTCGAGTCCCAGGACCAACATGCGGCGCTCAGAACCCACAGTCGTTCTTGCGGCGCGCGAGCTGGAACAGCGCGAAGCCGGCGGGTGGCGGCTCGGTGCTCGAGCCAGTGGGCGGGGTCGGCGGTTTCATCAGACGGACCTCGACCTCGTCGTTTCGCAAGAGCGACACTACCGCGAGCATCGGGCCTTCGCAGGTGGAGTCCACCCAGGCCATGAAGTTGTGGTCACGACCCGTGCCGAAGTCGAAGGTCGAGAGGGGATCGTGGAGCATCGCCTCGGTCACCCGCATGGGCGCGGCATCCAGGCGCGGCTTCGGGGCGCACGGGCCCGCCGCGGCGTCGTCCGTGGTCAGGGTGCCGGGAACGCTCGAGAGCAGATCGGTGTCGAGCGTCATGCGCACGCGCAGATCGGGCGGGAACTCTTGGCGCACGAAGGCGGCGCTCACGATGTCGCCGCAGTACGCCTCGCCGTCCTTGGTGTCGAACCGATCGAGCGTGCTGCAGCCGAGCGCGAGCGCCCCGACCATGGCCAGCCCGACCCTCACTTCGCGCCTCCCACCGCCCGTGCGGCTTCGCGCACCCGCGGCTCGGCGTCCGAGCTCGCGACCTTCTGTGACAGGCCACGCGCGGCTTCGGCGTCGACCTTGGCGAGCGCTACGATCGCCGCTTCGCGCACCAGCGCCGTCTTGTCGGACAGCGCGGCGCGGGACAGGGCGTCCACGGCCTTCTTGTCTTTCGTGCCCGCCGCGAGCACGGCCAGCGTCTCGGCGGCGCGCACCCGAGCGGGCCACTCTTTGGCCCGAGTGACCAGGGCGATGACCGCCGGGATGGCGCCCGACGGGCGGGTCTTCTCGACCGCCGCCAGCGCGGCGCGCTGCACCGTGGCGTCGGAGTCGTCGAGGCGATCGAGGATGGCGGCTTGGGCCGGGGCGTAGGGCTGGGTCGCCAGGAGCTGGATCGCGCGCGCACGCACGTCGGGGGAAGGATGGCCGGCGAGCGCCACGAACGCGGGCACCGTGGTGTGGGCGATGCCTGCCGCGGCCTTCTCGGCCTCGGCCTGCAGAGGCCCGGTCACGTGGTCCAGGTCCCGAGTGAAGGGTCCGAACGCCGGCTTGCCGCCGCGGGCGAGCAGCGCGTCCCCCACTGCCCTCGCGCGCTCGGGCGAGCTCTGGACCGCCGAGAGGCTGGCTTGCGAGAGCGACGGGGCGAGCTTGATCAGCGCCTTGGCGTGGGCTTCCGCGCCGTAGCCCTTGGGGACCAGGCGTTCGAGCACGTGCTTCACCTCGAGCCGCCCTTCGGGCACGACCAGCGCGTCCCGGGGCGCGCGGTATTCGCCGGTGGCGAGCACCAGCGCGGCGGCAGTGGCGGCCGCGGTCAGCGACGCATCGCCGCCGACTACCGCCTCGGCGATCACCCGGGGCGCGGCGGGGGCGTTCAAGCGCGCGAGCGCGATCACCGCTGCGGCCCGGGCCCCGGCGTCGCTCGACTCGGCGAGCTGGGCCAGGGCGTCGGACTGGGACTTGTCGCCGAGCTCACCCAGCGCGAACGCGGCAGCTGCGCGAGGCAGCGGCCCCGCGTCGAGGGAGCGGGCGATCTCCCCGATCTCCGCGCCGGCGCGCTTGTCGCGGAGCAGCCCGACACCGATGGCTCCGAGCGCGCGCAGGCTCGGAGCGTCACTCTTCAGCATCTTGCCGAGCAGCGCCCGGGCCTGAGGCGACTGCATCCGCGCCACCGACCAGGCCGCCGCCACCACGATCGGATCGGACTCGTCGGCGCGGATCTGACCGCCGGGAGCCAGCACCTCGCTCAGCTTGGGCAAGAGCGCCGGATCGCGCAGCGAGCTGACCGCCAGCATCGCCCGCGCGCGGAGCTCGGCGTCGGCGGTGCCGGTCGCGAAGGCGAACAGCGCAGAGCCCGCGCTCTTGTTCTCGATGTAGCCCAGAAGCTCGATGGCGGTGCGCTGCTGCTGGTCTTTCTCGTCCGATAGCGCATCGAGCAGCGGCTTGACCGCGCGCTCTCCGATCTTCTTCAGCTCGGCCCGGGCCTTGTCGGCGGTGGCCGCGTCGGTGCTGCGCGCCTGGTGAGCCAGCGGGAACGCCATCGCGCCGTAGAGCTCGACCAAGAGCCGGCGATAAAGCGGCTTCTGCGGGTTGCCCAGGGCCACCGGCAAGAGCTCTTTCTCGAGCGACTCGAGGGTGCCCTTGCCCAGGTTCACCTGCATGCTGAGGCGCGCGGCCTGGGCGACCAGATCCTCGTCGGGCGAGGCGCGCACCACCCGGCGCAGCAGGCGGTCGGCTTCGTCCAGCTCGCCCTGACCCATGAGCAGCTCGGCGAGCTGGAAGTAGACCGCGAACAACCGATCGTTCTTGGCGATGGCCTGCCGGAACGCGTTGATCGCGCGGGAGGTGTCTTGCCGGCGGCGGTACATCTCCCCGAGCTTCTTGTGACCCTCGGCGTCGTCCGGCGAAAGCTCGACCGCTTTGGCAGCGTAGTTGATCGCGTCGTCGTCCTTGTACAGCTCCGCCGAATATCCGGCCATGCGTTGGTAGTACTCGCGGGCGCGCTTCGGATCGGCCTCGGTGAGCTTCTTCAAGACCACGATGGCTTCCTTCAGCTTGCGCCGAAGCACCAGCACGCGCTCGAGCTGGGTGAGGCTGCCCACGTCGCCCGGCGCGGCCTTCACCACCAGGTCGAGGGTTCGCTCGGCGTCGGCGTGGCGCCGCAAGCGAACCTGCACCTCGGCCAAGAGTCGCCCCGCCTCCAGATCGGGCGGCTTCTGCTTGAGGCGACGGTCCAGCGGCACGGCTCGCTGCTCGAGCTGCCCCGCGAGGCCCCACAGCGTGACGATGTGCTGTCGCGCCTCGCGTGCCAGCGCCTCGTTGGTGTCGCCCGCTTCTTTCGAGATGGCCTCCCAGATCTTGCGCGCCTCGTCATACTGCCGATTGCGTTGATCGATCGAGCCGGCGCTCGCTCCGGTGCGCTCGAGGGCCAAGGCGTAGGCCTTCTTGTACTTCATCGCCTTGGGCTGAAGCTTCATCGACTCGCGCAGCGCCTCGAGGGCCTGCTGCGGCATGTCGTGCTCGAGGTAGACCTCGCCGAGCACTTCGTTCGCCCGCGCCTTGTCCGGCACGATGATCTTGATGCGTGCCCAGGTCTGCTGGGCCTTCACCTTGTCGCCCTCTTGCCAGAGGCGGTCCCCCAGCTCGACCAGGTGCCGGGGGTCGCCGCGACCGGTCTTGGCCAGCCGCTGCAGCACGTCCAGGGCGCGCTGCTTCTCTTCCACGCGCTCGTAGAAGTCGACGAGCGCCGCGAGCGTCTCTTCGTCGTTGCCCGAGCGCGCCTCGAGCTTCTTCAGTTGCTCCAGCGCCTTGGCCCGGTCGCCCCGCTGGATCAGCGCCTCGGCGAGCTGGAAGACGTAGTCCGGATTGCGCGGAGCGGCTCGGATCAGCTCTTCGAACTGCTTGATGGCCTCGTCGAGCTCGCCCTGGATCTGCAAGAGCTGAACGACCTTCAGCCGGGTGCCGACGTCGTCGGTCTTCTTCCCGAGGGCCTGCTTGTAGGTCTTGAGCGCCTTGTCGACCTGCCCGGTCTCTTCGTACAGGCCCCCCAGCATGCGCAGTTGCTCGGGGTCCGAGGCGTTCTGCCCCTCGAGCTCGGTGATCAGATCGCGCAAGCGATCTTCCGCCCGGTAGATCTCGACGGTGATCTCGTAGATCTCGCGGCGAATGCCGGCCTGAGACCCCGCGGTCTTCAGGGCGCGCCGGAGCATCTCCATCGCCTCTTTGCGCTTGCCCTGCTTGGCCAGCGCGCGGCCCAGGTCGCGCTGCGCCGGGCCGAGCACCCGGTTGTCGCCGGCCGCCGCCTTGACCACGTCCTCGTATTCGGTCGTCGCGCGTGCGTAGTCGCCGCGCAGCATCAGCTCGCGGCCCAGCTCGCCGCGCACGTAGAACGAGCCCTTGGCCCGCGCGACCAGGGCCTTGTGGTGCTTCTTGGCCTCGTCGAAGCGTTTGAGGTCGAGGGCCAGCTGCATCAGCGTGCGGAGCACCTGCTCCTTGTCGGCGTCGTTCTTGAGCAGCGGTAGCGCGGACTCGTAGCGCGTCGCCGCCGCGGCCTTGTCGCCGCGATCGGACAGCAGGTTGGCGAGCGCCATGATCGCCGTGGCCTCGCTGGGCTTCTGACTGATGGCCTTCTCGTAGGTGCTGATGGCGCGCGCGTGCTGGCCGTCTTGCTTGTAGAGGCCCGCGAGCCCCACCAGCGCGTTCCAGCCGTCGGCTTGCTGGGCTCGCTTCTCGAAGTCGGTGATCAGCTTCTCGATGTTTCCGTCGCGCTCGCGGTACAGCTCGGCCAGCCGTTGCAGGGGGAAGGTCGCCCCCGGCTGGGCGAGCACGATCCCGGTGTAGCGCTGGATCAACGCTTCCTTGCCGGGCCCCTTGCCGGCGGGCTCGGCGCCTGGATTGCCGCCGGGGTCGGTGCCGGGGTCGGTGCCGGGCTTACCGCCGGGGTCGGTGCCGGGCTTGCCACCGGGCTGGGTGCCCGGCTTGCCTCCGGGTTTGCCACCCGGCTTGCCTCCGGGTTTGCCGCCTGGCCTGCCGCCGGGCTGAAAAGTCCCCGGCTTCTTGCCCTTCTTTCGCCCGTCCGGGTTGAACTGCGCGTCAGCCGTCGGGGGGAGCGCCAACCCGAGCGCGACGAGCGCGAGCAGCGTGCGGAGGGCGAGCGGTCGCTTCACGAGCGAAATCCTACGTGGCCGAACCAGAGAGGGCCAGGGGTTGGACGCACGAGCGGCCGATCTTGTGGGTTTGTCGCCGGGGGAGGGGGCGTGTAAATCCTGGTGTGGGGACCCCCTCGATGCGCTGGCACACCGCCCTTCTCGGTCTCGTCGTCGGAACGACGACGGCGTCGTGCGCATTCCTGCTCGACTTCGACGAGCTGCAGAAGGGCGAAGCGTCCCCCTCGAGCGTGGGCCTGGCGGAGTTGCCGAAGGGGTTTGCCCAGGCCATGTGCGAGCGCTCGAATCGCTGCCTGGGGCCGCTCGGGCCGCTGGTGTTCGGCGACGAGGACTGTCTCGAGCTTCTGACCCTGGAGCTCGGAGACAGCGTCTTCGCCGAGCTGGCGCAGCTTCCGCCCAGTGGCTTCGTCTATCACGGGGACAAAGCGAAGGCGTGCTTCGACGCCGTGCGCGCTGCGCCCTGCGACACGTTCTTCACCTTCCCCAACGAGTGCGAAGCGGCGCTGGAAGGCAAGGTCGATCTCGACGGAGCGTGCACGCACCCCGCCGAGTGCAAGCGTGGGCTCTATTGCCAGGTCACGGGCAGCTGCCCCGGGAAGTGCGCGCCTCGCCCGCCCGCAGGCCAGAACTGTGCGCAGGGCGCTTGCCTCGAGGGTCTCGACTGCGACCCGCAGCTCGGCTGCGTCGTTCCCGTGCCCGCCGGCGGCGAGTGTGGCGGGACCACGCACCCGAACTGCGAGATCGGCCTGCACTGTCTGGGTGGCACCAAGGACAAGACGGGGCACTGCGAGCCGATCGAGAAGGTGTTCTTCGGCATCCAGGGCAACGTGTGCAGCATCAAGTCGGGCCCGCTGTGCGGCGCGGGGCTCTCTTGTCAGATCAAGTCGGACGCCGAGGTGCAGAGCGGAACGCTCGAGGGAACCTGCGTGGCAGACATCGCGCCGGGCCTGCCGTGCAAGGTCGGGTTGCCCGATCCGTGCATGCCCAACTTCTATTGCAAGCAGAACACGCCGACCACGGTCGAGGGCGTCTGCACCGAGCTTCCGGGCAAGGGTGCCGAGTGCGCCGACGACGCGGCGACTGCGCCGAAGTGCCGCACCAAGTTCCGCTGCCTGAAGAAGGCCACCGATGGGGGCTCCACCGAGACCTGCGAGGCCTTGGTGTCGCTGGGGGTCGGGTGCGGCGAGAACGGCGGGTGCTACAGCGGCAACTGCGCGAACAGCACCTGCGCTCCTCCGAACTTCTGCAAGCTTCAGGACTGACGACGGCGACGGGCGAGCGCCAGAAGTGCGATCAACGCCAGCCCGGCGACGCCCGAGGTGTCGCGTCGCGCGCTCCGGCAGCCGCAGCCGCCGTCGTCGTCGGCCGCGCTCGTCGAGCCGCCGGCTGAACCGCCCCCCGATCCGCCGCTGCCACCCAGGGTGCTGCCGTCGAGCGGGCCCCCATCCGAGAAGCCCGACCCGCCGCTGCCCGCGCTGCCCGCGCTGCCCGCGGCGCCCCCGGTTCCCGCGTCCGGATCGCCGGGTGTCCCGTCGCAAGCGTCGCCCATCCCGTCCTTGTCGGTGTCCTTCTGATCCGTGTTCTTGATCGTGCGGCAATTGTCCTTGCCGTCGAGCACCGTGTCGTCGTCGCTGTCGGTGTCCTGGAAGTCGGGCTTGCCGTCGCCGTCGGTGTCCACCGGCGTCTTCAGCTTGTCGCCGGGGCTCTCCAGGTTGTCCTTGACGCCATCCCCGTCCGCGTCGTCGTCGTCGTAGTCCGGGGTGCCGTCTTTGTCGGTGTCCACCGGCGGCGTGGTCGGGTCTTTGTCGCCGGCCTCGAACAGATCGAGGATGTTGTCGTTGTCGTTGTCCCCGTCGAGAACGTCGGGGATCTTGTCCCCGTCCTTGTCACCCGTGCCCTCGACGTCATCGGGGATCGGGTCGTGAGCGGTCTCGGCGACCCACGCCAGGGTGTTCAGGAACAGCTTCTCGTTGGCGGCCTGGGTCACGAACGAAGAGCCGCAGCCTCCCTCGGAATATGGGCCCGCGAAGTGCTCTTCGTCGCCGAAGGACACGGCCCGCGCCGAGCCGGGGGAGACAGCGGCCAGATCGAAGAGCAGGGAGTTCGGCCCCTTCGAGTTGGTGGCGAGCTGGATCACGCCCGTCTCGAGGTTCTTGAACGAGCAGTTCCAGCCCGTCCCAAACGTGGCGCCCACCGCGCCGAAAGGCCCGCTCATCACCGGTGTCGTGCTTCCTGCCGTGGTGACGTTGGCGACATTCTCGCCGGCGCACTCGCTCTTGTCGGCCATGAAGGTCAGACCCTCGTTCTGGAACGACACGAAGCCCACACCGCCCAGCGCGTAGGTCCGAAACGGCATGAACTTCTCGCGGTCGACCTGGATCTTGACCGGGTTCAAGAGGAAGATGTCCGCGCCGTCGAGCTCGGCCGGGTCGAAGCTGTCGAAGGGCGGGTTGAACACGAAGTCGGTCTTCACCGTGCCGGTCGGACCGAACTTGGTGGTGTCCTTCACGAGCTCGCGTCCGCGCTGGTACCAGACGCCATCGTGAAAGCTCCAGCTCGCCTTGGTGCCGCTGCACTCGAGGCTCAGTGACTTCGACGGCGCGCGCAGCTTGAGCGTCTTGGCCTCGGCCAGGGTCGAAGCCGCGAGCAGACCGAGGGCGACCAGGTAGCGGGAGCGCTTCATGCGCCCATGGTACGGGATCTGCGCGTGCCGGCTAGTTGCCGCCGCCGGGTGTCCCGCCGCCCGGCAGGCCCGGAATCAGCCCGCCGCAGGTCTGCCCGCACTTGCTGGTGAAGCACTGGACGGCCTGGAACGCGCTGAAGGCGGCCTGGTAGTCGCCGTTGAAGCAGCCCAGCATGCACTGCAGGTTGGGCTGGCCACCGCCGGAGAGACACTTCTGCATCGAGCAGGTCACGCCGTCGCGGCACTTCTTGTCCATCACGCACTTCTGCACCGACGGGCAGTTCTGGGAAATGCAGCTGATGCACGCGATGGGTCCGGTGCCGCCGGTGCCGCCCGAGCCACCGCCACCGGTGCCGCCGGTCCCACCCGAGCCACCGCCGCCGCACGGGCAGTTGTTTGCTCCGCGGCACTGCCCCACCTGCTGTGCCTTGTTGGCGGCCGCGCCCATCGGGCCGCCGTTCTGGTCGATCACCTGCTTGCACGGGCCCATGTAGCACTGCATGCCCTTGCACCCAGTCTTGTCTGCGCAGCCCAGGATCTGCATGCAGCCGCCGTCGCTGTCGCACGCGTCGAGCTCTGCGAAGCAGTTGTCGCAGGTGCAGGTCTCGCACGGGCTGCCGCCCGGGTCCGAGCACAGCCCACCGCCGCCCGCGCCGGCCATGCCGCCATCGCCGCTGACGCCGGCCATGCCGCCGCCGCCGGACACGGCGCCCGTGCCGCCGCCGGTGCCACCGCTGCCGCCGACCGTGCCGGTCCCGCTGCTGCCGCCGACCCCGGAGCCGGCAGCCCCGCCGGGATCGAGCCCGAAGTCGATGGTGCTGCGCCCGCCGCACGCGACGAACACCAGCGTGAGTGATGCAAAGAGGCCCACACGAGATCGCGACCTTGAGCGCATGGTCTGCTCCCTTGAGCTTCGGGGTGAGAGCAGACACCCGCGGTGTGTCTGCCGTCCGAAAGGCGCGCTTGGTTTACCACAACCCGACGGGTCGGTCGTGCTAAACGCGGGCACGATGGCGGGCCACAGGGATTCTCCAGCGGATCCGCCCGGCGCCGAGGGGCGGGGGCAGTGACGACCGAGCCGGACGAGACCGCCGAGGTCCGGTCCGGCTCGGACCGCCTGAAGCGCGTGCTCCGGCCCGCGCTCGCGCTGCTCGCCGTGGTCTTTGTGGTGTGGGCGTTTCGCGACCTGGCTCGGCGCTGGGACAGCCACGCGGTCCGGATCGCGTGGGGCCTGGCGGTCGCGTCGCTGGTTCCGCTGGTTCTGGGCGGTGTCACCTTGGCGGTGGCGTGGAAGTACCTGATCGAGCGCATGGCCGCGACTCGAGTCCCCCTCGGCGCCAGCCTGGCGCTCCACGCAGAGAGCCAGCTCGCGCGCTACATCCCCGGCAAGGTCGGCATCCCAGTGGTGCGCATGACGGGAGCGAAGGGCATCGGCGTGCCGGCCAAGATCGCGGGCTCGTCGGTGCTGATCGAGCTGATGTCGTTCGTGTCCGTCGGCGGCATGGTCGGCTTCGGGCTCTTGGCCGCCCTCGGGCAGCGGGCGGTCAGCGCGCAACTCGGACGCTGGGCGCCGGTCGTCGTGTCGGTGCTCGGCGCGGTCGTGCTGCTGCTGATCGTGGTTGACCGCAACCGCTGTCCGGAGCGGGTGCGCCGCGCCTTCGCCATCGAGGGGCGCGGGCCCTTGGTGCCGCGCCGGCTGCCGGTGCTCCACGCGCTCTACTGGCTCACCTGGGCGGCCCACGGGTACCTGGTCACGTGCGCGCTCGGCGCGGATGCTGCCAGCGGCAGCGCTGTCGCCGGGGTGTTCATCCTGGCGCCGATCGTGGGCTTCCTGGCACTGGCCGCGCCGGCGGGCGCCGGGGTGCGCGAGGCCGTGCTCTCGATCGGGCTCGTGCCGGTGGTGGGCGCGGCCCCCGCGCTGACGGTCCTGGTGCTCTCGCGGGGCGCGACGCTGATCGCCGACGTCCTGGTCTGGCTGCTGCTCCGGCGCTGGCGGATCCGGGCCTGAGCGCGGCACGGATCTTTCAATCACCCCCCGCGAATGCCGAATCTGCCGCCCCCGCGGCACAAAGGTGAGCCAATGACGACAAGCCTGTCACACCGCGCCTTCGTTCTCGTGGCCGGGCTCGCGGCGCTGCTGCTCGGTGCGTGCGGAGGCTCCACCACCCAAGATGGGTCCGGGACGGGCGGGGCCGGTGGGGTTGGCGGGGGAGCGGGCGGAAGCGGAGGGGTGACCTGCGAGTGGAACGGGAAGACGTACCCCCCAGGTTCGTTCCCCGCGGGCGACGGCTGCAACACCTGCAGTTGCTCACCCGACGGCTCGGTGGGCTGCACGCTGATGTACTGCGCCGGGGGCTGCGACCACGACGGCAAGCACTACGAGCCGGGTCAGAGCTTCCCGGCGCCGGACGGCTGCAACACCTGCACCTGCGAAGCCGGGGGGATGGTCTCGTGCACCGAGATGGGGTGCGAGCCCGCCTGCGTTTACGCGGGCAAGCCCTACGGCATCGGCGAGTCGTTCCCGTCAGAGGACGGCTGCAACACGTGCACCTGCGCTCAGCCGAAGGTCGTGTCGTGCACCACCAAGGCGTGCAGCTGCGATCCGGCGAAAGAGTGGTGGAAGAAGTACATTTCGACCGATCCGAAGAAGTGCGCCTTGATCGACTACGAGTGCCCCGAGAACACGACGCACTTCGAGAACCCGTGCGGCTGCGGCTGCGCGCAAGATCCGAGCTGTCCGCCCACCATCGACTGCATGCCCCCAGCGAACTGCGACGCGCTGAAGAAGAAGTGCCCGTTCTCGGGCGTGGCGTACTGAGCTCGACCCTTGGGCGGCGTCCCACGGCAACACGCATCGGCGTGGTCGGTGTCGCTGGGGCTCCGCTCCGGCGCGCATCGACGTGGTCGGTGTCGCTGGGGCTCCGCTCCGGCGCGCATCGGCGTGGTCGGTGTCGCTGTGAGCGACAATGGCCACGGGGGAACACGCATCGGCGTGGTCGGTGTCGCCGTGAGCGACAATGGCCACGGGGGAACGCGCATCGGCGTGGTCGGTGTCGCTGAGGGCGCGTCTCGAACCGAGCGCACGTGGTCCCATCGTGAATTGTCACGCAACTGGACCGCTGTCGTGCCGATGCGGCGTCATGATGATCACCCACCTCGTCGCACGAAGCCTTCCCGGTCAGAAACCCTTTGCGGATCCCCGCGCCGCGTGGTGGCTCATGTGGCGCATGCGGATCGCGTTCCCCGCCGCCCTCGCCGCCTGCGTGCTGCCCGAGCACACCCACCTCATCACCGCGACGCCCGAGCCGGACGCGGCACGCACTCGCTTCGCGAAGATCCTCGCCGTCGCCGGGGTTCGCGCAGGGCTTCGGCGCAGCTTCGAGCGCGTCGCCGAGTCGCGGGTGCTTGCGTCGGGTAGGCACCTCGAGCGCAGCCTGCGGTACGTTCACCTGAACCCGTGTCGCGCGGGGCTGGTCGCCGATCCGCTCGAGTGGCCGTGGTCGACGCATCGCGGCCTGGTGGGCGCCGAGATCGACCCCTGGGTGACACCGGACGCGATCGCCGCCGCGCTCGGCCGCCCCGCCCGCGGCCTGCCGGCGTGGCTGCACCGCTACGTTTCCGGCGACCCCGCCGTCCGCGTCGAAGGGACGCCCGTGCCCGTGCCAGCTCCGCGGGTGGAGATCCCGCGCTTCCCGCTGGAAGCCATCCGTCTGGCCGCGCTCGCCGCCACGCCGTGGTCGGCGCCCGCTGTGCGGCGCACCGTGATCATCGACCTCGCACTCCATCAGGGCTGGCGGGACGCGCGGGTCGTCGCCGCCGCGGCGGGCACCTCGATTCGCACCGTGCAGCGGCGCGCGGCGCTTGCGGTCGAGCCCGAGCTCGCGCTGCGGGTGTGCCTGGCCGATCCCAGGCTCGCGCTCCCGGAGCAGCGCGTTCGCCCGCCGATGGCCCAGTGGCGGTGGCTGCGTTCGACTGAGATCGCGGAGGCCTTGCCCGCGCTCCGTGTGGCCTGACCGCCGAGGGGGTCCGACTCTTCGGTCGCCGTCCGGAACCCCGCCCCGAGCGCGTTGTCGAACCCCGCATGTCGCGCATTTTCGCGTTCGCGGCCCTGGGTGTGCTGGCGTGCTCGGCCAGCTCGGAGCCCGCGACTCGCGTCGCGTCGGCGCCGCACGCCCCGGCTCCCGCGCCCACAGCAGCCGCGCCCACGGCGTCCACGGCGTCCACCGCGCCCGCCGCGCTCGCTCCGCCCACGACACCCTCGCTGCCGCCTCCGTCGCACGCCCAGGTCGTGCAACGCATCGCGCAGATGGTCCACGACCCGAACGTTCGCCAGCGAGCGAGCCGGCGCGGGTTGGATGTTGTGAACGTCGCGTGGGAGGACACTGGTCGCGCGTGGGGCTCGGCGCTCGGGCCAAACATCTCGGACGTCACGTTGCAGGTACGGTATCGCGACGGCGACGGGCGCGTGGAGCGTACCGCGCTGATGCCGGTCGTGCGCTTCCCGAACTTCACCGATCGCACGGCCGACGTGAAGCGAAGCCGGCTCTTCGTGCGCGCCGGGAACCACAAGCCGAGCGGCAAGATCGACTCGGTACCGCTCGGCGACGTGCTGCGCAATCTGCGCGGGTTCTTGTCGCGGCCCGGCAGCCTGCTCGGCTCTGGGAGCTTCCTCGCCGCACGCGACACGCACTTCCTGGTCGCGGCGCAGGCCGTGTTCCTGCCGATCCCCGCCCAGGGCGCGGCGGAGTTCAACCCAGTGGTGTTCAACTACCAGTCGGCGCCCGGCTCTCCCGCGGTGCTCACGCTGCTGGTCAGTCGCCAGGGCACGAGCATTTCGGTGATCGAGAACAAGCCGGAAGAGACCGCCATCGCCGGCCGCGGGCAAGAGCTCTACTTCAATGCCGCCGGACAGCGCGCGCCCTTCCGCGCCGAGCGCCGCAGCGAGGTGGAAGCGCGGATCCAGGCCCAGGGCGGCCCGAAGACCGACGACGAGCGAAGCGCGCTGGCGCGGGGTGCCGACGTGATGTTCCTGATCCAGGTGCCGCTGGTGCACAAGCACCGCGGGGTGCTCGGCGGCAGCATGTGGGGCAGCGGAGTGGGCTACGGGTACGGAGGGCTCGGGCTCTCGGGATCAGGTCAGGGCGGGGGAGGGGTGGGCCTCGGGAGCATCGGCACGCTGGGCCACGGAGCCGGCACCAGCGACGTCGAGCGCGCCGTGATCGGTCACGGCGCAAAGCGCGGCCCGTTCGCCGAGGGCGCGGGGCTCAAGCTCGAGCGCGACGCGCGCTCCCCCGTGCGCGTCACGGTCCAGTTCTACAAGGCCACCAGCAACGGCGTGGTGACGGATGCGGATCTCGACGCCATCGCCAAGAACATCGGCAGCGTGTACGAACACGCCGACTTCGTCGGATCACTGGTGGTGCCCGAAGGTGCCCCGCGCCGGCCGACGGCGTGGCAGAGGGTGCCGGGGGAGTGGTTCCCGTGGTGACCGGCGTCACGGCGTGAGCGCAGCGCGCCGAGCTCGCTCCGCGCTCGCGGATGCGGCGACCGGCTCGCCTGCCTCGGGACCAGCATCGACGAGGCCCTCGAGTCGTCTGTGTGCCAGCCGATGCCCGCTGCTAGAGTCTGCCGCATGTCGCCCGCCGCCCGCTCCGCGGTCCCGCGTCCAATCAGCGTGGGTCTGGGTCTCGCGGTCGCACTCGGCATGATCGGAGCGGTGAGGGCCCTCAGGCCACCCCCTCCAGCCGGGCCGCCCGGAGTGCTGCTCGTCCAGCCCGGAGGACTGCCAGCCGTGGGTGTGACGGTGTGGTGTGGGGTGCTCGATCAGGAGAGCGGCGTGTCGCGGCGGGGGCGCCCGAACGGCTGGCGCCGCGGCGTGAGCGATGCCGCAGGTCGATTGCGCTTCGAGGGCGAGCCGGAGCGTTGCGTGCTCCGCGGAGACGGCGTCGACGTGCTCGGCGCCGCCGAGCCCTATACGGACTCCGGCAGCGCGCGCATCACCGTGGTGCCCAACTTTCGCTGCGAGTCGGCGATGGTCGTCGTGGAACGGCAAGCCGACTGGCTGCTCGCCTGGTACCGCCCCGCAAAGGGGTTCTCGCGGGTGCGAACCGCGCCCGCTCAGAGCCTCGCTTCCAGCGTGCGCGAGCTCTGGCTCGAGCACGGGGAGCGGCGCGACCCGCACGATCGCGTGCGGGACTGCGCCATCGTGGTGATGGACTCGCGTCCCAACGAGGCGCTCCCGGCCCTCGCAGCGCTGACGCGGCCCATCCTTGAACACCATCCCGATCACGACGCGGGCTCCGTGTTTCGCGAGACCGAGCTCCCAGCCCTCGACACTCGCGTCTGGTCTCCCGACGCCCTGTGCGCGTGGGTCGCGACGCCGCTCCCCGCCGAGCTCGTCGAGGCGTTCCCCTATGGGGTGAATTGCCGGGGAGTCCCCGGGCGCTGAGGCGCTTCGGTCCAACCGGGTCGCCGTGCGCTACAGCCGTGAGATTCGCTGGCTCGACCGAGTAAACCGCCGCGACTTCCGGCAACGGCAGATGACTCAGTCTCAGGGATGCCCACCCCCGTCCGGGCTTGGCGGCTGCGCCGCCTGCGCGCGGCCGACCCCTCCCCGGTGCTCGCTTCCCTCGCGCGGGAGGGGTGCAGAGCCAGATGGACGGCGAGATCACGAGCACGCATCGTTGGTGCTCGAGCAAGACGTTCCAGCCGTACACGCCGCGGCAGACGGATCTGCTGCTGCCCTCGTCGAGCGAGTGGCTCCGCGAAGGCCACCTCGTGCGCTTCATGCTCGACGCGGTGCAAGAGCTCGAGCCGGGGCAGATCTTCCGGCATTACGAGCGCGAGCTGCGAGGAAAGACGCCGCACGATCCGCGGTTGATGGCACCCCCGATTGGCAGTCGGGCCGGACGGTAGTGATGAAAAGAAGCGTGAGCTCTGAGCGCTTCGACGCCGACGTGCGCGGGATCGTGACGCGTCGCGCGGGCGCGTGACGGTCCGGTGGCTACAGCGGTGACGGTGCCCGCGGCGGTGACGGTGCCCGCGGCGGTGACGGTGCCCGCGGCGCCGGGCGTTGCATCCACGAGACGCTGGTGTCGTCTGCCGCGGCGGGGGACGCGACGCAAGGGCAGGTCCCCGGGATCACTTCTCGCCTAGTCGCGGGCCAGGCTTCGACGGCTAGAGGTGGACATCGCTGAAGAGCCGCGTCACGGGGACGGCTTGGATCCTGTCGCCGAGCGCGTAGCTCTCCTCTCCGTCGTAGATCGCGTACAACCGATCGAGGCGTAGGTCCGCCATCGCGATGTGCATCGACTTGGTCACCCGAGGCGAAGTCGTTCGCTTGATCTCGAAGCCCACTCGCCGCCCGCCGACCGTCACGAGGAGGTCGAGCTCGGCTCCCTGGTGGGTCGACCAGAAGAAGCACTTCTCGGGTCTCAGGTCGAGGTGACTCACGATCTGCTCGAGGGCAAAGCCTTCCCATGAAGCGCCCACCTTGGGATGGTGTTCGAGCTCCGCAGCCGTCCGGATCCCCAAGAGCCCGTGCAGGATCCCCGCGTCCGAGAGGTAGATCTTCGGCGCCTTCACCTGCCGTTTTCCAAGGTTCTCGTGCCACGGCAGGAGCTGGCGAACCATGAACGTCTGCGTGAGCACGGCCACGTACGAGCGTACGGTGTTCTCCGACATTCCGAACGCACGTGCGAGCTCGGCTCCGTTCCAGATCCGTCCGTGATAGTGGGCAAGCATCGACCAGAAACGAAAGAGCGTGGCCGACGGGAGCCGGAGGCCGAAGGCAGGGATGTCCCGCTCGAGAAACGTGCGGACGAAGTCCTCCCGCCAGCCCACGCGCGCGGCTTCGGATCGCGCGAGGAGCGAGCGCGGGAATCCGCCCCGGCGCCACAGCCTCGCCGCCTCCCGGGGCGGCACCTCGTCGAGGGTCAGCCCGCGAAGCTCGTGGTACGCGATGCGCCCCGCGAGCGACTCCGACGACTGCCGCATGAGCTCCGCAGTCGCGCTACCCAGAATCAAGAATCGCGCGGGCGTGCGAGGGCGGTCTGCGAGCACGCGGAGCACCGGGAACAGCTCGGGCCGGCGCTGGACCTCGTCGAGGACGACGACACCGCGCAGTCGAGACAATGCGAGCACCGGATCGCGCGTCAGGAGGTCCAGCTGGCGCGGGTCCTCCAGGTCGAACCGGGTCGCGCGACCGGCTAGGACGAGCGTGGCCAGCGTCGTCTTCCCGCTCTGACGCGGCCCCAGGATGGCAACCACGGGGGCCCGCCTGAGCAAGGCTCGGACCGCGTTGACGTGGCGGGATCGGGGCAGCACCGGGAAAGCCTCACCATGAAAAACCTCAGCCACGTTGCTCAAAATCATGGAGCACGTTCGTTCGACGAGCTGGCGAGGTTGGGCAGGGGAAGAGGCGATCTGAGCACGCGCTCGCCCCACGGCGTCGCCCCCGTGCTCGCGCCTACCGCTTCGCAATCGCTTCGAGTCGGCGTCGGCTCGAGCGATCGAGCTCGGGCATGGCGTCGAGCTGGGCGAGGGCGGCCTTGGCCGCCGCGGCGTCCCGCGAGCTGTCGGCGATGCCGGTGAGCGCGCGCAGTCGTTCTCGGCTCGGCTCGTCGGCCAGGGCGGCGAGGGCGGCCCGGTAGCTCTTGGTCGCCTGCTCGGTGCGCCCGATGTGCTGGTGTGCGGCCGCGATCTCGTTGCAGACCGCGGCCGAGGGCGGCGCTTCCCCCCAACGCTCGCGCAAGAGCTCGGCCTCGCGGGCGGCGCTCGCTGTCTCGCCGCGGTCGTGCAAGAGCACGATTGTCACCGACGCTGCCCGCGCCGATTCGAGCGACAGCGGGCCGGAGGTCGGCAGCTCGTCCAAGCCGACGGTGGCCCCCGCGCGCGCCAGCTCGGCGGCCAGCGACTGGCGAGGGTCGCTCTGGCGCGCTCGTCGATACAGCTCCACGGCGGTCGCCCGGTCCCCCCGCGCCGCGGCCGCGTCGGCCAGAGCTCGGTCGATCTCACCCAGCCGCTTGGTCCACGGGCTCTGGCGTGCCGCCTCGAGCTCGCGCACGGCGAGCGCGAGCTTGCCGGCCGCGATCAGCGTCTCGGCGCGCCGGACCAGCGTGGTCGCGACGGCGCGATCCGAGTCGCCGTAGGCGCGGCGGCGGAGCGCGAGGGCCTGCTCGTGCAAGCTCAGCGCTTCGGCCATGCGCCCGAGGTCCCGCGCCGCCATCGCCCGCTTGTCGAGGTAGAGCCCGAGGCTCGGGTGATCGCTGCCGAGCGCCTGCTCGGCGAGGACGTGGGCCCGGCCAAAGGCCGCTTGCGCGGCGACCGGGTCCCCGACGGCCAGCTCGACCGAGCCCAGATTCATCTCCAACAGCGCGCGCTGATCGCCGCGCAGGGTCCCACCCCTGGCCAGGGCGCCGACCAAGAGCGAGCGGGACTCCGTGAAGTCGCCGGAGCCGCGTCGCGCTTCGGCCTCGATGCCGTCGATCTCGGTCGACTCGCGCCCCGCTCGCGCGGCGGCGGCTCGCGCGAAGGGTGCCCACTCCACCACGCGAACCAGCTGTCCGTCGAACAACTCGAGCTTGAGGCGTTTGATCCAGACCTCGAGCTCGACCGAGTGTTGGTGCGTCTCTGCAGCGGCGTGGAGCGCCTCTCGCAGCGAGTGGCGCGCGGCCTCGGGCGCGTTCCAGCGGCCATCGATGGCCGCGTCCAAGAGCGCCAGCTGGGCGCCGAAGGCCGGGGCGTTCAGGTCTTTGGTGTCCTCGGCCACGCGCGACCGGATGTCGGATGCGTCCCGATACCGCCCGAGCGCGTAGGCGGCCCACGCCTGGTCGAGGTCGCGCTCGGCCTTCAGGACTTGCTCGCGCGCGTGCGGATCGTCGGGGAGCGCCAGCTCCGCGCCGTCGACCAAGGTCTCGCAGCGCTCTGGGCGGGGCAAGGCCGCGACGCCCTCGTTCGCGCGCTCGCGCGCCTCCGTGTCCAGCGGTCGGCCCAGTGCCGCGCTGAATGCCACTATGCGATCGAAGCGCCGATCGAGACAGCGCATGCGCAGCTCGAGCAGGCTCGGGGGTTGCCCCGCGTGAACGCGGGTCGCCTCGCAGATCCGGCGATGGCTCGCCTCCCACGCCCGGGTGAGATCCGCCAGGTCGTCGACGGTCTTTCGGTCCCACGGCGTATCGCCCAGGCTCGCTCGCAGGCGCTCGAAGCTGCCGGGCGGCCAGGCGTTCGACACGCGCGCCTGGCCGCCGCCGCACAGATCGCCGGGGGCCGCCGGCGTCTTCCCGGCAACGTACCCTCCGGCGACGAGCGCCAGGCCGGCGAGGCTCGCCGCCAACAGTTTGCGGCGCTGTCGTCGGTCGCGCCCCAGCTCCCGGAGGAGCGCGTCCATCGAAGCGAAACGCGCTGCCGGATCGGCAGAGAGCGTGCGGCGAATGGCCCGGCCGAGCCACCTGGGCACCTCACCGCCCGCGCGCGCGGCCCCTGCCACCGGGTCGCCGGGGGCGCCAGCCGACTCGGACGTCGTCGTGTCACCGTGGGGGCGCTTGCCATACAGCGCCTCGAAGAAGGTCACACCGAAGCTGAACTGGTCCGACGCTTCGTTCGCCGGACCGCCCGCCCGCACTTCGGGCGCCATGTAGGCGGGCGTGCCCGCGCCGTCGAGCCGGTCGTGGGGCGCTTCGTCGGATGCGCCGCGCTCGCTCGCGAGGCCGAAGTCGACCAGGCGCGCGCGGTCGGGGCCGATCACGATGTTGTCGGGCTTGATGTCCCGATGCACCACCCCCGCGCCGTGGGCTGCCGCCAGGCCTTCGGCGACGGACTGCATCACCCGCAAGAGCTCGCGCCAGGTTCTGCGCTGCGCAGCGTAGCGCCGCAGCGTGTCGCCGGGCGCAAGCTCCATCACGATGGCGATCACGCCGTCGTTCTCGGTGGCGTCGAAGACGCGAACCACGTTTGGGTGATCGAGCTTGCCGAGAACGCGGGCCTCCCCGAGCACCCGCTCGCTCGACGCGCCCCGGCCGCGCAGCAGCTTCACCGCCACCTTGCGCTCTAGCCGCGGGTCGTACGCCGCGAAGACCGTGCCCATCCCGCCGCTGCCCAGCGGCTCCAAGATGACCAGTCGGCCGAGCTTCGGCGCGTGGTCCCCGCCGAACAGCCTGGACTTGACCTTCGCCTGAAGCAGCTCGTCGATGATGTCGCGATCGGCCATCGGTCAGACTCGCTCGCACGGGACGGGCGAAGAGACCTCACCCCTTCGGCGTGCCCAGCGAAAGGAGCCAAGGGTAGCTCCGGGTCAGGCGCTCGAGGGTCAGGTGGCGCTCGAGCAAGCTCCGGAAGCGGTGCGAGGTGAAGAGCTGCACGTGCTCCGGATCGTTGCCGAGCCGGGACAGGTTCTTGCCGCGAAGCAGGTTCGACAGCAAGAACCACGGCTCGTGGGGGACGGTCAGCAGCAAGTGCTTGGGCTTCAGGTCGACCAGGGCCCGGAGCGCGCGGTCGGGGTCGCTCACGTGCTCGAGCACCTCGGCGCAGATCACCAGATCGAAGCGTCCGGGAACCCGCCCGACGTCGTAGATGTTGGCGGCGTGGGTGGCGATGCGCGAAAACTTGGCGCGCAGGCGGGCCAGGTCCGCCTCGTTCACGTCCACGCCAGTGAAGCGCTTCTCCGGCAGCTTCTCGGACAGGTACCCGGAGAGGAAGCCCTCGCCGACGCCCACCTCGAGCACCGACTCGACGGGGCCCGCCTCGAGGAAGAGCGCGTGCACCTGGGCAACGAACCGGCGGATCAGCGCCCGCTGCACCGGGTTTCGCGTGCGGTATTTCGGGGTCTCGAAGCGCTCGAAGTAGCTGTCCGGGATCACTCGCCGGGCTCCTCGCGCGAGAACCCCGAGCGGCTCTTGATCACGAATGGCTTGTCGGGCCGGGCATGGACCATCAGCTCGGCGATCAGCCCGGTGGCCAAGATCTGCACGCCGACGACCACCAAGAGCACGCCCAAGCTGAGCAGCGGGCGGTGCCCGATGGCCTCGCCCATTGCTTTGAGCACCGCCAGGTAGACGCACACGCCGATGCCGGCGAGCAGGGTCAACGAGCCGATGGCGCCGAAGAAGTGAGCCGGCCGGCGCTCGTACTTCATCAGAAACACCACCGTCAGAAGATCCATCAGGCCCCGGAAGAAGCGCCCACCGCCGAACTTGCTGACGCCGTGCACCCGCGCGTGGTGCTCGACCACGATCTCGCCCACGCGAAAGCGCTTCCAGTGGGCCAGCACCGGCACGAAGCGGTGCAGCTCGCCGTACAGGCGCACGTTCTCGAGCACCGCCTTGCGGTAGGCCTTGAAGCCGCAGTTCACGTCCCGGAGGCGGATGCCCGTCGAGCGCCGCACCATCCAGTTGAAGACCCGCGACGGCACGACCTTGGTGAACGGGTCGTTGCGCTTCTGCTTGTAGCCGCTGACCACGTCGAAACCCTCGTCGAGCTTGGCGAGGAAGCGCGGGATCTCTTTCGGGTCGTCCTGCAGGTCGGCGTCCAAAGTGAACACGATGCGGCCCCGGGCGAGCCCGAAGCCGGCGGCCAGGGCCGCGCTCTTGCCGAAGTTGCCCTGCAGCTCGATCAGGCGCACGTTCGGCTGCCCGTCGATCAGCTTCTCGACCTCGGCCACCGACCCGTCGGTCGAGCCGTCGTCGACGAACACCACCTCGAACTCGTCCCCCGCCGAGAGCACCGGCTTCACCGCCTCGGCGATGCGCTGGTAGAGCTCGCCCAGGGTCTTTTCCTCGTTCAAGAACGGGATGACGAACGAGAGCGCGATGGGGTGGTGCGAGGGCAAGCGGCCGGGATGGTACTCCGGTCGCTGCGCGCCACGCTATCGCGCAAAGCTCGATCCGAGCACCACGCCGTCGGCCACGTACGCGCCGGTCGGACCCGACGGCAACACGTCGTAGGTCCGGTCGCCGGACAGCGGCACGGTTTCGATCCGAGTCACGTGGCTGCCGGCCAGCGGGTCGCCGACGCCGAGCGACCCGACGCGTCGCCCGTCAACCGCGGGATGCCCGGGCGACGCGCTGACCGTTCGGCCGTCGGCCAGGGTGAGGCGGACGGTGAGGTGCCGCCCCGAAACCCGCGTGGACCCGGCAACGAGCACGTGGCCCGTGATGCGCTTGCCGCTGCGGTCGAAGGTGTCGATTCGATCCCCGCGGCGCAGCTCCGAGACCGCCCGCGGTCCGTCGGGAGTGTCGATCAGCGTCCCGCCGGGGAGGCAGATCGGGCAGCCGAAGGACTTGCGGCTCTTGGCGTCTGCGGCGCTGAGCCAGCTGTAACCGGGCGGCGGGTCGCTCGCCTGGGCAACCGGCGGCCCGCAGTCTTGGACACACTCGAACCCAGGCCCGGGGGCTGGGCCCGTGCAATTGCCCGAGCCCGTGGCGGTCGGGCCCGGAGGGGGCTCCGGAGTCGGACTCGGAGTCGGAGCAGGAGCGGGAGCCGGAGCCGGCGAGCCCGCGCACGCGACCGCGAGCAGCAGCGCGGGTGCAAATCGGAGCTTCATCGCGGCGCAGCATAGCATCGTCCACGGCCGCACGATGCGTGCCAGGCGGGGATTCGGGCGGGCTCAACTTTTCCGGGCCGCGGCCGTTGACCGCTTCCATGGACGCCTCTCTGTTGCGAGTCTCCGCCGTCTCCCGCTCGCTGCCCCCGCGGACGCGCCGGATCGACACGCCGGCGACCCGGGCCGAGCTGGAACGCTCGCCGCTTTTCCGGGACTTCGACCTGGGGTCGGGCGAGCACCTGTTCGCGGACTGCCGGGTGCTGGCTCTCGCGCAAGGCGAGACCCTGGTCGAAGCCGGCGAGAAGTCGACCGCGGTCTACGTGCTGCTCTCGGGGCGGATGCGGGTCGACCTCGAGCCCGACGACGACGAGCCGATCTGCGAGCTCGAGCCGGGCAGCGTGGCCGGAGAGCTGTCACTGCTCAGCGGGGGCCCCCGGACCGCGCGGGTCACGGCGACCGAGCCCTGCCGAGTGCTCGAGCTGTCGGGCTCCGTGTTCTGGTCGCTGGTCTGCTCGTCCCACGAGGTGGCGGTCAACCTGCTCGAGATCCTGGCGTCGCGGGTCCGCGGCAGCACGGGCACCATCGCGCAGGGGCGCAAGCTGACGCAGCTGTACAAGCGACACGCTTCGGTCGATGCGCTGACCGGGCTGCACAACCGACGTTGGCTGGACGAGGTGCTGCCCCGGCAAGCGCGCCGCGCCGAGATGCAGGGCGAGCCGCTCAGCGTCCTGATGATCGACATCGACCACTTCAAGCGCTTCAATGACGAGTGGGGGCACGCGGCCGGAGACTTCGTGCTGTTCGGCGTCGCCCAGATCATGCGCGAGCGCTTGCGGCCCACGGATCTCTTGGCGCGCTATGGCGGCGAAGAGCTGACTGCGGTGCTGCCGAAGAGCGACGCCCCCGGGGCGGTGATCGCCGCCGAGCGCGTGCGCCGGGCCATCGCCTTCACGCCGTTCGAGATGCAGGACGGCACGGTGCTGCCCAACGTCACCATCTCGATCGGAGTGGCCGAGGCCCAGCCCGGGCTCAGCGCCGCGAAGCTGCTCGCCCGGGCCGACGAGGCCCTGTACCGCGCCAAGCGCAACGGCCGCAATCGCGTCGAATCCTGAGGCACCGCGGAGCGTCGCCCGACGCGTGTCGACCGCGGCCATTTACATTCGAGTCGTTCGCGTCTAAAGCGCCCCGCTGGAGGCTCTCATGAAGGGGATCGTGTTCGGAATCGGGCTGGCGGGGATCGTCACCATGGCCGCGGGTTGCGTGGCCACCACGGGCGCTCCGGACGACGAGGAGAGCCTCGCGAGCGAAGGCGCGCTGAGCCCGTCCTGCGAGATGGTCAAGTGCGCCCTGCCGATCTGCTCCGAGGGCCAGCACTTGTCCTACTCGGGCGGCGACTGCTGCCCGTCGTGCGAGGGGCCAACCTCCAAGTGCGCGGCTGTCCTGTGTCCCCTGATCAAGTGCGCGCCTGGCTACCAGGCAGTCACGCCGAAGGGCCAGTGCTGCGCGAAGTGCATGAAGACCGCGCCCGTTGCGCAGTGCACCGTCGACTCGGACTGCCCACAGCTCTACTGCATCGCCTGCCCGTGCCCGGTCTCGGAGTGCGTGGGACGCACTTGCCGCACGAGCACGCCGGACGCGTCGACCTGCGGCGAGCTGCCCTGAGTCGCCCCGGCCAGCAAAGTTCCGCGTGGCGGCAAAACGGTGGCCGGCAACGGTGTGCCGGCCAGCAAAGTTCCGCGTGGCGGCAGTTCGGTGGTCGGCAAGGTGGTCCCGACCAGCAAAGTTCCGGGTGGCGGCAAGTCGGTGGTCGGCAACGCGGTGACCGCGGCGCGGCCCTCTCGGCGCCGCGAAGCGTCTCGCCAAGGCCGACGACGCCCCGCACCGCTCCGAGCGCAACCGCCGGAATCGCGTCGAGTCCCGAGGCAACGCGGCGCGTCGCCCGATCCTTGCGAAACTATGACGCAAACCCCCGGCGGGTCCGTGGTAGGGCGCGGGGCCGATGGGCGAAATTGCTGTCGTCTTTCCGGGACAAGGATCCCAGCGTGCCGGCATGGCCAGGGACTTCCACGAGCAGTTCCCGGCGGCGCGCGCCGTGTTCGCCGAGGCCAGCGAAGCGCTGTCGCTCGACGTGGCTGCCCTCTGCTTCGAGGAAGACCCCCGGCTCGATCTGACCGAGTTCACCCAACCCGCGATCGTGACCGCCGAGGTCGCCATGCTCCGGGCGCTGGCGGGTGAGTACGGACTTTCGCCGACGCACTTCGGTGGCCACAGCCTGGGCGAGTACACCGCGCTGTGCGCGGCTGGCGCCGTGCCCCTGGCCGACGCGGTGCGGCTGGTGCGAAAGCGCGGCGCGCTGATGCAGCAGGCGGTCCCCGTGGGCGAGGGCGCGATGAGCGCCGTGGTGGCGGCGGGCGTCGCCGACGCCGGGCTCGCGGGCCTGGTCGCCGATCTGGGGGTCGACGTCGCAAACCTGAACTCCCTCGACCAGGTCGTGATCTCGGGTCCGGCGGCGGGGGTCGAGGCCGCCGAGAAGCGCATCGCCGAGAAGCTGGCGGAAGCAGAGGTGATCCGCCTCAACGTGAGCGCGCCCTTCCACTCCCGCCTGATGCGCGGCATCGAGGCCGAGTTCCGCGGTGAGCTCTTGGCTGCGTCCGCGCGCTTCGACGCGTCGCGCGCCACGCGGGTCAGCTCGAACCTGCGCGGCGGCTTCCACACCGGGCAGATCGGCGACCTGATCGACGCGCTGACGGGTCAGATCTCGGGCACCGTGGACTGGGTCGCGAACATGCGCGCGCTCTCGGCCGCGGCACCGCGCATCATCGAGCTCGGACCGAACCGTCCGCTCAAGCGCTTCTTCTCGACCTTGGGCGTCGAGATCGTCTCGATCATGAACGTGAAGCAAGCGCAGAAGGGGCTCGCGCCGTGAAGTTCGACCCCACGCACTGGGCGCTGATCCTCGGCGGGTCGAGCGGTTTCGGCCTGGCCACCGCCCAGAAGGTCGCTCGCCACGGCATGAACGTGTGCGTGGTGCACCGCGACCGGCGCGGCGCCATGGCCAACATCGAGCCCGAATTCGAGAAGGTCCGCGCCACGGGCGTCGGGTTTCTGGCCTTCAACCTGGACGCGCTCGCGGCCGAGGGCCGCGCCAAGGTGCTGGACGAGCTCGCGGCCAAGGGCGCGCGCGTTCGCCTGCTCATGCACTCCATCGCCTACGGCAACCTGAAGCTCCTGGCGCCCCTGCCGCCGCACCTGGCCGGCACGCCGAGCTACGACGCCGACGCGCGACTCGAAGACGAAGACTTCGCCCGCACCGTGTACAGCATGGGCACGAGCCTCGCGACCTGGGCCCAGGACGTGTTTTCGCGAAAGCTGTTCGCCGACGACGCGCGGGTGATCGGCATGACCAGCGAGGGCAACGAGGTCGCCTGGCGCGGGTACGCGGCCGTCAGCGCCGCCAAGTGCGCGCTCGAGTCGGTGTCGCGCTCTCTGGCGCTCGAGCTCGGGCCCTTCGGTGTGCGGTCGAACGTGGTGCAGGCGGGGGTGACCGACACGCCGGCGTTGCGCCTGATCCCCGGCAACGAAGAGATGAAGGCCGCTGCGCGCGCCCGGAATCCCCTGGGCCGGCTGACCACCCCCCAAGACGTGGCCGACTTCATCGCGCTGCTCTGCACCGACGAGGCGCGCTGGGTGAACGGCGCGCTGATTCGCGTGGACGGCGGCGAGCACATCGCGGGGTGAGGTCTTGCCGAAGCTCTACCTCCACGCCGTCGGTCACTTTCACCCCGAGAACGTGATCGACAACCGCTTCCTGGAAGCGCTCGAGATCGGCACGACCGACGAGTGGATCCTGGAGCGGGTCGGCATCCGCGAGCGCCGCACGGTGCTGCCGCTGGACTACATCCGCGCCACCAAGAACGCGGACCTTCGGGCGGGGCAAGAAGCCGCGCTCTACTCCAACGTCGAGACCGGTCGCCGCGCGGCGCACGTGGCGCTGGAACGCGCCGGGCTCCGCCCGAGCGACATCGGCATGGTGGTGGCGGGCGGCTGCTGCCCAGAGATGCAAATCCCCGCCGAGGCCTGCCGCATCGCCCAGGCGCTGGGCATCGAAGTGCCGGCCTTCGATCTGAACTCGGCGTGCTCGAGCTTCGGCGCGCAACTCCACCTGCTCGGGTCGATGACGGGGCTGCCGCCCTACGTGCTGGTGGTGAACCCCGAGAACACCACCCGCGCCGTGAGCTACGCCGATCGCGCCACCGCGGTGCTCTGGGGAGACGGCACCAGCGCGGCCATCGTGTCTTCCGAGGTGCCCGCCCGCGCGTGCGTGGTCGAGACCACTCTGGCCTCGTCGCCTGCCGGCGCCGGCTCGGTGGTGATCCCGCGCTTCGGCCACTTCACCCAGGACGGCGGCGCCGTGCAGCGCTTCGCCATCAAGACCACCCAGGCCTGCCTCGAGGCGTTGCTCCCGGGCGCGCGGGCGCGGGTCGAACAGACCGGGGGGCGCGTGCACTTCATCGGTCACCAGGCGAACCTCTTGGTGCTCGAGTCCGTGGCGCGGCGAGCTGGCCTGGGGTGGGACGAGCAGTGGCACAACGTGATCCAGTTCGGCAACACCGGCGCTGCCGGTGCGCCGGTCGTGCTCTCGCAACACTGGGGCGAGCTCAAGGCCGGACACAGCGTGGTGCTGGCCGTAGTGGGCTCGGGGCTCACCTGGTCGAGCATGCGCATCGACATCGAGGAAGGCACATGATCTCTTACGCCGAGTACCTGGCGCGCTCGAGCTTCAGCAAGCAAGAGCTACTCGCGCTCTCGCAGGGCAACCTGGTGAAGGACCCGCCGGCCGAGTTCATCCGGCTGCCCGCGCCGCCCATGTTGATGGTGGACCGCGTGGTCGAGCTCACGCGCAACGGTCCCCGTGGCCGGATCGTGGGCGAGCAAGACATCCACTTCGACGATTGGTTCTTCCACTGCCACTTCCGCGGCGATCCGGTGCAGCCAGGCTGCCTGGGGGTGGACGCGGTGTGGCAGCTGGTGGGCCTGTACACTTCGGCCGCCGGCGCGCCGGGCTCGGGTCGCGCGCTGGGCTGCAAAGAGGTGGAGTTCGCCGGGCAGATCCGGCCGTACAACCAGGTCGTGCGCTACGAGGTGGACATCCGGCGCTTCTCGCAGCTCAAAGAGTCGGGCTCGGCGGTGGCCATCGGTTCGGCCAAGGTGCTGGTCGACGGCGAGCTGATCTACACGGTCAAGGACGCCAAGGTGGGCATGTTCCTCGGCATCGCCTATCCGGACTATCCGGCTCGATCGGAGAACAGCGTGGGTGGCATCATGGATCGGAGCCAGGCATGACGCTGAGCGCCGAAGAAGTGCTGGCCCTGATCCCGCAGCAGCGGCCCTTCCGCTTCATCGATCGCCTGGTCGAGCTCAGCGGCACTCGGGCGGTCGGCGAGTACACCTTCCGCCCCGACGAGAGCTTCTACGCCGGCCACTTCCCTGGCGATCCGGTCACGCCCGGCGTGATCTTGATCGAGACCATGTGCCAGACGGGCTTGGTGGCGCTTGGCATCCATTTGCTGGGGCTCGAAGTGCCGAAGGACGAAGTGGCGAAGACGGTCACGCTCTTCACCGACTGTCAGGTGGACTTCGAGAGCATCGTCAGGCCCGGCGACACCGTCCGGGTGGAGGCAGAGAAAGTGTTCTGGAGACGCAGGAAGCTCAAGTCGAACGTCGTGCTCAGCCTGGCGAACGGCAGCCCGGTGGCCAAGGGCACGGTGGCCGGGATGGGGGTGCCACGTGGCTGAGCAGCGGGTGGTGGTGACGGGTCTGGGCGTGCTCGCGCCGAACGGCCACGGGCTCGAGGCCTTCGAGCGCGCGCTGCGCTCGGGTGAGAGCGGCATCCGCTTCGTGCCGGAGCTGGCGGAGCTGAAATTCGGCTGTCAGGTCGGCGGCATTCCCCAGGGCGTGGACCAGATCCAGAGCCGCTATCTGTCGGACGAAGAGCTCTTCGCCATGAACCCCAACATGGTGTACGCGGCCATCGCCGCCATCGATGCCTGGACCGACGCGGGGTTGCCTCGCATCGCGCCCGACGCCGAGCCGGACTGGAACAGCGGCGCGGTGCTGGGCACGGGCATTGGCGGCATCGACACCATCGCCGAGAAGCTGGCGCCCAAGACCGACGCGGGCAAGGTGGCCCGGCTGGGCTCGACGATGGTCGAGCAGATCATGTCGAGCGGGAACAGCGCGCGTGTGGCGGGCCTGCTCGGGCTCGGCAACCAGGTCACCACCAACTCGAGCGCGTGCAACACCGGCACCGAGGCCGTGGTCGACGCGTTCCTGCGCATCCGCGAGGGGCGCGCCGAGCGGATGTTGGCGGGCGGCTCCGAGGGACACTCGAGGTACATCTGGGCCGGCTTCGACGCGATGAAGGTCTTGAACCGCACCAAGAACGACGCGCCGGCCGAGGCGTCGCGCCCCATGTCGGCTAGCGCCGCGGGGTTCATCCCCGGCTCGGGCGCCGGCGTGCTCGTGCTCGAGAGCTTGGCCAGTGCCCGCGCGCGCGGCGCCCGGATCTGGGCCGAGGTGCTGGGCGGCTACGTCAACTGTGGCGGGCATCGGCTGGGCGGCAGCATGACCGCGCCCAACCCGACCAGCGTGCAGCGGTGCATCCGCGGCGCGGTCGCCATGGCGGGCATTCGTCCCGACCAGATCGACCTGATCAACGGCCATCTGACGGCCACCTTTGCCGACCCGCACGAGGTCGAGAACTGGCGCGCAGCGCTCGAGGTGTCGCCCGAGAAGTTGCCGCTGATCCAGTCCACCAAGTCCCTGATCGGTCACGCGCTCGGCGCTGCTGGGGGGATCGAGTGCGTGGCCAGCGTGCTGCAGCTGGGCCGGGGCTTCGCCCACGGCTCGCTGAACTGCGAGGACCTGCACCCCGCCCTGGGCCCCTTTGCCGGGCGGGTGGTGCACCGGACCCGAGACCTTCCCGAGCTTCGCGTCGTCGCCAAGGCCAGCTTTGGCTTCGGCGACGTGAACGGTTGTGTGATTTTCCAGAAGTTTTCCGAGTGAGGAACAAAGCAATGACAGAGCAGGAAGTGTTCGAGAAAGTCGTGGCCATCATCAAGCCCTTCGCCAAGGCGCCCGAGGCGCTGGCCAGCGCCAAGATGGAGACTTCGATCCTGAAGGATCTGAAGGTCAACTCCGCGCGCCTGGTCGACGTCGTGCTCGAGATCGAAGACGCCTTCGAGATCGAGGTGAAGGACGAAGACGCCGACAAGGTGAAGACCATCGGCGACGCCGTGAAGTTGATCGTCGAAGCCAAGGCATGACTCCGACGCGCTCGCACGTGGCGCTGGTCGGCAACGACGTAGTGGATCTCGGTGACCCCGACAACCAAGCGTCGTTCGGCCGACCGGGCTACGTCGAGCGCGTGTGCACGCCCGCCGAGCGGCGCACCGTCGAGGCCGCCGCCGATCCCGAGCGCACCTTCTGGGCGCTCTTCGCGGCCAAAGAGGCCGCGTACAAGCTGCTCGTGAAGCTGGGCGAAGAGCCGGGGCTCGCCCATCGCAGCATCGAGGTCGCCTCGGACTTCGGTTCGGCGCGCTACCAGGACCACGAGCTCCGAGTGACCGTGGAGCACACCGAGGGCTGGGTCCACGCGCTCTCGAGCCTTGGCCCGTCGGCTCCGCGCTTCGAGGTCGCCGCGCTGCCCCCGCATGCGCGCGCCAGCGCCGCGGGTCGCGAGCTCTTGTGTCGGATCGCCGCCACGGTGCTCGGCGTGCCCGGTGCCACGCTCAGCATCGAGCGCCGCCCTTCGCCGCGGAGCTACGACGGGTTCGAGCCGCCACGCCTGTGCCAGGCGGGCGTGCCCACCGGAATCGACGTGAGCCTCTCTCACGACGGAAAGTACGTGGCTGCGGCGCTCTCTTGCCCCTCGGGCTGAGCCCGACCCGGAGACGGGGGCGCCGTGTTACAGTTGTGCAGGATGCGCTTCGGGCTCAGTCACGCGCTGCTCGTCGGCCTGGTCGGCGTGACCTGCACCCAGAGCTGCTCGCTCGGCTCGCTGGACGAGCTCGGCGCCAACGCGGGGAAAGACGCCGGCTTCGACGCGGTCTTCGACGGCCCGGTCGAGGGCGGGAAGTGCGTCGTCAACCAAGACTGCACCGGCTGCGGCGACTGCATGGCGTGGTGTGCGTGTCTCGCCTCGACCCAGGTCAAGGAGTGCCTGGCTGCGTGTGAGGGCAGCGGTGGCGCGGCGGGCGCGGGCGGCGCGCCTTCGGGCGGGGGCGGCACGACCGGCGGGGGCGGCACGACCGGCGGCGGAGGCACGACCGGCGGCGGAGGCACGACCGGCGGCGGAGGCACGACCGGCGGCGGAGGCACG
>JACPVJ010000013.1 GCA_016191785.1 Myxococcales bacterium | reverse complement strand
TCGTGGTCGCGGTCGTGGTCGCGGTCGTGGTCGCGTTCGTGGTCGCGGTCGCGGTCGTGGTCGCGGTCGCGGTCGTGGTCGCGGTCGTGGTCGCGTTCGCGTTCGTGGTCGCGTTCGTGGTCGCGTTCGTGGTCGCGTTCGTGGTCGCGTTCGTGGTCGTGGTCGCGTTCGCGGTCGTGGTCGCTCGCCGCCAGTGCATGAGCGAGCGCCGCACCCTTTTGCGCCGCGCGCCGGGCGCCTGAACCCCGCTCGATGACCACGGGGAGGACAAAACGCGTGAGTCAGTGCGTTGAGCCACGCCCGATGACCACGGGGAGGACAAAGCGCGTGGGTCACCGCGTTGAGCCACGCCCGATGACCACGGGGAGGACAAAGCGCGTGGGTCACCGCGTTGAGCCACGCTCGATGACCACGGAGAGGACAAAACGCGTGGGTCACCGCGTTGAGCCGCGCTCGATGACCACGGGGAGGACAAAACGCGTGGGTCACCGCGTTGAGCCGCGCTCGATGACCACCGGGAGGACAAAACGCGTGAGCCACCGCGTTGAGCCGCGCTCGATGACCACCGGGAGGACAAAGCGCGTGGGTCACCCCCGCCCCCACCGCTCGCCGGTCAGCGGCCACCTCGAGACGGAACGCGCGTGGCCGGTCGCGCGCCCCACTTCCTCGGCGCGGCCCTCAGACCGTCAGCGCCGCGAACTCTGGCCCCGCCGGGATGCTCATCAGCTCTTTGAGCAACAGCGGCACCTGGTGGTGCTCGTAGAGCAGGTTGTGCACCGCGCGCACGATCGGCAGATCCAGGCGCTTCCTCACGGCGAAGTCGTTGGCGGCCTTGGCCATCTTCACGCCCTCGGCCACCATCCGCATGTCTCGCTGGATGTCCTCGAGCTTCTCGCCCCGCGCCAGCCGCGCGCCGACCTGGTGGTTGCGCGAGAGCGGCGACGAGCAGGTGGCGATCAGATCGCCCATGCCCGCCATGCCGCCGAAGGTCATGACCTCCGCGCCCATCGCCACGCCGAAGCGCGCCATCTCGGAAAGGCCGCGCGTGAGCAAGAGCGCCTTGGTGTTGTCCCCGAGCCCGAGGCCCGCGGCCACGCCCGCGGCGAGCGCGATGATGTTCTTGAACCCGCCGCCGATCTCGGCTCCGATCACGTCGCGCCCCTGGTAGACGCGGAAGTAGTCGTTGTGCAGCGCCGCGTGGGTGCGGACGAAGACCTCGTCGTAGCGGCTGGCCACCAGCGTGCCGGCGGGCTGGCGCGCCGCCAGCTCTTTGGCCAGGTTGGGGCCGCTGATCACGCCGATCTTCCGGAGGCACGTCTCTTCACGGAGCACCTCGCTCATGCGCTTGAAGGTGCCCTGCTCGATGCCCTTGGTCGCGTGCACGATCACGTGCTCGCCGGTCAGATGGTTGCCGAGCTCCCGCGCCGTCTCGCGCATGGTGTGCGAGGGCACGACCGCGATGATCAGCGACGCGCTCTTGCAGATGCGCTCGAGATCCGAGGTCGCCTCCACGCTGGGGCCCAGGCTGAAGCCGGGCAAGTACTGGGAGTTCTGCCGGGTCTCGTTGATCTCGCGGCACAGCTCGTCGCGCCGGGCCCAGAGCAGCGTGCGCTTGTCGTTGTCGCCCAGTACCTTGGCCAGGGTCGTGCCCCAGTTGCCCGCGCCGATCACGCCGATGCAGTCGTCGGTGGTCATGCCCGTGCTCCCGCCGGCTCCGCCGCTTCGCCGCTCGGGCGCGCCAGGTTGCGGCCCAGATCGTAGCCCTTGAGTCGATTGCCGTAGTAGAGCAGCAAGTTACGGTCCTCGTGGAAGACGCGGTCGCCACGGCGCACCGCCGCGGCGTGCGCGTGATAGCTGCCGAAGGCCCGGAGCGCGTCGTCGACCACCGCCTGCGGATCACGCGAGAGCTCGTCGGACAGGCGCGGGCCCCGGGTCGAACGGCTCAACGCACCGATCACCCGCTCGGTCTCGCGAGCCAGGTCCGTGGCCGTCACGCTGGGCGAGCGGCCGCCGGTGCGGAGCAAGCGGTAGAGATCCATGTCGGGGTTCTCGCGCTGGATCATGTCGAGCAGGGCGTAGCCGACCACGTGGGTGCTCATCGCCAGGTTGTCCCGGAGAAACTCCCGGGCAATCGCGGCGCTGAGCTCGTTCGTGTACTCCTCGTCGCGCTGCGCGTCGTGCACCGCGACGCCGCCGTCCGAGACGTACGAAGCGGCGTCGACGACTCGGCCGCGCGGGTCGAGGCTTCGCCCTTCCTCGTCGACGAAGTTGCCCACCACGTCCAGCGGGCGGCTGAAGGTGATCACCACCCGGCTGTCCAGGCTGACCAGGTTCGACATGAAGTTGAGCACCTGCCGGGGCCGGCTGAACTCGTCGTCCTCGATGATGTAGCGGTTCTTGCCGACCTCTTTCAGGTAGTCGTCGATCAGCGTCTCGGCCTCGAGCCCCAGCTTGTAAGAGATGGTGCAAGGCACCACGTACAGGTTGGGCTTGTCGCGGCGGCTCTGCAAGTTGCCCACGTAGGCGCGCACCGCCGTGCCGAGCAGGCCGCGCTTGAGCTTCTGCTCCACCGCGCCGCTGCGCGAGCGGGTGCCGCCGGGGAAGAACAAATTGTTGTAATCGAGCTCGAGGGCGACGGTGGCGTACTCTTTGAGCACCTCCTTGTAGAGCGCCGCGGTCTTCTTGCGATCGACGCGATAGGCCCCGAGGTTGTTCATGAAGAACGAAGTCACGGGGTTCTTGAAGAGGTTCAGGCCCGCGCCGTAGAGCAGCGGCGGCAAGCCCAAGAGGTGCACCGCATAGCCGAGCACGATGCTGTCGAGGTGCGACGAGTGGGTGGGGACCACCACCAGCGTGCCCTTGTCGAGCAGCTTGCGCACGTGGTCGACGGTGCCCTGGATCTGAACGTGGTCCGAGAGCCCGTGCCGGAGCGAGCCGAGTGAGCCGAGCTTGCCCGGGGACATGGCCGTGAGCAGCACGCTGAGCCCCGTGGGCACGACCGTGGTCGAGAGCTTGTACACGCGGTCGTCGAAGTTGCCGACGATCTCCGAGGCGAAGCGCAGCGCGATCTGATCCAGCATCTCGCGCAGGTCGCGCGCCGAGGCGTGCCGAAGCCGCTTCTGGATGCGGTGATAGAACGCGCTGTCGTCGGCGTTGCGCGGGTCGCCGCCGCGGTCGCGCTCGAGCCGGCGGCGCTCGTGGTACAGCGTGTCGTTCACCAGGGCCTCGAGGCCCACTTCTTCAGGTGGGCGCAGCGCGGCGACGTGGCGGTCGACGACGCGCGTGGCTGCCTCGATTCGGGCGCGTTCGCGGTGCTCGGGTCGCATGGGAGCCCGAGCCTACAACGACCCGGCCCCCGGCGGGGACAGTCCTGGGAGGGCGGTTTTTCTCGCGAATTCGTGCGCGTCGCGGTATGGCGCTCGAGTGAAAAATTCGGAAGGTGACGACGCGCCGGGGTCGGCGCGGCCCCGGCGGGCACCGCCCTCGCGGCTATCCCGGGCGCCCGCCGCAGCTCGCACCCCGGTGCTGCCCTTTGCAGCGGGGCTCGCGGTCGGCGTGGTCGCCGCCTTCGCGGCCAGCTGGCTCGGGCCGAGCCGCGCCAAGGGGTTGAACGCCGAGCTCGAAGACCGCTGCGAGCGCCGCGAGATCACGGCGTGTCGACAGCTCGCGCTGTCGCATCAAATCGGTCTGGATGGGCCGCGGGACGAAAAGCGCGCGTTCGAGCTGTTCGAGCGCGCGTGCAACGCGAACGACGTGGCGGCGTGTCTGCACTTCGCGAAGGCCGCCGAGGCCGACCGCGGTGGCAACGCCGACCCCGCCCGGGTGATCGCGCTCTACGAGCGGGCGTGTCAGGGTTCGCAGGCCGAGGCGTGCGCGGCGCTGGGCAAGCGCCACGAGAAGGGTCGGGGCGTCGCCAAGAGCCCGGAGAAGGCCCTCGAGTACTACCAGCGGGGCTGCGATTTCGGCAGCGCGGAGGCCTGCGGGGGTCTGGCGCTGGCGAAGTACATCGGGATGGGCACCGAGCCCAACGTCGAGCAGGCGGTGGCCCTCTTCGAGAAGGCGTGCAACGGCGGTGACGCCGAGGGCTGCCACGGCTTCGGGCGAATGGTGCTGGGCGGCCGCGGCGTGCCCAAGGACGAAGCGCGGGCCATGAAGCTGTTCGAGCGCTCGTGCGAGGGCGGCGCGGTCACCGGGTGCCGGGCGCTCGGACTGCTCTTGTCCGACGAGAAGGCGGGGCAGCCCGACCCGGCGCGTGCCAAGGCGATGTTCGAGCGCGCGTGCAACATGGGGGACCACGTCTCGTGCGAGCGGCTCGAGCGAATGGGGCGGTGATCAGCGCAGCGGGGACCGCACCTTGCACCAGACGCGCAAGATCACGGTGCCGCGTACGGTCCATGGCGTGAGGTCCACGCGGTCGATCTGGTCGACGGTGGCGATGGGCAGGCGGTGCATCAGGCGCTCGACCACGAACTCGCGGCGCGTCGCCTCGGTCGAGAGCTGACCCAGGTCGTCCCCCTTGATGACGAAGGTCACGAGCTCGAAGACCTCGAGCGCCTGGGCGCGGGAGCGAGCGCTGGGCGGCGACGGAGCGACCTCGAGCATCGCGGAGGCCAGCGCATCGATCGTGTCCTTGCTGACCCGCTCGGCCTTCGGCTTGGGCGGCGCGTTCGCCGGCGGCGCCACTCCGGGCATGGTCATCCGCGGCGACTCGGACAGGGCCTGCGGCGGCGGCTCGGAATAGCCGTGGGTCCGCTGGCGCTGGCGCACGCCGGTGGTGGGCTCGTCGGTGCCGTCGCCGTGGCTGCTGCGGCCCGACGGCGGCACCAGCTCGGCGGTGATCGCCGCCAACGTCTCGCGACCCGCGGGCACGAGGTGGAACTCGAGCTCCGGCCCGTCGGCCTTCGGTGCGACGTTGGTCGTGATCGCCGCCAACGTCTCGCGCCCCACCGGCGCGAACCCGACCTGGATCTCGGGCGACGACTCTTCGCTCTTGGTTGGCGCACCGCGAGGCAGCGGACGCGGCGGGCGTTTCGGAGGGCGCTTCTTGGGGGTTTGAGTCAAACCAGAAGACAGTATCCCACGGGCTCGTCGCCGGGGAAAGCTCGGACGCTACGGGAGCTCGGTCTTGCCCATCAGGAACAGGTCGATGGCTCGGGCTGCTCGCCGGCCGTCGGCGATGGCCCAGACCACCAGACTCTGCCCGCGCTGGCAGTCACCGGCCGCGAACACGCCGCTGACGTTCGTCATGAGATTGACGTCGACCGCGACGTTGCCGCGCCGGTCGAGCGCGAGCCCCAGGGCTTCGACCAGTCCGGTCTTCTCGGGATGCAGGAAGCCCAGGGAAAGGAGCACCAGATCGGCGCGGAGCACGCGCTCGGTCCCGGGGATGCGCTCGAAGCGGCCCGCCCGTTCGGCGACCTCGACCAGATGCACGTGCTCGACTGTGCCGCTGCCGCCGGTGAAGCGCTCGGTCGAGACGCTGAACGCCCGCTCGCCGCCCTCTTCATGGCTGGTCGAGGTGCGCAGCATCAGCGGCCAGAGGGGCCAGGGCGTGCTCGGATCTCGCGACTCGGGCGGCTGCGGCATGATCTCGAGGCTGATCACGCTGGCCGCGCCCTGGCGCAGGGCCGTGCCGACGCAGTCGCTGCCGGTGTCGCCGCCGCCGATCACCACCACCTGCTTGCCTTCGGCCGAGATGGACTGCTCGGCCGGGACCCGGTCCCCGCTGACGCGCCGGTTCTGCTGCTGCAGGTAGTCCATCGCGAAGTGGATACCGGCGAGGTCGCGGCCCGGAAGCGTCAGGTCTCGCGGGACGCGCGAGCCGATGGCCAGGCACACGGCGTCAAAGCGCGCCCCGAGCTCGGCGGGGTCGGCCTCGACGCCGGTGCGAAACTCGACCCCCTCGGCGCGCATCTGCTCGACCCGAGCCTGCACCAGCCGCTTGTCGAGCTTGAAGTCGGGGATGCCGTAGGTGAGCAGCCCGCCGATGCGGTCCGCGCGCTCGTGCACCACCACGTTGTGGCCCGCCCGATTCAGCTGCTGCGCCGCCGCGAGCCCCGCTGGACCCGAGCCGACCACGGCGACCTTCTTGCCGGTACGACTGAGGGGCGGCTCGGGCCGGACGTGACCTCGGGCGAAGGCATGGTCGGCGATGGACCGCTCGAGCAGCTTGATGCTCACCGGCTCGGCGTCGATGCCGAGGACGCACGCCGCCTCGCAGGGCGCCGGGCAGACGCGCCCGGTGACCTCGGGGAAGTTGTTGGTGGCGTGCAGGGCCTCGACCGCTTCGGTCATTCGCCCGCGGTAGACGTGGTCGTTCCACTCGGGGATCAGGTTGCCGAGCGGGCAGCCGGTGTTGCAAAACGGGATGCCGCAGTCCATGCAGCGCGCGCCCTGTTCGGCCAGGCGCTCGGCGACCACCGGCAGCTCGATCTCGCGATGGTCCTTGAGGCGCTCGGCGACCGGCCTTTTGGCGGCGCCCACCCGCGGGTACTGCATGAAGCCAGTGACCTTGCCCATGCTCACTCTGCCTCGGTCGAGTGGCGGCTGCCTCGGGGCACCGGCAACGGGTCGTCCACAGCCGGCAGAGCGCTCTCGCGGGCGCGGCGCTGCTCTTCGAGCGCTGCGACCACGCGCCGGTACTCGATGGGAACCACCTTCACCAGGCGCGGCAAGGTCTCTTCCCACCGCGCGAGCAGCTCGGCGGCCTTGGCGCTGCCCGTCACCCGACGGTGCTCGTCGAGCAGGGCCGCGACGAAGGCGGCGTCCTCCGAGCCCAGGCCCTCGCGGGTGACGAGCTCGGGATTGCACCGCGCTTCGAAGGTGCCGTCGCGGTCGAGCACGTAGGCGTAGCCGCCGCTCATGCCGGCGGCGAAGTTCTTCCCGGTCTTGCCGATCACCACCACCCGGCCGCCGGTCATGTACTCGCAGCCGTGATCGCCCACGCCTTCGACCACGGCGATGGCGCCGCTGTTGCGCACCGCGAAGCGCTCGCCCGCGACGCCGCTGATGAAGGCCTTGCCGCTGGTCGCGCCGTAGAGCGCGACGTTCCCCACGAGCACGCTCTCGTCCGAGCGGAAGGTGGCAGCGCGCGGGGGCCGCACGCTGATCACGCCACCCGAGAGGCCCTTGCCCACGTAGTCGTTGGCGTCCCCCTCCAGGTGCAGGTGCATGCCGGCCACGGCGAAGGCGCCGAAGCTCTGCCCCGCGCTGCCCTCGAAGTCGAGGCAGAGCGTGCCTTCGGGGAGGCCGGCCGGACCGTGGCGGCGGGCGATCTCGCCGGCGAGCATGGCGCCCACGGTGCGGTGCACGTTCTTGATGGGCACCGCCAGGCGGACCGGCTCGCGCTGCTCGATCGCGGCGCGCACCTCGGGCATGAGCTCGTGATCGAGCGAGCGCTCGACGCCGTGATCTTGGTCCAGGCTCTTGCACACGCCGACGCCCGCGCCGCGGTCGGCGCTGACCAAGAGCGCGCTGGTGTCGAGCTTCTTCGCCTTGAAGTGCTCGTTGACGTCTCGGGGCCGGATCCGATCGACGCGACCCACCATCTCTTCGACCGTGCGGAACCCGAGCTGACTCATCAGCTCGCGGGCCTCTTCCGCGACGTAGAACATGAAGCGGATCACGTGCTCGGGCTTGCCCGCGAACTTCTTGCGAAGCTCGGGGTCTTGGGTGGCCACGCCCACCGGGCAGGTGTTGAGGTGGCACTTGCGCATCATGATGCAGCCGCTGGCCACCAGCGGCGCGGTCGCGAAGCCGAACTCTTCGGCGCCGAGCAGCGCGGCGATCACCACGTCGCGACCGGTCCGCATCTGGCCGTCGGCCTGGAGGATCACCCGGCTTCGAAGGTCGTTCTTGACCAGCACCTGGTGGGTCTCGGAGAGCCCGAGCTCCCAGGGCACGCCGGCGTGCTTGATGCTGGTCAGCGGCGAGGCGCCGGTGCCGCCGTCGAAGCCCGAGATCAAGATCACGTCGGCGCGGGCCTTGGCCACGCCGGCGGCGATGGTCCCCACGCCGGCCTCGGCCACCAGCTTGACGCTGATCCGCGCCGTCGGGTTGACCATCTTCAGGTCGAAGATCAGCTGAGCCAGATCTTCGATGCTGTAGATGTCGTGGTGGGGCGGGGGAGAGATCAGGGTGACGCCCGGCGTGGAGTGTCGCGTCGCGGCGATCACCACGTCGACCTTGTGCCCCGGCAGCTGGCCGCCCTCGCCGGGCTTCGCCCCTTGCGCGATCTTGATCTGCAGCTCGTCGGCGTTGACCAGATAGTGCGTGGTGACGCCGAAGCGGCCGCTCGCGACCTGCTTGATGCTGCTGCGCTTGCTGTCGCCAGAGGGGAGCCGGGCGTAGCGCTCTTCGCGCTCGCCACCCTCGCCGGTGTTGCTGCGGCCCCCGATCCGGTTCATCGCGACCGCCAGGTTCTCGTGGGCCTCGGCGCTGATGCTGCCGAAGCTCATGGCGCCGGTGGCGAAGCGGCGCACGATCTCGCTGGCGGGCTCGACCTCCGAGAGCGAGATCGGCGCGTCGGCGGGAATCAGGTTCCAGAGGCCGCGCAGGGTGATCGGCCCGCGCGACTGCTGGTTCACCAGATCGGAGTACTCGCGGTAGCTCTTGTCGTCGGCGTCGCGCACGGCGCGCTGGAGCGAGGTCACGACCTTCGGGTTCCAGAGGTGGCGCTCGCCCTGGGCGCGGTACTGGTACTGCCCGCCCGTGTCGAGCCCGGCGCTCGGGCTCTTGCGCCTGGGGAAGGCGGCTTCGCTTCGCAGCCTGCACTCTTCGGCGATGTCGTCCAGGTCCAGGCCGCCGAGCCGCGACGTGGTCCCGGTGAAGTAGCGCTCGGTCACGTCGGCGCCGAGCCCCAGCGCCTCGAAGATCTGCGAGCCCTGGTAGCTCTGCAGGGTGCTGATCCCCATCTTGCTCATCACCTTGAGCACGCCCTTGTTCACGGCCTTGACGAAGTGCTTCCGGGCGACGGCCGGGTCGCGCACGCCCTCGAGCACCCCCGAGCGCGCCAGCTCCGAGACGCTGTCGAGGGCCACGTAGGGGTTCACCGCGCCTGCGCCGAAGCCGAGCAGCAGGCAGAAGTGGTGGACCTCGCGCGCCTCGCCGGTCTCGATCAACAGACCCACGCGCATCCGCGTGCCGTTGCGCATCAGGTGGTTGTGGACCGCGCCCAGGGCCAAGAGGCTGGGGATCGGCACCATGTGGGCGGTGGCGCTGCGATCCGAGAGCACGATCACGCTGTGGTTGTTGAGCACGGCCAGCGAGGCCTGGCGGCACAGCTCGTCGAGGGCCGCCTTCAGCCCGCGACCGCCCTCGGCCACCGGATAGACGATGGGTAGCGTGCTCGGCCGGCGGAAGTGGATCTGATGGGTGCCGCGCAGGGTGGCAAGCTCTTCGTTGGTCAGCACCGGGCTGCCCAGCTCGAGCATCTGCGCGTGGTCCGGCAGCTCGAACAAGAGGTTGTCCTCGCCGCCGACGAAGTTGCGCAGGCTCATCACCAACGCCTCGCGGATCGGATCGATCGGCGGGTTGGTGACCTGGGCGAAGTGCTGCTTGAAATAAGAGAAGAGCAGCTGCGGACGTTCGGACAGCGCCGCGAGCGGCGTGTCGGTGCCCATGCTGCCCGTGGGTTCTTCGCCCTTCTCGGCCATGGGCGAGAGAATCAGGCGAAGGTCTTCGGTGGTGTAGCCGAAGACCCGCTGCCGCTCGCAGAGCTCGTGGGGCGTCGGCGTGGCGGGCACCTCCGTGACGTCGTCGATCTCGTCGAGGTGGATGGCGTTGTCGCGGATCCACTTGCCATAGGGCTTCTGCTGGGCGAGCTGGCGCTTCAGCTCGTGGTCCTCGACGATGCGCCCACCCGCGAGGTCGACCAGGAACATGCGCCCGGGCTCGAGGCGACCCTTGCGCGCGATCTGCTCGGGGGGAACGTCCATGACCCCGGTCTCCGAGGCGAGCACCACCAGGCCGTCTCGCGTCTCGAGCCAGCGCGCGGGCCGGAGGCCGTTGCGATCGAGCAGCGCGCCGATCTGTCGCCCGTCGGTGAAGGTCAGGGCTGCCGGCCCGTCCCAGGGCTCGACCAGGCAGGCGTGGTACGCGTAGAAGTCCCGCAGATACCCCGGCATGTTCGGGTCGTTCTGCCAGGCTTCGGGCACGAGCATCATCATCACGTGGGGCAGGCTGCGGCCCGCGTGGAGCAAGAGCTCGGCGACGTTGTCCAGCTGGGCCGAGTCGCTGCCGCCGGGGGTGATGGTCGGCAAGATGTGACGCACGTCCTCGCCGAACACGCGCCCGTCGAACAGCTGCTCGCGCGCGCGCATCCACTGGGCGTTGCCCCGCACGGTGTTGATCTCGCCGTTGTGCGAGAGCAGCCGGAAGGGCTGCGCCAGCTGCCAGGTGGGGAAGGTGTTGGTGCTGAAGCGCTGGTGGACCATCGACAGCGCGCTGACCATGCGCGGGTCCGTGAGGTCGCGATAGAACTTCGCGAGCTGGTGCGCCAGCAAGAGGCCCTTGTAGACCAGGGTGCGGCACGACAGGCTGGGCAGGTAGAACTCGTCGCGCCCCGGGATGTCGCTCTCGCGCACGGTGCGCTCGGCCCACTTGCGGATCACGAACAGCTTGCGCTCGAAGGCCTGCTCGTCGTCGGTGGTCGAACCGATCAACACCTGCAAGATCACCGGCGCGCTCTGGCGTGCGATGGGGCCGAGGGCCGATTCGTCCACCGGGACGGTGCGCCAGCCGAGCAGCCGCTGTCCGGTGCCCAGGATCTTGTCTTCGAGCACCTGCTGGCAGCGCGCGCGGGCGGAAGGGTCGCGCGGCAGGAACACACACCCCACGCCGTAGGCACCTGGCGCCGGCAGCTCGAAGCGACCCTCGACCTCGGCGGCGAGCAGCTCGTGGGGGACCTGGATCAGGATCCCGGCACCGTCGCCGGACTGTGGGTCGCACCCGGTAGCGCCCCGATGCTCCAGATTGAGCAAGATGCCGACGCCGCGCTCGACGATGTCGTGGGATCTGAGCCCCCGCACGTGGGCCACGAAGCCGACGCCGCACGCGTCGTGCTCGAACCGAGGGTCGTACAGGCCGCGGGACTCGGGCAGCTTCATCGCGACGGCGCTCTGAACGGATGGCGGGGCATGGCGGCCCGGTATTGGGCCACGTTTTGACGCGCCGCGCAAGGCGGCTCGGGCACCGGCTTGCACAGATCCGGCACTCGACGTTTGATGCCGGAGATGACCTTCGCCGACCGAAGCGGCGCGCTCGCGCTGATCCTCGCCGCGCTACTCGCCTGCAAGAGCAAGTCCGACCCGCCGCCGCCCCCGCCGGCGACGGCGCCGACCGCGACCGCCGTGACGCCCGGGGTGTGTCCCGGCGGCGCCAGCATGGACCCGGGTCAAGGCGAGTTCCGCCCCGCGGTCACCGCCTTCAAGGACAAGGACTACAAGACCGCGCAGCGCCTGCTCGATCACCTGTCCAAGCAGTATCCGAACAGCGCGACCGTGCGCGTGTGGCGCGGCGACTCGGCGCTCTTCGACAAAGGCCTGAAAGAGAGCGAGGCCGCCGAGGCGTCGATCCCGTTCTACGAAGAGGCCGAGAAGCTCCACGACAAGGGCTGCAAGCTCCCAGAGTACGAGCACTACTACTTGCGGATGGGCGTGTCGTACGCCTTGCTTCGCAAGAAGAACGCCGACGATGCCATCCGACACCTGGATGTCGCGAAGAAGCAGTGGGACAACAGCGCCGAGGTCTTCTATCACCTGGCCCGCGGGTACTGCCTGAAGAACGACGTCGATCAGTGCGCGACGAACTTCGAGAAGTCCCTCGAGGTGGCCAAGAGCCTGCGCCGACCGAAGTTCCTGCGGTCGCACAACTCGCTGGACGACTGGATCCGCCGCTCACAGACCCAGAGCGAGTTCGGGCCGCTGCGCAAAGACAAGCGCTACCAGGCCGCGATCAAGAAGACCAAGGACGAAGAGTAGCCGGGCTACTGGCAGCCGGCGCTCACCGCGAAGTCGATCACGGCGTCTGCCGACCCGTGGTCGTCGAGGTAGAACTCCCAGCTGTACAGCCCCTCGGGCAGCGGCCCGGTGTCGTTGTCGCCGATCGGCGGCCCGACCTGCTCCCAGCTGATGATGTGATCGCCCTTGCCCGGCGCGATGTTGCCGAACTCGAGGATCTCGTCATTGCCGGGCTTGGTCTCGGCCCAGGCCATGTATCGGTTGTCCTTCACGTTTCGGAGCACCGGCGTGAGGATGGTGTCGTCCCGGAAGGACAGCATCTCGACGAACACGAAGTAGTGATTCGGGGTGGTGCCGTCGAGCTTGGTCGGGCGAATGCAGTCGTCTTTCGGCAGGCGGCGGCCGTCCGAGTCGAGGGACACGTAGGCGTCCTTGATGTGGGCGGACTCGCAACCGGTGGCCCCCGCGGTGGCGAGCAGCGCGACGGTGAGGAGAGAGCCGAGTCGCATGCCCGAGAAGCGTACACGGCCCGGGCGCCCTCGCCAATCGCTTCGCGCGGCGCTTGCGGCGGCGCCCAGACCCGGGCAAATCACCAGCCGGTGATGGCGCGCTTGACTCGGTACCTGCCGTGGGCGCTCGCTGCCCTCGCGGTGGCCGAGTCGGCCGCGACGATGCTCTGGAAGTGACCGCGAGATGCCGCGCCGCCAGACTGCCGCTTCCGTGTCGATCGCCTTCGCGGTCTGGGCCGTCGCGCTCGCAGTGCTGGTCGTCGTCTCGCGCCAGACCGGGCCCGCGCGGGCGGAGCTCGGCTGGCTCGCGCAGATCGATGCCCAGACCGAGCTGGTCAAGCGAGTCGCCGCCCGGGGTCTGTCCGAGCTCGCGCGACCCGAGCACCGCCCGTCGCTCGAGTCCGGATTGCTGGTGCTGGTCGCGGCCTGGTCGAAGCTGAGCCTGGGACGCTTGGGCTGGCTCGATCCCCTGACGGCGATGCGCCTGCCGTGGCTGATGGTCGGCGCGCTCGCGCCGCTCTCGCTCTATCTCACGGTGCGGCCCTCGCGGGGCCGGGTCGTCGCGCTCACCGCTGCGGCGCTCTGCCTGCTCGTGCCGCGCTTCTCCCACGCGATCGTGGTGCTCGACGAGGCGGCGGTCGTCGCGTCGATGGCCTGCGTGGTGATGGCGGCCCACGTGCGCGCCCTCGGTCCGGCAGCGCCGCGCGGGGCAGGGGCCCACCGCAGCCTCGGGTGGGCCGTGCTCGCCGCCGTGACGCTCGGGTTCGGCGCGTCGCTCTCGCTGGGCGTGATCTGGGTCGTGCCGCTCTGCGTGATCCACTTCGCGTGGGTTCGTCGAGGCAGCGCGGGACGCCTGCTCCGGCGTGGCCGCGTCCCGGCTCCGGCGTGGCTCCTTCTGGCGATCCCCATCGCGCCAATCGTGCTCCTTGCCTTCGAACCGGCGCTCTGGCGCGGCAGCCCGGCGACCCTCGCGCGGTTCTTCCTCGCCCCCCTCGAGCCCACGATTGCCCCGACCGAGATCGCGGGAAAGGTCGTGGACCGCCTCCCGGTGCCGCGATGGTTCGCCCTCGATTGGCTGCTCCACGCCGTGCCGGCGTCGCTCCTGGTGCTCACGCTGATCGGCCTCGGGTTCGGTGCCCATCGGCTGCTGGCGAGGCGCTTCGCGTCCGGTGCGCTCCGGCCTGGCGTCGATCGGCACGCCCTCGACGCGCTCGCGGGGGTCGGACTGCTCGGCGGATTGATCGGGCTCTGCTCGACGCCCGACGTGCTCACCACTTTTCCTCCACGCGCGGCGGCGCTGGTGCCTCCGCTGGCGATGGTCGCGGCTTCGGGCGTCGGGCGACTCGCGGCGTGGATCCAGCCGGCGCGCTTGCGGCCGGTGTTCCTCGCCGTCGTGCTGGTCGCACTCGCGGTCCCGACCGCGACCGCGTCTGCCACCGCCAGCGCGAGCGCGAGCCCCGTCACCGGCGGCGGGCGCGTCGCACGTCGCTCGATACCGCTGAGCGACGGCAGTGAGCTTGGCGCGTTGGCGCGCCACATCGACGCCCTCGGCCGACCCAGCGTGACGCTGTCGGCTCCGCCCGACGTGCCCGCCGAGCTGTGGGACCGTCTGGTGCAAGCGCGCCGCCTTCGGACGCGAGTCACGCTCGACCGACACGGCGAGCTCTCGCTCACGCGCGGCCGGGGCAGTGGCGTCGCCGTTGCTCGCGTGCAGCGCGACGGCGCGACCGTCTGGACCCTGGCTCACAGCCGGTGAGCGCTCACCACGGCCGTGCCGCCGCCCCGGGCGAACCCGACCTTGGCGATGACGGACTTCTCGGACGAGAAGCACACCGGCCCCTTGGCGCCGATCAGCGCGACCGATCCGGGCAGCGCGTCGACGCTCCGACTCTTGCCCTGCTCGTCGAAGAGCTCGAGGCTCAGATCGGCGTCGGCCTGCTCGGCCACCGCGATCACGCGCAGGCACACCGGGCCCGCGCCGAGCTCGAGCCGCAGCTCGCCGGGCCCAGCAAACGTGCGTGATTCACCGAGCGGCGTGCCCCCGGGGGCGCAGGCCTCGGCCACCGCCCGGGCGCGATCGGTCGCGCTGCCTTGGGTCGACGCCCCCGCGTGACAGCCGTCGCCCAGCTCGCGCGGTCGCGCCACGGCGGTCGGTGCGCTCGAGCTGGGCGCGGCGCTCGCGCGCGGGCTCCCCGGCGGGGAGGGATCCGCGGGGGCACGGGTCTTGTCACAGGCGGCGAGGGCGCAGACAAAAACGAAGAGGCGAGCCAGTGCGGCTCGCCTCGTTCGGCTGCGGGGGCTCGGGCTCACTTCTTTTTCTTCGCGGCCCACTCGGTCTCGGTCTTGTTGCGCGAGCCCATCACGGCCTCGTCGGCCGCGTACTTGACCTCGCCCGTGACCATCGAGCCCGGGACCGGGAGCTTGGGGACGATCAACAGCTCGAGGTTGAGCTGGGTGTTCTCGTCGTCGATCTTCTTGATGCGCCAGCGGGCGTCCATGCGCTTGACGTTGCCCTTGATCATCTGGCCCTCGAGCACCTCTTCGCCGTTCACGGTCTTGAAGGGCTGGAAGCGGACCACGGCCCAGATCTTGGCGGCACCCTTCAGAATCGGCACTTGCAAGTAGACGTCGGTCTTGTCGCCGTCCCGGCCGACCACCTTGGCCTTGTCGAACTTGGAGATGAACTTCGAGTAGTGCTTGAAGTCGGTGACCGTCTTCTTGACGTTCGCCACCGGCGCCGCGATGTGCACGCGGGCGGCGCCCGCCTTGGTGGCGCTGTGCTCGGTCGAGACCTCGTAGCGCTCGGCGTCCCGCAGCTTCATCAGGCGCTTGGCTTCTTCGCTCGTGTCAGCGCTGGCCCCAGGCGCCAGGAGCGCCAGGCCCAAAGTTGCCATCACCATCACCAGCGTGCGTCGCGTCTTCATCTCCGAAGCTCCTCGATGTCAGCTCATCGCCTGATACGGCTGGAACGCGGAATTGCTTCCAGCATGGCCAGCGGCGCTCGTTTCGTAAAGCCCGTCGGTCACGTCCGGTAGCCTGCACGCAGCGTGCCGGCCGCCCCCCTTTCGGGGCAAATCCCATGGTGTCGCGGGGTTCGGGCGCTCGGCCCGCCGGACGGCATTCCCCCAGCCGCGTCACCGCTGCCCTGGAGAAGCCATCCGTTGACGGTGACTGGGCCACCCGTGCCACACCACGAGGTCGCCACAAGGTAGCCGGGACCGGGGCGCTCGTGCTCCAATTGCGGCATGCGCGTGCGAAGTGCGAGTGTCGGGATCGCCGCGGCGATTCTCGTGTCCGCGGCGGCGGCGGGCGCCCAGCCGAAGGCCCCGGAGACCACGCCCCCGCCCAAGCCGGCGGAAAAGGCCGAGCCGAAGGCCGCCGCCAAGCCGGGGGACAAGGGCGGCGACGCCAAGGCGGGGGACAAGGGCGGCGACGCCAAGGCCGAAGAGAAACCGGCCGGACCGACGCCGGGCTACAGCTGGAGCGACAAGCCAGCCAAGCGCGGCAAGTGGAAGCCCAAGAAGAAGCTGGATCCCAATGCGCCCATCGCCACCTTCCCGGGCTTTCGCATGCTGGGAGACGGGTCGAGTCAGATCTGGGTGCACGTCAGCAAGAAGGTCGCCGTGACGGCCGCCGCGACCTCGTTCGTGCTGGTCGGTGCCCAGGTGGCGGTCCGCAACAACACCAACGCGCTGGTCACCGAGTACTTCGACACGCCGCTGGCTCGCGCCAAGCTCAAGCCCGACGCGGCAGGCGCCCAGCTGGTGCTCGAGATGCGCGAAGCCGCGACCGCCAAGCACCGCGTGGTCGACGGCCCCGGTGGCAGCATGGTGCTCTACATCGATCTGCCGAAGGCCCAGAAGTCCTACTCCCGGCGCGACGACTTCGATCCCGACGCCCGCACGCGTCGGGCCGGCGGCAAGGTCCTCCCGGGCAAGAGCGGAGCGGCGGCGCCGAAGCGCGGCCCGTCCCAGTAAGCCCGCTTGCGAATCCAGGCGTTCTCCGCCCTGGCGCTGCTCCTGGCCTCCCCAGGCGTTGCGCGGGCCGCCGACCCGCCTGAGGCGGCCGAGCCCGTACCGTATTGGGTCGATTTTCAGGCGGGGCGAGTCGAGCTCGACCCCGAGCTGATGAAGCTCGAGCTGTCGCGCAAGGTGAGCATCGTGGTCGATCGCTATCGCCTGACCAGTGAGCGCCTCACGCTGAGCCGGACCCGCCGCGGCGTGGAGATCGAAGGGGAGGGGCGGGTCGCGTTTTGCCCCTGTGAGAACGCCCCGATCAGCTTCGGCTTCCAGAAGGCGATCGTCGCGCCGCCCACTGACCTCTTCGTGCAGGGCGCGACCGTGCGGGTGGGCGACGTTCCGGTCCTGTGGACGCCGATCCTCTGGCTTCGGTCGCCCGATCGCCTCGGGCTCTTGCCGCCCCGGCTCGCCTGGCGCGCGGAAGAGGGCCTCTCGGCCGGCACCGGCGTGCACGTGCCGATCGGGGGCAAGCGCGGGCCGACGCTCTCGGCGCTCGACGTCTCGGCGGCGGGGTACCTCCGCGGCGGCGTCGACGTCGAGACTCGGCTGAGCACGCCAGGTACCAGCACCCGGGTGCGCTGGGATCACCAACGCGACAGCCTGCTTGCGCTGGACGCGCACGGCGCCGGCGCGGGGCGCGACGGAGCCGCGGCGGCGCTTCGGATCGACGCGATCCGCGGCGCGCGCGGGCTCGCAGGAACGCTCGAGCTCGAGCCGGTGTCGCGACGCTGGGACCACGCGCGAGCCAGCCTGAGCGGCGCGAGCGAGCACGTGGTCGGGGCGCTCGGCGGCGTGGCGGTCGCAGAGCGCGGCGCGGCGATGGACGCCGGCGTCGCGGCGGGGCCCGTCGCCGCGCTGGCCTTCGGCGGCGCGCTGGGCGCGGGCAGCAGCGCGGACACCTTCGTCGAGGCGAGCACCCTGCGAGAGCGCGGGCAGGCGTCGGTCACGTTGCTCGTTCATCACGCGAGCGTCGCCGCCGCGACCAACCTGGGCCCGCTCTGGGTGTCGGCGCAGCTGGACGAGCACACCGTGTTCGAGAGCCGCGAGCGAGAAGCCTCGGCGTCGGCCTTCGCCGGGACCCGCCTGATGGCGAGCGCGCCCCTGGCGCGCGCCTTCGGCGACGGCACCGATCCGCTGGTCCATCGCGTCGAGCCGTTTCTGGACGCGGGGGTGCGGGTGGCCGAGCGACGAGGCCAGAGCGCAGACGTGTTTCGTGCGCTCGAGGCCGCGCCCACCGGGCGCCTCGCGCTCGGCGCGGCCGGCGTCTCGAGCGCCCTCGGTCGCGACGGGGCGCGCGAGGCCCTGGAGGTCGAGCTTCGCGGCGGCGCGCTCGGTGACTTGGACGCCGAGCGCGTGGAGCCCGCGGCGGGGGCCGAGCTCGCGGCCGACAGTGAGTGGGTCGGGGCCCGAGTCGAGAGCGCGGCGCGGCTCGACTCCGATCGCGAGCTCTACCAAAGTGGTCGGCTCCGCTTCGGGCGCGCCGACGCCCTGCACGTCGAGGGTCACGTCACCGGCGGCCTCGACGATGCGCCGCTGGGCGCCCGCACGCTGCTCTCCGATCACTTCGCCGGCTCGGTGCGTCCGTACCTGGAGCGAGCCGGCTGGTCTGCGGGCGCGCGGCTCGGAGTTCCCTGGACGCGACAGCTGGCCTCCGAGGTCGGCACCGAGGCCGACGTGAGCAGCGCGCGGCTGCTCGCCTGGCGTGCCGCGCTCGGCTACCGGCACCCGTGCGGCTGCTTCTCGCTCTTGGGGCGCACCGGCCAGCGCATCGGCCGCGAGGGCCTCGATGTCGACGTGACGCTCGACCTGATGCCTTGAGGTGACTACCCTGGGCCCCGCGTGTCCGAGTCGGAGTCGAAGATCAGCGAGCCGCCGCCGTCGACGGGACAGAGGAGCGTGCTCGGCTCGACCGTGCTGATCGCCGATGACGAGCGGCTGGGGCGCGAGCAGCTGGCGGCGCTCTTGCGCAGCCACGGCTACCTGGTCGAGGTGTTCGACGACGGCCAGGCGCTGATCGAGCGCGTCGGGAAGGGCGGGGCCGATTTGGTGCTGCTCGACGTGCTCATGCCGCGCATGACCGGGCTCGAGGCGTGCCGGATCATCAAGAGCCTCTCGGGCGAGAGCTTCCTGCCGGTGGTCCTGCTCACCGTCCGGTCGGACACCCAGAGTCGCGTCGACGGCCTGCGCATCGGCGCCGACGACTACGTCGCGAAGCCCTTCGACGAGCGCGAGCTTCTGGCGCGCGTCGAGGCCATGCTGCGCATCAAGAAGCTCCACGACCACGTGGCCCGGGCTCGCACCAAGCTCGAGCAGCTCAGCGTGCACGACGAGCTCACCGGGCTGTACAACTATCGTTATCTGCACACGCGGCTCGCCGAGGAGTTCAAGCGGGCGGAGCGCTATCACGATCCGCTGGCCTCGGTGATCATCGACGTCGATCACCTGGCGGCGATGAACGAAGCCGGGGGGCGCGCGCTCGGCGACAACGTGGTGCGCGGGGTCGCCGACGTGGTGCGCCGCAGCGTCCGCGAGGTGGACGTGGTGGCGCGCTATGGCGGCGACGAATTCTTGCTGGTCCTACCGAGCACGCACTTCGCGGGGTCGGTCACCGTCGCCGAGCGCATCTGGCGCGAGGTGACCGAGCGGCCGTTCTTCGGCGATCCGAGCGGCCCCACGCGGGTCACCCTGTCGGTCGGCGTCGCGCTCTATCCCTCGCGGGACGTGCGCTCGAAGGACGCGCTGCTCCGCGCCGCAGACTCGGCGCTGAACCAGGCCAAGCGCGACGGCGGCAACCGGATCTGCGTCTTCCAGCAGCAGGGCTACCTCTACACCCCAGTGGTCGGCCCCACGGCGGACGACCGGGGCCCGCGGGCGCCGCGGCCCGCAACGCTCTCGAGCCGGCCGCCGCCCAGCCGCTCACCCTCCAGCGTGCCAGCCCGCCGTCGGATCTCGGATCGCCCCGGGGGGAAGCGCTGAGATGCGCGGCGTCGTGACCGCTCTCGTGCTCGTGGCAGCCCTCGCGGCGGCGCAGGCGGTCCGCGCCGAGCCCGAGCCCGCGCCCGCGCTCCCGCCGCGCGTCAGCGAGGCGGCGTCCCGCGCCCCGGTGCACTCGCTCCGCCGCTGTCTGGAGCTGGCCGAGCAGAACTACCCGAAGATCGCCGAGGCCAAGGCGCGCAAGCGCCAGAAAGAGGCGCAGCTCAGCCAGGCTCACACCGCGCCGTACAGCGACTGGACGCTCACCGGCGGCATCGGTCCAGCGCCCACCGTCCGCGGCACCAGCGTCTACAGCCCGAACACGGACGCCGCGCTGACCTCGAACATGGCGCTCGCCTGGCAGATGGGCATCGACGGCGTGGTGCCACTCTGGACCTTCGGCAAGATCAGCAACCTGTGGGACGCGGCCGAAGCGCAGGTCAAGGTCGGCGAGCACGAGGTCAAGAAAGAGAAGAACGATGTCAAGCTGTCGGTGCGGCGCGCCTTTTACGGCGCGCAGCTCGCTCGTGACTCGCTGGCGCTGGTCCGCGATGCCGCCAAGCAGATCGACAAGCACATGGGTCGCCTCGAAGCGCGGGTCGCCAGCGGGGACGGCGACGACATCGAGCTCTTGAAGCTCAAGATGTATCGCGCCGAGCTCGAGGCCCGCGAGAGTGAGGCCCAGAAACAAGAGCGCATCGCGCTCTCGGGTCTTCGGTTCTTGACCGGGGTGAAGGGCGAGATCGACATCCCGGACCAGCCCCTGGCCCGCGTGCCGCACACGCTGGCGCCGCTCGGGCGGTACCTGGAGGCGGCGCGCCTCTTTCGGCCCGAGGTGAACATGGCGCGGGCCGGGGTCCTGGCTCGGCAGGCCCAGGTGCGGCTCGAGCAGTCTCGCTACTTTCCCGACCTTGGCCTGGCGCTCAGCGGCCGCTACGCCCGCGCGCCCGAGGTGACCAACCAGGTCAACCCGTACGTCAGCGACAGCGCGAACCGCTTCTTTTACGGCGCGGCGCTCGCGCTGAAGTGGAAGCTCGACTTCCTGCCGCAGAGCGCCCGGGTGGCGCAGGCCCGCGCCCAGCTGGAAGAGATCCGCGCCACCGAGCGCTACGCGCTCGGCGGCGTGGGGACCGAGGTCGAGCAGGCCTTCGCCGAGGCGACCGACGCCGCCAAGCGCGTCGATGCGTACACTCGCGCCCAGGGCTACGCCCGGCAGTGGCTGATCAAGGTGCAGCAGGGCATCGACGTCGGAACCTTCGACGACGAGGACATCGTGTCGCCGGCCAAGGAGTACGCGCTCAAGCGCTTCTCGCAGATGAGCGCGGTGTACGAGTACAACATCGCGATCGCGAAGCTCTCGCAGGCGACCGGGTGGGACTCGATCGCGCCGGTCGACTGAAGCCGGCCCGCCCCACCGTCACGCGGTGAACGAACGCAGGCGCGAGTCGCGCTCGTCGAGCCGCTTCTCGATGCTGGTCAGGCCGTTGGTGATCGACTCGGTGATCATCTGAATCAGCGTCGGCAGGCTGCTCTTGAGCGCCTCGTAGTAGCGCTGGCGCTCGGTCGAGTGGACGATCGCCGGCGGGTGACCGGCGCGCAGCAAGATGATGTTCATCAGCATGCGCGCGACCTTGCCGCTGTCGTTCGAGAACGGGAAGACGCGGACCAGATCGTAGTGCACCCGGGCGGCGATCCGGATCGCGTGCTTGATCTTCTTCGGCTCGGGACCGTTGAGCCAGTCGATCACCTGCCGCACCTTGTAGGCGATCTTGTCGGGCGGCGCGTACTCGTGGAAGTAGAGGCGATGCTGCGGGATGTCCTTCCGGTACCGCAGGTTCTTGAGGTCGCCCTCTTCGGGGTGGAGCGTGAGGTAGATCTTCTTGACCGTGTCGACGGTGATGGGCGCGCGCTTCTTCTCGCCGAGGTCGCGGACCAGCGCGAGGGTCTGGCGGTGGCGACGGATCTCGTCGACCACCGGCTGCAGGCTCGAATCGGCCACCACCGTGACCCCGGGGTCGATCGCGGTGCGGAGCTCTTGGTAGGTGTAAACCACGCCTTCGAGGGCGCTGTCGTGGTACACCCAGGACATCTCCAGGCTCTCGGCGTACTCGTTCTGGAAGGCGCTGTCGCACTCGGCCAGGCGTTTCTGGACCAGCGCGTAGCGCTCTTCGATGGACGCCGGCGGCGGCTCTTTCGGGGGCGGCGGCGGCGCCGGCGCGGGAGGCGGCAGCGGGAGCGGTCGCGGCACGACCGGCCGCGGAAGCTGAGCGCCTTCGGTGCGGCGCGTGGTGCCCGCTTGGTTGGGGATCGCGTCGGGACGGTAGACGCGCGTCGTCGACGCTTTCGCCCCGGCCCGGAGCGCGCGCTTGCTGGCCCGTGCGACGCGCCCCTCGAGGGCGCGGCGTGCGGCTTCGCGCTCGGCTCGGAGGCGCTCACGCTCGGCCTCTTTGGCTTTGCGGTAGGCTTCACGCTCGGCCTCGCGAGCGGCGCGCTCAGCCTCTTTGGCTTTGCGGGCCTCGTCGCGCACACGCTCGCGCTCGGCCTCGCGGGCGGCGCGCTCGGCCTCTTTGGCCTTGCGGGCCTCTTCACGTGCGCGCTCGCGCTCGGCCTCTTTGGCCTTTCGCTCGGCTTCGCGCTGCGCTTCCCGGAGCTTGGCCTCTCGAGCCCGGGCCTTCTCGCGCTCTTTCTGGGCGCGCTCGCGCTCTTTCAGCTCCCGAGCCCGGGCCTTCTCGCGCTCTTTCTGGGCGCGCTCGCGCTCTTTCAGCTCCCGAGCCCGGGCCTTCTCGCGCTCTTTCTGGGCGCGCTCGCGCTCTTTCAGCGCCCGGGCGCGCTCTTGCTCGCGCTGTCGTTTGAGCGCTGCCGGGCTGGCTGCCTTCGCCTTCGGGCGCTTGCCGGCCTGGGCCTTCGGCTTCGCCTTGGCCTTCAGCTTGGCTTTGGCCTTGGGCTGGGCTTTCAGCCTGGCCTTGGGCGGGGCTTTGGGCTTCGCCTTCGGCTTGGCCTTGGCCTTCGGCCTCTTGGCCGGACGAGCCGGGGCACGACGCGCTTTCGCCCCAGCACGGGCCTTCTTCTTCGGCGCCGAGGGAGCCTTCTTAGCGGACTTGTTTGGTTTTTTCTTGGTACGGGCCGGCATTGCCGAAGCGTCGACCGCGGCGCGACGGGGCGTCGCTCACCGCGGAAAAAGTCGGGCTTCAAGCTAGTCGGGGCGCATGCAATTCGTCAACAGGCATCGCTCCCCCACCGGCACCTAGGGGGCGGCGAAGTACTCCGGATAAAGCTCGCTGCCCTTGAGCACGCCCGAGCGGGCGGTCAGCACCTCGACCCCGGTCTCGGTGACCAAGACGGTGTGCTCGAATTGGGCTGAAAGCGAGCCGTCGGCCGTGATCGCCGTCCACTCGTCATCGAGGATCTGCACCTCCCAGCCGCCGAGGTTGATCATCGGCTCGATGGTGAAGGTCATCCCGGGCCGGAGCCGG
>JACPVJ010000036.1 GCA_016191785.1 Myxococcales bacterium | reverse complement strand
TGCGGCACTCGCCCGCGGCTGCAGCGCCTTGCCGGCTGACGAGTTGACGCTCGGCGTTCGCGGGTGAACGTGTGGCTCGTTATCCCACCGTCGCACCTTCGCTGAAGGGCAGCGCTTCCAAGATCACGGCGCCCCGACGGCTGTTGAAGTTCGAAAGTCACTCGCGCGTTCCGACGCGTCTCGACAAGCCCCGACCGTGATCGCGCTCGAAGCGGTGGTGACTGACGCAGCGCTGCATCCGCGGCCCCGATCGCCACGACGACTACAGCGCCCTCGAAGAAAGCCGACCTGACGCGGAGCTCCGAGTCTGCGAGGCCGCGCTTCGCCGAACCCAGGCCACTGTCCCAGAAATCACCGCCACTTCCTCCGCGGCATAACTTGCCGTCGCACCCGCCGAACGCCGGTCTGGCCTTGCCCAAACGTCCGTTCCCCGTCCCGCGGGCGAACATTCTGATGCGGCACTCGCCCGCGGCTGCAGCGCCTCGCGGTCTGATATGTTTGGACTCCGGCGTTCGCGGGTGAACGCCAATTCGTTAGGCAGACCGGAGCGCCTTGTGAACCCGGACGAAAAGGTGGTCGCGGATGTTGCCGAGTTTGGCTGGCACGTGATCAAGGTTGCCGCCGACGGAACCGGACCCGCTTTCGCCTTCACCATCGGGCTCACGAAGACATTTGGGCATCCTGAGGTCATTGTGTTTGGGCTTGCGCTCGACGCGATGCACAGCGTCCTCAACAACATCGGCAAGCTTGTCCGCGAGGGCCGCCAATTCGCCCATGACGTCGTGACTGACGAGCTCCTCGAAGACTACCCTTGCCATTTTCTGCACGTCCCTCGTTCCGCCTATCGCGAGTTTCTTGGATACGCGATTTGGTTCTACAAGGGCGACACCTTCGACACCGTCCAGTGCGTTTGGCCGGACCGTGAGGGGCGATATCCTTGGGACGCAGGTGTGGTCGAGCAGGTACGACGGCTTCAGCCACTGCTGGGGGCGCGTTAGACGTGACCACGATCGCTGCCTAACTCAGTCGAACGCCGGCCTTGCCGACTTCACCGTCCGTTCCGCGCCCGCAGGCGACCATTGTGATTCGGCACTCGCCCGCGTGTGAAGCGCCGCGCTGGCTGTCGACTTGACGCTCGGCGTTCGCGGGGGAACGTGTGCCTCGTTAGGCAGACGGCTGCGCCTTCGCCGCTCGCACACGAAGGTCGATGCAGTGAAGCTCTCCACTCGAGATGCCGTACGCGCGACCAAATCCCAGGTAGTCCTCTCGAACAGTTACGCTGGCGCTAGCATTGGGGACGAAGATCACGTCCTTGCCCGCCGGGGACGGGCGGTCCCAGATTCGCGTTGGCGCAAACAAGACAGCGCTCACATTCGCCCAACACCCGGTGAGGAATCCGTCCGTCGCGACGGACGACAGGTTCTTGTTTTGAAGCTCACGCTGCTCAGCGATTCCGCGCTCCACCGCATGCCACCCTTGCTCCACTGGCACTTTCCACACATGTTCTCCGAGGCCGAGCACCGCCCGCACGATGTCCGGTGTGCCCTTCTCAAGGTCCGAGTCGACCAACTCAGCGCCGCCGATGGCCACGATGTACGTGTCGCTGGCCGCGACGACTCGACGCCTCAACCATTCTTCGTGCTGCTTGGATTTCGCCGCCAGCGCGGCGGTGTATCTCAGGCAGATTGCCCTCCTATCCAGCGAGTACAGTCCTCCTCCGCGAGGGCGCCGCTTTACCGCGTCGCGACCGGTCCCAGGTCGAGGGCAAACGGCTTCAACCCACGTCTTGCCCTCCTCGTTCTTGATCAGAACGTCGGGGCCTCCGTCGGGAGGTCGTGCGAGGTCTAGTCCGTTCTCTCGAAGGACGTGCGCAACGTACATCTGCCAGAACGCTTGGTTCAGTTGTGACCTCGCGGCGGAGACGAAGTTCGGATCGGGATTGATGCCTTCATACTCGCCCCAAAGGCGCTCCAACCAGTCGCGGTGCTCGGAGAGTTCCTCGTCGTCACGAATGCCCGCGTACAGCGAGTCAGCGACCGGGCCAGCCTGAAAGAACCGCACGGCCGCAGTGTAGCGTCGATTGTCGATGGGGCTGCCTAACTCACGTTTGAGCAGCCTCACGAAGATGGAGGGACCCGCACCCGATCCTGATCACGTTTCGTGAGGGACAACGAAAAAGCCCCCTCAGAAAACTTGCGAGAAGCTCTCCGAGAGGGCTGCCTCCGGGTTGCTAAAGCTCGGAGGTGATGGAATGTGGCACGGGGTCAGGCTTTTCGGGGAGTTCTTCGCGGCGTTGGCGGAGGAACGTGTGTCTCGTTATACAGCCGCTTTGCCCGACCCAAGGGCAGCGCCGCCGAGACCACGGCGTCGCGTCGGCTGTTGAAGTCGAAAGTCTCTCACGCGTTCAGCGGCGCCTTGCCGAGCCCCAACCGCGATTGCTCGGGAGAGCGAAACCGCCCGTCGCCGCGCTGCATCCGCGGCCCCACGCGTCTCGACGACTTCACCGCCCTCGAAGATTCCCTCGGCCAATCGCAGCTCCGAGATCACGAAGCCGTTGCTTCGCGTCTCGCCGGTCTCAGTTCCAAGAATCTCCGCGATTTCCGGCGCTGTCTAACTCGACGTTTCACCCGCCGAACGCCGCCTTGCCGACTTCACCGTCCGTCGCGCGGCCGCGGCGCCCACACTGTCTTCGGCACGCGCCGCGGCTGCAGCGCCCCGACGTCTGTTACGATGTGCCTGGCGTTCGCGGGTGAACGCCGTTCGTTAGCCAGACAGAGACGAAGAACCGGACCCTCGCAGGTGTTGCTCCCCAACGCTGACCGTGCCGTCGTCGGACCTGCGAAGGTCCGCGACTACCTGCTGTCGCCCGAGCACCCGGTTGGGCGATTCAAGGCGGCGTTCTTCCGGGCGCTCGGCTACTCCGCCGACCAATGGGAACTGCTTCGCGCAGACCTCCAGTTCATTGCCCAAACCGGCGACGCGACACCCACCGAGCTCGGACCGTTCGGACAGAAGTTCGAGGTCCGTGCTACGCTGAGTTCACCGCTCGGGCGAACTGCCAAGATCACTGCAGTGTGGATCGTTCGAACCGGTGAGGACTTCCCCCGATTCGTGACGGCATTCCCGGCGTAGCCATGACCTTCAAGCTCCTCGACACTGTCGTTCTCGAACGAGACCTGCCCGACGCTGGTCTTCGACGCGGCGATCTGGGCGCGGTCGTCGAGGTCTACGAGCCGGATGGGCTCGAGGTTGAGTTCGTAGCCGCGTCGGGTCGTACCCAAGCGCTCGTCACGCTGCGCGAGAGTGATGTCCGCCACGTCGATGACCGCGACCTGATTGCTGTGCGGCCACTTCAGCGTGCGGTTTGATCCGCCGCCGTTCGCCGTGCTGTCTAACTCACACACGTTGCCCCGCCGAACGCCGGTCTTGCCGACTTCACCGTCCGTTCCGCTTCCGCGGGCGAACACTCTGATGCGGCACTCGCCCGCGTCTGTCACGTCTTGCCGACTGACGACTTGACGCTCGGCGTTCGCGGGTGAACGTGTGTCTCGTTATTCGGCCTTCAGGTCTCGTCTCGCGAGACCCAATATCCGGGCTCGCGCTTCCCGTGAGCAACAGCCAGCACGTAGACCTCGTCCCCGCTGAACCGAAAGTACATGACGAAAGGGAACCTCTTTAGCATCACGGCTTTCCGGTACGGTCGGGCGTCCTTCCACAGCGGGAATTCCAGCGGCCTTTCCGCGATGCGAGCAGCGAGTGCGTCCACCTCGTCGAGGAAGTCACCGCCGAGACCGGTGCGCGCCTCTTCGTAGTGCAGCATCGCGCTCCGCAGGTCCTCCTGCGCACCGTCGGAAAGGCGCGTTCTCACTTGGCGCGCAGCTCAAGCTCGGCCCGCAGCCTGGTCTTCACCGTCTCCCAGTCCTCAAGCTTGTCTTCACCGCGGTCGATCGCCGCGCTCCGGCGGTCCAACTCCGCAAGCCACGCCCGCTCCCAGCGCTCGTCTTGGCGCTCTTCCACGCTGTTCAGCAACTCGGTCGCCAGCGCCAACCGCTTGTCCGGCGGAAGCGCCAACGCGCGCCGCAACAACTCGTCGGGGTGTGACTGCACCATGCGCGAAGCATAGCTCGATTGCGCCCTGCCGACAGCCGCATGACTGGCCGTTGCACCCGCCGAACGCCGGTCTTTCCGACTTCACCGTCCGTTCCGCTTCCGCGGGCGAACATTCTGATGCGGCACTCGCCCGCGTCTGTCACGCCTCGCCGACTGACGACTTGACGCTCGGCGTTCGCGGGTGAACGTGTGTCTCGTCATACAGTCGGAGAAAGCCTTCCCCACGATCACGCTCGATGGGTGGCCCAGGCCCGTCAGCCCTTGACTGACTACGCCAATGGCTTACCCTGGCCTGGTGGAGGTCACGTGGGACCCCTCGAAGGATGCAGCCAACCGGAAGAAGCACGGCGTTTCCTTCGAAGAAGCCTCCGAGCTCTTCACGTCGAGCATCCCCTACCTCGTGATCTTCGACGACGCGCATTCCGCGACGAGGATCGGTTCTGGGCGATCGGTCCGATCAAACGTGGCCTGGTGCTCGTCGTCCACACGGAGGAAGACGAGGACACCGTTCGTATCATCAGCGCGCGATGGGCGTCCGAGCGGGAGCGCTCGTTGTTCCGCTCATCACTGAAGGGTACCCATGACTGACATCCCCGAGCTTACCGAACGGGACTTCGCGCGCGCCATTCCGGCTCGCGTTCGCCGGCGTCTGATTGCCGGCTTGTTCGAGTCTGGAGATGACGTGGTCGCGTTGCGCAAGTTCGTGGGACTGAGCCAGTCCCAGTTCGCGCGCGCGGTTGGAATCAGCGTTCATACGCTTCGCAACTGGGAGCAAGGCCGACGGCAACCTGAAGGCCCAGCGATCGCGCTGCTGCGTATCGCCGCCCGCCACCCGAGAATCATCAGAGAGAATCTCAAGTCCGCCGCGTAGTATCGTGACCCATCAACGACGCCGGGATGCGAGGCGTGAGGAATCGTGCCTGGGCGTCAGGCGAGCGTCTTCTTGAAGGCCGCGGGGTCATGTCTTCGAGCGAAAGCGCGAAGACGTCGCGGTGGGTGCCGAGGCGCTCGAAGACCCAGGAGAGGTACGCCTGGGCGGGGACACCCTGCGCGCGACAGGTGGCGACGATGCCGAGGAGGACGCAAGCACGGTGCGCGCCCTCGGTGCTGCCGGCGAAGAGCATGTTGAGACGGAGCTCGGCGACGTTCTGGAACTCCCGCTCGGTGGGCGAGTTGTCGATGGGGACCTCGGGGTCGTCGACGAAGCGGAAGAGCGCGTCGCGGTGGTTCTTGTAGTACCGGATGGCCGCCGCCAGCGGCTCGGACGGCAGGAGTGTCGGCTCGACGGCGTCGAGCCAGCGTTCGAAGTCGTGGGCGATGGGGCGGATACAGCGCTGTCGGTGTTCGCGGAGGGCGTCGCCGACGAGGCCCAGGCTCTGGGCCTTCTCCTCTTCTCCGTAGATGGCGCCGAGGAACGCGCCCCCCTCGACGGCGAGCGCGGGCTGCGTGTCTTCGGCGTCGCGGAACTTCCGGCGGCCATGGGCGTTACATCCGGCCTCCCGCACTTGGCCTGAGGCGTAGACCGCATTGAAGCGATGCTCGGCATCGGCGGTGAGGGTCCCGCGGAACGGCCTGAGCTTCGCCGCGACGACGTCGCTGCTCTTGTCAGCTTCGTACTGGAAGACCGCGACCTCGTTGCTCCGGTAGAGCTCGATGTAGCCGTTGTGTGCCGCGGGAAGCTTGGGGACGATGACCTTCAGCCCGGTTCCATCGGTAGCCATCCAGGAGCCGGCGAGCAGCTGCTTCCAGTGCAAACCGTCGATGCCCGAGAGCAAGTCAGCCGCGCGTTCGATGAAGGTCACCAGCGTGCTCATCGCGATCGGGATCCCGCGCTCGGCAAGGTCACGCCGGATGCGGTCGAGCGGTGTGAGCAGCCAGAACTTCTGGTACACGAGCCACGCGAGCCACTCGCACGTGACCTTGGAGCGCTCGTAGGGCGCGGGCAGGGAGCGGAGCGTCGTACGGTCCCCGCAGCGGCGGCAACGGCACGTGTAGCGACGCACGACGCGCCGGCGCTGGTGCTCCTTGACGACGTGCAGCTTCTCCTCGATGAGCTCGTCGACGACGTCCAGGGCAGCGCCGCCGCACCCGGAGCACGCATCGGGGCGAAGCTCGTGCTCTTCGGCTTCGAGGTGACTTGGGATCGGTTTGCGCCCCGTAGGTCTCACCTTCTTCTTCGGCGGCGGCTCGCTCGCGGGCTTCTCGGGGGCCTTGGGTCGCTCCTCGAAAACGCGCTGTGCCTCTGCCTCGACAATGGGCGGTGGGGCGGGTGGCTTGTCCGTCGGCGGAGAAGCCTTTCGCTGCTTGCGCTGCGCTACGGCGAGCAACTCCGTCACGCGGTCGTTCAGGCGCGCGAGCTCCACGACGAGCTGACCGACCTGCGCCGTCAGGGACTTGGTCCGCTCGCGAAGCTCCGCGTTCTCTCTGCGCAGCGCTTCCAGCTCGTTCACAGACGAGTAGAGATCATACCCGGAGATCCGTGTCGATCCCCTTTCGCACCTTTTCGGAGGCAGGCCGCCGGTACCATCCACGCCGCGCTGCCGTGAAGTCGATCCCGGCGAGGAGCGAGGCGAATGTCGAGCCGTCGATCGCCACCTGTGGCTTGTCGCCATCCAGGGGCGGAAGCTGGAAGCTCCCAGCCTCGAGGCGCTTCGCGAGCACGCACCAGCCCGAGCCGTCGAACCACAAGGCTTTGGCGATCCGCCGGCGCTTGTTCAGGAAGAGGTAGAGGTGCCCATCGACCGGATCGAGCCCGAGACGCCGCACGGCGCCGGCGAGTGCGTCGAACGAACCGCGCATGTCGAGTGGGGCGAGCGCCACGAACACGCGCACCGTCGGCGGAAGGCTCAGCACGAGCGCAAAGCCTCGAGCACCCGGTGCAGCGTCTCGACCGAAACGTCGTCGCCGAACTCCACGCGAGCCCTGGCAACCTCGAGAACGTATCGGCCCCTGCCAGCCACAGCGACGCTCGGCGAAGCGGGAACAAGCTCGACCAAGGCGTGCGCCGTCGCTGCTGACTTCGACTTCCGCCGTCGCGGCTGAGCGCTCGCTCCCCGCCGCTCGAGATTCACCCGCCACGCGTTCAGAGACCGCCCGTCGATGTCGTGCGCCCGGGCCCACTCCCCGGCGCTCAGGCCCCGACGCTTCGCAGCGAGAAGGCACCGCCGCGCCTCCGCCTCGTCCTCGATCTTTCGTCCGCTTGCCACTGATCACCTCCGCTTCGCGGAAGAGCCTCGCGGTCGAGCCGAAGGAAATCATCCCGGTGTCGCTGATGGGTCACGCTTGACCGTCATCGACGCTCTGCCTTTGCGACCGGCTGGAATCCGATCGGCTCATATCGCAACGCCACCTTCCCCGAGCCGAGCTCCATCTGGCTCACGAGCTTCAAGTCGACCCACTTCGACAGCCCCGCAAACAACGTCGGCCCATGGCCCGCAATCCGCGGATGCACCACGAATTCGTACTCATCGATCAACCCCAGCTCCGTCAACGCCAGCGCGAGCTTCACGCCTGCCACGAACAGTCCCTTGCCCGGCTGCTGCTTGAGCTGGTGGACAGCCTTCCCCAGGTCGCCGCGCACGAGCTCCGCATTCCAGTCGACCTGAGTAAGGGTGCTCGAGACGACGTACTTCTTCGCCGCGTCCATCGTGCGAGCGAAGGGCTCCATCCAGGGTTCGATCCAATCAGGCAGCGCTCCCGCTCGGATCCGCCACGCCGTCTCCATCATTTCGTAAGTGACCCGGCCAAAGAGAAGGGCATCGGCCTGTGCGATGTTCTCGGCCGCGTGACGATGCAAGTCTTCGTCCGGGATCCCCGCACGATGATCGCAACACCCGTCCAAAGTCACGTTGATGGAATATCGAAGGGGTCGCATCGGTGAGAGAACTACCGCATTGCCCTGATCAGCTTCACGGGGCGCTCGGCGAAACGGGTGCGGCTCCCTTCCGCGTGGGCGAAGCCCGCTTGCGTGAGGGCGCGGGCAAGGGCCTCTGGGTCCACCGCGTCGAAGACGAGCCCCGACCGGCGCCGCCGCGCCCCAAATTCCTCGTGCTCCGGATGGGAGGGGTCGCCAAAGTCTTCGTCGAGAAGGAGCACGCGGGCGCTCGGCTTGAGGACTCTCGCGAGCTCTCGGACGGCGGCGTCGCGATCGGTCCAGTGGTGAAGGGTGTTCACCGTGAAGAGCACGTCCACGCTCGCGTCCCCGACAGGCATGGCCTCGGTGGCTCCCTTCAGGATCGAGATGCGCCCCCGCGGGTGCCACAGCCGGCGCAGGCCGAGCACCATTCGCATGAACGGCATGGGCTCCACCGCCAAGACCTCCGCGCCCCGATTCGCCGCCTCCATGGTCGCCGCACCTGCGCCAGCACCGAGGTCCACCACCCGCTCCCCCGGCCGAATGGCCAACTCGCGCACTACCGCGTCGTTCACTTCGGAGCGCCACATGCGAGGCAGGAGCTTCGTATACCGCAGCACGGCGGCGAGCCCGTGGTCATGGTGATGCCCATGACCTTCGCTGTGCTGATGGTTTCGGGGATGTTCACCCATCGAGCATCTCAAGGAGTTTCAGCACCGTGTTCCAGTTTCGCGTGGTGACCGCGCCGCGCAAGGGCAGCTTCCCGAGCGCCGCTGCGAGTGGGCTTCGGCCCTGGCCGTTCGGGTGCCACGTGTAGATCTCCTTGCCGACGACCTTGAACAGCTCCGGCTTCCAATCTTGCGCGTCGAGCGGCGCGACCTCCGTCTTGGCCGGCGCGTGCGAGAGGAAGGTCACGCAGAGGTACGCGGGCTTCGTGGCCACTCTCGAGAACGGGTTGGCGTCGACGATGGTCGTCATCTGGTCGAAGGTCCGGAGCGTCGTCGCGATTGGGCGCCCCATGTACGCCTCGAGCGCGTGCTCGATCGCCTTCGTGAGGGCGGATTCGGAGAGCATTGTGCCGAACACCGCGTTCCCGCTCTGCACGTACGTCTGCACCTCGGTGCAACCGAGGTTCGTGAGCATCGCGCGCAGCTCGGCCATCGGCAGGCTGTTCTTCGTGCCGACGTTCACACCGCGGAGCAGGAGCGCGTAGCGGGTCATCGGTGCATTGAAGGCTTCCGTGCAGGAATAGGCTTCGCACGTGCCCTGGTACGAGGAGGATGCAGAGTCTTGTGCGCCGCGCACATCGCCACGAACGTGGCGATGCGTTTCGCCCGAGTCTCGGCACGCTTGGCTGTCGTCACTCGGTAGAGAATCGCGTATCGGTTCGCCGCGTCGAGTGTTTCGAAGAACGCGCGAGCCCGGTCGTTGCGGCTGAGGGCATCTGCTAGGTCGTCCGGGATGGTCGAGGTCTTGGCGGACTCGTACGCACGCTCCCATCGGCCATCGCGCTTCGCGCGATCAACTTCGGCAAGTCCCGGCGCCTCCATGCGCCCGCTGGCGATGAGGGCTTCGGCCTTGGCACGATTGATCTTGGACCACGGACTCCGCGGCGTTCGCGGTGTGAATCGCTGCAGCCAGGCGACGTCATCGAGTGCCTGCTTCTGGCTGTCGATCCACCCCCAGGTGAGCGCGACTTCGAGCGCCGCCGCGTAGGTGAGCGTGTTTCCGGCGCTCCTTTTCGGGATCCTAAGGAGGACGCCGGCGGACCGGCCGTGGTTCGCACGAAGCCAAGCGTCCCACTTCTCTGCGCTCGGCAGCGCAAGAACCGGATCGCCGCGGTCGACCTTCGCGGTTCGGCCGGGAGTCGTTGTCGCGGCCTTCCTGCGCGTCGTCGACGTATCTCGTGACCTCGGCGGTGTCGCCATCGTGGGCATCTTCTTCATCTCCGTCTTCTTTCTCGCGTCCCGCCCGCCTCTGCAAGCAGCGTGAGCTGGCCGCCCTGTTCGCGTGCTCGGAGGTCGTCTTCCGTCTCGATGGTTGCGTTGCCGCGAATGTGCCGGACCTCGACCCCCCGGCGCACGAGCGTCCTCGTGATGAGGAGACGCCGATGGCAGTGCGACGGGTCCTCCTCCGCGCACATGATGCAGACGCGGAAGCGCGCGATGCCGTCCAGCAGCCGCTCGATGCCGCGCTGATAGAACTTATGCGCCTCGACACGGTCGTAGTCGACCTTGCCGTCGGCGCCGTAGCACTCCCGCGCCTCCGGGCGTCCGCCAAGGAGATCGCCCATGAAGAGGTAGCGGATCGACGCGTCCGTCACCGCCGGCTCGAGCGCCTTGCGCGAGAACTGGGGCGAGAACCGGCTGAACGGCTGGCTGCGCGCGTCGACGAGCACCTCGACACCGTGCTGGCGCAGGAGCCCGAGGAACTTCTCGAGCGGGTGGTTGCTGTGGCCGATCGTCAGGACCGAGAGCTTGGACTGGGGCGCGTCCGTGTGCACGAGGAGATCATGCACGTCTTCGTGCGCCCGTTAGCCCCTACAGCGCACGGTCGGGCGACACTGCGGCCGCGCGCTCTACCTCGTGGAGCAGCGCGAGACGGCGCGCCGGTGCCGGAGGCTGCGTGGCGTCTCGCGCTGGGAGATCGTCATGGGTTCGACCGTCCAGCTCGCGCCCGTTCCTGCTCTTGTGGACGCCGCCCCACTGCTTGAAGAAGAACGGCACGCCCGCCTCTCCGCACTGGTCGCGGATCGACGCCACCCACCGGCGGTCCATCGGCCTCGCGCCCGCACCGCTCTCTCCTCCGACGATCACCCAGTGAATGCCGGAGAGATCCAGCGGTCCGAGGTCCTCGAGGAGGGGCTCGATGGAGAGGAATCGAACGCGCGCAGGCGCCCGGCGCAGGTGCTCGACCCGCGGGAGGCCGTACCGCCGGTCCTCGACGCTCACGCCCCACCAGATGTGGTGCCGCCTCGCCGCCGATCGCAGCCTGGTCTCCAGAAGCTCCTGCATCCGCGCGGCGCGCTTCGTCAGCACCTGGAACGTGTGCCACGTCGCGAGCTCCATAACGCGCGCGACCTCGGCGATGTATTCCTCGGGGACGTCCTCATGGAAGAGGTCGCTCATCGAGTTCACGAAGACCATCCGCGAGGTCTTCCACCGAAGCGGCTCGCCCAGTTTTCCGGGGACGAGCTTCAGGTCGAAGCCATGCTCGTACGGGTGGCCGGGCACACCACGGAACCGCTCGGCGAACGTCTCCGCGCAGCAGTGCTTGCAGCCCGGGCTGATCTTCGTGCAGCCGCGGACGGGGTTCCACGTGGCGTCGGTCCACTCGATCTTGGAGTTGTCGCTCGTGGTGTCGCGCTCCCCTTCGAGAGCGGCAGGCCCTTCGGGTCGGCGAGCTGCGCGCGCGCGTAGGCGAGCGCGTCGAGGTAGTTGCAGACCTCCTCGACGTCGGCGTTGGGCGCGGTGCTCTGCTCGGCGCCCTCCTGGGCCTCGAACGTGAGCAGGTCGACGAGGGTCGCCTGCGTTCCCTCGATCTGCGACGAGAGCACGGCCTCTTTGCGGACGAACGCCTAGATGAACCAGTCCAGCGACGGGACCATCTCTCCGGTGAGGTCGAGGCGAACCAGCGCTGTCAGCTTCGCCAGGATTTGACGCTTCTCCGCCGTGGTCTGTGCAGCGAGCGCTCCTGCGAGTCGGGACGTGCTGAGCGCGGCGGCCATCTGGATCGCCGAAGCCATCTGGCTGGCGCTGGCGAGAAGAGCGCCGCGCGTCTCGGAGCCTGCGTTGACCGCGCCCGTGATGAGCTCGAGAAACGCCTTGAGCGCGGCAGAACCGCTCCCGTTCGCCATGGATGCGCAACTATCACGGAAAGAGGCAGCCCTGGATCGCAACTGGACGAGCAAGATCGGCGACAGCCGCGGCTGCGCCCCGCAAAAAAAAAGCGAGCCGACCAGAGGCCGGCTCGCTCGCTCTTTTGCTGGGACCTCAGCTCACCAGCGATCGCCGCGGTCGCCTCGGCCGCCACGGCCGCCGCGATCGCCGCCGCCACCGCCGCCGCCGCCGCGACCC
>JACPVJ010000035.1 GCA_016191785.1 Myxococcales bacterium | reverse complement strand
GCGGCGTGCCCCACGTGGCTTGTCCTCCAGGCGGCCAAGTCGTGAGGGTCACGCGGCGTGCCCCACGTGGATTGTCCGAATCGCGCGAATCGCGCCCAAGTCGCGAGCGGCGGATGCGCCGCGCCGCGTCCGGTTCCCCGTGTCGCGGGCGCCGGGCCCCGTGCTAGAGGAGCGCCGTGCGAACCCTCGCCGACATCCACTGGCCCACGTGGCACGCCAAGGACCTGGCGACCCTCTTGTTCGTGGTCCGCGACGGAGAGGTGCTCCTGATCCGCAAGAAGCGCGGGCTCGGCGCGGGGAAGATCAACGGTCCGGGCGGGCGCGTTCACCCGGGGGAAGCGCTGGTCGACGCGGCGGTGCGCGAGGTGGTCGAAGAGGTGTGCGTCACCCCCCACGACATCAGCGAGTGCGGCGAGCTCAAGTTCCAGTTCGTCGACGGGTACTCCATCCACGTGCACGTGTTCCGCGCCGAGGGCTGCACCGGCCAGGTCGGCGAGACCCCCGAGGCGATCCCCCTCTGGACCCCGCTCGACCGGATCCCCTACGACGAGATGTGGGCCGACGACCGCATCTGGCTGCCGCTGATGCTGGCGCGTCGCCGCTTCGACGGGCGGTTCGTCTTCGACGGCGACGCGATGCTCGATCACGCGATCGAGGTCTGATTCACGGCATCACGGCCTCGCAGCGGAAGAACTCGAAGCTCTCGCACACGCAACCCGGCTCGCCGCCCAGGCACTTGCAGTCCGGCCCGCAGGTGCAGTCCACGCCGGCGTAGCTCGGGACGCAGTCCTTGCGGGTCAGGCAGGCGGCTTCGATCGCGATCTCGCCGCAGGTCTCGGTCGCGGACGGCAGGCAGCTCTTGGTGGCGGCGTCGCAGTTGAAGCCGCCGAGGCAGTCGCTCTCTTTCACGCACGACGCCGCCGCGGTGCACTGCCCGGAACCGATCAGGCAGAACTGACCCGCGGCGCAGTCCGCGTGGATCTTGCAGCTGCCCGCGGCGTCGCTCGGCGCGCCGTCCGCCGTGTCGTCCGCGCCTCCGTCCGCCGACTTGCCCGAGCTCGGGTCGTGCCCGTCGTCGCACGCGGTGTCTTCGTCGTCGAACGGCTCGTTGCCGTTGTCGTTGGACTCGATGTGACAACCCGCCAACAGCGCGCTTCCCAGGAACACCAACACGAACAGCCTCGACATGATCTCCTCCAGTCGGGAGGAGCATCAGCAACCGCCGTGCCGCCGAGTCAGAACGCCGAGTTGCGACGCTGCGCGGGTCGTGGTGGTCGCGGGCACCCCGCCGGCTGGTGGGGCGGCGCCCTCCATCCGCGCTACCAGCGCTGGCCCTTGGGCGCGCCCTTCAGCGGCACCAAGCCCGGAATGGGCTCGTTGGGGATGGTCGCCGAGATCTTGTCGTAGAGCTCTTTCATCGCGCCGAAGCGATCGGGATCCGATTTGGAGAGGTCGTTCTCTTCTTTCGGATCTTTGATCACGTCGAAGAGCAGCCACTCGGCGCCGTCGCCGAGCTCGATGATCTTCCAGCTTTCGTCGATCACCGCGCGGCGCCGGTCCATGATGTCGCAGCGTGGCAGCTCGGTGACGACCGGGCGAAGCTCGGCCGGACCCCCGAACACCTCGCTGACCAGGCTCTTGCCGCGGAACGGCGGGTCGTGGGGCAGGCCCATCAGGTCGGCGAAGGTGGGCGCGAGATCGATGTGGCTGCGGGGCGTCTCGATCCGGCGCGGCTCGGCGCCGGGCACGTGGATGATCAGCGGAACGCGCACCAGGCTCTCCCACACGTCGTACGCGTGGCGGAAGCGCCCGCGCTCGCCGAAGCCCTCGCCGTGATCGGCCGAGATCACGATGGCCGTGTCTTTGCCCCAGGGTTGCTTCTGCGCCCAGTCGACCAGGTCGCCGACCCACTTGTCCGTGTAGTGGACCTCGTTGTCGTAGAGCGCGCGGATGTCGAGACCCCAGTCGGGGTGACCCTTGTGACGGAAGTACGTGTAGTGCGGATCGAGGAAGTGGTAGTAGGCGAAGAAGCGCTTGCCGTTCTCTTGGCTCACGTTCTTGGGTGCGCTGAGCATGGTCTTGGCCAGCTGGTTCAGCGTCTCGCTGGTGATGTCCTCGACGCCGTGGATGTCGAGCTCGGTTCCGGGCAAGAGGCGGTAGTCGTCGAAACCCTGGTTCATCCCCATGATGGGCTTGAAGTAGCCGTGCCCGTGTCCCGAGAGCGTGCGGTGCCCCGCCTTCTGGGCGCGCTCGCCGAAGAACAGATTGTCGGGCCCCCACAGCGTGAAGAAGAAGGCGTCGCGCTGCATCTCGCTCGGGTATTTGCCGACCAGCGCCGGGGCCACGCTCTTCGCGGTGTAGCTCGAGAGCGAGTAGCTGCGCGGGTAGAGCGTGCTCTTCTTGGCGAACGCCTCGAGCCAGGGCACGACCGGGCGAGAGTAGCCTGACCACGGCATGTCCCAGCGCAGGCTGTCGATCAGGATGAACAGCACGTTGTAGGGCGGGCGCGCCTTCGGCCGCTCCGCCTCGGGCACGAGCTTCGGGCCCGTCACCGACGCGATCGGTGCGGCCCCGGGCGGGGCCACCTCGAGCCCGGTCTCGCGGGGCGGCGTGCTCGGGCTTCGGGAACACGCCCACGCGGCAAGCAGGGTCGCTACGGACAAACGGCGCACGGGACGGGAATTGTGACCCGTCCCGGGCGCTGTGCGGCAAGTTTCGGTGTGGCCGGCCTCAGCGTGCGGGCCACAATTTCGACCATTCCATGCGCCAACCCACCGCACCCATCGCCACCGAGTCGTATCCGGGTTGGCCAGGGTGGGCGATCCACAGACGCCCTTCGGTGAACAGGATCGACGGGCGCCCCTGCATCGCCTCGGTGGCGCGGGCGCCGACCGGGAACGGAGCGTCGTCGCAGCTCACCGCATTGAAACGCGGGCGGCCTCGATCGTCGAAGAGGCGCGCGACGGTTCCTGCACGATCCGCCGTCTGCCACGCCACGACGAGCGACCCCTCCGGGGCATATGCCAGGCTCGGATAGAAGTGCGCCCCCCCAGTGTCCGGATCCACGCGATACGGAGGCACGAGGGTGTGGCCGTCCACTGCCGAGATCTCCGTGACGTACACCACCTCGCGAGCGAGCTCACTGGTTGCCAGCGACAACGCGATCGCGTGGCGGTCGTCGCGGCTCGCGACGGTGAGGCCCGCCGTGCCTTTCTCGAAGGCCGCGGGGAACTCCACCGTGAAGGGCTCGGCCGCACCGTTCGGGCCGGCCATGACCGCGCCATCCGGGCCGAGGAGCGCGACGCGAAACTTCGGCCTGCTCTCGGTGAGTGAGGTCACGTCGGCGTACTCGGCCCACCCGACGATGCCGCGCCCGTTCGGCGCTATCGATGTCGCCGTCAGGCCGAGAACCGAGAATGCCTCCGACAGCTGCTGCGGCGCCGGCGGAGTCGTGTCGGTCACCCAGGTGAAGAAGACTTTGTGGGTGTCGTGGAAGGCCGCCAGGAGTGCGTGCTTGGTGGGTGACCAGGCGATCGAGGGGCCCGAAGTGAGTTGGGTCCCGTCGTAGACGTAGAACGGATTGCCGAGCCCACAGGTCGCGCCGTCGAAGAACCGGAGCCGCGCCCGCGTCTCGACCTTGCCCTCCATCCAGGCGAGAGCCCCTTTCGCGGCTTGCCCGGCGACCAGCAAGTCGACGGGAGCGACCGACGCGGCGTACGCGAGCGTGGATGGGTCGCTCACCGTGAGCTCGAATTGGTCTCCGCAGGCCAGAGTTCGCTCGCCGGTGATGGCGTTGAGTGAAGCCAGGCGCACCTCCGAGGCCGTCGCGTCGACCGGCTGCGCCACGAAGGCGACCCAGAGCCGATTCGAGTCGAGCAGCGCGGCCGCCGCCTGGGGCGAATTGGTGAACTCGCTCTGATCGCCGCGCTGGTTGATGCGGACCTCCGTCGGGTCTTCGTCGCACGCGTCGATCGTGTTGAGCCAAGAGCAGCTCAGCCCGATGAGCGCCAAGCCCGCCCCGGCCGCCGAAAAAAGTGCCCGCGTCCCCATGTGACCGAGCGGATGCTACTCCGCGCGCCCGGGCGCGAGAAGTTGTGTTCACCGCGCCGACGCTAGGGGTATCATCCGCCTGGGCAGATGGACGAGTTGACGGAGGGGCAGGTCATTGCCGACCGCTACCGTGTTCGCAAGCTCCTGGGGGCTGGCGGAATGGGGTCGGTGTGGATTGCCGAGCACATCGAGCTCGGCAAGACCGTTGCGCTCAAGGTCATGTTGCCGGCGATGAGCGCGAATCCGGAGATGCGCCAGCGCTTCATCAACGAAGGTCGCGCGGCAGCATCCATCGGCCATCCGAACATCGTCGAGGTGTTCGACCTGGGCTTCCACGGGCAGTTCGCCTTCATCGCCATGGAGAAGCTCGAGGGTGAAGAGCTGGACATGCGGATCGAGCGAACCGGCCCGCTGCCCGTGTCGGAGGCGATCCGCATCGCCGCCGACCTGGCCGACGCCATCGGAGCCGCCCACGAGCTCGGGATCGTTCACCGCGATCTGAAGCCCGCCAACGTCTTCCTTGCCACCCGCGGTCGCCAGAAGGACCAGGTGAAGGTCCTGGACTTCGGCATCGCGAAGTTGACTCAGGGCACGAGCGACGTGAACACCAAGACGGGCGCGGTCATCGGCTCGCCCATGTACATGGCGCCCGAGCAGCTCCAAGACGCGAAGACCGTAGATGCCCGCGCTGATGTGCACGCCATCGGCGCAATTCTCTACGCCATGCTCACGGGTCGCCCGCCCTACGTGGGGGCGACGCTCACCGAGCTGTTCTACAAGATCGTATCGGAGTCACCGCGACCGCTGCGCGAGGTGCGAGGCGACGTCCCCGAGTGGCTCGAGCGCGTCGTGGCCAGTGCGCTCGCGAAGCACCCGGGCGAGCGACCGCCCAACGGGCGGGCACTGGCGGCCCTGCTCGAGCAGCGCGAACCAGCGCCTGCGCCGGTCACGACCACGTCCCGTTCGGAACCGGTCCTCGCGCCGATGCCTCCGGTGAACGAGGCCCTCGCGTCGAGCGCGCTCTCGGCCATGTCTTCGACGACGGCGCCCCGGCACCCAGGGGGTGGGGGGCTCAAGTGGCTGCTCGCCGCCGGCGGGCTGACCGCCGCGCTGCTGGCGGGCTCCGGAGTCTGGCTGGCGACGCGGGCGGCACCCGAGCCGCGGTCGAGCGCCGTCGCTCCGCTGCCGCCACCGGTCGACCCTGCCGTCGCGCCCACCCCAAAGGTCGAGCCCGACGTTGCCCCCGACGCCAAGGTCGAGGCCGCCGGCTCTGCGGCGGCCGCGCCTTCCGTCGCGGCGCCGGCCAGCGCGTCGGCGCGGCCCGCTGTCGGCGCTCGGCCCAAGGCGCTGGTGAAGAAGGCGCCGGCTCCCGGCGAGCAGGCCAACGCCCCGCCCGCGCTGGTGCCGCGATGAGGGCCCGGCCAAGGCCCGTTGCCCTGCTCGCGGTCGCGCTGTGGCTTGCGCCTTCGCTGAGCTTGGCCGACGCGGCGACCGAAGCTCAGCTTCAATACGAGCTCGGCGCGCAGCTCTACCAGGCGGGGAAGTACACTGAAGCGCTCGAGCGATTCATCGCCTCCCATCGGCTCGTGCCGAATCCCAACGTGGTGCTCAACGTCGTCCAGACCTTCACCTTCCTCAAGCGCTACGACGAGGCGTACAACTGGAACGAGACCTACCTCTCGTTCACGAAGGAAGAGTCGAAGCGCGCGGAGGGCATCAAGCGTCGCGAAGCGCTCTCCAAATCGGTCGCGGTCATCGACGTCTCGACCTCGCCGCCGGGCGCCGAGCTGTTCGTCGACCGCGTCGAGCTCGGCAGCGTGGGCCGGTCTCCACTGCGGATCGCCGTGAGCAAGGGTGACCGCGTCGTCATCGCCCGGCTGGACAAGCACGACGACCAGTCCGCGCCCGTGACCGCCAAGAACGGCGCAGCGGTGACGGCCTCGCTGAAGCTGACTGCCGCCATGGGCTGGGTGACGGTGCGCACCACGCCGGCCGGGGCGACCGTTCGAGACGAGCAGTCTCACACCGTTCTGGGCACCACCCCAGCGGAGCTGAGACTGCCGGTGGGCGAGCACCGGCTGGAGCTGACGCTCGGCGGCTGGGTGAATGCGTCGAGATCGGTGACGGTCGGGCGCAACGCCCGGCTCGCGCTCGAAGTCGAGCTGCAGCGGGCGGCGGCGAGCGCGACTTTGCTCAGCGTGCGCGGCAACGTCGACGGCGCAACCGTGTTGCTGAACGGCCGGCCGCTGGGTGCGGCGCCACTTTCCATCGACACGCTCCCTGCGGGGTCGGGAGTGCTCGAGGTGCGCGCTTTGGGCCGCGAGCCTTGGAAGGAGCGGGTGGTGCTCGAACAGGGCTCCGCGACGCGCGTGTCGTATTCGTTGGTCGATCCCGACGATCGCCCGTGGGCGGGGTGGCGCTGGGTCGGGTACGGAGCGGGGACCGCGCTCTTGGGCGCGGGCGCGCTCTTTGGGCTCAGCGCCCGCAGTGCCAAGAGCGACTTCGATGACGAGCCCTCGCGCACTGCGCTGGATCGGGTGGAGCAGCGGAACCTGGTCGCCGACGTGCTGATGGGCGCGGGTGTGCTGACGATCGGTGCGACGGTGACGTGGGACTTGCTCAGAGCCGCGCCGCCCGAATCCAGCGGGCGAGTCAGCGTCGATCGGTGAGGAGGCATCCAGTGGTGGGACGAGTTCTTTCGGCTGTCGCGGTAGTTCTGGCGTGCGCCGCGGCGTGCACTTCGAATCCGTCTGACGCCACCGGTTGCAGCTCGGAAGCGGACTGCAAGACGGACGAAGTGTGCGCGCAAGGTGCCTGCGTGAAGATCACGCCCGATGCGGGGTCGGACGCGAGCGCCGACGCGCAGCCTGACGTCGCGACCGCATGTCTCGGCAAGCAACCCAGCCCCACCGCGGGCGGGCACTGTGGGTGCTCGGCGGATTGCGACAGTTCGGAAGTCTGTTTGGACGAAGTGAGCACCGGTGTGCCTGGAGGCCAGTGCATGCGTGCGTGCTCGGGCACGACCTGTCCGGGAGATCTGCTCTGTCTCGAGTTCACGCCCGGGATGGCCGACTCGGACGGGTGCGCGCGCAAGTGCACGACCAGCAAGGACTGCCCCAGCGGTCAGATCTGCCAGACCCTCGAGAGCGGCGGCCCACTCGTGTGCATGCCGCTGTGCCAGTCCGACTCGGACTGCCCGGCCGTGAAGAAGTGCGACCCCTATTCGGGCTTCTGCCTCGCGACGCCGAAGTACGAGGGAAGCAAGGAAACGGGCGAGGCTTGTGCGGACGACAAAGAGTGCAAGAGCGAGCTCTGTCTTGCTGGCATCGCCGCCTTTCCCGGGGGGTACTGCTCGGCCTTCTGTTCCCTCGAGAAGCAGGGGTGCCCGCAGGGTTCGCACTGCATGCCCATCTGGAGTGACGTCGGCGACCAGGGGCTCTGTCTGAAGAAGTGCACCGACGTGAGCGAGTGCCGGCCCGAGTACGGGTGCGTGGGGTCCAGCCAGGTCCCGGGCGTGACGGTCTGCGGTCCCAAGAAGAAGTGAGCACACAGCCCAACACCCGGGACGAGCTCGCGAGCCCTTCCCGGGTGTGGTGTGGCGGGTTCTTTCCGACTCATCCGCGCACGATGACGCGAGCCGTCTCGTGGTCGGACTGCAGCATCTGCTCGACCAACGCGAGTTTCTTCGCGAACTGGTCGTCCCGGCGTCGGATCGCATCGGACTTGTCGTCCACCTGGGTCTGCTCCTGCTCGGCGAGCCGGCGGCCTTTTGCGTCTGCCCGTTCGAAGCCCGTGACGACACTCTGAAGCACGGTATCGGAGACGTGGCTCGCAGCTTCGAATCCAGCCGCCGCGATCTTGCTCCTGTTCGCCACCCTGAGAAGGCTGGCTTGCTCGGGGGACACGGCATCGCCGGGCATCGGACTCTTGCCAGCGGCCTCCGCTTGCTTTGCGTCGTTCCACTTCATCTGATTGGCGTCGAGCTCGGCGCTGGCAGACGCGAAGGTGGCTGCGCCAGCCGCAACCCTCGTCGCCCCGCCGATCACCGCGCTCGCCATCAGCGCGTCGGCCTTCGAGCGCAACGCCGACTCCGCCTGCTCGAGCAGAGCGACCTTCCGCTGCCGCGCGGCATCGCGTGAGGTCTTGTCGAGATCTTGGAGTTGATTGCTCGTTTCCATTTCGAGCGCGGCGACCTGAAGCCCGCGGTTGCTGAGTGAGTTGGTGATCATGCTCGTCCTCGCTGGATGATTTCGGAGAGAGTCTCGTGACTGCGCTTCTGCATTTCCCTGATCTGGGTCATGTTGGCTTGGTGACGCGACAGGTCGCCCTTCACCGTGGCGATCTTGTCGTCCAGCCGCGAGCTGGCCTCGGTGGCGGAGCGATCGGCTGCCTGCTCGTCGGCAGTCGCATCCGTCTGGCGGCTGTTGGCGGAGAACTCACCGTAGTGAGCGACGCCACCGACCGCCGTTCCGGCGCCTGCGGTCATCATGCCGGCGGCCCGCAGGATCGCGGCTTGGTGAGCAGCCGCGGCGGCCTGCCGGGCGGCTTCGCTCCCGGCCTTTGCCGCTGACGCACCAACGGTGGCGAAACCGGCCCCCACGGACACCGCCGCCGACGCGACGCCCGTCCATTTGATCTGCTCGTCGCTCATTCCGAGCTCGTCGCGGAGAAGGTCTTGCCCGGACTCGGTTTGCGTGGCGAGCGTTCCGACGCCGCCGGCAATCGCCAGGGTCAGCGCTAGAGAGCCGCCGCCCGTTGCGCCTGCAGCGACCACTCCGCCGACCGCTGCCGCGACGGTCGCAACCTGGGCGACGTCCGACCAGAAGCCGGCCTCGCGGGCCTCTCGTTCGGCGCGCTGAAGCGCTTCTTCGGCTTCTTTGCGGTGCAGCGCGATCGCGTTGAAATGGCAGTCGATGTCTTCTTGACTCGAGTCCTCGTTCAGCTCGCGCCGCTCGAGTTCGAGGGCGGCGAGCTGATGCCCCATGGACGGACCACCTGCTTTGCAGATCATGGTCGCCTCCTCAGCCGCGCATGTTGCCGATGATGGATTGCATCACCTGGTTGTGCGCTGCCATCTGTTCGCTCGCCTGCAGTGCGACGCGATTGTAGTTCTGGAGCGCGTCGTTCAGCTCGAGCGTGAGCAGCTGATCGTGCTTCCCGTTTGCGTCCTTCACCCCGTCGACCGTCTTCAGCATCGCATCGAGTTGCTTGTTGCACTCGTCGGTGGCAACGCCTGGCGTGTACTTCTTCGCGTAACCGAGGCCCTGGGCGAAGTCATCCTTGTACTGGGGGTACTTGGCGATCAGCGCTTCGAGCTTCGCGATGGCCTCTTGCTGCACGGTCTTGCCGTTGCCGTCGTAGTCCACGTTCGACCCATTCGCGCGCCAGTCATCCAGCGCCTTCTGGAGGCCGGCGAGGTCCTCGAGCATCTCGTTTGCCCGCTTCATCTCCTCCAGCCTGTCGTCGTACTCCTTGCCGTACTTCTGAGCCATGATGTAGGCCGCCTGCATCGTGCTCTTCCCATTGATTCCGTATGACATCGTGTGACTCCGTGGTTGCTGCGCCTGTGCGCCGTTCTGGGTGCTCATCGGCCCGGCACGCACACGGGTTGCGTCCTTTTTCCGCGGGCCCGCCCCCCAGTTCACCTCCGCCCCCCTTTCCGGCTATGCTGGCCGTCCGATGCGTCGCCCGACCCTCGCCTGGGCCCTGGCCCTTGCCCTCGTGGCTGCTGTCGGGGTGGGCCTGACCGGCGGCAGCGTCGAGGCCCAGCCCAAGAAGGCGCAGGGCGGCAAGGTCAAGAAGGTGTGGAAGAACGGCAAGCTGGTGCCGGTCGACGAGCCGCCCGCCGAGGCCGAGCCGAAGGAAGGCCCCAAGGCCGCCGCCAAGGACGCCAAAGAACCCAAGGGCGAGGCGGCCAAGGAGTCCAAGGGAGGCGCCGACAAGCCGAAGTCCACCTCCGGGGCTCCGTCGGTGCTCGAGACCAAGAGTGAAGGCGACGGCGGCGTGAAGACCTACAAGTTCGGTCCGGTCGAGGTCGAGGGCAGGCTCAAGTCCCCCCAGGTCGTCTACTTCATGCGCCGAGTCCGCGCCGAGTTCGCGGCCGGCGCCCTCGGTCATCGCTCGTTCATGCGCGAGCTGAGCGACACCCGACGCAGCCCTGCAGTGAAGTGAGAGGTATCGATGGCATTGCCCGCAGCCCCCTCCGTCGTCCTTCGCACCGCCGCCGTCTGGGGCACCACGGTGCTCGCGGTGCGGCAGCTGGGTGGGGGCCAGTCGTTCGCCTTCGGTGACTTCAAAGAAGCGACCTTGCCCAAGCCCGACGGCAGCCCGATGCCCGACGTACCGGTGCGCGCGGTGGGTGGGGGTTGGGAGCTCGACGCCCGCGGCGCGACCGGCGGCGTGGTGTTCCTGCGCGGGCGTCGGGAAGACCCGGGTCAGCTCGGCCGCGGCGGGGCGCCGGTTCCGATCGTGGCCGGCGATTTCGGCGTCGTCCAGTACGGGCCGACCTTCAGCGTGTTCTTCCAGTTCGCGAACATGCCGCCGGCGCTGCGCAGCAAACAGCGCATCGAGTGGGGCCTGATCTTCGCGTTCATCTTCTCGATCGTCGCCATCTGCGGCGGGCTCGCGATGGTCTGGGCCATCACCACGCCGCCGGCCATTCCGAAGCCCCTCGAGCTGACCAGCGCGGCCGAGCTCGCGGTGCAGTTCAACTTGAAGGACGAGCCCGTCGAGCCCGAGAAGACGACCGGCAAGGACTCGGACTCGGACAAGGGTCAGGGCATCAAGGACCCGGGCGCCAAAGACAAGAAGGACATGGGCGGGGGCAAGAAGATCAAGGGCGCAGAAGGCGCCCTCGGAAAGAACGGCCCCGCGGACAAGACCGAGCTCAAGGGCGAGATCAAGAGCGGCCTCGGCGGCATGTCCGAGGTGCTGAACAGCGAGGTCGGCGACGAGGTGCGAAAGACCCTCGGCACCATCAGCTCGGTGGCCGACGCGCTCGGCGGGTTGCGCTCGGACAACATCGTGCTCGGGCGCGGCACCGGTACCGGGCTCAAGGGCGGCGGCCCGGGTGGCGGCGGTGACGGCGAAGGCGTGCCCTTCGGCTCGGGCACCCTCGACACGGGCTGGGGGCCGGGCAAGGGCGGCGGCTTCGGCTCGGGCAGCGGCGGCCCCGGCGGCCGCGGTCTGGGCGGTTTCGGCAAAGGTGGCAAGGGCGGTGGCGACGGCTCGGGCTCGGGCTCGGGCTCGGGTCCCGGCGAGAAGAAGGTCGACGGCAAGACCGCGTCGACTCCCGGGCAGGGGCTGACGCCAGCGCAGATCTCCCGTGTTGTGATGTCGCGCTACGGCGCGTTCCGCGCCTGCTACGAGTCGGCTGCGTCGTCGAACCCGAACATGCAAGGCAGTGTGAGCATCGCCTGGAGCATCTCGGCGGGCGGCTCGGTGGCGGGCGCGAGCGTCGGCAGCTCGTCACTCGGCAACCCCCGCGTCGAGGGCTGCATCGTGCGACAGTTCAGCCGCCTGAGCTTTCCCACGGCGGACAAGCCCACCAACGCCAGCTGGACGTTCAGCTTCAAGCCCAGCAAGAAGTGAAGTTGGGTCGCACCGCCCGCCGTGGTCAGCGCTGGCTCGGCCGCGTGAATGCGTCCGTCGTCAACCCGCCAGCGCTGCGCAGAAGCGCTGATACAGGCGCGGCAGGTGAGTGCTCGGGGCCCGGTGAAACTCCTGCGGGTCCACGTCGAGCCAGGCCAGAGCGGCCGCAGCGCTCGGGCGCCGGGGGTTCGACGCCGCGTGGCGCCGTGCGAACTCCCTCACCGTCGCCACCGCCGGCTTGGGCGAGGCGTCGGCTCGCCACAGCCCGAAGGAGCGCTCGTGGACGGCCTGGTCGAAGGGGGGACGATCCCAGAGCGCCGGGACGTAGTCCGCGTGACACCACAACATGGCGCCCGTGCACCCGCAGTCGACGAGGGCCGTGAGCGCGCGCTCGGTGTAGCTCGCTGCTTCGTGCTCGTCGACGAGCGAGGTCGTGGCCAGGCTCCGCGCGCTCTCGCCCGCGGCGTCACCGGGCTGGTACGTCGGCAGGCCGAACTCGGAGAACACGACGTCCTTGCCGCCGCCCAGCCAGCGCGTCACCTGGGCCAGGAACGGCAAGAGCAGCTCGTCGGTCGCGCCGCGCGACCAGCGCGCGTAGCCGGGGTAGCCGTGCATGGTCAAGAAGTCGCAGACCTCGGCCGCTTCTTCGGGTCCGAGGTGGCGCTCGTTCTCCAGGTCCTCCATGTGCAGGCCCACGGTCACCAGGGCGCGCGCGTCGGCTTGGCGGATCACGGCGGTGATGCGTGACAGCCACTCGCGGGCGTGGGCGCTCGTGGGCGGGATGACGCAGTTCGAGCTCTCGTTGCCGAGATCCCATGCCCAGAGCGCTGCGTGTCCCGAGACCGCGCCGGCAGCCTCGGCGGCCAGGAGCGTCTGCGCGCGGAGCACCCGCTCGTCGGTGTACCAGTTGCGCAGGCCGAGGGAGCTCGGTTTGCCACCCGACACGACTCGAAAGCGTTCGTCTCGTTCGGCGCCGCCCAGCGCCCAACCGGGGAGCCAGTTCACTCCGCTCATGTGGCCGGTGAAGAGCGTGGGCATCACCAACAGGTCGGCGTCGTGGGCGAGATCGAGGACGAGGGCCAGGCGCTCGAGCATCGGTGCCTCGACCCGGTCGGGCGCCGGCTGGAAGTCCTCCCAGGTGAGGAAGAGGCGCAGCGAATCGAAACCGCCCGCCGAGATCCGGGCGAAATCTGCGGCGACCTCCCCCGGGTCGAACCGGGACCAGAAGCCCATGGCGCTCCCAGCCGGCCAGTAGTTGAGCCCGAGGCGGAAGCGCTCGGCGGTCACTCCGCGCTCCGGGCGCGACCCAGCGCGAGGACGCGGCGATACACGGCGAGGTATTCGTCCACCATGCGCCCGGAGTCGAAGCGTCGCTCGACCGAGGCCCGCACGCGCGCCGGGTCGAGACCCTCGACTCGGGCCACGGCCTCCACGGCGCTCGCGACCGAGTCCACCAGGTACCCGCTCTCGCCCTGCCGCACCAGCTCGGGCATCGAGCCGCGGCGCATCGCGATGACCGGCGTGCCGCACGCCATGGCCTCGACCACGCTGAAGCCGAAGGGCTCGTCGAAGCTCACCAGGTGGAGCAGCGCGCGGGCCCCACCGAGCACCTGGTTCTTGCGTTCGGGCCCGACGGCGCCGAGGAACTGGACCCGCTCACCGTCGAGGTGGGGTTGCACGAACTGCTCGAAGTAGCCCTGGTCCTGGACGATGCCCGCGATGACCAGCGGCAGGCCGGCACGCTCTGCGACTTCGATGGCCTCCTTCGTGCCTTTGTCCGGGTGGATGCGCCCGAAGAAGAGCAGGTAGTCCCGCGCGCCGGTGGGCACCACGAACCGTTGCATGTCGATGCCGTGGTGGATGGTGGCGACGTAGTCGAGGGACGGGTGCCGATCGGCGTCGCTGATGGCCACGTAGTGACAGCGCCGGTCGTACTTCTGGTAGACGGGCAGGATGCGCTCGGAAGAAAACCCGTGGATGGTCGTGACCACGGGGGTCTCGACCAGCGCGCTGTAGGTGAGCGGCAGGAAATCGAAGCTGTTGTGGATCAGGTCGAACTCCGCGGCGCGCTCGAACACCGCGGAAATGTGCAAGCTCTCCCAGACTTTCGCGTCGAGCTCGGGGTCCTCCGAGTAGCCGGTCGGCGCGCTCCCGACCAGGCGGGCTCGCGTCAGCGAGTCGGCGGTCGCGAACAGGGTCACGTCGACCCCACGCTCGACCAGCCCTTCGGTCAGGAGCGACACGAACTGCTCCCACGGCCCGTAGTGACGCGGCGGCACCCGCCACGAGATCGGCGCGATGATCGCCACCCGCAGCCGCTCGGCGAGTGTCAGCATGAGCGTCTGCTCTGGACGCTTTCACGGGGGCCGTCAAGCTGGGCCGGCGTGCGCAACCGCCGCAACGCCTCGGTTCATCACGGGCCGACCGCTGCCTTGGCTTGCGGCCCGCACCGAGCCAGGTGAAAGTCGGCCCGCTTTGCCATGGTGCCTTCGCCTGCGGTATCCATGACCGATTTCGCGAGCGCGCGCTCGGGCCTGTACGCCGGCGTCATCTTGGGTGCGGGCGCGTCGATGCTCTGCGGCGGTGTCGCGCTCGTGGCGGCCGTCGACGCGATCCAGAGCTTGTTTTCGCCGTGGGGCGTGAGCGTCACCTCGGTCGGCGTGGCGGGCGGGGGCTTCGTCGCCGCGACCCTCTTCGGGCTGCTCGGGTTCGTCTCGCTCCGCACGCTCTTGCGGTGGCAGCGTCTCGACCGGCGGCCGGTCATGGCGTGGGGCACGATGGGCGAGCCGCGGCGCACCAACTCGCGGGTGAATCGCAGGCTCCTCTTCAAGATCCCGCTCACCGTGGTGCCGCCGCAGGGGGCTCCGTACGCCGCGGTCGCGAAGTGGTTCCTCCCGGGCGACGTGCGCGAGCGCGCGCGGCCTGGCGCCCGGGTCGTCGTCCGGATCGATCCCGAGAACGCGAAGGTGGTTCTGGTCGATTGGGACCAAACGCGCACGACCTGGGGCTTGCCCCCACCGCCTGTCTGACCGGGAGGCGACGCGCGGCTCTAGACCCAGTCTTCCACTACGAGGCCCGTCACTCGGCGAAACTCCCGGGTGTTGTGTGTCACCAGCACCATGCCGAGGGCGAGAGCGTGCGCCGCAATCAGGCTGTCGAGGTCTCCGATCGGCTTCCCGCCGCGACGGAGCTCGGCCCGCACCTTGCCGGCGATGGGTGCGACATCGGCCGTCAGCGCGAGCACCGGAATCTCGTCCAGGAAAGCGTCGATCACAGCGTGATACTTGCGCGGTGCGCGGCTTTGTTCTGCCCCCTGTCGGAGCTCGATGGCCGTAACCACGCACACCGCGACCCGCTCCGGCCCGAGCGCTTCGAGCCGTTCAACGACCGAGAGAGGCCTCGCGCGCATCAAGTACGAGCAGACGTTGGTGTCCAGCAAGTGCGATGCTCGAGCATTCATGGCCAGATGGCCTTGCGGCGCTGGCGAACCTGCTCGGGGCGCTCGAACTCGGGCAGCGCCCCCAGGGCCTTCCAGAATCGTCGCGTGAACTTGCGCCGCGCCGGCGGCTCGAGCACGACTCGATTCCCTTCGCGGCGCGCGAGCAGCGAGTCCACGCCTTCGGGAAACCGGCATTCGCGCGGCAGCCGAACAGCCTGACTGTTGCCGCTCCAGAAGACCTTCGCCACGCCTCGCATCCGTAATATATACGCGTATATACTTTGGTCGTCAACCGGCCACCCGCTTGACGACAGTCCCTGAGCACCCGCAGCGTGGGCGCCGGATCCCACGCGACGATTCTGGCGCGTGCTCGCGGCATCCGTCGGCGGTGCCCCCACGACACCTCACGGCGACGCGCAGTACTTCGTTCGCGGTCCGGCGCCGGCGACGATGGCGGCCTTGAGCGTGGCTCCCGCCGGCTCGGGGCTCGCCGCGTAGTAGGTCGAGCGCGAGAACACCTTCTGTGGGTCGACTTGCTCGACGGTCGCCTCGTTCAGGGTCAGGTCGCCCACGCTGCGGATGAAGCCCTTCTCGGAGTCCCAGCCGCTGATCAGCCCCTTCTTGCTCACGCTGAAGTCGGAGTCACCGGTCGGGCTGTTGGGGTCGGGGCATGCCGGCAGGCAGACGCTCCCCGGCCGTGCCTGGTAGATGTTCGCCTCGCTCAAGAACTGCGCCTGGTACTGACTGGTCGCGCCGAACTCGTACCACTCGTACTGGTAGTTGTTGAAGAAGTCGCAGAGCCCGTAGTGAAACTGAGGGCCGCGGCGCGTGATGCGATTCAGGTAGTTGTGGTGATACGTCATGCGCATTCCTGGTGAGGGCGCGTTGTTGGTGTCGCGGGCGTTCAAGAAGGCCTTGGCATGCGAGTGGAAGTGCCCCCACGACACCGTGATGTCGGTGGCCCCGCGCACGTCGATCAGGCCGTCGAATCCCTTGAACAGGTCGAGGTGGTGGAACCAGAATCGTTTCGTGGCGTACTGCGCCGCGGTCGCCCCTGCGACCCCCCTGAGGGAGATCACGTCTCCGTCGCTGGGTGACGTCGCGGACACGTCGGAAAGGATCACATTCTCGGTGCCGGGCTCGATCCTGAGCTGACCCTTGATGGTGATGGCGCGACCGCGGCCGTCGACGGTCTTGTTCGACTTGATCTTCACGCTCGTCCCGAGGGTGATGGTGCCGTTCACATCGAAGACGACCCAATGAGGCTCGCTGCTCTCGAGCGCGGCACGCAGCGAGCCGGCGCCGGAGTCCGCGAGGGTGGTGACGTGGTACGGCTTGGTCGGATCCCCACCGGTCGTCCCGGCGCCGAAGCCCAGTCGCTCCGACAGGAGCGTGGCCGCGCTGAACGGATACTTGCTGCAGTCCTCTTTCGGACTGGCGCCGGCGCCGCCGCCCGCGCCGCCCGCGCCGGTGACCCCGCCCGTGCTGCCCGCGCCAGCAGCTCCGCCCGCCCCTCCGCTCGACGCCCCTGCTGAGCCTCCGAAGCCCGACGCGCCGGCGTCGCCCGTGAGCCCACCGGCGCCCGCGGCCACGCCGCCGCCCGCGCCGATGTCGCCGCCGGTGGCGCCGCTCCCCGGGGTGCCGCCCGCGGCGCCCGCATCGTCGCTCGGGTTGGCACCGCACGCCAGTGCCAGGGAGCCGAGGAGCCAGAGCGGAGCGAGCTTCGAGGATGAACGACCCGTCGACAGCGCGAGGCGGTGAGGCATGGCGCCTTCCCACTTCAAAACCCGTGCCCGCCCTGGGCGCGGTCTCTGCGGCGGTTTGCGACGTGCGCACCGGATCGTCGGCGCCTCGATCGGATCGTCGACGATCCGATCTCGAGATCACGGGGCAGCGACTTCGAGCCGTCGCCGCTTCCACCCACCGTGGCACACATCCTGCTGAGTCTTGCCCTTCGAGGTGCCATGACTCTGCGACGATCGAATCCCCGGATTGTGCTCACGTCCTCGCTGCGTGCCCGGTCGCTGCTGTCTCTGTTGACGTTGGTGCTGACCAGCGCCGCGTGCTCCTCGGCGGCCGTCGACCCTGCGCCCGAGCCCGAGCTCGCCGGTCCCGTCGCGGACAACTTGAAGGGCTGCAACGGAAAGGCCTCGTCGAGCATTCCACCGTCGGGGGTGTACGTGCTCACGACGTTTGGCGGGCCGGGCGAGTCGCAGCCCCTCTCGTGCGGCGGCAGCTCGAAATCGGGCAGCTGGTACTACGCGGCATCTCGGCAGCGATACGGCTGTGGCGCGCGCGTCCGCATCCAGGCCAAGGGCAAGTGCGTCGTCGCGCAGACCGACGACTACGGGCCCGACGTGTGCGTCGAGAACGCGGTCGGCGCGGCGATCATGGATGTATCACCGCTGATCGCAGAGCACCTGTTCGGGGAGTCCGAGCTCGGCTGGTCCGACAAGCGAAAGGTGCTGGTGGAGAAGGTCAGCGCAAAGACTCCCCTTGGACCTTGCTCGGGCGAGCCCGGCTTGCCGGGCCAAACGGGTGGGGGTGGCGCCGGCGGTGCGGGTGGCGCCGGCGGAGCAGGTGGCTCCGGCGGTGCGGGTGGCGCCGGCGGTGCGGGTGGCGGGAGCCCCGGCACGCCTTCCAAAGGTTGTACACCCAGCCTGTGTGGGACGAGCAGCCCCGCGGCCAGCGCCTCGGGCAACGCCTGCTACTGCGACGCGGCGTGCACGGGCTACGGCGACTGCTGTTCGAACTACCAGGCGGTATGTGGTGGCTCCGGCGGAAGCGCGGGTGGCTCCGGCGGTAGCTCGAGCGGCGGGCCTTCCTGCTCCAGCGATGGAGAGTGCAATCCGGGTAACAACGGGTCTGGGTTGATCTGCGTCGAAAAGACCTGCGTGCCAGGCTGCAAGAGTGATGCCCACTGCCCCGGCATCAAGGTGTGCAAGTACGGCCAGTGCGTCTGAGCCGCTACTTCGTGCAGCGCACCATGTTGTCCGAGGTGCACGGGAAGGAGCCGCAGTTCTGGCTGCAGAGCGTGTTCTGCTTGGTGTAACCCGGCGGGCACGTGGTGCCGCAGACGTACACCTGCGCGTCGCACGCCGGGATGCACGTGGTGGTGTTCCACTGGCTGCCGCTGCAAGCGCCGCAAGCCGGATTGCAGCCCTTGGCGAAGGCGTAAAGCCCGCTCGGGCAGACCTGGCTGCACACGAGCTGCGTGCTTAGCGTGGTGTGGGTGACGGCTCCAGTGGTCGGATTGCAGCTGTCGGCGGTGCAGGCGTTGTTGTCGTCGATCACCACGGGCACGTGCTTGACGCCCGTGGCCGGGTCGCAGGAGTCGACGGTGCAGGCGTTGCCGTCGTCGACGGCGGGTGGTGTCCCCGGCGCGCAGAGCCCGGCACCATCGCAGCTCTCGACCCCGTTGCACTTGTTGTTGTCGCTGCACGACGCGCCCTTGGTGACGAAGCTCGAGAGACACTGGCCGCCGGTGCACGTGCGCTTGACGCACGAATTCGGGGGCGGGCAGTCCGCGCTCGACTGGCACTGGGGCGGAGCTCCGCCGCTTCCCGGCGTGCCCCCGCTGCTCGCTCCACCACTACCTCCCGGGGCGCCTCCGCCTCCCGGTGTGCCCCCGCCTCCCGGCGTGCCTCCGCTCGCCGTCCCTCCCGTCGAGGCACCCCCCGCGCCGCCCGCACCGGCCGAGCCGCTCCCGACCCAGCCGCTGGCGCCGGCGATCTGGCTGGTTCCTCCCACGGCCGAGTCGCCCGCGTCCTCGGCTCCCGGCGGACTGAGCTCGCTGAAGTCAGCGCAGGCAGCCGTCAGCGCACCGACGAGCAGCAGGCCGAAGTCCAGCACACGCACCCGAGCAGAGTAGCACCGCGCGCCGCGCGCCGTCTTGCCACCCCGGCGTCGCTTGCCTCGACCGTACATCGCCCGACATAATCTGGGGTCCAATGCTCGTCCGTCGCCCGAGCATCCGCCCACGTTGGCTCGTCGCCCTGCTCGCCCTCGGAGCGTCGGGTGCGATCGGCTGGGAGCGACCCGCGCGGGCCGACGAGCCCGTCGCTACGAGTGGCGCGGCGGCGAGCACCGACGCGAGACGCATGGCTGCGACGGAATTTCGCAAGGGCGAGCAGCTTTTCAAGGCCGCGCGCTACGCCGACGCGGCCAAGGCGTTCGAGCGCGCACTGGCGATCGCCCCGCACGCGGCAACGCTGTGGAACGCCGCCGAGGCCAACGCGATGGCCGGCAACGCGCCGCGGGCGGCGAACCTCTACGCGCGCTACCGCGGGACCGGAGGGAACGAGAGCGCGGCCGAGCTCGACCGTCGTCTGGCCGACCTTGGCCAGAAGCTCGGCCGGATTCGCATGCGCGGCAGGGGGGCGACTCACGTGACGATCGATGGTCAAGCAGTCGACCCGAAGCTCGAAGCCACGTACGTGGACGTCGGCGATCACGAAGTGGCAGCCGATCTGGCCGACGGCAGCGTGCTGCGCCGCAAGGTTTCCGTCGCGGCGGGCGCGGCGGTCACCGTGTTGCTCGAGCCCGAGGCGGCACCGAACGCTCCGGCGGACCCCAGGCCCACGGACGCGGCGCTCGCTCCCGAACACGCAGCGGGCAAGCTGGCGCCGACCTGGTTCTACGTCGGGGTGGGCGTGACCGCTGTGCTCGGCGTGGCCACCGCCTGGAGTGGGCTCGACACCCGCAGCGCACGCGACGACTACAAAGCCGATCCAGCTCCCACCCAGGAAGAGTACGACGCGGGGCGCTCGAAGGAGACCCGCACCAACATCCTCTTGGGTGCCACCGTGGTTGGAGCAGCGGCGACCGCGGCGGTGGGGGTCTTCTTCACGCGTTGGGGCGGGAGCAGCGGCCACGCGGCGCGTCTTCGGCTCGAGCCCGGCTGCGCCAGCCTCGAGCTCTCGAGTCGGTTCTAGATGCCCACGCCAGGCGGATCGCCACCCGGCTCAGGGCCCTACGAGAGCCTCCTCGAGATCGCCGCGGGTGGCATGGCGACCGTGTCGGTTGGCCGCCGCCGAGTCGGGTGCGGCGCCGACCGTATCGTGGCGATCAAGCGCCTGCGCTCGTCTCTGATCCGCGATGCGGAAAAGCACGCCGGGCTAATGGACGAGGCGCGCATCGCTTCGCTGATCAACCACGGGAACGTGGTGAGCGTGTTGGACGTGTTGGAGGTCGACGGCGAGAACCTCCTGGTGATGGAGTACGTGGACGGGACTGCGCTGTCCTCGTTGCTGGCGGCGGCCGCGCGAGGCCAGCGGCTCGTGCCTCGCGCCGTGGTCTTGCGCATCGTGGTCGATGCCCTGCGCGGCTTGCACGCTGCCCACGAACAGACCGACCTCGGCGGCCAGCCGCTCGGAATCGTCCACCGCGACGCGACACCACAGAACATCCTGGTCGGCGCCGATGGGCTGACCCGCGTCACCGATTTCGGCATTGCGCGAGCGCTGGGCCGGAGCGTCCAGACCGAAGATGGGCGCATCAAGGGGAAGTACCGCTACATGGCGCCGGAGCAGGCGCGGGGGGCGGCCCTCGATCGCCGAGTCGACGTCTTCGCGATGGGGGTCGTCGCGCTCGAGGCGCTCACGGGCAAGCTCCTGGTCGAAGGGAACCAGCTGCAGACCGTGTATCGCCTGAGCACCGGGGATATCCCCACGGTGGCCTCCGTGGCTCCGGAGCTTCCCGCCGAGCTCGCCGGGATCTTGCAAGAAAGCCTGAGCACCAACCCAGAGGCGCGCACGCGAACCGCCGAAGAGATGGCAGTGCACCTCGAACAGTGGGCGCAGGCCCACGGCGAGGTCGCGACGGCATCCGACGTCGCGCGAGTCGTCGAAGAGCTCGCGGGCGCGGAGATCGCCCAGCGGCGGCGGCGCATCCGTGAAGTGCTCGGCGGGACTCCGGAGCGCGCCTCCTCGCCGGGTCCGGCGCCGCTGGCCCGGGCGGTCCAGGCGGCCGGCGCTTCGGTGACGGACCCTCGTCCGTCTGCTGCGCCGCTGCCAGCCCGTCGACGTCGGCTCGGTCCGTCCTTGCTCGGCATCGCCGCGGGGCTGTTCGTCGGCGTCATGGCGATCGTTTGGCTCTCCCTGCGTCGAGGTGGAGAGGCGACACCGATCCCCATCTCGACGGCGACGACCTCGAACAGCGCAGCCCGGACCGATCTCGTGTCGGTGCGGGTGACGAGCGGAACGCCGATCCGCACGGTCGCAGCGCCCGGAATCCAGGACGTGGTGGCATCCGCCGACGGAGTGAGCCTGAAGCTTCCCCGCTCGGCCGAGCGCCTGGCGTTGCGCGTGGTGTTCGCCGACGGAAGCGAGATCTCGGAGAGCATCGTGCCCGACAGCGATCTTGCTCTGCGCACGTCGGCGTCGACCCTCGCGCCCGAGCCGACAGGCACTGCGGCTTGGGTGCCTGCGCGGGGCCCGCCTCCGCTCTCGACCGGGGGCTCGAGGCCTCCGCCGATCTTGAAGGGAAACCCCTACGAGCGCTGAGGCGTTCGCCCCGGCCCGACGCGGCGGGGCTACTTGCTCGGGCGGCGCGGGTCCGAGAGGCCGTGTCGCAGCAGGTACTTACGCACGTGCGCGCGCTCGAGCCCGGCGCGCCGCGCCATCTCGGTCACGTTGTCCGGCGAGACGCGCTTGAGGGCCGCAAAGTAGTCGCGCTCGAAGTGAGTGAGCGCCTGGCGCTTGGCTTCGTGGTACGGCAGCTGCGTCAGTGAGACGGCCCCGACGGTGCCGGGGTCGGCTGCCTCTTTCACGTGTGCCGCCACGTCGAGCACCCCATCGGCGTCGGAGAGGGCGTGCGCGACGGTCACGGCGTTCTTGAGCTCCCGCACGTTCCCCGGCCAATCGTGATTGACCAGGCGCTCCATCATCTCGGTGGGGATTCGTTCGTAGGCGTCAGGGTCTCCCAGCTGTTCGAGCATGTGCCTGACCAGCGCCGGCACGTCCTCGCGGCGGTCACGCAGCGGGGGCAGCTCCACCCTGAGCTGTGCCACCCGGAAGTACAGGTCGCTGCGGAACCCGCCCTCGTTCACGGCACGCAGCAAGTCCCGACGAGTCGCCGCCACGACGCGGACGTCGACCTCGCGGTAGCTGCTGCCGCCGACCGCGCGCACCCGGCGTTCGGCCAGCGCACGCAAGAGCTTCGGTTGAACGTCGAGCGGCAGCTCGCCCAGCTCGTCGAGGAAGATGGTGCCGCCGTCGGCTTCCACGAAGGGTGAGATGCGGCGCGAGTCGGCGCCGGTGAACGCACCCTTCTCGTGGCCAAATAGCGTGGCTTCGGCCAGTGTTGCCGGAATCGACGCGCAGTCGACCACGACGAAAGGCCGATCGCGGCGCGGGCTGAGCTCGTGGAGCGCGGCGGCCGCCAGCTCCTTGCCCGTCCCGGTCTCTCCGAGCAGGAGCACGGTCAGGTCGGTGCGCGCGCCCTTCTTCAGGTGGTCGAAGAGCAGGCGCATGCGGGCTCCGGTTCCGAGCAGTGCGCCACACCGCGAGTCACGCGGCACGGCCACCCGTTCCGGCTCGGTCGGTACGAGCTCCAGCAGCGTGTCGCCGACCCCGAGTCGACACCGCGCGACCAGGAGCGCCTCTCGGATGCGCGCGGCCCCCATCAGCGTGCCGTTCTTGCTGCCGAGGTCTCGAACCAGCACGCCCTCGGGCGTCGCGCGCAGCTCGGCGTGGATCGAGCTGACGGTGGAGTCCGGGACGACGAGGTTGCACGATGGATCGCGCCCGACGCACACCGGCTCGCGCCCGACCTCGATGCTGGCCCCGCGGCCCTTGCCGCGCACGATGCTCAGGGTTCCGCCGCGGAACTGCGCCCTGCCACGAACCGCGATCGTCCTGTCGGTCATCTGAGCGAACCCTGACGTGGGAAACGACCGACGATATCATCCTTCGTCTGGGGACCTCGCCGGCGGTTCAGCGGCGTTTCGGCTGCTTCACTCGGGTCTCGGTGCGCGTCACGGCCGCCGGCGCGCGTTTGCCCCCGCGCTTCCGCGGTCGCTCCCCCGCGCCGAGCCGGAGCTGGGAGAGCTCGTGCCGGGCGGCCTGGGCCGACGCCGGACGGTCGCTCGGTTGCCTGGCCAAGAGCGTGGCGACCCAGCGCTCGATGGCGGCAGGCCATTGCTCTCCGGTCACGCTGGAGAGCGTCGGCGGGTGCTGGTTCACCTTGAGCGCCATCAGCGCCGAAGGGGTCGAAGCGGCGAACGGCAGGCGCCCCGTGAGCGCGTAGAACGCAACGGTGCCGAGGGCATACAGATCGGCTCGCGCGTCGGCCTCTCGCGAGTGCTCGATCTGCTCGGGCGCGCAGAAAGCGACGGAGCCGAGCGTCTGGCCGTCGGTCGTCAAGAGCTCGTCCCCATCGTCGTCGAGCTTCGCCAGGCCGAAGTCGATCAAGCGCGCACGAACGCGGCCGTCGGGCTCCACTGCCACCAAGATGTTCTGGGGCTTCACGTCGCGATGGACGATCCCGGCGGCGTGGGTGGCGATCAGCGCATCGAGCAGATCGTCCAGAATGGGCGCGACATGGTCGAAGCTCATCAGGTCGTCCCGCGCCAGGAGCTCCTCCAGCGTTTCGCCCCCTTGATGCTCCCACACGATGAAATAGGGGCCGGGTGGAGCCGTTCGGGCTTCCGTCAGCCGACACACGCGGTCGCTGGTCATCATGGCAGCTGCGCGCGCCTCGCGCGCGAAGCGGGTCACCACGTCGGCTCGCGCTGCGGCGCCAGGCCGCAATACCTTCACCACCAGGCGCCGTCCGTCCGTGCTCTCGGCCGTCCAGACCTCGCCGAACGAGCCGCGACCCAGCTGCTGTCCGAGTCGGTATCGATCCGCGAGAAGGTCACCCGAGCGCACGTCGGGCAGAGCCTAACGGGGCAGGGGTCGGGCTCGCAACTTGGCTGCGCCACCCGCGCTCAGGGACATTGCCCGAGCGCCAGGCCGTTCAGCAGCACCTTCACGCCGGTGAGCTTGCGCGACGTCGGGTTGTCGTCGATGTGAACCAGCACCAGGCGGTTCTTTCCGGTCACGACCTTGGACGTGAGGTTCATGCTCTTGGCGCCGTCGAAGACCACCGACGCCGCATCACTCTTGCCGTTCAGCCACACCTTCACGCCATCGTCGCTGCCCGCCAAGCTGACGATCAGGGATTTTACGACCTTGCCTTGCGGGACCTCGAAGAAAGTCTGGAAGTAGGTGAAGACTCCGCCGCAGTGTTTGCAGCCGCAGTAGTCGCCGCTCGGAATCGTGGAAGGGTCGGTGAAGTCGATGCTGAGCGCGCCGTGCGGTTTCCATTTCGATGACGCCGGGTCCGGGATGCTCACGAAGTTGAACTCGGTCGGGTTCTCGTTCAGATCCCCTCCGAAGCAGTGGACGGACGTATCTAGCCACTTCTGCCAGGGGCTCGCGCCGACGCCGACGCACTGGCAAGCGTTCTCGTCGATCTGTCCGTCGCAGTCGTCATCCTTGCCGTTGCAGATCTCCGGAGCCGGACCTGCATCGCCGGTGCACTCCGACCACTTCGGGAACTCGCCCGCCGCCCCACACGTCTGGGTTCCCTTCTTGCAGATCCCGACCCCCGCTTGCTTGGGGTTACCGCCATAGCAGGGCTGCGTCGCGCCCGCTGTGCAGCTGCAACCTTCGTCGACGTCGCCGTCCCCATCGTCGTCGAGACCGTTGCCGCAGGTGTCCGTGCTGAAGCCGCCTGCGCCGCCGCTCCCGGTTGCGCCGCCGGTGCTCGCCATCCCCCCGACTCCCGGAGCGCCACCGGTGGTCGTGGCACCGGCGGCGCCTGCGCTTCCACCCGCCGCCCAGCCTGCGCCGGAGCCTCCCCCTGAGAGGTCGCCGCCGCTGCCCGTGCTGCCCGCGCCGGCCCCTCCGGTCGAGCCATCCCCCGGGCGGCCCTCCTCGGGGTCGGCCTCCGTCGAAGCAGCGCACCCGGCCAGTAGTGTGGCGCAGATCGCAATGTGCAGCAGTGCGGGTTGGGACATATGACGATCTCCGGATCTCCGAGCAGCGCTCAGAAGTAACAGCTGGCGGGTTTGCCCGACGTGATGTCGGGGCACTGGCTTGGCTTCGATCCCCAGTGGGGATCGGACTTGTTGATCGGACAGTTCCCCGGACCGAGGGGCGGACCCGGCACGTCCGAGCACATGATGTAGCCCTTCAGGTGGCCGGCATCGCACTTGACCCCTTCCTGAAAGTAGAGCTGACCACCCTTGGCCGGCGCCACGCACCCGTTCGGGTTGCCACCCTGGAAGTCGATCTTGCATCCGACGAGATACGGCGCCGACGCCGGGCAGGGCGGAGCACAGACACAATCGCCGTCGACATCGATGTTGACCTTCTGGGTGCAGCTTCCCGTGGCCGATGGCTGCTGCGCGTCGCACTCTCCCCACTTCCCCGCGACGCACTTCTGGGCGCCGCTGCCGCATTTCGTGGAGCAGGCCTTCTGCGCTCCGGTCACGCAGTCGCAACCGTCATCGACGACCCCGTCGCAGTCGTCGTCCTTCCCGTTGCAGGTCTCGGGCGTCGGGGCGCCCGACCCCGTGCACGCGCCCCACCTGGGCTGAACGATCTCGCCATTGCCTGGAGCGACGCACTCTTGCACGCCGAACGCGCACGCTCCCTTGCCGGCTTCCGCCGCGGGTCCGTCGTAACACTGCTGCGTGGCGCCCGGAGAGCACGTGCAGTCCTCGTCGACCAGCCCGTTGCCGTCGTTGTCGAGGCCGTCGTCGCAGAGCTCGGCGCCAGCGCCGGCGCTGCCACCGCTGGAGGCTCCGCCGAGGGACAAGCCCCCGGAAGAAGCGCCTGCTCCACCACTCCCGGTGGCGTGGGAGCCGCCGGACCCCGGGGCACCGGAGGCCCCGGCGTTGCTCGCGACGTCGCCGTCGCTCGGATCGGGGCCGCACGCGACCACGACGCTCAGCGCCACCGATCCGCCGAGCATCGTCCACCGAGAAACACGCTCACCCATGTCGGCCTCCTCGATGGACGGGAGCAATCAACGTGCCCAGCCGGGCGACGGGAGAACGTCGCCGGAACCCGGCCCTTCGAGCGAGTCGCGGGCTATCCGGCGAGCCGCTGGCGATCCGATCGGATCGCGCGCGGCCCGGTGTCGCGCCGCAGCCATGCCCCCACCGCCTTCTTGACCGGGAGGCGACGCGCGAGCCAGGCGCTGGCACACATCACGTGCGCCGGGCGCGCCCACGCGGGAGAGTAATCGAATGACGACTTCACCTGAGCAGTGTCCGAAGTGCGAAGGCCCGATGGAGCGGGGCTTCGTGCTCGACAACACCTACGGCAAGCGGCTGGTCAGCCATTGGGCCCCCGGGGCACCACAGAAGTCGTTCTGGCTCGGCACCGCGCTGCCCGACGAAGAGCTGATCCCGATCGGGACCTTCCGTTGCTCGTCGTGTGGGTACCTCGAGTCGTACGCGCGCGACGAGTTCGCCCCGGACTGACCCGCTCGCTCGAGTTGCCTCGCTCCGCGCCGCTCAGGAGGCGTCGGGTTTGGGGTAGCGGTAGAACGCGCGCGGCTGCCGGTCTCGGCAGCTCAGGGTTCCCTTGCCGTCGTCACACCCGAACAGGAAGCCCAGCGCCTCCATTGGCGGCGGCGGCGCGGCACCGTCCGGCAGGTCCGGCGTGAAGCGGACGTCGAGGCAGTAACCCTCGTCGGCGCAGCCGGTGGCCACGCCGACCCGGAGCGGACCCTGGTCCGTCGTGAGCTCGACGTGACCTTCGTCCACGATGCGATAGCTCGCACGCTGCGTGACCTCCGCCTTCGCGGCCTCGCTCCACCGCTTCACCTCCAGGGAAGTGGGCCCCACCTCGAGGTAGATCCAGAGCGGCTCGCGATTGCAGAGCTTGCCCAGGCCGCGCACGATTGGGTCGTTCGACGCGCGCGCACCCACCTCGATGCTCGCGCGCCACGACTGCAGCCCGTCGCAGCCAGCAGCGTCAACCCGCCCAGCAAGTCGGCGGGCTCGGTGCTGTGCGTGTTCGGGCCCGGCCTGGCTAGCGGGTCGCGGCGGTCAGAGTTGACGCTGGCGTAGGCCGGAGATCTTGGCTAACGCGGCGAAGTCGCGATCGCGGTGCACCACCTCGACGTCGTGGCGGAGCGCGCACGCTGCGATCAGGCAGTCTACGGACGAGCGCACGGTGAGCCCCGCTCGGCGCGCACTGCGGTAGAGGTGTACCGCGTCCTCGAATACCGGCTGTCCGAGCGGCGACTCGATCACCGGGAACGCGAACATGGCGCTGTGCGCCTTTCGATACGCTCCCTCGTCACGGAATCCTTGGAGCACCTCCTGGACGACCGGGAGGCAGGTGACGACTTCGTCCAGGTCGGCCGCGTTTCCCGCGCGGGGCGGGCGGATCCCGACGCATCTCTTCCACGGAGCCCTGCCAAAGACCGCTGCCGGCAAGCTCGAGGATCTGACGCGCCTGGATGCGGCGCACGAACTCCTCCAGTGCGCGCTGAACGGCGCGGGAATACGTCTTCTCACCCGAGAGCCGAGTCGCCATCTCGAGCAGTTTCTCGTCGAGCACAAGATTTGTGCGTTTCATGTGTAAAGTGTGCCAAGCGAGGCAGCCGGTGGCAAGGCGCGGCCGGCCCTTCCCACTCTTGATCGGTGAAGCGCGGCGCGCGATCGCGCGCCGCGCTCTGGGGGGGGCGGGAGGCCGAGGAGGTGGCGCGCCGTGGGCTCGGGGCGCTCGGGAGCGGAGCCTGCTCCTGGGGAGCGGGC